>JADBXZ010000036.1 GCA_020403265.1 Bacteroidota bacterium
CCGATTAGAAAAAAGTTGGTGCAATGGAGTGAAACGAAATTGGACCATTACTTATTTCACATCTGTATTTCATGTATTCCTTTGCAAATGGTTGATTTTCTTACATCGTTTATTCATTTGGTTTTCCAAATGAATAAAATGGATTTAACTTACCTTCTTTTTTAACCGTGAAACTTTAGGTTAGAGTTGATCTACTTTATGGAATGATTAGTTATTTTTAAGGGGAGACTAATATTTAATGATCTTAGAACGGAAACTTTTACCCTTTAAGTTGAATTCTAAAAAATAGACAGCGGCTGGCAAGCTCGATAAATCAACAACCTGACCACTTCCAGAGATAAGCATGACGCCAAAGGAATTATAAATCGAAAACATTGCATCGTGTTGCAATTTAATAAGTCCGTTTGTTGGATTTGGTCCAAAAAATACCCTGCCTGAACTCAACTCACTCAATTCATTTACTGTTGTAAATTGGTTCAGTTGATATTGCCTGAAAAATCGCCATATTTCTATACTTGCACTAAAATCCTGATTGGTATTTGCAATTACCGGTGCTCCTCCAGGCCAAGAGTGGCTTCCATTTGCTACTCTGAATAATTCAACAGAGGAATTACTTTGACCATTTGTATAAACATATCTTACGGCTGTTGAATTATCGAATAGGTTTATGTTAGGAACTGAGTATGTTATTGAAGTAGGTGAACATAAATTATATACTTGCCATTTTTTTACGACTGAATCAATAGCCTCAAAAGTGGAATTCCCAACGTACGGCACAGTGGCATCTGCAGTACCATGAATTTGCATAATTGGAAAAGGGCGATTAGGAACGCAATTAGACCAAGCCTTTAACATTGTACCGGTTACACTTGCAATTGCTGTAATTCTATAAGGTAAATTACAAGCTAAATAATAACTCATTATACCACCATTACTCATACCACAAGAATAAACTCTATTTAAATTAATATTGTAATTTGCTTTAATACTATCTATTAAATTACTTAAAAATTGAACATCATTAACACCGGTAGAAAGAAAACCGGCATTCCAAAATGGAGAGCCTAAAGGCGCTGTACCATCAGGACTAACTACAATGAAATTAGCTGTATCTGCTATAGGCATAAAGTTAGCATAGGCTTGTTGCTGAACAGAATTAGAAGTATAGCCATGTAAATTTAATATTAACGGAACTGCATTTGAAGAATTATATATATTCGGCACATACAATCTGAATTTTCTATAAAGCCCATCAGAGTATATACTATCATAAGTAAAAATACCAGTTTGCGACTTGCATAAAAGAGTCAAAACAAAAAGGAGATAAAAACTTAAATATTTAGCTCTGTTTAAAATAACAAAGCGAAGATACAAATTAATTGTTAAGCATTACCGGCATAACCAACATCAAAACATCCTCACTTGGATTAGATTTATTAGCTGGCAGAATGATGCCGGCACGGTTAGGAGCACTCATTTCAATTGTAATTTCGTCACAATCTAAATTGCTTACCATTTCAACTAAAAACCTTGAATTAAATCCAATTTCCATGTCCTCCCCAACATACGTGCAGGTAAGGGTTTCGTGTCCTTCATTGGCAAAATCCAAATCCTCAGCACTTATTCTTAATTGACTTCCTGCTACTTTAACTCTGATTTGATGGGTGGCCTTATTACTGAAAACACTTACACGCTTTAAGGCACCAAGAAATGAACTACGGTCAACAGTTAATTTATTTGGATTGTGTTTTGGAATAACCGCTTCATAATTAGGATATTTACCGTCTATTAATCGGCATATTAAATTAACGCCACCAAAACTAAATAATGCATTAGTTTTATTAAATTCAATTTTCACTGCATCATCAATACCTACTAATAAATTTTTTAAAACGTTTAATGGTTTTTTAGGCATTATGAAAGAAGAAGCTGAACCTGCTTTTGCGTCATTTCTGGTATAACGTACTAACTTATGCGCATCAGTAGCTACAAATATTGAATTAGCTTCGTTGAATTGACAGAATACGCCGCTCATTACCGGACGCAAATCATCATTACCTGTGGCGAAAATAGTCTTGTTAATGGCATTAGCCAAAACATCACTTTTTATTATGATTGAGGATTCGGTATTTAACTGAGGTAATTTAGGATATTCAGCGCCGTTTTGCCCGCTAATGTTATAATCACCGGTTTCAGTTTTTATTTTAATTGAATGTTTCGTCTTGTCTACAATAAATGATATTGGTTGCTCAGGTAAATTACTCAATGCATCTAATAATGTTTTAGCAGGAATTGCTATGTTACCATTATCATTTGATTCAACTTTGATGCTTGTTGTAATGGTGGTCTCCATGTCACTGGCAGAGATGGTTAATTCACCTTTTAAAATTTCAAATAAAAAACAATCTAAAATTGGAATAGTATTGTTTGAATTTAAAACACCACCAATGGATTTTAGGTGTTTAAGGAGGGTTGATGCGGTTACAACAAAATTCATAGCAAAATTATTTAGAACAAAGTTAAATTCTCAAATTAGGAATACTAAGAAAATCGGCTAGAGTTTTAAGCTATTTTTGAACATAAAAAAACCGTTCATAACGAACGGTTTTCCAATGATGTGTTTATTAACTAGTGTTTGCCTAAATAATCTGCAACACCCTTATGATCTGCTTTCATACCTTCTTTTCCTTTACTCCAATTTGCAGGACAAACTTCTCCATTTTCCTCAAAAAACTGAAGAGCATCAACCATTCTAATTACTTCATTTACATTTCTTCCTAAAGGTAAATCGTTTATCAACTGATGGCGTACTACACCATTTTTATCAATTAAATACAAACCTCTGAATGCAATCATTGGCCCGGTTGCAATTAAATTATTATCTGCATCCACATCATAATCACCAAACAAAGTACCGTAATTTAAAGAAATTGTCTTGGTTGTATCTGCCACGATTGGATAAGTTACACCTTTGATTCCGCCGGCTTTCTTGTCCATTTGCAACCAACCCCAATGACTTTCTTCAGTGTCTGTGCTACATCCTACAACTGCCACACCTCTTTGTTCAAACTCGTTTAACTGTTCCTGAAAAGCATGTAACTCGGTTGGACACACGAACGTAAAATCTTTTGGATAGAAAAAGAAAACAACGTACTTCTTCCCTATGAATTGATCTAATGAAAAATCAGAAACGATTTCTCCACCATTAACTACTGCACCTGCCTTAAAGCTTGGTGCTTTTTTTCCTACTAAACTTGACATATTTATTTTTTTTGTTTTATTTATTAATAACCGCAAAATTAATCAATAGTTTTAAACCATTTAAATCAAGAATTGTTTATTATTGTAAGGTTAACAAATTTTATTATGAGTCTTAAAATTAATGAAGCAGCGCCGGATTTTAAATTAGTGAATACTGAAAAAAAAGAAGTGTCTTTGTCAGATTTAAATGGCAAAAACACTGTTCTCCTTTTCTTTCCACTAGCTTTTACAAGTGTCTGTACTTCAGAGTTATGCTCCGTAAGGGATAATTACAATATTTACAATCAACTTAATGCAGAGGTATATGGCATTTCAGTAGATTCATTATTTACATTAGCTAAATTAAAAGAAGAACAAAGGTTAAATTTTAATCTGTTGAGTGATTTCAATAAAGAAGTGTCAAAGGCTTACAATTCGTTGTACGAAAATTTTGCTTTTGGCATGCATGGTGTAAGCAAGAGAAGTGCATTTGTGATTGATAAAAATGGTCTATTGAGATATGCAGAAATTCTAGAAAATGCCGGTCAACTGCCGGATTTTGATGCTATCCAATCAACATTAAAAAACTTAGGTTAAATTTTAGTTCTTACTATTTCCCATAGAACTATGCCAACGCTCACAGAGATGTTCAATGAATGTTTTGTGCCTAACTGAGGGATTTCAACCACCTCATCACTCAAATCAATTACACTCTGATCAACACCGTATACTTCATTTCCAAAAATTAATGCAATTTTTTTATCGTTCAAATGAAAATTTTGCAGCCATGTTTTATTTTCAACCTGTTCTATGCTTACAATATGGTAATTCCTATTTTTTAAATCCTTAATGGCCTCTACAGTAGATGAAAAGTAACTCCAGCCAACAGTTGAAGTTGCTCCCAAAGCTGTTTTCTCAATTTCTTTATTTGGTGGAGTTCCGCACAAACCGCATAGTATAATTTGTTCAATTAAAAATGCATCAGCTGTTCTAAAAACACTGCCAATATTGTTTAAACTCCTTATGTTGTCAAGAACAACTATTACAGGTAACTTTTCCTTTGTTTTAAAATCCTCTGAACTTAAGCGGTTTAAATGCTCGTTTTTAATTTTTTCATTAAACATGGCTTCAAAACTAATTATTTTCTTAATTTTATGGAGTAAATTTTAAATGAAAATTAGTAGGGAATTTAAAATAGGAATTGTTGTTATTGCAGCTATTGCTATTTTAGTATGGGGAATTAGTTTCCTTAAAGGCATTAATCTTTTTTCGCCTAAGTACGAATTGTATGCGGTATACCCACGAATTGAAAACTTGATTACTGCAAACCCATTACTGGTGAACGGTTTTAAAATTGGTCAAGTAAGTGAAATCAAGCTGATTAATCATCATGGCAAACAACAAGTTCTAGTCAAATTTAATCTCACCGAAGACATTCAGATACCAAAAGGTACAATTGCCAGAGCTGTTAGTTCGGATTTACTTGGATCAAAAGCAGTAGAGCTGATATTTTCAGAAAGTCAACAGTTCGTTGCTACAGGCGACACTTTGCTCGCAGAAACTGAACAGAGTTTAAAGGAATCCTTTAACAGGCAAATTGCCCCCATTCAAGCTAAAGCCGAAAAATTAATTGGTGGTATGGACAGTGTAATGAGCGTTATTAACGCTATACTAAACGCTAAAACAAGAAAAAATATTGATGAATCATTTGAAGGTGTAAAAAGAGCCATTTTAAGTTTAGAGCAAACTGCGTATAAAATGGATGATCTAATTGGTTCTGAAAAAACAAAAATTTCGAGTGTAATGAGTAATCTAAATCAAATTACCACTAACTTAAGTAAAAATGGTCAAAAAATTGACAATATATTAGCCAATGTTAGTAACATTAGCGACAGTCTTGCTAAAGCTCAAATAAAAGATGCGATTGCAAATGCTGACAAATCAATGAAAGAACTTAGTATTTTACTCAACAAAATTAATGAAGGACAAGGCACACTTGGAAAACTTGCTAAAAACGACTCCTTGTATAACAATTTAAATAAATCAACAGCTGATCTTGACAAACTTTTAAAAGACTTACGAATCAATCCTGAACGATACATACATTTTTCTGTATTTGGACGTAAGTATCCTAAACCCAAAGATTAATTGCATATGCTAAGTTCTATTTTATTTTGTTTACTGTTTGGTGCCGGTTCAATTTTCTTTTTTTTAAATGCAAAAAAAATAAGAAGAAATATTTTAATCGGAAAAAACATTACAATATCAGATAATAAGTCAGAAAGATGGAAAACAATGCTTTTAGTTGCATTTGGTCAAAAGAAAATGTTTAGCAGGCCAATACCTGCAATTTTGCACTTTGTATTATATGCTGCATTTATAATTACACAAATTGAACTCTTAGAGATTATTATTGATGGTGTAAGCGGCAATCATCGTTTTTTCAGACCTTTTCTTGGCGGATTCTACACATTCCTAATTAGCCTTATTGAAGTTTTATCGGTTCTGGCTTTTATTGCAACCTTTGCTTTTTTAGCTCGTCGTAATTTATTAAAAGTACCACGTCTTGTAATGAATGAATTAAATGGCTGGCCTAAACTCGATGCTAACTTAATTCTGTTAGCGGAGATTACCTTAATCATTTTTATTTTCATGATGAATGGTGCTGATGAAGTATTATATCAAAGAGGTGCTTCACATGCAGTTAATACTGGTGATAATTCGTTTGGTTTTTCAATTAGCAGACACCTCGGGCCTGCTTTATATGGTGGGATGCCTGATGGTGGTTTACATGTAATAGAAAGAATTGGGTGGTGGGGACATTTATTAATGGTATTAGGATTTTTATGTTATTTACCTTTCTCCAAACATTTGCACATCGTTCTTGCGTTTCCAAATACGTTCTACAGCAATCTTTCCAAAAAAGGCAAACTCACCACATTAGATTCCGTTACAGACGTAGTTGCTCCAAATTTCGACCCCTCTTATCAACCCAAAACTGATCCAAATAACCCTGAGCGCTTTGGTGTGAAAGATGTTCAGGATTTAACATGGAAAAATTTATTAGATGCATATTCTTGCACAGAGTGTGGAAGATGCACAAGTTCATGCCCTCAAAACCAAACCGGTAAAAAATTATCTCCGCGTAAGATAATGATGGATACGCGTGATCGTTTGGTTGAAGTTGGTAAAAACATGGATGCGAATAAGGGCGTTTTTGTAGATGATGGTAAAAGTTTGTTGGGCGATTTCATCAGCACAGAAGAAATTTGGGCTTGTAATACTTGTAATGCTTGCGTTGAAGCCTGCCCTGTAAACATTAACCCATTAGAAATAATAGTTGAAATGAGGCGTTACCTTGTGATGGAGCAAAGTCAAAATCCAAGCGAATTAACCAATATGTTTAGCAACTTGGAAAACAATGGTGCACCTTGGCAGTTCAGTCCTGCCGACAGAGCAAATTGGGTGAACGAAAATTAGTAAATATGAAAGACCAATTAATAACATTAGAAGAAAACGGTATAAAATTAAGTCCGGTTTTACCTAAAGATGTAAAAAATTATTTGATAGACATTGATGGTACTGTTTGTGATGATATCCCAAACGAGGAACCGGAAAGAATGGCAACTGCAGCTTTATATCCTGAAGCTTTGATTACTTTAAACAAATGGTTTGATGAAGGGCACATCATTACTTTCTTTACATCCAGAACTGAAGATCACCGGGAGGTAACAGTAAAATGGCTTGCAGAAAATGGATTTCGTTATCATGGTTTATTAATGGGTAAACCGCGTGGCGGCAACTATCATTGGATTGATAATCACATGGTACGTGCAACCCGTTATACAGGAAGGTTTACAGATTTAATAAAAAAAGATATTTCAATAGAAGTTTTTGAAAATTAATACGATGAGTTCAACACCTATAAAAGTAACAACCATGGCCGAAATGATGGCAAACGGTGAAATGCCGGAAATTTTGTTTTGGGTAGGTTGTAGTGGCAGCTTTGATGATCGTGCCAAAAAAATAACCAAGGCTATTGTTAGAATATTAAACCACGTTGGTATTAAATTTGCCATTCTAGGTACTGAAGAAGGTTGTACTGGCGACCCAGCCAAGCGTGCCGGAAATGAATTTCTCTTTCAAATGCAAGCCATGCAAAATATAACTGTTTTAAATGGATACGGCATAAAAAAAATTGTAACCGGTTGCCCGCACTGCTTTAATACTATTAAGAACGAATACCCGGCTTTGGGTGGAAACTATGAGGTTGTACATCACACACAACTTGTACAAGAATTAATTAATTCCGGTAAATTAAAAGTTTCGGGTGGCTCGTTTAAAGGCAAAAAAATTGTTTTTCATGATCCATGTTATTTGGGCCGTGCCAATGATGTTTATGAAGCACCACGTGAGGTAATCAAGAAATTAGATGTGGAATTAGCTGAAATGAAACGTAGTCGCGCTAACGGATTTTGCTGCGGTGCAGGTGGGGCACAGTTATTTAAAGAAGCGGAAAACGGCAAAAAAGAAGTTCATGTTGAAAGAGCCGAAGAGGCTCTTGAATTACAACCCGATGTAATTGCTGTAGGTTGTCCGTTTTGCAATACCATGATGACCGATGGTGTTAAACACTTTAACAAAGAAGAAAAAACCAAAGTTTTAGATGTTGCCGAGTTAATTGCCAATGCAAACGATTTATAAAATAATTTTAATTGCACTTAGTTGCATTTTATTTAGTCATTGTGGTAATAAGCATAACAATACAACTGATTCAGGATTACAGGATAGTTTAATTACAAAAATAAATTCACCTGAATTAAAAACAATCTCTAAAAAAATTTCCGAAAATGTTAACGATCCAAATTTATACAACGAGAGAGCTAAAATTTATTTAACATTAGGTATGCCAGATGAGGCCGCTAAAGACGCTGAGCGTGCCATCAAATTAGACTCACTGAATCCTAACTATTATTTAACCAAAGCAGATGCCTTTTTTAGTGCCAACAAAACAAAGCAGTCTAAGGAGACTTTAGAACTCATCGAAAAAAAATTTCCGGATAACACCGAAGCACTTTTGAAATTAGGAGAGCTTTTTTTTATTGTAAGGCAATATCAAATTGCCATTGATTATTGTAACAAAGCTTTAAAAATTGATGAAAATTTATCAAAAGCATATTTTATCAAAGGCAGTATTTACAGAGAAAGTGGTGACACTGCAAAAGCTATATCCAGTTTGATTACTGCCACAGAGCAAGATAACAGATACGACCAGGCTTTTTTTGATATTGGAGTTTTATACGCTGCCAGAAAAAATCCCGTTTCGCTAGATTATTATGATAATGCACTAAAAATTAACCCTCTCAATTACGATGCCATATATGCTAAAGCTAAATTTTATCAAGACATCAACCAAATTGAGGAGGCCATTAATCAGTACAATTACCTGCTGTCAAAAGATAAAACTTATTATGCTGCGTTATATAATTTGGGAGCAATTCAATTAGAAATAAAAAATGATCCAAAAAAATCAATTGATTATTTTTCAGATGCAATTCGGTTAAAAGCTGATTATTTGGAAGCTTATTTTGCGAGAGGGTATGCCTATTCTAAAGTAGGTGATAAAGAAAGTGCAAAGGCAGATTACAAAATGTGTTTACAATTACAAGAAAATTATGAGCCGGCAATTGTTGCTCTAAATAAATTCAATTAGTTCTTTATCCTGAAATACCTGCTTGAATAGCATACTTTATTAATCCAACTACACTTTTACTATTCGTTTTTTGCATGATGTTAATTCGATGCGTATCAACTGTTTGTTTACTTATAAATAGCTTATCTGCTATCTCTTTACTTGTTAACTCTAGAGAAATTAAACTTAAAATTTCTTTTTCTCGAGGTGACAGATTAATAACTGGTGAATCTTGTTTACTGCGGTGATACTGCCTAAAAATAATAGGAGCAATTTCTTGAGAATAATAGGATCCGTCTTCTACCAATTTGGTTAAGCCGAACAAAAACTCATCCTGACCAATATTTTTGAGCATGTATCCATCTGCATCTGCGGCAATTGCCTCCTTCACAATTCCTATACTATTATGCATACTTAATACCATGACTTTTAAACTGGCAAATTCTTCTTTAATATTTTTGCATAACTCTATCCCATTCATCAATGGCATAGTAATGTCAGTTATTACAATGTCAAATGATTCAGGACTATTTTTTATTATATCTAAAGCTTGCTGTCCGTTTGTAGCGATATTTTTAACAAGATAACGTTTATCATCAGACAGCATACTTTTTATTCCATCAATAACTAATTGATGGTCATCAACCAAAAGTAAATTATAGGTTTCTTTATTCATTAATTAATTCAATTATAAAATGAGTGCCCATATCTTTCTTTGAATTCATTTGAATGGAGCCATTCAGTTGCTCTACTCTACTCTGGATGTTCTTTAACCCAATTCCGTTTTTATCCCTTACCTGGTTTAGATCAAACCCAATGCCATCATCACTTAAATTCAATTCAAGCTTATTGTTTTGAACTATAAATTTAATTATAATGCTTTTAGCAGCAGAATACTTTAAACTGTTTTGAACAAATTCTTGTATGATCCGAAATATATTTAATGTTCTTTGTTCCGTCATAACTAGTTCTTTCACTTTTTCATCAAACTCAACTGTTATATTACATTGACTTTGAGAATGCTTTATTTCTTCTACAAAATTTAATACCGTTGATATTATGCCTAATCTAATGTTAGCTGGTAATAAATTATGAGAAATTGTTCGAATGTCTACAATTGCAGTATTAGCCAATTCAGTTGCTAATTGAAGATTAGGTTGTTTTAACGAAAGCTGCATTGTCATTACAGAAAGTTTTTGACCTACACCATCGTGTAACTCACGTGCAATCCGCTCGCGTTCTATTTGCTCAGCCTTAAACCCGGCGTCGTTAATTTTTTGTTGAACAATTAATTCAGCCTTTGATTTTTTGATTTTAGATAGAAAATAAATGAACATGCCAACAAACAAGAATACAAACAGAAACAAAAAAATAAGATAAGTACGTTGCTTAACTAAGGCTCTGCGCTCCAAATCTATTAGTTCATTCTTTAAATTCAATTCCTTTATTCGACTTTCCTTTTTTTCTGTCTCATAAATGGTTTGGTATTTGCCAATCTTGTTAGCTACATCTTTACTAAAAACAGTATCATTTAATTGAATATACTTCTCCAGATATTCAAGCGCTTTGTTGGCATTGCCTTTTAATGTATATAAAACGCTGGAACCTCTATAGATCTTAAGTAAATTCTCGGTATTATTTAACAACTCACTTATTTTAACGGATTCAAGATAAATTGCTTCTGCTTCCTCTAATTTTCCTTGGTCGGTTAATACTGCGGCCAAATTAGTTTCGTAAATCACAAAACCATTTGAGTCGCCCATTTGTCTGGCAATTCTCGCTGCTTCTTTATATTCAGAGATGCCTTGTTCAATTTTATTCATCCTTTTATAAAGATGTCCAAGATTATTTACAGAGGTACAATATTCGTTAAATGCTTTTTTTTCAAAGAAAATCTTTTTCGCCAGATTCAAATAAAAAACTGCGGAGTCAAGCTCATTAGTTACCGAAAAAATGTTACCCATTGAGGAATACATCACACCATTACCAAATACATTATTTGATTTTTGATTTGCACTTAATGCTTTTTTGGCATATGCAAGAGCCAAATCATGTCTATTTAAACTTGTAGAATAAATGCTTGAAATATTACCTAATACAGCAGCTAAATAATCTACATAATTGTGCTCTTCACATACCTTGGCACATTCTAAATAAATATGTATTGCTTCATCGTATTTACCTTGTTCTACACAAATATTTCCAAGTTTTGATAAACTAGAAACTGTTTCACGAGGGAGTTTAAGTTCTTTTCTGATTTTTAAAGATTTCCTGAAATTAGTATCGGCTATTGATAAGTTACCGCTGCGCATGGCGATAATACCATAATCATTGTATGCTTGTGCCAACCACTTTTTGTTCTTGTTTCGTTGAGCTTCATTAATAAATTTAATTGCAAAACTTGTTGCCTCAACCTTACTTAAATCTTTAAGCTCCCATATTAAATCTGAATATGCTAAAAACCTAACAGTATCTGTATTTGAATTTACTCTTTGCCTTAATTCCTCTATATTAGCAGTTTGTCCAAAACTAAAACTCACAGAAACCAAGAACCAATAAAAACTTTTCATGAAAACAACTTTACTCAAACAACCAACCTTTTAAATAATCATAAAATTGGAAATAAATAACATAAAATACAACGCACCAAATCATTGTACTGATACTTATGTAACCTATAACCTTTGCTTTATTTTTGTAAAATCGTTCGCCCAAGAATGCACCTAATGGAATTGAAAGTAGTACAGGCGTTAAAATAGCTATTCCTATCAAGCCAAATCTATTTTTAACCTTTATTATTCTTCTATTACTTTTTGTGAAAATTTTTTTCTTTGAAAAATAAGTTTTGCCTTCCTTAAATTTTTCCCACCATTTTATTAATGCTCCAAATAAATAAACATAAAAAATGGTACCGCCTATTGCTCCGGCACAAGCAAAAATAAAAACCTCCAAAAAATTAAATTCAAATAAAACACATGCAGCAGGCATTCCCATTTTACTGAAAAACAGTGAACAGAGAACCATAGCTGTTATTATTTTTAAAAAATACGCCATACCACGGTAAAATTAAAATTAATCTGCCTAAATCCTCCTTTTTTATTGGCACTTTAACGTAGTTTGTCTTTTTAATTAAACATTTAAAAGCATCTAAAGCCAATCTAAAGGGATTTAATATGGTTTGGTATTAATTTTATGCTTAAATTTACCCCCCAAGCTAATTAAACAAAAAATAAACTATGTCAACACAAACGGTTAATAATGCTCAAGCTCACGAAAGTATGTTTGAAGCCGTTTTAGCCCGCCTAGATGCGGCAGCTAAGTTAATGAATTTAAGTTCAGATGTGCTTAATGTTTTACGCAACCCACAAAAAGAGGTAAAAGTAAGCTTACCAATAACAATGGATAATGGAAGCATCCAAGTTTTTGAAGGTTATCGTACTGTTCACAGCACGCATTTAGGTCCAAGTAAGGGAGGTATCAGATACGCATTAGATGTTAACTCTGACGAAGTAAGAGCGCTTGCTGCTTGGATGAGCTTTAAATGTGCTGTTGCAAATTTACCGTATGGTGGTGCTAAAGGTGGTATCAAATGCGATCCTAGAGCCATGAGTGTAGGAGAGTTAGAAAGATTAAGCCGTGCCTATGCCAAAGCTATGAAAGATGTGTTTGGTGTTAATCGTGATATTCCTGCCCCTGATATGGGAACAAGTGGTCGTGAAATGGCCTGGATGCTTGATGAATATAATAAAGTGGTTGGAGAGGATAGCCCTGGTGTTATTACCGGTAAACCAATTGCAGTTGGTGGTTCATTAGGCCGAGATGCTGCAACAGGAAGAGGTGTAATGGTAAACACTTTGGCAGCACTTAAAAAAATGAATTTAAATCCAAGCCAGGTTACTGCCGTAGTGCAAGGTTTCGGTAATGTTGGTTCACATGCTGCTCGTTTATTATCAGAAAAAGGAATTAAAATTGTTGGTATTGGTGATCATACTGCAAGTTATTATAACGAAAAAGGTATTGACATTCAGGCAGCATTAGACTTCGCAGCCAAAAATAACCGCGTGTTAAAAGGCTTTACCGGAGCAACCGAAATTCAGGCTTCTGAATTATTAATCAGTAAATGCGATGTACTTGTGCCCGCGGCCTTGCAAAATGTTATTACAGTTGATAATGCCACTAAAATTCAAGCAAAATTAATCGTAGAAGGCGCCAATGGACCAACTGCACCGGAAGCTGATCAAATTTTAAATGATAAAAATATTATTTGCATCCCAGATATTTTAGCTAACAGTGGTGGCGTAACAGTAAGTTATTTTGAATGGGTTCAAAATAAGGCAGGTTATTATTGGACTGAAGAAGAAGTAAATACAAAACATGATTTAAAAATGGAAATAGCATTCGAAGCGATTTGGAATAATTCTGCCAAATATAAATCAAGTATGCGTTTAGCTGCATACATAACTGCTTTAGAGAAAATTGAATTAGGCGTTAAACTAAAAGGCGCATATTAATTTAATTAATTGATTATTAAGCGATTAGATTCAATGAATCTAATCGCTTTTATTTTTATAAAAAAATAAATAGCTTTGCTTTAATTTAAGAATAAATTGACTTAAAATTTGGAATTTATTTTAATACTCATTGCGTATTTTTTAGGAAGTATTCCGACTGCTGTATGGATTGGCAAATACTTTTATCAAATTGATGTTAGAGAGTTCGGAAGCGGAAATGCCGGAGCAACTAATACTTTTAGAGTTTTAGGTAAAAAAGCAGGTATTCCTGTGCTTTTAATTGACATAATTAAAGGTACTTTAGCTGTAGCCTTGGTTTATTTAACGTCTTTTGAAAGAGGATCCAATGATTTCATCAGCCTTCAGCTAGGTTTGGGTGTAGCTGCGCTATTAGGTCATATTTTCCCTGTTTTTGCCGGATTTAGAGGCGGTAAAGGCGTAGCCACCATACTTGGTATTGTTATTTGTGTATTACCTATTGCAAGTGCGTTAGGACTTATCATATTCTTAATTGTTTTATTAAGTTCAAGAATTGTGTCGCTTTCATCAATGATGGCAGGCATTTCTTTTCCAATGCTGTTAATATTTGTTTTAAAAGAACAAAATCCAATCCTTATTTCCTTTTCAATTGCCGTAGGTGTATTATTAATCATTACGCATCGTAAAAATATTAAACGCTTACTTAACAAGCAGGAAAATAAAATTAATCTTTTTAAAAGTAAAAATGCTTAGGTGCAAGGTATTTACCACATTTTACTTTTGTTACCAAATTAATCAATATGAAAAAAACGCTAGTCTCTCTGAGTGCACTTTTAGCACTATCATCTTGCGGCCCAACTACTAATGATGCCGTGAAATATAATGATTCTATTATTGATTGGGTAGACCATGTAAAAGAACCACAAGAAAAATTAATTGATCAGTTAGACGGACATAATATTGATTCTTTAAAAATTACCCAGCTAGCCTTCGCTAATGCATCAGAAGAATCGAGCAAGGCTTTGGAAGGAATTAAAGCATTTGATGATAAAACTGAATACCTGGATGCGGCCAAAAAATTTATCATGGAAATAAAAAGTCTTTCTGATAATGAGGTAAAGAGTTTGGCTAATGTGTTAATGAAAGACAGTTTAAGTATAAGCGAAGAAGACGTTAAAATTGCTGAAAAAAGTGGGGTTAGTTTTGATAGCAAGTACGAAAAAGCATTCAATGAATTTGCAGAGGCTCAAAAGCAATTTGCGGTTAAGTGGAACTTTAAATTGATGTATGATAAAAAATAATTTTTGAATTTCGTTAAATAAAAAAAGCAGACTTTCGTCTGCTTTTTTGTTTTATAACACTCTATTATTTTAAGTGTTTTAAGTTTAAACCGTAAGGTAGAGTAGTTTGAGGATTGCCTAATAGTAACGCCATCTTTTGCCACTACACGTAAAAAACCATATTCATCATGCCCTGTAAGGCTTGTGTATGTGTGATATGATAATTTTAAAGCTCCCATTAACGGTACTAAGATACATAATTCACTTTGTATGATTGATATGTTCTACAAGGTATTTTTCAAGTTAAATGCAAAAAAAATGCACTCCTATCTCAGAGTGCATTTCAGTTGTTTTTTCAATTGAAAAAAAAATTAGGGTTGCTTAAATGGGTGGTACGCTAGTACGCTCTTTTTTAGGTCATCTACGTTGGTTTGCTGATATACTTCGGTGCTGCTCACGTAACGATGTCCCGATAAGTATTGTGCTTCACGTAGGTTGTATTTTTTAACCCATTCAGCAATTACACTCATTCGTATTTGTTCGAGCGATTTTATTTGAGGCATATAGCGTTTGATGTTTCGTAACAGTACCGCTTGCATATTACTAAATCGTGAACTTGCTCCCCAACTCGTAAACAACAAGTGTGTTTCTTTATCAGTTAGTTCTAATAATAAGTGCCTCACTTTTGTAATGTATTCTGTAAAGCCTTCTACTTGTTCGGGTAATAAATCTAAGGTTCGTGCATTGCTTCTCCGTCTTGCTGGTACATTTATTTTCGCATCCTTTAAGTTAAGGTGTGCTTCTTCTAGTTTACCTAAATCCTCAGTTCCTAAGCCTTGATAAACCATTAAACCCAACATGAGTTTATTTCGTTTACCAATAATTCCTACTACCGAATAGCGTTGATACATTTCTTCCATTTCTTCAGCAGTTAATAAATCATGTGGTAAACGCCTTGCAATGCCCTTTATATTGATGTTAGCAGTAATGTTATCCTTTACCTTTTTAACTCGGATGAGATAGTTGTAGTAATGTCTAATAACAGTAATGTGTTTTTGTTGGTAGGATTTATTATCTCCCTTATCTGTACGATGTTTAATGTAAGCGAGTACATCATTGTATTTCGCTTCGGTTACTTTTATTTGTTCATCATTTAACCAGTTTAAAAAAGTAGTAATTGCTTTTTCGTAACTCTCAATAGTTTTTACGGAGTAGTTTCTACTCTCTAGGTATAGCTTGAAGTTCATGTGCTAAGTGTGTATAGATTTGTGTTGATTCGATTGATTTATGTCCTAAAAATTTAGCGATGCTTTCTAGTTTCATACCACCCATTAATAAGTGGGTAGCGATACTATGGCGTAGTGTATGCAAACCAATTTTTTTATTTTGTAATTGCACATCGCCTGTATGTTCTTTCAATGCTTTTAATCTTAATAATAAACTTTGTCCGTTAGGGCGTTCCCCTCGCTGCGATACAAAGAGCGAAGGTTCTTGTTTGTTTGATGTGAGTAAACTAATGCGTGTATCATTCACATAATTTCTAAGATTGTTGAGTATCTGCGTGTTCATTGGCACGTAGCGTTCAGTATAATTTTTACCAGCCCTTACATACAACAAGCCTCTATCAAACAATACATCTTCTACATCTAACATCACACCTTCTGTTTTTCTTAATCCGCATCCGTAATAAATATCTAACATCACTTTATCTCTTAGTCCATATATATCGTGTGGAGTGGATTGATAGAGGTTATTGATTTCAGTTTGTGTTAGTACTACTTGTATTGGTGTATCGTTTTTAAAGCCAATTAAATCGGTTGTAAAGCTTTGTTTGTGTGCATCACGTAAATAATCACTAAACAGTTTTATGGTTTGTAAATGCTTGTTTAAAAAGCCATTGGTAAGTGCTGCATTGGTACGCACATTTTTACGTTCTTTTAAATACTCAAAGTAACTGTAAACGGTATCGTTATCTATTTGCTGTATATTGCTTAGATTAAGGCTTTCAGCATGATTAAAAAACTCTCGTAATACTCTTGGATGACCAATCACACTTGTATCAGCATAGCCCAGTATTTGCAGCCATTCCTTAAAGCCTGTTTCTAGTTTTATAAATTCTGTATTTGTTACAACGGATTGTTTCATTTTTATTTCAATTGATTTTTTTTAATTGATTAGGTCGCTATAAAAAATACCTCCCTATACCTTTCTGTAATTTTATGAACTACCTTTTGTTTTTATTGTTATTACTAGCTTTGAGTGGCTATGTGTAGTATGCGAACCACTACTGAACTTCCGAACTACTATCGTTACTTACACTTGTACCTTTGCAACCATTCTTTTTAATGTTCTCTAATAAATCGTCAAGAGCATTGTTAATGCCGCTTTTAAGGGTTTCGTATTCTTCGTAAGAAGCAATTTCATACACGTAACCTCTCGCTTTATTACCGCCTGTTTGTTTGATGTAGCCATTGTTGTAGAGTTCTAACAAATATTTTTTTACACTCGATGCGTGTAAACGTAATTCGCCTCTAATATCTTTAGCTTTAAAGGTGGTTTCTTTTTTATCTTTAAGATGGCTTTTAAGCCTTTCTAAGAAGGTTCGGCAAGCGGTGGTTAGTTCATCCGCTTTTCTAATTAAAATATGTTTTAAGAGCTTATTTGCCCATGCTATATCCTCAAAGGTTGTTTCGATGTAAGGTTCATTATCCAACGTATTGATTTTAATTTCTCGTTGGTATTGATTGTAGAGTGTTACTATTTCAATGAAGCGTAAATACAAGCGGTGGCTTCTGCGAGGCTTTAATACATTCTTTGGTATTTTTAAACAAGGCGCATAAGGGTTTACTACTCTTATGGGTTTTATCATTCGTTGTGCATTGCGGAGTTGTGTTCTAAAAATTTCTTCTTCTTTGTAATTAATTAATCCAGCAGATACCTTGCGCTGATACTCCATAATTAATTCATCTTGCTTGGCACTTGTATCTAAGTACAATAAAATACAACGGTTGGCATTATCCTCGTAAGTGCTTTCTTTAGTGGTGCAACCAGCTATGCACACGGGGCCTTCTACAACAAAAGTGTAAGTTTTTATATTGCCTTTACTATCTTTGAGTGATACTGTTTTTGTTATCTTTTGTTTACTACTTAGTTCTCGCAAGGCATACAAGCCATCTTGTACTCCGTCATAATCTTCTATTAGCAACAACTTATTTTTTAAGTCATCGTTTTTAAAGTAGTACAAAGCGTTTCCGCTAAGTGTGGTAATTTCTAATTTATCTTCTATGGGAATTAATTTTGCAACACCTTCTTGTAAATAGGTTTTGCCTGTACCACTTGCTCCAAAGCTAATGATGTGTAAGGGGTCGCTAGTTATTCTACTTAAAAAAACTAAGAACATGGTTAAGCGATTAACGTGTTCGCCTACAATGCCTGTTTTTCCTATATCACTCATGGTGTTGTGCATGAGTTCGGGATGTTTTAAATAAGCAAGTGCGGTATCAGTTTCCAATGTGGTCATTGGTTGGCTAATGTGTTTGGTGGGTTGTAAATTACTTACTCGTTCTAAGCGGTAATTTTCTAGTGCTTCTATGACTTCGTTAAAACTTACATCAGCTAGTGTTAATGGCACTTCTAATTGCTCAGATACGTTTTGTTTTAATCGTAATAAATGTTCGGTGTTGTATAAATCTAAGTTATGCCTTAGTGGTGTGTAGTGATTTTTTTTTGATTTTATTTTCAGCGTTACTTTTAATCTATCTAGTCCGCTTAGTTTTATTCCTCCTAAAATTAAAATGTGGAGCTGTTCGTTTTGCCATACAAGGGCTTCGGGATTATCGGTTGTAAAGGTTGTAAGCTCTTGTTTGGGCGTTTCTTTTTTAGCAATGGGTTTCTTTTGCGGTTCTTGTTTTTTTTCTTCTACAACTGGCGGTGGTGTTTGTAGTGTGATTACTTCTGTTTCAGCACTTACTCGTGTGTTTATTTGTTGCACAATCAATTCTATTCCATACTTGCAATAAATACTGTTTACATCTTCGTTCTCTAAGGTTTGCACTACGCTTACTGTTACGTTTGGTAGAAGTTCCTTTAATGTTGTAGCATATTTTTTTGTTGCTGTTATACCAGCAGCATCGCCATCAAAATAAAAAACAATTTCTTCGAGTTCGTTTAATTCCTTTATGGCTTGTAAATGCTCATCGGTTAAGCGGTTTGTGCCATAGGCTGCAAGGATTGTAAACTGTGATGTTATTTCTGTTAGTTGTTGTAAAGTTGCTGCATCAATAATACTTTCGGTAATGAGTAAACTTTTTGTGTTGTGTTTTGGATAACAAGGAAACAAGCCTTCGCTATCTTTTAAGTAATAGTGTTTGTTGTTTTTCATATCGTTTACGCTACGTGCGTAAAAGCTAATGATGTTGTTTTGTTTGTTAAGGAGTGGAAAAACTACCGTCATCTTTCCCCAAATGTTGTAACCCGAACCGCCCGTATTTACTCTATCGCTGGGGATGAGTAAACCATACTTTACCGAACCTTCTATTAAGTTTTGTGTGCCATGATGGTACTGCCCACTATTGTAACCCAGCATTATACCAGCAGCTTGTAGTTTGGCTCTGTCAAGCCCTCGTGTGTTTAAATAGTTGCGTCCTAAACTACTTGTTGTTAATCCGTTTTTAAAGTAGGTAAATATTTTTTCTAAGGTATTGGCTTTATCTTGTTTATCTATTACTGGACTGTTTACTTGATGATGCACAGTTGGCAAGGCTTCGGGATGCAGTTGTTGTATAATTTCTTTGCATTTCATAATAGCTTGGTATTTATTGCTGCTATCTTTTTTCATTACAAAGTCTATCACATCGCCACTCCCAGCATTACAATTGCCACTAAAGCAATGCCATGTGTTTGTTTTGGAATAGATTTGAAAGCTGGGTGTTTTATCTTCGTGAAAAGGACAACATAGTTTTCCTTGTCTATCAGGGAGTAATCCATACTGCATTACTACATCCATTATGGTGAGGCTGGATTTTATTTCTTCGATAGTCATTTTAATTCCTTATTTGCAAATATTTAATTCCTTATTCGGCAAATATAAAAGTTTTTAGTTCTATATAATGAATTAAATAATGCCATATATGGCATAGTATTAACTTTTAAGGCATTATTTCAACTTTTTCCCTTATTTTTAAGGTGTGGAAGTAACACCAAAAACATTAAAAACTATTGGTAACCGATTAAGAAAAATTCGGGTTGAAAAACGCTTGTCCCAAACTGAAGTAGCACAAGCAATGAAGATGTTGCCAACTCAATACAATAAAATTGAAAACGGTAATGTTAGTCCAGGATTAGAAACTTTGGCTAAGATTTCGGAAGCGTTAGATGTGAGTATTGATGTGATTGTTTTTGGGCATAGTAAACATAAAGCAAAGCCAGAAGACGCTTCGCTTTCAGCTAAAGTAGAACGTATTGAAAAATTACCACCCGAAGAAAAATTCATAGCTAATGAAATTTTAAATTTATTATTCGCTAGAGATATTCTTAAAAATATAGTTGGCGATTTTGGAACTGCTCCTGCTGATGTATTGAAAAAATTTAAGTGAGTTTTTATCCTCCAAAAGCAGTTAATGAAAAAAATAAATCTCTTGTCTAAGTATTCACTAATATTATCGCTAATTCTAATTAGTTATGGTTATGTATGTCGAATAGCAAATATTTATTTTTTCTGGGAGAGTAAATCAATAGGTTGGGTACTTCTGTTTATTTCATTCTTGATTATATTATTTCAACTAATCAAGAATAAAAAAAACATTAATAAAAAAGCAATACTTGAGAAGGTAGCTTCTGGTATAGTAATACTGGTTCTTGCAGTAAAAGCTATTTTAATGATAACCGTCCCTTTTAGCGATGCCTATGCGACTGCTAAAAAATATTTGAAAAACAATCAAGTATTAAGTTCTGAGATTGGGAATATAAATAGTTTTAGTTTAATTCCACTAGGAGGAATTCAAAAAAGTACAGACTCAAATGGGGAAAGCGGCTATGCAACTATTAATCTAACGGTTAAAGGTGATTTAAAATTTAAAGATTTAACTATTTATATATCTAAAGCACCAGACAGCAATGAATGGTTAGTTGATAGCCTAGAGTAGTTTTTGATTATAGAAAATAGTAATTATCTAGTTTTATAAAATGGAACTTGTTGCAATAAAAAATGGAAATGCTTTTTTATTTTCCGAAAAAGATAAACCTAAATGGAAAGCCGAATTAATGAGTTCATTTTGGGGACAAAAAATTGCTATAGTAAATTTAGAAAGCAATAAAATTGCAGCTATTGTATCTAAAAAATTAAGGTTAATATTCAATGGAAGAACAACAATTACCTTTACAGAAGATCTAAATAATCAATTAACCATACCTTTTAAATTTTTTACCAGCCAAATTGATTTTGAATACAAAGGTAATTATTATGAATTTATTGAGCACTCTGGATTAAAATATTCTATTTTCAAAGACGATAAACAAATAGGAATATATAAAAAACAAGAAATTTACTTTTTAAATAAGGATGGTATAATTTTAAGAATTAATGATAACGTAAATATCCCACTAATCATCTGCATCTTGACTATTACAGATTTGAATTTTTATAATACCGAGAGTGCAATTAATACTAATGTGGGAAACCTAATTGTGTCAAAAAGGAAATTTGATGAAAAATGGAAACCTTCTTAGGATTATCTACTTATAGATTGATAAAATAATTTCCTCGAATAAACCATCATATTTTAAAAACTCTCCATCTTTATCATTAATAGCTGTTCCTGTCATTACAAAAATCTCATCATTAATTTTGCAAAACCCTGTTTGTAACCCTAATGTTTGCCCATCTTTTAAAATCATATATCTAACTTGAATAATATTAAAACCATTAATGGTAAAATTATTTTCGTTAAGTATTTTCATTTTCTCTATTTTACTTTGCATTAAAGACAAGGCATTAGAACTATATTCTTTTAATGATAGGTTAGTTTTTTCTTTCGTAATTGAAAACACTGGGCAGAATACATCTGAAGAATCACAATTTTTACGACCAATTAAAAGTACATTTTCTTGGGGATTTATATTTGTTTTCCAATTTTTCGGAAAACAAATTTTAAAATATTTTAAATTCAACGAGTCATAGATGAAATCGTGTTTATCTAATTCATAAACTTTCAAATTCTTCTCATAATATGCGACTGAAGTTAAAACTGAATTTTGATATAATTTAATCAGCCCCTCTTTATTACCTTTAATTACTGAACCTTCTTCAATAACGCCCCCTTCATCATTATATAACTTATAAAAACCTGTTTTTTCACCGTCTTTTATTTGATACATTTCTTTTATTTTTTCGTTTGATGTTATTTTTAACACACTATCACTTCCTATCATTGAAAAAGACTCATTACTACTATTATTATCACTACCACAACTTAATATTCCTAGTGATAGAAATATGAATACCCACTTAGTCTTTCTAGTTAATTTTTTCATTTATTAATTATTTAGATTCAAATCCAATTTTTATATTTAAATCAACCCCTAAGAATAGAGCTGCCCCTGCCCCCACATCAATTCCGTAGAATTCTTTTTCGCCTTGAATACTCTTTGGATTTTTCATGGCAGGGTTTTTCATATATCCCATTGCTTTTGCGGCATCTGTTACTGTCATCATCTCAACATCGCTAGCAGTTTTCTTTTTTATTAGAGGTACAACAACACTAACTCCATAATTTGATTTAGTGGAGCCTTCAACAGCATTTAATCCATCTAAATCAAAATCATTTTTATAATAACCTTCTAATACAGGATACTGAGCGATATCTAAACCTAATCGTGCATCTTGAGAAATATGTGCTCCCCCATTTTCTCCAACATGGTTCCAATCACTTTTGTATGACCAATCTCCTTTATTTGGTTTACTTAAATTAAGATTACTTTTAACTATGTCAACTTTTGCAAGGTTCAAATTTATTTCTGCTCCTAAATATTTTCCCATACCTGCTTGTAATTTTGCCTGTATACCAAAAGTGACTTTTCCTGTAACACTTGCTTTAAAATCACCATTACTAACAACATCAGCTGCTTTACTGAAAAAATTTCCTATACTTTTCCCAGCCTTTTCATACCAACGGTCACCAAATTCTTTTGAGGCTGTTCCATACTCACCTTCGCCTGCACTTAAACCATCAACATACGACTTCCCATTACTTCCTTTAGAAACAGTTCCTCCATTTTTAGCGGCATATTTTTTTGCTCTATCTTCTCCGTCTAATCCTTTCGGGTCTGCGAATAAAATAGGATTGTTATTAAAGCAAGCATAGGGCGCTTCCCAAGGTTTTACAATAGGGTCAATATTCCACCTTCTACCTAATCTGGTATCATACTCCCAGTACTCTGCACTTGTATGTGTTCCACGATTTCCAGTGATTTCATCATCATTTTCCTGACCGTTCATTCCATAGCGATATGGGTCACTACTGAAATAACTTCTGCCCGGCATTGGAGCACCAAAAGAACAATAAATAAAATAGGGAATAATACGCCCATTACGCCAAATCCGCTGTAAATAATTCCCATAATCATAGAAACTACAGAAGCTCCAACATATAAATAAAAGCCAATTTTTTGCAATTTCCACATTTTAATTACACCAAATAAAGAAACTAATACTGTAACAAATCCTACAATGATATAAGCCCAAGTTAAACCCATACTAGGTGCTTTAGACATAGCTTCATTCATCATCGCAGCAGCCTGACCTGCTTCGCCGCTCATACCTTCCATGTTTGAAGCAATTGCACTTGCAGCGCCCATAGCTGTAATAACTAATACATAGCCAATAATAGCAAAACCTGCAGCTATGAATGATAAAATACATAAAACCGTTAAAAAGGTCGGTCTTGTACCTGTTTGTTCAGTTGGTGTTGTGTTGTTTTCCATTTTTTATGTTTTTAAGTTTAGTCGAATGTACAGTTTTTGTCGATAAAATACAAAAAACTAAAACATAAAGTTTTTAACATATTTTTGATTTCTGTTCAAATTAAAAAAACAATAAGTATAACTAATTGATTTAAATACAGTTAAAAACACTAACGCTTCTTAACTACATATACGTTCGATAAATAAAAAGAATCATTGTCCGGCATTATTTTGGTTAAAAATTTACCAAAAACGTTAACCATGTAAATAACAGCGGTTTTAAAAAAACCTATATCATCGCTCTTAAACTTTTTATCTTTTCTTGAGAAGACTAGAAAAAACAACTGAGTATGTGTTTCAAAAAAACGTCCTTCCTTTTTATATTCAACCACGTCAAAACCTGCCTTATCAAATTTATCATTTAATGCAAATCTGGTATAACGCGCAAAATCATATGGCACTTCATGTTCGTTCCAAACAAACGGACATGTTACAAACATTAAACCACCTGTTTTTAAAACCCTATTAAATTCAGTAAGTTTTTCATCAAGGTCAAACATATGCTCAAATACCTCGGTACAAAGAATATAATCAAAACGCTTGTCTTCAAAAGGTAAGGCGCCTCTGTCATAAAAAATATCAATTTGCTCCTCATCATGCGGATGACCCTCGTTTTCGAAATCTATTCCAATATACTCATCAACCTTAAACAAACTTTTATATGGTTTGGAACCACATCCAAAATCCAACAATTTTCCTCCATTCGTATAACTGGCAAATAGTTTCGCAGCGTTAAACAATCCTTTTCTGGCGAAATAAAACGGAGAACTTAGTTTTGGGTTGATAAAAAGTGACATAAATAATTAATTAAAACTCAAAGTTAAGATTTTAAGTTAGACAAACCATAAAATAGAGACACTCTAATTCTATTTTACTTCTAAAAAAAGTACTATTTTTACGAGATGATTGAGAATACGCTCTTAAAAAATTCACCTGTTCAAGAGGTAGAATCTTTAGAAGTTAATCGCATAATTAACGATTATAAAAAAAAATACGGTGTCGATGTATCTTACCTATTCAATAATTTAAATGAAATAAAAATTATTAAATGTACAAAAACCGGATTTAGATTCTATTATCCTTTAACCGTAGAGGGAGACAATAAATTCTATGTTGATTTATATTCAATTAACAAAGACCGTTTGTATCAAATTACTAAGTGGGAATTTAAAGAAGCTGCAAAAATGATAAAAGATGGCTCTTCGGTTTTGGATGTTGGCTGCGGTGGCGGTAACTTTTTTGAAGAATTAAAAGGCAAAAACTGTAAGTGTTACGGGCTTGATAAAAGCGATTACGCTGGAGAATTATTAAGAAGCAAAGGTATTGAATTTACAAATGAAGACATTGAAACTTTTGCTGATAAAAATCAAGAAAAATTTGACTACGTAACTGGTTTTCAAATTCTTGAACACGTTAAACATCCAGGTGAATTTATTAGTAGTATGGCTAAAATGCTTAAAAAAGACGGGACACTCATTATCGCAGTTCCTAATAATGAACCCTACTTTTTAAAATACGATAAGTACCACACACTTAATCTACCACCTCATCACATGGGCATGTGGAACAAAGAAAGCTTAACCAATATTGCACCGCATTTTGGATTAAAGTTGCACGATTTTAAATACGAAGGTTTAGATTATATTGCTAATTTTTTCACAAAAAAAACAGGAATTAAAGGTGCGTTTTTTAGTGGTATGATTAAATTCTTTTTTAAACTGTTTAACAATAGTTTAGGCAAACGCACAGCCCTTGCTATTTATAAAAAAATATAGTTCATGAGCAAACGATATAACATTGGCTGCGCTACCGATAAAAATTATGCACAGCACCTAGGCATCATGATTTATTCGTTAATGACGAATACAGCTTCACCTGAATTATTTGACATTTATATTGTTGACGGAGGTATTTTGCCTGAAGACATCAAACGTTTTGAAAGCATATCACAAAAGTTTGGTTGTAAACTATTCTTCTTAAAACCCGACCGAAAATATTTTGATAAACTCAAAGTATATGAAATATACAGTGAGGCCACTTATTATAGGTATTTTTTAATTGACACAACCACCTGCGAAAAAATGCTTTTCTTAGATTGTGATATGGTAATTGAAGGTGATGTTATTGAATTATATGAAACCGATCAGCAGGGCAACATTATTTCAGCTGTATTCGAAGCATTATGTCCATTAAAACATCTGGAAAAAATTAAACTTCATAAATCTTTTAATGCGGGTATGTTTTTGGTAAACTGCAAAAAATGGCAAGAAGAACAAATTTCACAAAAAGCCTATCAGTATCAATTGGAAAATGAAAAATTATTAGAATATCCAGATCAAGATTCTCTTAATATCATACTGAAAGACAGCTGGCAAATGGTTCCTTATAAATGGAATGTAATTGCCAGACTGGGCTTAGTTAAATATGGCATTGGTAAAGCAGATTACCGTATTATTCCGAAAGTGGAATTATTTGATAATTATAACAACCCAAAAATTATTCATTACGCCAATCGCCTGTTTAAACCTTGGTATTGGTTAGATCCGTCACCGTATAAATCAAATTACATTCATTATAAAAATTTATCTCCATGGAAAGAAATTCCATTCCCCGATAAATCTTTTACCGGTGTTTTTAAGCGAATTTGGTACTACTTTTCTTTCGTATTCAAATACATCAAACGGAATAAACTTTAACGTTAAATAGTTAAATCACTTTATGTCTAAAAAAGTATCCATACTTGTTCCGATTTACAACTCATCACAATTCATGCATTTATTAATGCAAGCTATTGAAGAGGAGCGTTTAAAAAACAATTGGGCTCTGGAAGTGGTTTTGGTTGATGATGGAAGTCGTGATAAAAGCTACGATAAAATTGAAGAACTAAGCAAAATTTATCCTTACATCAAGGGCATTAAACTTTCTAAAAATTTTGGTCATCAAATCGCTGTAAAAACAGCGCTTAGTCATTGTACAGGCGATTACATTGCCATTATTGATGACGACTTGCAAGACCCGCCATCCTTGCTACCTCGCTTTTTCGCCAAACTTGATGAAGGTTATGATGTAGCATATGGTATTAGAAAAAAGAGGAAAGAATCGTTAATTAAACGTTTAGCATATAGTAGCTTTTACCGGATTCTAAAAGGGATGAGCGACATTTATATTCCTATTGACAGTGGTGATTTTTGTGTGATGAAAAAGCATGTTGTAGATAACATGTTAAAATTACAAGAACAAAATCCATTTTTAAGAGGGATACGCGCCTGGGTTGGCTTTAAACAAATAGGCGTTGAATACGAGCGCTCCGCAAGAATTGACGGACAAAGTGGTTACACACTTAAAAAATTATTAAAAATAGCTATTGATGGGATTTTCTCTTTCTCAACTGCACCAATAAGACTAATCACCTTATTGGGTTTTTTGGGTTTCAGTTTTGCGTGCATATATTCTGTTATTACCATCTATGGTTATTTCGTTCAAAAAATTGAAACAAAAGGTTTTGCAACATTAGTTATCCTGATTTCTTTTTTTAGCTCACTTATACTAATTTGTTTGGGTATCATAGGCGAATACATTGTTAGAATATACGACGAAGTGCGTCAGCGACCATATGTAGTAATAGAAAAAACGATTAATGTATGAGTGTGCTTAATGTCGCTGTTATTGGTAGCAATGGTTTCATAGGTAGTCACCTTACTAACTATCTACTAACCCAAAAAAACATACATCTTACTTTATTTGGTAGAAGCTCGAGAAGCTCATCCAATTCAAATATCCTATATCACCAGATTAATCTGATGGATAGCGCGTCTAACGCTAACTATTTTAAAGATATAGATTTAATTTACTATTTAGTATCCGAAACTATTCCAGCCAATAGTTGGGCAAATCCATTAATCGATGTTGAGAAAAACTTAATTCCGTTTCTAACATTTACTGAATGCATTTCAAAATTGAAGGTCAAAAAAATAGTTTATTTAAGCAGCGCAGGAACAGTATACGGCACAACTAATCAAAAGGTAAACGAAGAATTTGATAAGAACCCCTTTTCGCCCTATGGCATTACAAAATTAACCATCGAAAATTTTTTACGTTACTATAAAACCAAATACAACATCAATTATGATGTATACAGGATTTCGAATGTTTATGGAAGCGGGCAAGATACTTCAAAAGGACTTGGTTTGATAAATACTTTACTTGAAAAAATAATAACCGAAAACAAAATAACTGTTTTTGGGGATGGAAATAATTTACGCAATTATGTTTATGTGAACGATGTTGCAAAATTACTTACTTTATCCATAGATAAACCGATTAATAATTCTGAAGTTTATAATTTATCCTCCAATGATACTTTAACCATCAACGAAATAGTTGAGATGATTAAGAAAGCAGTAACAGAAAAATTTAGCATTCAATATACCGAAAAACGAGACAGTGATAATGCGGCCATAGATTTAGATAACACTAAATTGCGCAACGCAATGAAAGATTTTAAGTTTACACCCATTCAACAAGGAATTCTTGAAACCTATCAACATCTGAAAAACCATTCTAAATAACTCTTTAAATATGAGCAATAAAATACAGGATAAATCTATTAACCAATTACCAAAAGGCACAATTAAAATCGGGAACAAAACATTTACTTTCTCAACTGAAGAAAAAGTAACAACCCTATTATTAATTGTATTGCTACTTTTAATTTATTCCATACGTTCTAAATTTTTATTCATTCCGTTTGAACGTGACGAAGGTATATACAGCTACATGGGAAAACTAGCTTTAGAAGGAAAAGTGCCTTACAAAGATTTTTACGAAATGAAATTCCCGGGCTTATTCTACTTTTATGCAACGATTGTTGCCTTGTTTGGTGATACGGTAGAAGGAATGCATACCGGTTTTTTATATGTCAATTTAATTTCTATTTTACTAATTTATTTTGCCGCCAAGAATTTATTCTCCCCAGGTGCAGGTATTATTGGTGCTACAACTTTTGCATTTGTATCCTTAACACCCAATTTAAGTGGTTTTACAGTGCAAGCTGAACATGGTGTTGCTTTATTCATTAGCTGTGGTTTGTTTTTTTATGCTCTCGCAAAGAAGCGTAACAAATGGTATTACTACCTGTGCATGGGCTTATCCATGGGCTTGGTTTTTATGGTTAAAACCAGCGGCGTGTTCATGGCTTTTTGGGGTGGACTAATTATTATCCTAGACTTTATTTTTTCTAAAAAGCCACGCGAATTTAAACCATTTTTTAAAAATTTATCGACTTATGCAATCGGTGGTTTTTCTTCCATTGGTTTTTTCTTCTGTATCATATACTTTAAAGGCTCATTCAAAGAAATGCTTTTTTGGACTTATGAATTTTCAAAAGTCTACGTAGGTGGGGTTAAATTAGAAGACGGCATCCAGTACTTCAAATATTCCAGAGATGCGATTGTACAGAACCATAAATTCTTTTGGGTACACAGCATGTTAGCGGTTGGTGTATGCTTGTTCCGTCCTATTAGCTTTCAATTAAAAGCCTTTGGTATTACCTTGTTATTATTTTCCGGGCTTACCATTGTACCGGGCTTTTACTTTTATGGTCACTATTGGATACAAACTGTACCTGGTGTTGCATTGGTTTCAGCGTTTACATACCATTGCATCATTACCATTGTTGAATCTAAATTTACAAGTAAAAAGTTTAATTTAAGGTATGTGTATTTGGGCATCTTTGCTATGTTAACTATCACACACATAAATGCGTTAAAGTCTTATTACTTTCATCCAAATTACAATTTAATACTTCGCCAGGTTTATGGCAACAATCCATTTCCTGAAAGCATGGAAATAGCTAAATATATTAATCAAAACTCAAAACCTGAAGATAACATTGTTTTGATTGGTTCAGAACCTCAAATTTATTTTTACACCAAAAAGAAAGCGCCATCCAGACATGCTTATTTTACGGCATTAGTGAGCAGTGTGCCTATCCATAAAGAGTGGCAGAGAGAATTTGTAAAAGACACCGAAAAAGCTAAACCTCGATACGTTATATTTTTCAACCATCAATTGTCCTTAATGGTTCAACCCAACACTGATAATTATGTATTTGAATGGGCCAATAAATATATTAACGAAAACTATAAAGTAGTTGGTTATGTTGACATGATTAATGAAGGTTACATGACCAATTATGTTTGGGGTGAACAGGCAGCTGCAACATACAAACCTCAAGCTCCAATGTATGCAGTTGTCTTTGAAAGGAAGAATTAAACACTAAGTTTGTTTATTTGAGCCAAGTTTATTCAGTAGAAAACAAAGAATGAGCCTTAGTATATGCGGTAATTGGGTTTAATTATTTTACGGTAAAATTTAATAATATTAAATTAACGAATAACCCAAACTTTTTTTACATCAAAATTACTTGTAGTTTGAACTTTTAATGTATACATACCAGGTACAAAATCTTCCTTATTTAGTGTTAGGCTGTGTTTACCACTATTTTTAATGGAATAAATTGTTGATCCTTTCATGTCTATAAATTCCAAACTAATAATTTCACCTAGTGAGGAATTAATGGTAATTTCATTATGCTCCGTTAAAACATCAACACCGTTTTTGTTTGTATTGAATGAGGCTTTAGTGGGCGAATACAATACATCTAAATTTTCAATTAAACTATCTTTTTCATTTTGTATTTGGGTTGAAAAATTAGGGGAAGCCAATCTCGAATCCCAAGCAGCTTCGCAACTAGAAATAAATGCAAATAAATTCGCGCCTTCTTCTACTCCAAATCCATCATTAAATACAATTTCATTTAGTCCTGCATAAATTGCATCCATCTGAGGAAAGTTATAATTTGATGCTACCCCTCCTTTCAGTAAAATATTACTTCCTGGAACAGTATAAATTGTATTGCCTGTTTGAATTATATCTGCTTGAAAATTATCAGAATAAATAAAATTGTTTTGTGTGACACTTGCTGTACCAATACAACTGCGTCTGAGCCAAATTTTCATATTTTCCATTTCCATAGTTTGACCATTGTTTACATCATTTGGCGTGATATCTGGCCTTAAGGCAAAACTATAGATAACGTTCATAGGTTGTACAAATGGGCCAATGAAATGTCTATTTCGCATAAAATAATCTCCAAAATGGGAACTCATATCATTATAATCTTTCATTGGTTTCTCTCTGTATTGTTTTTGAATCCTATTATTATTCCAATTATTTTGCCAGTAATATCTATAAACGCTATGAACCACGTTGGAATTAAAATACCATTGGATTTTCCAATTATCCCAAATTAAGTCAAATTGATTAAAAGTGTTAGTCAAATCTGTATTTGTTTCATGATGAACACCTTCTTCTTTGTACTCAGTACTGTTAGGATTTCCGTCCTTTTTAAAATGATAGGTCATCTTTAAACTTGAATTAGGATTTGTGTTTCCCGGCCCAGTACCAAGAGAACCTGTTATTTCAAAAACATCAATTTCTTGTGCCTTTGCACCTTCACCATACAACCAATAGGCTGGCCAAGTTTTTAAAGCGTTTTGATAACACTTAATGTTGGCTTGATGTCTGGAGTTGATTGGAAATTTTATCTTTGTCATCATACCTCCCAATGAGTAATCAAAATGCTTTTGTTTGGTTATATAGTTATCTAAATGATCAACATACTTAAATTCTTTCGCGGGATTTGCATCGTATTTGGCAGTACGTACAAGCTTCCCATTTAATATTTTAGTTTCAAAACCTGTTGTAACCGCTTCCATAGTTGATCCATTATTGACCTGCCAGTTTGTACCAGTAATTAAGGTGTCATAAAAACTGTAATCAACCATTCCGTAATTAAAATCATCATTCCAAACCAAAAACCATTCTCCTGGAATTGAGGATATTGATGAGGGAGATTCTAAAACATAGTGACTATTATCACAGAAATTTTTATGACCAAATTGATTATCTAGCAAGGTGTGAACATTACTATTAACCTGCCCTTTAGTTTGAGAAACAAACTCCGGGTCATGACCGCAGCAATAATTTGTAGCAGAAGTATTCCAATTTGGACAATTTTGTGAAGTAAGGATTATACAATAACATAATATTGAACCGACTAAAGAATATTTCATCAAAATTGAATTTTATAGGTTAATGATAAGTTTTGGTTTCTGATATAGCCTGGATGAAAATAAAGTTGAATACCACCATAAAAATTAATTGAATAATTATTCCAACCGTTATCATAAACATCTTTCAAACTGATACCTCTTCTAACAAAATAATAATCGCCACTTGAAATAAAAGAATACAATAAATTAGTTGAGTAGCTTAGCCCAATAGAACTTTTATGATTTAACTTGTAACCAAAAGACCAACCAATATCCTCAGAAAAATAATAATTGTCATAACTAAAACGATTGCTCCTAGAGTTGCAGTGATTTGGAAGACCCGGCGTGGGTGAACAATTATTAGCTTTACTGTTAAAAAAATAGGAGCCATTACTTTTATGAATGATAAAAGCAAACTCATTAGAAATAAAAAAATCAATTGAAATTTTTTTATAAATAAATCTTTCAAGGACTCCTAAATTTATGGATTGGTATGTTAAAATTCGATTTGTTCTCTCTAATCCCTCACCTTTGATAAAATCATTTGTTTCTTCTTGCGATAACTCCTTAAATATATTAGGCATATTTATATCATAACGTGTAAAAGTTGATCCAATTGTTAAACCAAAATTACATTTTTCTTTTTTAGTTAAAAATCTAGCATACTGAATTGAGAAGTTAGGTGAAGGATTAATTTTTATTTTTAATAAATGAGAATTAAAATATTTTAATGATACATAAACAGAGATTTCATTTTGATTGTGCTTCAGAATGCTATCATTTCTAAATACATTATTAAGATTTGTGTAAATATTATTTTTGGCCAAGAATTTACTTTTATTATCACTAATTAAATTCAACTTATTCAATAAAATACTAGTTACATAATTTAAATTTTGAGTTAGGAGAAAATTTGTTTTATGATGAATTCCTTCAGCTTTTGAATCAGTGCTAAATTGATTTGCATCTTTTCTATAGTGGTAGGTCATTTTTAGGCTGGTTGCAGGGTCGTCAGGCGAGCCACTATAAGCTCCGCTTCCACCATTGCCTAAAACTCCACCACCCGTGACTTCAAACATATCAATTTCTTGGGCCGCAGGTCCGCCACCATAAAGCCAATAAGCAGACCAAAGTTTATTTGGATTTGGTGCGCACCTGATATTGGTCTGATGATATGCGTTTAATGGGAAATGAATTTTAGTTTGAGTGTTATCGGTAGAATAGTCAAAATGTTTATATTTTGTTGTATAATCTGCGGGATCGATGTAATAAAATTTTTCAATAGGGCTTGAGTGGTTAAATGCCGTATAAACCAATTTACCATTAGTAACCGAAACATTTTTACCTCTGTAAATCTGCTCAACGTTTCCATCACCTTCCGGTAAAATATTCGTGCCAGCAATTACAGTATCATATGCGCTCCAGTCAACCAAACCATAATTAAATTCATCATTCCAAACCAAGAACCAATCCCCGCCTAAAGATGAAGCGTTAGACTTATCTTCCAAAATATAATGATTTGTATTGCAGAAATTTTCCTGTCCTTGTTGATTATCAAGTAATCTTTGGTTGACATTTTGAGATTTTAATTCCGGGTCATGACCACAACAATAGTTGGGTGCTTCAGCAGAATTATAAAATGCACAAGGTTGTCCTGTCGCTTGCTTGAAAATTATATATGTGAATAAAAAAACTAATGTATATTTCATTATATTTTAATAGTATAGCCAAGATTAATAAAATTCAACATAAACGCATTCGGAAAATATCTTATTGTAATTCCTCCTCCACTATAAATGGACTCACTTACTCTTAATGAATTAATTTGCTTAAATGAATATCCTTGCCATAATCTTTTTATAAATAAACTATTCAACAACCAACTTAGAGTATTACTTTGTAATTCCAGATATATATAATTATTCTGAAGAACATTGTATTTAATTCTTACCCCACTAACAAACTGAGTATATGTTTTATTAAATAAAATGTTATTGTTTTGAGAAAAACAATGCGAAGGCACGCCTGGTCCAGTGCAACCATACTCTTTGCTAAAACTAAAATTTTCTGCGTTATTACTTACAGCTTGTAAAATGATTGCTTTTTCAAAGAGTTCGTAAGAAATTTTACGAAATTTATATTGCAATCCTAATCCAATATTTAATCCTAGGTATTTAAATTTTACCAGCACATCATCGCTTATGGAATTAGGAAATCCGTTTACTTCATCGGTACTCAATTCACGAAAAATATTTGCCACATTTACATCATGGTTTTGATAACTTAATCCGCTCTCAATAAATAAAATACGAGATTTTTTAGGATTAAAATAACGAGTATAATTTAATTCACAACTGTAAATAAAACTTGGACTTAGTACTTTATCAATTTTTTTAAATGAACCTATGCCCGAACTGAAATTGATAAAATTAAAGTTATTTAAACTAGAATCCTTAGTAATATTTTCTTTTTCTTCGTTTTGAGACGAATCAATATCCTGAAGCGCTTTCTCAGCTAAAGTAGGCAATGATTTTAAAGTAAGATCATTTGTTGTTTGCTGGGAATAAACAACAACTAAACAAAAGGAAAATATAGTTATTAAAAATTCTTTCATTAATCCGTACAATTATTTTTTTTCTCTAATTTTTCAATTCGTTTATTCAGTTCAAAAATATGCAAATAGGCTTCTTCAAGCTTTTCTAATAGCTTTGCAGTTGTTTCAGTAACGTCAATTCCATTTTCTTCAACTTGTTTTGCTGTTGGTATATTTGGTAAATGTTTTTGTGTGAAAACATAATTTTCCAATTCTTTTAAATTCATCTTTTTATAACTTTTCTCAAAAACATAATCTGCCCAAATGCTTCCATTAATTGTTACATAAAAACTTTTAGCAACTACCTTTCCATCCACGCTTAACATTGCATTTCCATGAACACTGGCTGGAAGTGGTTTCATGTTTCCTATCTGGGTTTGCCCTGTTGATTTCACCAAAAATGATGGATTGGTTGAATTTAAAGGGGTTATCTTTAAAGCTTCCACATTTGATGTTTTTATTTCAGCCTTTCCATCATTATTCAAAATAAAAACTTTGTTATTAGAAGAATTTAAAATATTAATGGCCTCAGAATTACTCGTTTTAATGCTTGCTTTACCTGTATTATCTACGTTAAAAGCGGTTAAACCTGTAACATCGAGTATATTAAACGCATCAACATTCGAAGTTTTAATAGTGGTTTTTCCATCTCCAAAAACTGTAAATGGGATGTTGTTATTATTATCTTTAATGGTGTAAGCAGGCAAATTGGTAGCCCCAAATGAATTTACTTGAATGGCTTTACCATTCCATGTGTTTATTTCTAGAGCAATATTAGCTGGATCATTTGTACTATAACCATTAACATCGCCAATTTCAATATGCTTAGTGGCACTTAAAAAATTACCAACCTTCACTTTTCCTCCGCCATTTGATAACCCGGTATTTAAGCAAATTCCTACATCCCTTCCACAAAAGTAATTTAAAAATAAGGTATTGCTGCCTAATCCTGCTTCGTTAACCCCTGAAGTTTCTATAAATCCACTGCCGTTCCAATCAGCTGTAAACATACTTAAACTGGCATTTACATTGCCGTTAACCGCGCTTGAAATGTAGCCGCCATAATTTTGCAGCCACCATTGATTCGTTTGAGCACTTGGACAAAGCGGTGGTGCTGGTGTATAGATAGGTGTACCTGTAGTTCTACCTATTTGTAGAAAGTTTTGTCCTGCTGAGTTGGTTCCTAAAAACCGTAGACCGCTATTTGAGCCTATATTTATACCTTGGTCGGCATTAACAACACTTTTAAAGGTGGCTGTGCTTGTAACTGTCAGGGCACCTGTAATTTTAATGTCCTGTTCTGCTACAATATCATCTTTGGCTGTTATCGTCTCTGTAGCTACAATTTCATGGGCGTTTACTACATTTACACTTGTTAGAGTATCCATTACTTTTACATTATTAGCTGTGAAAGTTGTTGGAGTTTGAGCCATTAAATTTTGATTTAAAAAAGCAATTAAGGCTAAGCTAAGCGATGTAATTAACCTCGATTGGGGGAGGGGTAGTTTTGACTACAAAAAAGCTAAATAATCTTTTTAAAAGCATATAATTAATTTCTTAATATTCTAAAATAAAATAAACAAAAGTTAAAGTCAATTAAATTAGCTTAATATTAAATAATAATCGCTAAAAAATTAATTTTAATCGACTAATACAATTAGTTCGCTATTCGACCCTCAAAAATACACTTATAAACTATCAATGAAATTCTTCTTTTTTGCTTGATCAATAAAGAAACAAACCAAATGTGGATGGGTAGGGAAATCAAGGCTATCTAAAAATCACCTAAAAAAATTAACATGTAATACCGATGTGAAATATGTAATGGTCCAATTTCGTTTCACTTCATTGCTCCAAACTTCTTTCTAAACGAAACAAAACACTATAGCAAAAGTCATTATTGACATAATTATTTTTTCAGATTGGCATTAAACGTTAATCGTTTAACCGTTCATGAAAAAGAAGAAGCATTTTCATCTACCAGATGAACTTTAAACAAGAAGTAATAATTAGAGTGCTAGTCAAGTTAACATTAATAGCTGATTTTCTTAAATCGCTTATTCATTTAATTTTTCAAATGAATAATTTGTAATTAAGAATTTTACTATTGATAAGACACATTGTCAATATAATAATTGGTAGTAAAATTTGAAGGCTTGTTACCATTGTATACAAATGCAACAAAAATATTACCTGTGTAACTTCCCGAAATTAAACTACTAAAATTGGTTGAGCCCGAATTAACAAATGCAAAGCTGGTTCCACTTAACGAAGCAATTGTAAAGGAACTTGTTACATTAGTCCACGTACCTGAGGCACTTAAGTTAGTGCCATTGTAACTTGTACTTACAAATACTTGGAATGGATTCGGATGTCCTGATGAAGGAAATGCCATAGCAGTTTGAAACGAAAACGTTTTAGCAGCAGTGTAGATTAATGGTGGAGTTATCATCCATATTTTATTTGAAGGATCGGGATTACTTGATCCAAATGATGTTGCTTTAGCTCTGTAATTACCGGCATTTACATCAGATTGCCACGTTCTTGTTCCAACTTCATCTAAATTGTGCCATCCGGCCAAATTAATAGTTGTATTAGTTGCAGTTTGCGAGCTAAACGTTTCATTTAAAGTTGAAACCGGCGCGCCTAATGGGAGCGTTGGGGATGCAACAACACACAAAGGTGCCGTCATATTAAGCTCACTCGGATTCCTTATGTACAATTGCATGGTTGAACCATATTGTCCTAAGATACCAACAATTTTTCCGTTCCCGGTTGGCGTTTTGCTGGAAGCGAAGTTGCTGTATCCGCTTGTTCTTACAGTTAATGTACCGGAGCCACAAACTTTAATTGACCTATTAACATCAATTTTATTAACTGCATCAGCATAATTTTGGTTCTGATCAGCAGCTAAAAACTCAACGTCATTAATTTGAATTAACTGCGACTGTAAACTAGGCGTACTTGCTGCTTGAGAAATTGTGACTAATCTCGGCTGAGGGTTTAATCCACTGGCTAACTTGGCTACCTTTTTTTCAATATCAACTGAATCAATTTCAATTAAACTGTTAGATCTTTGAACTTTTAAGCCATTCAAGTTAATTCTTATACTATCACCAATATATAATCCTCCCGAAAATGGCATACTGATGTGTATGGCACCGGTAGCGTCTCTTACATAAACTTCCTTGTATAAGTTTCCGCTTACTTCGTCGCCAATCACAACGCAATATAAATTTCTATCTGTTCCAAATTTATAAACAGAGGCTGCCCCTAAACGTGCTTTAATACTGTCAATGGTTATGGCTGGCCCTGAACTAGGACTTTTAACCGGTGGTAAATCATATTTCCTTTTACAAGCGGTTGCACCTACTAAAACGATTGCTGCTAAAAGTGTGATTATCTTATTCATATTATTTGATTGTAAAATTGATTAAAAACTAAAATTAACGGTTGCCATGTAGGTTGTGCCTTGCATGTATTGGTATTTGTTAGGGAATTTATTGATGTCGCTTAAATCCCATCTAAGCGATTCGAATCCCCAAATGATGATGTTTTTATTGTTTAATAAGTTGTTTGCACTAACATTAACATTAATGAAATATTTACGTTTAATTCTAAATGATTTGCCTGCATTTGCATTCATGATAAAATAGGCCGGTAGTTCCTCTTGTTTGGTAATGGTTTCAACCTGTGGATCGGTACTAACATATTTTTCCAATGCTTCAGCAGTTCTTCTATCAGGGTTAGGTTCCAAATAAGTATTGGCAAAGTAATTCCCAAAAACACCAATAAACCAACGACGCTTATCATTGTAACGATAACCTATACCTGCAACTGTTTGAGGTGTTCCGCCGACATTATAGTTTTCTAAGTATACTGTTCTATTGCTAAACAACTGCGTTGAATTATTGTCTTGCCACGCTTGCGCCGTCGGGCGATTGGTATAATAGAAATTTCCATATCCAACTGCTGCTTGTACAACATGTGATGTAAACAAAACTTTTTCAATACCTAGTTCAACACCTTGATGCGTTTGATCTAATCCTGTTAAAATATAGTTAACGTTATTGTTGAATAAATCATGCCAGTAAGTCCTTAATTGTGTTTGATTATTTATTTGATTGTAGTAGTAAGTGGCTCTCACCTTTAAAGTTGGAAATTTTATTAAGTAGTTAATATCACCTCCCATTACCGTTTCGTTGGTTACACCATTAACCAAATCATTTCTTACACGAGGTGAAATAAAGACATTGGTTACCTCCGGTGCGCGTGTTAAATAATTACCATTAGCCGTGATAAAATGTCTTCCATTAAACTTATAGGTTAAACCACCTTTAACACCATAATTAAAAAAATTAAGTTTTTCGCTTAAGCCTTTACTTGAGGTTGGAAATTTACCGTTCGCAATAAAACCTTCACGCCAAACTGTGCTGTTATTGAGTGTGATTCCAAAATAAGCATCTATTTTACTGGCGTTGTATTCCAATTGACTCCATACTTCAGCTCTGTTGATGTTAGTTGAGTAATCAAAACCAAACTTATCTCCCTGATAAATTTTCTTATTTGGATTATCCAAGTCATTCTGCTGAAAAGTAGGATCTACGCCAAGATTTTCAGCAAATTGATCTACATCTATCCAAAATGTTGCTCCTAATAAATCCTCCATTTCTTTGTATCGCCTGTTTTTATAAATGTTAGCGTTTGCTCCCGCAGTTAAAAACAATTGATCGTTTATTCTGGAATTATAAAGTACATTAAATCCTGTATTTAATAATTTATCTATTCTGTTTTCTAATACAACTCTCGCTCTCGTTTCAGTTGTTGTAACTTGACCAGGTGTTGTTGAATATAAATTAGCCTGATTCATGGCAATAAATCGATCCCAATTAATCTGTTGCGTATTAACATCGTTTTGCCATAAGCTTGTATATAATGCAGCGTTTTCATCATCTTTTCTGTTGATGAAATAACTTGGCAAATAACGATAATAATCTGGTCTCACATTCGGCGCATCGTTCCAATTTAAACTGGTTAACCCTGCTTTGCCAAAGTTTACAAATGCCGAGGTGGTTAATTTACTTGCCGTGCTGATATTAAAAACATGTGACAACATAATCATTGGGCGGTTGACCCTGCTTACAGAACTATTTCTAACTTTTCCGTTTTGATAGCCCCACAAACTGTTATAATAATTATTATTGGTTAGCTCCATTGATTCTTTATAACTGGCAGTTGTTCTTCCTTGTTCGATTGGAGCACCAAAAGCAGTTAAGCTTAATAAATGCTTGTCCGATAACTTTTTATCTGCCGATACATAAAAAGCATTAGCGTTAAAAAATGTGCCCGGAATATAGACCTCATTACCTTGGCGTGTTGAAGCGGAAATGGTAAAAGCCCAACCATTTTGCATCATCCCGGTTGAGTGAGTCACCATTAAGCGATGCCTGAAAATTCTATTCCCAAAACCGTAACTCACACGTGTTCCTTTTCTGAATGAAGATGCCTTAGAATCAATATTTGTATATCCACCGATGGAAGCGAAATTCAAACGACTGGATGTACTACCAATTCTATTTTCAACAAAACGGGTAACATCATTTAATCCTCCCCAACTACTCCAACTGGCAAAACCGGTTTCGAGGTTGTTCACCACAACGCCATTAATCATGATGACTTGATTTTCAGCTTGCAAACCTCTCATTCTGTATCGCGCTGCCCCAAACTGAAAACTTGCAAATTGCGTGAACACATCTCTACTCGATTGAAGTAAGGCACTGGCATCTTGCTGATCGAGATCTGAGTCAGCGTCTGCCCCACTGGTGCTAAAAATTGGAATATTAAATGCGGTTTTACTGGTATCTGCCTGCTGATTATCTTGCAAAGAAGTACTATCAGCATTACTAACTTGAGCATTAAGCCCGTTTAAAAATAATAAGGCCGACACAAGTACACAAGTTGTAATTTTACTATAATAATTTTTCATGATTTAATTAACCGAAGCGGCTTTGGCAATTTTATAGAAACTAAAACTTGCCTCAAGGGTGTTCACTTCTCATTTTTAATTACTGGCAAATATATAGAAAGTGGTAATTTGTTTTGTTAAATAAATATTAACAAACTTTGATTTTTACGAAATTAAAATGTTAAAATTCAGAATTTTAAAATTCAACTCTCTTCGATAAATGTTAATTTATTAGCTTTAACCAATTATTTATAATACTACTAACTGTGAATTTTAAACTCTTATTTATAGCCTTTTTTCTTACTATTAGTCTTACTGCACAAAAACTAGAGAAAAACAAAAACTATTATTTATCTGCCATTGGATTTTGGAACGTTGAAAATTTATATGACACCCTTAATGATCAATGGAAAAACGATGAAGATTTTACACCTGCCGGCACCAATGCCTGGAATGGAAGCAGGTATTGGACAAAAATTGATCGTCTGGCAGAAGTTGTTTCGAAAATGGCTACTGACGTGACTCCCGATGGTTTGGCAATACTTGGACTTTGTGAAATTGAAAACAAAAGTGTAGTAGAAGATTTAGTGAAAAATAAACGTTTAAAAAGTAGAAATTACCAAGTAGTGCATATCGAAGGCCCTGATGCACGTGGTGTAGATCCATCTTTCATTTATAATCCTAATTATTTTAAAGTAACTAAAGCTGTTTCATACAAAGTGCCCGTTGTTACGGATACAGCGCACAAAACAAGAGATATTTTAGTAGTGAGTGGTAACTTTTATGGTGATCCATTAACAGTGCTAGTTAATCATTGGCCGAGTAGAAGAGGTGGTGAATTGGCAAGCAGACCTAACCGAAATTCTGCGGCCAAAGTAGCCAGAAGAATTGTTGACAGCGTTATTGCATTGAACCCGGCTAATAAAGTTGCTATTATGGGCGATTTAAACGATGATCCAACAAACGTTTGTGTGAAAGAAGTAATTGGCACCTATGGCGATTATAAACATCAGGAAGTAGGTAAGTTTTTTAACCCTATGGAGCAGTTACATAAAGAAGGTACCGGTACTTTAGCATGGCAGGATAGCTGGAATTTATTTGATCAAATCATTTTAAATCAACCATGGGTTACAAGTAAATTTGATACTTGGCAATTTTATAATGTGAGAGTATTTAACAAGCCATTCTTAAGAACAGACTTTGGTAATTTTAAAGGCTATCCGTTCCGAACCTATGCAGGAAGCAGCTACGCCGGTGGTTATAGTGATCATTTTCCGGTATTCATTTTAATTGCCAAAGAAAATACTAAAAAGTAATGTTATTGCTTGGTTGATTTATTTTGTTTTTTATTCTGAATAAAATTTGCATTTTTAAATGCTATGCAAAACTCAGAGGAAGCTAAAAAACGGATAACTGAATTAACAGAACAAATTAACCAACACAATTACAATTATTACTCGCTCGATAATCCAACAATTAGTGATTACGAATTTGATAAATTACTGGAAGAACTCATATATCTTGAAAAAGCGCATCCAAGTTTACTTAGTTCCAATTCCCCCAGTCAACGAGTAGGTGGCACAATAACAAAAACATTTAATAGTGTTAAACATCAATATCCGATGCTCTCATTAAGTAATTCTTATAATGAAGCAGATTTGATAGATTTTGACAGAAAAGTAAAAGATGGCTTGCAACTAAACCAAACAGATTTATTTGGAACAAATACAATTGAATATGTTTGCGAATTAAAGTTTGATGGTTTATCTATTGGCCTTACTTATGAAAACGGCTTTTTGAAACAAGCTATAACTCGAGGTGACGGTGTGCAGGGCGACGATGTAACAGTAAATGCAAAAACAATAAAAAGTATTCCTTTACAACTCAAAGGTGATTTCCCTGCATTATTTGAAATACGCGGTGAAATCTTCATGCCAAAAAAAGTATTTGAACAAATTAATTTAGAGCGTGAAGATATTGGCGAGGCGCCTTTGGCTAACCCCCGAAATGCAGCCAGCGGTACAATGAAAATGCAAGATAGTGCGGTGGTTGCCAAACGAAACTTGGATTGTTACCTCTACTACCTGCTGGGCGAAAACATTCCATTTAGTAACCATTATGATAATTTACTTAAGGCAAAAACCTGGGGGTTTAAAATCAGTAAAGAAACTAAACGTTGTTTTGGAATTGAAGATGTATTGAAATTTATTAACTACTGGGACAAGGAAAGACACCAACTACCTTTTGAAATTGATGGTATAGTCATCAAAGTAAATAATTACGACCAACAACGTCAATTAGGTTTTACGGCAAAATCTCCTCGTTGGGCCATTGCTTACAAATTCAAGGCAGAGCAAGTAAGTACGTTATTGGAAGAAATCACTTATCAAGTTGGCAGAACAGGCGCCATTACACCGGTAGCCAATTTAAAACCGGTAGCTTTGGCTGGCACCATTGTTAAACGTGCAAGTTTGCATAATGCAGATATTATTGAGAAGTTAGATGTACGTGTTAGAGACACCGTTTTTGTGGAAAAAGGTGGTGAAATTATTCCAAAAATTATTTCTGTTGATTTAACCAAGCGTCCACCGGGTCTCGCGCCAACCAAATATATAGAAGATTGCCCCGAATGCGGCTCAAAGCTTAAACGTAAAGATAATGAAGCGTTGCATTATTGTTTAAATGAATACAACTGTTCCCCACAAGTTGTTGGAAAAATTGAACATTTTGTATCCAGAAAGGCAATGAATATTGATAGCCTTGGTGGTGAAACTATAGAGCAACTCTATAAAGCCGGATTAATAAAAAATTATAGTGACTTATATGACTTAACTAAAGAACTATTACTTCCACTTGAAAGAATGGCAGAAAAAAGTGCGCGAAACTTGCTTGATGGAATCAACAAAAGCAAAGACGTTCCTTTTGAACGAGTTCTATTTGCGATAGGTATAAGGCATGTTGGAGAAACAACTGCAAAAAAAATTGCACGAAAAGTAAAATCTTTAGAAAGATTAAAATTATTAACTAAGGAAGAATTACTCGAAATTGATGAAGTTGGCGATACTATTGCGGAAAGCATCTTAGCCTTTTTTAAAAACGAAAATCAACTTGAAATTATTAAAAGACTAACTTCAGCGGGGATACAATTTAATTTAAGTGAAGAACAACTCTCTGCATCAACGGATAAATTATCAGGAAAAAGCATTGTCATTAGCGGGGTATTCAATAAATACAGTAGAGATCAACTTAAAAATTTTATTGAACAGCATGGTGGTAAAAACGTTGGTAGCATCAGTGCAAAAACTACCTTTGTATTAGCAGGTGAAAACATGGGGCCCGAAAAATTAAAAAAAGCACAAAGTTTGGGAATACCCCTTATTACTGAAGACGATTTTTTAGAAATGATAAAGTGAAATTAAAAAGGCTACTGATAACCATAGCTCAAAACTATCAGTTAAGTTACAAATCACTGTCACTTATGAGAATTGGCATTGCACTGGTTTGTTTAGCTGATTTAATTATAAGAGTTCAGGACCTCACAGCGCATTACACAGAAAATGGTATGTGGCCAGCTCGCTTAATTAAAAACTTTGGTTGGTACGATGGTTATTGGAGTATACACGCTTTGTTTGACACAAATGGATGGGAGGTGTTTGTTTTCACGTTACACATCATTTCTGTGATTTGCTTGTTAATTGGATTCAAAACGAGAGTTTCAAATTTAATTGTATGGTTGTTATATATTTCACTTCATAACCGAAATTTGTTTATACTTCAGGCTGGTGACGATTTATTAAGAATTTGTTTGTTTTGGGGACTCTTATTGCCATGGCAACATGAATTTTCAATAGACTCACTGATTACACCATCAAAAAAGAAACAAAATTTATTTGCAAATTTTGGTTATTTGCTTTTAATTGCTTCGGTTTATATTTTTACAATCCTTCTAAAATCCAGTAATGAGTGGCGATCCGAAGGTAGTGCAATTTATTTTGCTTTAAGTTTAGATCAGTTAAGACTACCATTTACGGGAGATTGGCTATATCAGCAACCGCAATTAATGAAAATCCTAACTTATATTGTTTACTGGATTGAAATACTCATTCCAATTTTTATTTTTTTGCCTTCAAATAAATATCCTTTTCGCTTCATAGGATTTCTACTTTTGTTAGCGTTACACATAGGAATTGGTTTAACAATGTATGTTGGTCTATTTTATCTTATTAACATTATAACTGCAATTGCATTAATCCCTAATTCTTACTTAAAATGGATTAGATGGTTTAGAAAAACAAAAAGTCCAAACTCAATTAATAAGAAAAAAGAAATCGTGTACATTAACACTCTTCGTAATTCCATCATCGTAATAATTATTTTTCTGAACCTTCTCATCAATCTGAGCTCGCTAAGCTGGTTCTCATATGAACTAGCAACACCCTTGCGTATGCCGTTAAATGCTTTAAAGTTTTCTCAATTCTGGGGAATGTTTTCTCCTAGTGTTTTAAAACAAGACGGCTGGTTTGTATATGATGGAAGAGATAGTCAGGGAAGACAATATGATATGAGATTAAATCAAGACTATGTTGATTTCAAAAAACCGAAACACGTTGTTAGTATGTATAAATCTGACAGATGGAGGAAACTAGCAGAAAATATGCAAAACAATAACGCATTTTTAAGACCCTTATATTGTAATTACATTTTAAATAAATGGAATGAAGAACATCCGGATAAAAAACTTGCTGCTTTAAACTTATATTACATGAATGAAACTAACCTAGCAGATTACAAAACGACCATACCCCAAAAGGTACTATATTGCTATTGCACCAATGAATTTTTTCCAAGTAACTAGTTATATTAAACATTATTTGTCGGCTAACACTAAAGGACATGGTGTTCACTCGCCATTTATTTACCAATTATGCGAACAGGTTTTTTATAATAAAAATTCATTTTATCCATTTGAGAAAATTGAACAAATAAGGACCAAACTTCAGAATAATAATAAAAGTATTACCATTAAAGATTTTGGTGCAGGTTCAAAAAAATTTAAAGGTAACACACGAAAAATAAGTGACATTGCCTATCATGGAATTTCTAGTTCAAAACAATGTGAGTTACTATTTAAATTAATCCATTTCTTAAATTGTGAAACCATCGTTGAATTAGGCACTAGTCTTGGCATTAATACAATGTACCTCGCCAGTGTAAATTCAAAAAACAGAATCTACACCATTGAGGCTGATAATAATTTATGTGAATTAGCTAAAAAGAATTTTGACATGCTTGATTTAAAAAACATCGATCTTATTAACGATGTGTTTGATCATGCTTTGCCTTTATTGCTGGAAAAATTACCTGAAATCGATTTTGCATACATCGATGGTAATCATACCTATCAGTCAACCTTGAATTATTTTGAATGGCTCGCCAGCAAATCTAATTCCAAAACTATTATCGTATTAGACGATATTTATTGGAGTAAAGAAATGTTTGGTGCCTGGAAAAAAATTCAACAACATCCAAAAGTAAAATGTACAATTGATACTTTTAACATAGGGCTAGTGTTTTTTAATCCAAGTTTTATAGAGCCTGTGCATTTAAAAATACGATTGTAATTTTACTTTCCTTGCGCTTTTTGCATGGGGTTTTGCCCTGAGGATTGCCCTCTCGCTTTGCCTGAGTTATTTTTTTCCTTAAATAAAGTAAATTTACTTGGTGCAGTTTTAATTTTCCATAAATTATTACTTTCGTTGATGTCAGCAGTTTCGCGCATTGGATCTAACTGAATGCTAACAACCTTGTTTTTCTTTATAAACGTTTTAGTTACCTCATTTTCGTTTTTACGCCACACATAAGCATTAATGCGTTCAATGTCAGAAGTTCCATCTTCGTAGTTAAATTGAATTATTAAAGGTGTAACTAAGCCGCCTTTATTGGAAAATTTAACTTCGTAAATGTATTGATTTTCATAAGTTCGGTAGTCGCTTTCAGATAAAACATCTAAATTTTCATAGCGAGACTTAATTTCCTGCACCATCTTTGGCTCAGGTTTATAATGATAGTAAAAATCGCGAAGTGTTGTATCTATATCAATAAGTGGTTTTATGCCTGCTTTTTTATTGTTCAACTGTGTAATGTTTACAAATGGTTTTTGTGTGGAAGGATAATAATTTAAAGTATCTATTTTAACCGGCACTGCTTTTCCGTTTTGAAGAGCATAAGCTTTAACAGTATCTATACTCACATCAACAGGATCCGTGTCAAAAAACCAACCTCGCCAAAACCAATCTAAATCAACAGCACTGGCATCTTCCATGGTTCTAAAAAAATCGGCAGGTTCAGGATGTTTATAGGCCCACTTGTTACAATATTGTTTGAATGCAAAATCAAACAACTCTCTGCCCATAACGGTTTCACGTAAAATGTTCAATGCTGTTGCCGGTTTCCCATACGCATTAGCACCAAAATTCACGATATTTTCGCTGTTTACCATAATTGGTTCCAGGTAATTTTTAGGCATACGCATATAGTCCGTAATTTTGTAGGCAGGCCCTCTGGCCGAAGGATAATTTGCGTCAAGTTCTTGCTCTGTTACGTATTGCATAAATGTATTTAAACCCTCATCCATCCAACTCCATTGACGCTCATCACTATTAATAATCATTGGGAAAAAATTGTGACCCACTTCGTGAATGATAACCATGATCATGCCATTTTTAGTTCCCTCTGTGTAGGTACCATCCTTCTCGGTTCTACCAAAATTAAAACAAATCATAGGGTACTCCATTCCATTTGCTGCTTCAATACTTTGTGCAACAGGGTATGCATATCTCACTGTATATTTACTATATGTTTTAATTGTATGTGCAACTACTTTTGTTGAGTATTTTCGGTACAAGGCGTATGCTTCTTTTGGATAGAAACTCATGCACATCACCTTTTTCCCGTCGTTATTAATGGCCATTGCATCCCATATAAATTTTCGCGAACTACCCCAAGCAAAATCTCTCACACTGTCTGCTTTAAAGATCCATGTTTTTGTTGTTGAACTTTTGTTTTCTTCGACTTTCTTTGCCTCTTCCAATAAAACTATTTCAACAGGTTCTGTTGAAGTTTGAGCCTTTTGCCATCTGGCTAATTGAGCCGGCGACAACACCTGCGCATAATTCTGACATTCTCCGGTTGAACAAACAACATGATCAGATGGAACAGTCATTTTTACCTTATAATTTCCAAAAGCTAATGCAAACTCGCCTCTACCGGTGTACTGCTTGTTTTGCCATCCATGAAAATCACTGTAAACACACATCCTCGGAAACCATTGAGTCATTGTAAACAAACAATTTCCATCTTCCACAAAAGGTTCATAGCCTCCACGTCCTCCAAACTTAGTTCTCTCGATCATTTTATAATGCCACTTAACAATAAACTTAAATTTTCCTTTGTTTAATAACGGCTTCGGTAAATCAATCCGCATCATGGTTTGATTAATTGTATATTTTAAAGGCTTGCCGGTTTCATCTGTAACAGCATCAATTTTGTCTCCTAATTCTTGTAAATGCTTTTTCTCAAGACCTTCAATTGCTTGAATTGTTAATGGTTCGCTTACTTTGTTTTCATCCCAGTAATGATTGTCACTTTTTGGGTCATGTTGATTTTCATCTAGTTGTAACCACAAATAAGGTAAAGATTCTGGTGCATTGTTATGGTATGTAACCGTTTCAGTACCAATGATTGATAAATTCTTCTCGTCTAATTTTACATCTATATCATAATCTGCACGTTGTTGCCAGTATTTAGCACCCGGCGAACCACTGGCCGTTCTGTATTCATTTGGAGTGGGCAAAATGGTACCTAGTTGTTCAAACTTATTACCATGATTAGACTTGGGATTGTTTAGGATGTTTTGAGAATTTAAATTAAAAACAATTGAGGTACACAAAACAAGAAATAATAGTTTACGCTTATACATATTTAAAAAGAAAGGATAAAGATAATTAAAACTATTCTTTTAATTGTGCCTTCTATCTAGTTTTTCAACCATAAAAAAAGTCAGTTATTTCTAACTGACTGACTAATTTTGATTAAAAAAATTATTGACAAGAAACGCTTCCGCTTAAAGAAACGGTTGGGAAATTAAAATTCTGTTGCACGCATTGAACACCAATACATTGTGCACTTATACCAGTTGTTGCAGTTTGAACTACAACAGTGCCAGCCTTACCAAACCAAGTAATACCTGATGGTTGATTTGGAGCATTATCGATCTGAATAGAACATGCTGAATTTCCTACCGGAACAGAGGCAACTTGTAGCGTTGTGCTACCCATTGGTAAAATTGTACCAAAAGTAATGGTTACATTAGTAGTGCCATTGGTGCCCTTAACTGATAAACTGTTACTTGTTACACAAGCCGAGTTTAACCAACCACTGCCACCGGCAATTAATTGAGAGTTTGAAGTAGCAGGATTAGTAAGTGTGTTTGTGCCTGTTACAGTTTGGTTTCCAACATTAGGATTACCGGCCGTTCCAACAGCTTGTTCTTTATAAGTTGGGGTAATTGCACCATTGTCAGTCTTTTTTTTGCAAGCAAAGATGCTAATTCCAATTACAGTAACTGTTATTATTGAGACAAGTAATTTCTTATTCATAACCAAAATTGTTATTGAGTTAATAATTCAAAGCTAATAATTTTTTTTGAATTAGACAAAAAATTGAGCCTTAAATGATTGAAGCCTGTCTTTAATTGATTGAAGCCCTGAGTATGGAGTTTTTCAATTAATCGTTCTTTAACTTTCTTCCGCCCTTCAGCAATAATGCACTTATAAATGCCCCTGATACTCCAAGTAATAAAAGTGAAAATAACTTGCCTGTTGTAGCTTTGATAGCCGATAAACTACTGATTTGTTCCTCAATAATTCCTGGTATCTGTTCAACTTTGAATTTAGCAGCGTTTTTTAATTGTAAATCCAACATATTTTGATAATGAACCGGTCCTTTATAATAAGCTATTTGTTGAGGTAAAGAAATCTTAAACTCAATGTAATTGTACACAGCTGTTACTAAAAGGGCAACGGCAAAGGTTGTTAAAGCCATTCTAGCTGCTTCTCTGCCGCTTATTACACCTTCATAATCTCTCTTTTTAATCCAATAAATCGATATGAAAAAGAATGGAAATAATGCTAGAACGGATAAAATATGGGCAAAATTAAACCAAAAACGTTCAAATGTGAGGTTATTTACGAATAGCAAAAATTTAAAAAGTATATAAAGTATGCTGTAAATTAAACCTACGATTAACGCTTTTTTATTCATTTTTAGAAATTATTAAATATTAGAAACCAATAAAACTAACCGTTCATGCTTACTAAAAACTCTTCATTACTTTGAGTTCTTCTTAATCTATCCAGTAAAAACTCCATGGCTTCTTGCGGATTCATGTCGCCAAGGTGTTTCCTTAATACCCATAAACGACTCAAAGTTTCTTTATCTACAAGTAAATCATCACGACGTGTTGAGGAAGCCAACAAGTCAATGGCTGGATATATTCTCTTATTCGCCAATTTACGATCTAACTGCAATTCCATATTGCCGGTTCCCTTAAATTCCTCAAAAATAACTTCGTCCATTTTACTTCCGGTTTCCGTTAATGCAGTAGCTAAAATTGTTAAAGAACCTCCTCCTTCAATCTTACGTGCTGCGCCAAAAAAACGTTTTGGTTTATGTAATGCATTCGCGTCAACCCCTCCGGTTAATACTTTCCCACTGGCAGGTGAAACGGTGTTATATGCTCTTGCTAATCGCGTGATGCTATCCAATAAAATTACTACATCATGCCCACACTCAACTAAACGCTTGCTTTTTTCTAAAACTATATTTGCAATCTTAACGTGTTTTTCTGCGGGTTCATCAAAGGTGCTGCTCACCACCTCAGCCTTAACACTTCGTGCCATATCTGTTACTTCTTCCGGGCGTTCATCAACCAATAAAATTATCAAATAAACTTCCGGATGATTCGCAGCAATCGCATTAGCTACATCTTTCAATAAAACGGTTTTACCCGTTTTGGGTTGTGCAACAATTAAACCACGCTGCCCTTTACCAATTGGCGCAAACATATCCATTACCCTTGTGCTCAAGTTCTCCTGGCCGTGACCTGTTAATTTTAATTTCTCATAAGGGAACAAAGGCGTTAAATAATCGAACATTACACGATCCCTAACATACCCGGGTTCGCGTCCGTTAATTTTATCTACCTTAATTAGCGGGAAATATTTTTCGCCTTCACGAGGAGGCCTTACGCCACCGGTTACAACGTCACCCGGACGTAATCCAAATAGTTTAATTTGAGACTGAGATACATAAACATCATCAGGAGAATTTAAGTAATTATAATCTGAGCTTCTTAAAAACCCATAACCATCCGGCATCACTTCTAATACCCCTGTTGAGAAAACGATGTTATCAAAATTGTAATAAACTTTTTCGGGTTTTTTAACTTGTTCAACTTCTGTTTGATCCTTCTGGCCTTCGTTATTAACTTCCTCAGGTGCTTGAATTTCTGTTGCAGAACTGTTAATATTTTGTTCCTGCTCAGTTCCAGTATTTACAGTTTGCTGTTCAATTGCAGGCTCTTCTATTTCATTAACTAATGTTTCTGAAACGGTTTCTTCCGGAATTGGATCTAATTTTACCTTTCTTGGTCTTTTTTCCTTGGTGCTTTTGTCTTCCTTTTCAACTTTAACGCCAGCATTTTCGTTTTTAAGCTTTTTAGGGAATTTAGAAGCTATTTCGCTTGCAAGTGAAGAATTTGCAAGCTGTGCATCCACAATTTTCAGAACTAAATCTGCCTTGCTTAAACCCTTCGAATCAATGTCAAACCCTTTGGCAATTTCCTTTAATTCAGGCAAAGCACGTGTGCCTAAGTCCAATACTTCAAACATAGTTTAATTAAATAATATTTTTAATAGATAGAGAAATAATACTTTTTTTTAGATTAAATAGTTGCAAGGAATTACAACTTCAATGAAATCGGATGCAAGTTTAAGAATTTTTTTGAATACAAAAAATAATTTTGAATATATTTTATACCTTTACCTCATGAGGACCTTAAATAGTTTTTTACTCCTTTCTTTTGTTTTGTTCATAGTTACCAGCTGTAATAACAAATTAAAAGTTAATGCGCCTTATAAAGATATTCCAAATGTTTATGCAGTGTTGTGCCCGCAACAAACCGAACAAACCATTAGAATTAACAAAACTTTTTTAGGAGAGGGAGACGCCTTAGAAATGGCTAAAGTGGCAGATTCTATTAACTACCCTGCCGGCGAAATTACTGTTAGCTTAAACAGGTTTGTTAATGGAGTTCAGGTTAATGCAAGCTTACAGAGTCAAACAGTTGTATTTGGTGAAAAGTTGATTGAAACCGCAGCAGGCAGTTTTAGCTCTAAACAAAGGGTTTATTTTACCAACGAAAAATTATACACCTCCGGTGAATACCATCTAACAATAAAGAATAATCGAACTAATGAAATTTTCAAAGCTAAAGCCAATGCCATTGACAGTTTGCGCATTGCAGGCTTGCCTTCACCGTTCGATCCAAAATATTATCCTTTTCCAACACAAATATCTAATGATTCAGTAGCCATTAATATTGATTACTCCACTCCAAACAAAAAATATTCAATAATTTACAAGGCAACTGAACCCGGTTTACAAGCCAGGGTTTACCAATTATCCATGCGTTTTCATTATTATGACTCTCTAAACGGAGCGCCAAGCAATTACAATTACGTCGAATATTCCTTCTTAAATAAATACAACCCAAATGATCTTCAGAAAGTTCCCGGCTTAGGTGATTGTTTCGTTTCCGAATTCTTTGGTAATGATTTAACCAGTAGTTTAGGTTATGCATTTTCAAGAGTAAATACACCTTCCAACTTTATCAGAAGAAGAATTTACATGATACAGTATATCATTTCAACCAGCACCAGCGAATACTCTGATTACTTGCAGTATGCCAATCCATCTTTAAATGTAGCTCAGGAAAAACCGCTCTACACCAATTTTGAAGGTAAAAAAGCTTATGGCATCTTCACATTCAAAACCAGATGCAGCATCAATAAAAGAATTAAGCACGAGTATATTAACTACCTTGGCATCACTAAACCAACCTGTAATTACAATTTCTTTTTATTTGCACTTCCAACCTCAACCAATGCACCCGGTGGTTACACCCCATTATTCTGCCAATAAAACAGCGTTTTTGGCATACAATCCTCTGATTTTCAGTCGATTTATCAGTAATTAACAATCAAAAATGACAGTCTGACATTTTTATGACGGTTATTTGGCATGGCACATTTATTGATAACTAATTGCCAAAATAACTAATATGGGAAAAATAATAGGAATAGATTTAGGCACAACCAATAGCTGTGTTGCTGTTATGGAAGGTAACGAAGCGGTTGTTATTGAAAATAGCGAAGGTAAACGCACCACGCCATCTGTTGTTGCATTTGTTGAAGGTGGTGAACGAAAAATTGGTGACCCTGCAAAAAGACAAGCAGTTACAAACCCAAAGAAAACTGTATACTCTATTAAACGTTTTATGGGTAGCTCATATGATGAGAGCTCAAAAGAAATAAGCAGAGTGCCTTACAGTGTTGTTAAGGGAGATAATAATACGCCCCGCGTTCAAATTGATGACAGAAAATATACACCTCAGGAAATTTCGGCCATCATTTTACAAAAAATGAAAAAAACAGCCGAAGACTTTTTAGGAACTGAAATCACAGAGGCAGTTATTACAGTACCTGCTTACTTTAATGATGCACAACGTCAGGCAACTAAAGAAGCAGGAGAAATTGCAGGTTTAACCGTAAAACGAATAATTAACGAACCTACTGCTGCTGCCCTTGCTTATGGCATGGACAAAAAAGGTAAGGATATGAAAATTGTTGTGTTTGACTGCGGTGGCGGTACACATGACGTATCTGTTTTAGAATTAGGTGATGGCGTTTTTGAAGTAAAAAGTACCGATGGTGACACTCACTTAGGAGGTGACGATTTTGACCAAGTAATCATTGATTGGTTAGCTGATGAGTTTAAAAAAGATGAAGGTGTTGATTTACGTCAAGATCCAATGGCGTTGCAACGTTTAAAAGAAGCTGCTGAAAAAGCCAAAATTGAATTAAGTAACACAACCAGTTCGGAAATTAATTTACCGTACATCATGCCGGTAAACGGAATTCCTAAACACTTAGTAAAAAGCCTGACCCGTGCTAAATTTGAACAATTAGCTGATAGCCTTATACAACGCACCATTGAGCCATGTAAATCGGCTTTAAAAAATGCAGGATTATCTACAACCGAAATTGATGAGATCATTTTAGTAGGTGGTTCAACCCGTATACCAGCCATTCAAGCAGCTGTAGAAAAATTCTTTGGAAAGGCTCCAAGCAAAGGTGTAAATCCTGATGAAGTAGTAGCTTTAGGTGCTGCTATCCAAGGTGGTGTATTAAGTGGTGATGTTAAGGACGTGTTATTGTTAGATGTAACACCACTAAGTTTAGGAATTGAAACCATGGGTGGTGTGTTAACAAAGTTAATTGAAAGTAACACAACAATTCCAACCAAAAAATCGCAAGATTTCAGCACTGCGGCAGATAATCAGCCAAGTGTTCAAATTGTTGTGTATCAAGGTGAACGTCCGATGGCAAGAGATAACCGTAAATTAGGTGAATTTAACTTAGATGGTTTACCTCCTGCACCACGCGGAATTCCGCAAATTGAAGTAACATTTGACATTGATGCCAATGGTATTTTAAATGTGAGTGCAAAAGATAAAGCAACTGGTAAATCACATAACATCCGCATTGAAGCGAAAAGCGGTTTAAGTCAGGAAGAAATTGACAAAATGAAACGTGAAGCTGAATTAAACGCTGATGCGGATAAAAAAGCCAAAGAAGAAATTGATAAATTAAACGAGGCTGACGGCATGGTGTTTCAAACCGAAAAGCAATTAAAAGAGTACGGCGATAAAATACCGGCTGAGAAAAAAGGTGCTATTGAAGCGGCCGTGAAAGAATTAAAAATGGCACATGCTGCGAAGGACCTTGCTAAAATTGAGATTCATTTAAAAGCCTTAAATGATGCTTGGGCAGCTGCTAGCGAAGATATGTATAAAGCACAACAACAAGGTGGTGCTAACAACACTAGCAATCCGCAGCAAGACGCAGCTTCAAACACCAATCAATCAACAGGTGAAAATGTAACTGATGTTGATTTTGAAGAAGTGAAGTAAAAACTGCTAATTAGAGCTATAAACTGATTAAGAGCCTCTACAGCAATGTAGGGGCTTTTTTTTGAAATAAAAGATTATTACCTTTCAGTTGAAAATGAAATCAACCTTATTGAAAATATCACTTGGTCTTTTGTTCGGTTTATCATTAAACAGACTGCATTCACAATCGGTATTTCCCGAGTTTTTAAACGGCACCTGGAAAATAGAAAACGAAGAACATTTTGAACATTGGGATAAAATGAATAGCGAACAATTAAAAGGAGTGACCTATAAATTAATCCAAGGACGTGTTATTGTTGAAGAGTACAGTGAAATTGTTAAATCACCAAAGGGAATTGTTTACAAAGCAAGTCCGGTTGGGCAAAACAATGGCAAAACAATTGAGTTTAAACAAACTCGCTCTGATAGTTTGTTTGTATTTGAAAATCCCAAACATGATTTTCCAAAAAAAATCATCTATAAATTAATTAATGCAAAGCAAGTAGAGGTGAATATTTCAGATGGTGGTAAGAAAGTTGTTAATTATAAATTAGAGAAAATCTAAATTAAAATTATAGAATTTCTAATCACGAGTCCCTTAAATTTCAAACTACTGTTATTTATTAATCACTACAGCTTTAAAGCGCTTCTAGTAAATGGAAGGTACTTTTTTATGGCTTTAGATAGGCATGTTTGGTAAAGTAAACTATATTACTAAACCCTCTATTTAATCCATTTATTTCTTTAGAAAAAGAGTTTGCTAAGTTTACTCCAATAAATAAAGTTTGATTTGGATTTAAATTCGCTAAATCCGAACTGGTAAAAGCAATACTCATGGTATTGGAAGTTAAACTTCTATAAACTCCGGCACCTGAAGTATTTATTGTTAAATAGGACCCAGCCTGACAATTTGAAATACCATTGATGTTTAAAGTAAACCCTGCTGATTTGCTAACCGTATCAGGTAATAAATTATAACCACTGTATTTAGGAAAATTAGACTGATAGCTTTCGCTAAATGGTGTTACTGTACCACTTCCACTGACACTCCAACTCTGCATGCCATTAATTTGATTTGGAAAATTAGAATACATAGAATAAGTTTTATAAATAGAATCATACGACAATGAAATAGTATTGAGACTTACATTACCAGCTTTAACATACGTTAAAGGTATAGAAGAAAAAGAGCTTTCATGAAAATTAGCAACAGCACTACTATCTTTAAATATAACATTATTGATTAGCTTAATATTGTAGGTTGCTTTTAATATACATGTTGCACCGCTTAAACCGGTATTATATCCTACGGGAACAGTAGGGTCTTGATAAGTTGGCGTAGAGGATTTATCAGAAGTGGATTGGTCTTTTTTGTTACATGCAAAAAAAACAATTATTATTCCCAAAACGATTATAAAAGACTTTTTCATAGTTAACTTATGTTTAATTTTTGATTAGTTAATAATATTGATATTGTTTTGGTCAATTTAAGAAGCTAATAAAATTGTTCATAGTGTAACATTTACTATTTTGACAATTGAAAGCCGGTTTTCAAATTTAAATTTCTTACCAGAAACTATCTTTTCCTCATTTTTAATTAATATAAGATTTAACTTAACACTACTACACGGTAACAAAAAAAGATCACATTTGGGAATTACTATTTGATTACAGTTCCCTGCGATTCTATTCCAAGGATTGACAATACTCAGATAGTTTGGGACTAGCATAAACTCTATTTTATCATAATTTGAAAAAATACCTGTATTTATTACTAGATCGTTGCTTTTGGAAATTGTATTCGGCAAAATTATAGTAGAGTTGTTCATTGGATAACCTATATTAGTTGTATAATTAATGGTCGGTAAACTATCTGAATTCGTTAGAGCCCAAACAACTGGCTCCTGTGTTAAACTTCCTGTTGAATCAAAATAACTTTTAGCAACATTATTAAAAGCCATCTTTCTATTGTTATAATAAATGTCACCTGATTTCTTCAATTTAATATAATCAAAAGTATTTGAACCATTTCCTTTAAAAACGTGTGCCATACCTTGATATGATTTAATAAACGTGCTGGTATCAATAATATATCTCGAGAAAGTTGATTTGAATATTGCTGAATATTTCAGAGAATTATTTAGCCACGAGGAAAAACTTACAATTATTAAGATTGCGAAAAAAAAGAATTTAATTTTCATACTGATTTTAATTTATTATTGTAATACGTTTAATGCAGGTTACTGATTCGTTCCCTGTAAATTTAATATTATATACTCCCGGTGCCATACCCTTCAAGTTAACAGGCATACTCAGTTCGCCAGTTATAAATTTTGCAGAAAAAACAACTTTGCCAACCATGTCCTGAATTTCAAAATTTACATTATCTGTATTCCTTAGATTAAACATGATATTAAATTCACCTGTATTTACTGTCGGGTACACCTCAATTTTATTATGAATAAAGTTAACATTATCAGTACCTATTCTCATTAAAGAGTCTAACTGACTGTTAAGTAAATCCACACTTATACTTTCAACACCTGTGTATTCTGGTGCCTTCTCTGAATATGGGTTTTTTGTAGAGACACTTCCTACGTAATTTAATGGCTCATCATACATTTCATCGTTGTTATTAGAACCTTTTCCCATATCCGGATTTCCGCATGTACCATGAAAAGGATTGATAACAGCTGCAAAATCAGCTCCTAAATTAACTTCAAACCCGCCTGAACCATTAGGCAATAAAGCTATTTCTTTCCCGGCACGGTAGATAGCACCGGCGTTTGAGTTTAAGATATTAGTTGCCGTAATATTCTCATAGGCACCAAATGTTTTTATATTGGTGTTAGTAAAATTACTACCTATTGGGAAACTTGTTGTTGCTTTTCTAAAACTAAAATCTTGTGTGCCAATTGTAAATCCTTCTCTTAAATAAAATAAATTATGTAAAAGCATATAGTCTGTTCCGGCAAATTCTCCTTTGGGGTCATTACACCCTTGTCTCCACAATCCATCAGTTACATCACATCTATTAGAAGCTCCCCAATTTGGCCCCGGTACAAAGGGAAATAAATAGAAGTTACCTGAACATGGTGCTGTATTAATAACATTTTGTAAAATATTCTTCAATTGATCATGACCGAAAGGAGTTATGTAACTCAAGTACTTTGATGGTACAGCAGGGTGACCGTTATTTCTGTGCAAAATATCCCTAATATAAACAGGCATAATTAACTCACTACCAAGATGGAGTTGTTGATTTCCAGACGGTGGTGTACAATCATTAAAAGTAAATGGCGTAGTCGTTGTAAATTTTGTTAACTTCTGATCAGTTGCATTAAATATTATACTTGGAAATAAATTGTTAAATAAATTTTGTATCACAGCATTCAAAGTATTAATAGCTATGTTCAATACAACAATTACCGGTGTTAACCATGTTGGCGTGTTTGATAGTTGATTTTGCAAATTCGTTAAAGTTGTGGCTAATCCACCAATCTGATTTTCAATATCAATATCTTTTACAACCTTACTCTCCCAAAAACAATTACAAATACTAGCTAATACAGAAAATATTCCATTATTGTTTAAGTTATTAGAGAATTCGCTTGCCATATATAGATTCCAAATATCGCCAGATGTTGAAGAAACAACATTTCTGAAGTCTGTATTTGCGTTCTTTGGATATGAAATCCCTGTTCCTAGAGAAAAAAATATACCTGTACTGGCAAAAATATTTGGCATATCATTACTTGTAAAATCAGCTCCATTACCAAATTCTTTTATAAATGCCCCAGCATTATCAATTGCATAAGCTGCTACAGCACTGAGGCCACCTGTCTGGACTATATCATTATTATTTGCAGGATTTCTATAATTATAGGCAGGGTCATTTTTAAAACGACCTGCCAACCTCTCTGCGATATCTATTGCTTGTTGCCTAATACTTGTTCCTCCCGCACCAAAACCAAAAGTTGCCCCGTTATCTGTATCACCAGGGTCTACCATTTCTTTTATCATTGCGCACCCCATCAATAAATAATAAACTTGATCTTGGCTTGCTTCAAAACCATGTATTACTCCTTTTTTTTTAGGCGAATTTTCGTCATTCCAGTTTTTTGTTGGATCAAGATCTTTTATAAATGCCGTGTGATTTGATTCAGTTACTAATTGACCTTTCGGACCATTTACTGCATTTGGAAAAGTAGGAGCAAATCCAAAATCTGTGCTCTGCGAAATCGGTGCTCCGGTGTTATCAAGACCAGAATTGTTATAATTAAAATGTTCGTAGTTATTAGCAATAAAATCTACTGGTATATCGTCTCTTACAAAAAAACCATTTAACCCAGCTGGAACAAGAGTCTTGGGATTTCCTGGATTAGGATGATTAAAAATAATTTGCTCCGCAACAAAATCTAACCTGTTAATTGCACTTAAACCACAAAACAATTCATGCTTTACCCTGCTAACATCTTGGCCATTCATTTTTAACAATCTATACTCCATGGCTAAAGCAGTCAAATAAATGCCTAACCGAGCGCTACAATCACCTGCACGCATTTGATCAGTGCCTAAACCAGAGGTAAGGTACGTAAGGCCAGCATTGTCTGGATGCATAATATCCCAAGACTGATTTCCTCTCTCGTTAAATGGTAAACTTTCGCCAGGTAACAGCCCAACTTTCATAAAATCATTTTGCAGCCTTGTTTTATAATAATAGTACTTCTTATGATTTAAACTTTCATTTTGAGCTTTACCCGACAAAAAAAATACTAGGAAGATAAAAACATTATTTAAACATTTCGATTTCATATAAATCGTTTTTAATAATTAATTGATTGTTATAAAGTTTTGTGATTTCAAAAACAGGTTGATCCAAAAATATTTTAGCAAATTTCCCTCTTCTTATTCTCGATCCTTCGTTTATAATGTTCATTCTTTTATTATCTATTTGAAAATACAAAGTGGAATGAAAACCATTAACAGTATCTAATGTCCACATTGCTATTGAGTTGTAACATTCGTAATAACTGCTTGTTTTTTTTTGAGTAGTTTCATTGTCAAAACTTATAAATACTCTAACACTATTAAAATTTTTTGGAGCAATACTATCATTATACTTATGAATTACGTCCTCTCCATTTAATTCAAGTTTTCTTACCTTCCATTCACCTTTCATTCTTGTTTTTACTGTTTTTAGGCTGATAAATGGGTCTTCTTTAAACTTGCGGCAATTGGAATGAGTAATTAAAACTATAAATAGAATATATACAATACTTTTTTTCAAATTACTTAATTTTTTCTTTTAAAATTTGATTTTCCTTCTTTAAATCGTTAATTTGCTTTTGTTGCTCAATTACATACAAATACAACTCTTCAATTTTTTCCATCTGTAGCTTTTGCATTTCAGCAATATTTAAATCATTGACTTTTAAATCCACCTCACTTGGTATATTAGGTAAGTGTTTTTCCTTTTTAATAAAGTTCTCAACATCAGTTAAGGACATTAATTTGTAATTCTTGTCAAATACATAATCTGCCCAAACGCTGTTGTGAATATTTACAAAAACTTCTTTAGCCAATATTTTTCCATCAACAGCGAGCATAGCATTAATATGAGGTCCGCCAACTTTCGGTTTTTGGTTACCTATATAAGTTTTACCATCGCTTTTTATTACAAAAGCAACATTATTTGATGCATTTAACACGTTAAAAGCGTCTATGTTAACAGTTTTAATGGTTGTTTTTCCATCGTTATTGATTTTAAAAGCTTGATTATTACTCGCATCCAAAATATTTAATGCATCTGTATTATTAGTTTTAATTGTCGTTTTGCCGTCTCCATCAATATAAAACGTTTCTGCACCATCCCCGGCAAATGATGTATTTTGCGTAACAGATATAGCTTTAGCACTATTATATGTAGAAACCCTCAAGCCGGCACCACTGCTGGATCCATTTTTAATCTTTATTGCTTCACCAATTGAAGCTACATCATTTAATACATACAACTTATTATTAGGCTCAACAAAAGTACTTGCAGAGTTATATCCTAACTGCAATCTTTGCCTCACATTTAACGCACCATCAATTGAAACAATATTTGTAGCATTAGCTCCAAAAGGCGTGCTATGTCCGAAAAATAAAACATTTCTATTGCAAAAACCATTTATAAATAAATCACCCGGGTGGTTGGTACTTGGATTACTTAATGCACCTGTACCTTGAGTATCAAAAAAAGCATTAACACCGTTATGTCCTATTAAAACTTGACCACCCGTGATTGAAGGATTAGTTGGATTAAATGCAACAGAAACCATTTGGGAAAACGCGTTAGCAATTCCCGGAATTGGACCATTAATGCAAGTTAAATTAGGTTGTGAATCTTCAGGTGCAATTGTACCACCATTACCACCGTTTAAAATACCGGTTCCACCAGGTGCTGAAAACTTAAATAAAGACGGATAATTACTAGTGCCAGGTACATACTGCATAGTAATACCATTACTAGGTGTTGTACCTAATACAACTTTCGTTTTAAAATTAGCTGTTCCTGCTACATCCAATACACCTGCTACTTTTATGTCATGTTCTGCAATTACATTTTCCTTGGCCCTGATCGTATCTGTTGCTGTAATAGCATCTGCCTTTATAACAGTATTACTTTTTATTGTATCTGCTCGTAATGTTGTAGCACTAAAGGTTGTAGGAGCTTGAGCATTTAAATTTTGACTTAAAAACATTAAAACAGCTATTTTAAGCGTGTTTTTTTGATTCAAACGGGGGGGGGTATTCCCGCTAAGCTTGGCTTTAATAAAACCGAAAACGTTGGTTTTTTTCATGGGATTAACAAATTGTAAATCTAATTTACTAAAAACAATTGTTAATTAATAATAATTTCGCTCAAGTGAAAATTTTAACAAATGAATGGTTTAAATTATTAGACTAAACTTTAAACATTCTGCAATTAGTTCAAAAATAATTGCCTTTTATTATAAAATTCTCTAAAAGTCAATTAATCAGCATTTAATCCTAAACAGTCAATTGAAAAAAATTAACTGGCACATTAAATTTAAGCCCTACTATTATTAAATACGAGACATTGGGGAATTTATTGAGTACAAAAATTTAGAATCTACTCTTATTACGAATGCTATAATATAGCTTATGATGCAGCCAATGCAAAATTTTATACCGCTGGTTTAAAATTTAACACTAATCCCTTAACCAGTTATAACCTTGCTTGTATAGATACCAGCGGAAATGTAATCTGGAATAATCAGATTTGGAACAATAACAATTTATTCTACAATGATATACAATTGTTTAATAATGAAATTTACTTATGTGGCAGTTTAAAGGTTAGTACAATATTAGGAAGCGGAGAGTTTAAACTTGCATTTGCCAAATATCAAAATAGCAACGGCTCATTGGTTGTTTCTAAAAATTACTGTAATGCTTTTTTGGGTAATCAATTTAATTCAATGCATATAAAAAACAATTCTGTTTTTTTAACTGGTGCAGTTAGTACGCAAACTAATTTATATAATGGTTACAGGCATGCAGATATATTTTTTAAAATTAAGCACAATGGTGATAGTACTTCAATGAAACTATATAATCATTTTACCGGTAATTCAGATAATCTTGAAATGTTCTTCGATATCAAAGAATGTAATGATGGCGGTTTTATAATGGGAGGTGCACCGGTTTATGTAACAGCACCACAAAGTCAAAATTGGGTAGTAAAAACAGATAGTAATGGCGTAGGCCCCGGTATGGTAACTGTTAGCATTAAAGAATTTACAAATACAAATTTTAAATTAACAATATACCCTGTACCTGCAAAAGATGTTTTAAATATTGAGCTCTTAACTAATAACAATGCAGTAGGCAGTATTGAAGCAACTGAAAGCAAAAATACTATAGAAATAATAAATATATTTGGACAAGTCATAAACAGTGTCCAACTAAGCGCTGCCAACAATATAATAAATGTAAATGGATTAAAGGCGGGCGTTTATTTCTTACACGCTACTATTAACAATGAGGTGTTAAAGCAAAAAATAATCATTGAAAAGTAACTTTTTATATTATCCTTCAACTCAAAGTTAATTTGAGATAACTTAGTTAAACTAGTCTTATTAATAATTATAAAAAATACTTCAAAGAAATTGGCTTCAAAGAAATTAGCACCTATCTACACTTGTGGATTTTAGTAATCCGGTGTGAAAAATTTGTCAATCCTTTATAATTTTATGAGCCGAATCATTTTTATATTCGGCTCATAATTTAGCATTTTTTAAGCCGAATAATTCGTATATTTGGCTCATCAAATGTATAATTGGGAACTAAAAGATTGGCCAAAATTTACTTATTCATTAATTGGGTTAGAAGATACTTTTACCAAAATTTTAAGAAATGAAGGGCGTTTTGAAGGTATTGTAAAGCAATTGCCAAATAACATACAAGCAACTACACTCATTGAAATGATGATTGTTGAAGCCATGAAAACATCCGAAATTGAGGGTGAATTCTTCAGCAGAAAAGATGTGATGAGCTCCATCAAAAAAAACCTGGGTTTAGCCCCTGCATCTACAAAAATAATTAATAAAAATGCGGAGGGTGTTTCTAAAGTGATGATTGAAGTGAGAAACACGTATCAACAAACTTTAACCCAAGACGCTTTGTTTAAATGGCATAAAACACTATTGCTCAATCAAAAGAACATCAATACCGGACAATGGCGTAAACACAAAGAACCCATGCAGGTGGTGAGTGGCGCCATAGGAAAAGAAAAAGTATATTTTGAGGCGCCTCCAAGCAAGCTAGTAGATAAAGAAATGCAATTGTTTTTAAAGTGGTTTAATGCTACTGCGCCAAATGGGAAAAAGCATATTGTTAACGGCGTGGTTAGAAGTGCAATTGCTCACCTTTATTTTTTAAGTATCCATCCATTTGAAGACGGAAACGGAAGGATAGGTAGAGCCATAGCAGAAAAAGCACTTTCTCAAAATGCAGGAGCACCCATATTGATAAGCATCTCATATGTTTTAGAAAAAAATAAAAAGGAATATTACAACCAATTACAAAAAGCTCAAAAAACAAATAACTTAACAGGATGGATTAATTATTTTGCAAAAGTAATTTTAGAAGCACAGGCTTACACAGAACAAAAAATTGAATTCACACTAAAAAAAATAAAGTTTTTAGAAACGCTTAAACCCATGTTAAATGGAAGGCAGTTAAAAGTCTTGTTGAAAATGTTTGATGCAGGTAGTGAAGGTTTTGTTGGTGGAATGAACGCGGCAAAGTACATGCGTATTACAAAAACCTCTAAAGCAACCGCCACCAGAGACTTGCAGGAACTACTCTTAATAAAGGCAATTATTTCAGAAGGTGGGGGCAGAAGTACCAGATACAATTTAAACCCATTTTATTCATTTGGAAAACCAAATGAATAAACGATGTAAGAAAATCAACCCTTTGTTCAGAAATACCTGAAATACAGATGTGAAATAAGTAATGGTCCAATTTCGTTTCACTTCATTGCACCAAACTTCTTTCTAATCGGGATAAACCCAACTAATACAATTAGTTCGGCTCATGCTTCGCCTTCTAATGCATAATTTGGGTTAAATTTAATATAAAAAGAAAAACCCTCTTCAACATCAATTGAAAAGGGTTTCTTACAATTAAATTAGTTTTATTACTCAGCTAAAACAGTTGCTTTGTTTTTGCTAACTTCCACTACGCCACCGTTTACATCAAACTCAAGCTTGTTGTTGTTTTCTTCAATTAATTCAACCTTTCCTTTTTTTAAAGTTGCAATCATGGCAGCGTGATTATTCAACACACCAAAACTACCTTCGCTTCCCGGGAAAATTGCAGATTTAACTTCACCTTCGTAAAGTTTTTTATCAGGTGTTATAATTTCTAATTTCATTCTTTTAAGTCAGATTTAAGAAGTTAGATTTAGGAAGCACAAATCTTAAATCTAACTTCTAACTTTTTAAATTATTTCGCTTCAGCTAAAATCTTTTTACCTTTTTCAATTGCTTCTTCAATGGTACCAACCAAGTTAAAAGCTGCTTCAGGATACTCATCTACTTTACCATCCATAATCATGTTAAAGCCTTTAATGGTATCTTCAATACTTACAAACACACCTTTTAAACCTGTAAATTGTTCGGCAACATGGAATGGCTGAGACAAGAAACGTTGAACACGGCGCGCACGGTGTACAACTAATTTATCTTCCTCGCTTAATTCATCCATACCAAGAATGGCAATAATATCTTGTAATTCTTTATAACGTTGTAGAATTCCTTTTACGGCTTGAGCGCAGTTATAATGTGCATCGCCCAAAACAGTTGGCGTTAAAATACGTGACGTTGAATCTAAAGGATCAACCGCCGGGTAAATACCTAATTCAGCAATTTTACGACTTAATACAGTAGTTGCATCTAAGTGGGCAAAAGTTGTTGCAGGAGCCGGATCGGTTAAGTCATCCGCAGGTACGTATACCGCTTGTACAGAGGTAATAGACCCTTTTTTAGTTGAAGTAATTCGCTCTTGCATCTGACCCATTTCAGTAGCTAAAGTTGGTTGGTAACCTACGGCGCTTGGCATACGGCCTAATAAAGCAGATACCTCTGAACCGGCTTGTGTAAAACGGAAAATGTTATCAATAAAAAATAAAATATCTTTCCCTTGTCCGCTTCCTTCACCATCACGGAAATACTCAGCCATGGTTAAACCACTTAGAGCCACACGAGCACGTGCTCCGGGAGGCTCGTTCATTTGACCAAAAACAAATGAAGCTTGTGATTTTTGTAATTCGTTTTTGTCAACTTTACTTAAATCCCATCCGCCTTCTTCCATGCTATGTTTAAAAGCATCGCCATATTTTACGATACCACTTTCAATCATCTCACGCAATAAGTCGTTACCTTCACGACTACGCTCTCCTACCCCGGCAAAAACTGAGTAACCAGAGTGTCCTTTAGCAATATTATTAATTAATTCCTGGATTAATACCGTTTTACCTACACCGGCACCACCAAATAATCCAATTTTACCACCTTTAGCATATGGCTCAATTAAATCAATTACCTTGATACCAGTAAATAAAACTTCTGTACTTGTACTTAAATCTTCGAAGCGCGGCGGTTGACGATGAATCGCGTATCCACCTTCGTTGCTTACGGTATCAATGCCGTCAATGGCTTCGCCAACAACATTAAACAAACGACCTTTAATTTTATCTCCGGTTGGCATTGTTATTGCTTTACCGGTTGCCATAACCTCCATTCCTCTGTAAACACCATCCGTGCTATCCATGGCAATTGTACGCACCGTATCCTCACCAATGTGCTGTTGCACCTCCAATATAACTTTCTGACCTCCTTTTACAATTTCCAGAGCATCTAAGATGTTAGGTAATTTTCCGCCTGTTAAATCAAAGCGAACATCGATAACCGGACCGATAACCTGAGCAATTTTGCCAATTTGTTTAGACATTATTGAATTTTTTAAAATTTTCGGTGCAAAAGTAGTGCTTTTTTGAGGATTTTAAAAGAGATTTGTTAACAATTTTAACGCTTTTACCACAAAGTTCAAATTATTATGTTTTTTCGGGTCCTTTGATTGCTTTTACGTCTTCAAGATGCTTATTTCTTTGTAATTTTGAACCTATTGAGACATTCAACAAATAAATTGTTGTTGCTTTTTTTTAGCATTTGTTTAATAAAATCAAGCGCACAAAGCAACTATCAATTAAAATTTAAGAGGTTTAATGCAGAAGATTACGGAATTAATTTCATATCAGCATCTCACTTAACCGCAAATAATGAAGTTTACATGGGCACCAACGAAGGAATTGCCTGTTTTAACGGTTATACCTTTAAACATATTTTTAAAGGCTTTGGATTAGACAAAAACCTACTATCAAAAGCAATCCATCAAATTTATGTTGATAAAAAAAATAATTTATGGTTAGGTTATGAAGATGTAGCTGCATTGACTAAAGTTAACCTGAACAATAAACAAGTCACTCATTTCAAACATGATACAGTGAATGCTAATTCTTTTCCGGAGTGCATTCCATCAGCTTTTTATGAGATTGGGAATAGTAACGAATTATGGATTACTACTTGGGGAGGTGGAATTATAAAGATGAATATTAACTCCAATCAATTTGAAGTTATAAACAAATCCAAAAAACCGAAAAATGCATCCCATTGGTTTGAATCAGACTATATAAGAACGTTAACAAAACTAAATGGAGAAGATTATTTAGCAACTTATTTCCAGGAATCATCTAACGGTAAAATGCTGCCATGCGTTTATAATATTAAAAATAATACTGTTAGTCCATATCCATTTAACGACTTTAAAAAAAATACAAACGAGAAAGAGTTCAATGTGATTCAAAATATGCTCACTATCTGCCATTTTGCTTACGTTGATAAATCAAGCAATATTTGGATTGGCACATACAGCGGTTTAATCTTGATAGATGTAAAGAATAAAATTCTTAAAAGAATTACCGGAAAAAAAATAACCATTGGTGAAGGCGTTAATGCAGAAAATGTTCTAAATTATGTTGTTGATTCAAATGACAATTTAATTTTCGGGACTGGAAATAGTGGGCTCATGCTTGTTGATCCTAAAACAGAAAAAGTCAGGTATCACATAAATAAAGCTTACGATCAAACTTCAATTAGTGGTAATACAATCAAAAATATTTTCATTGACGGGTTTGGCAATATGTGGGCATTTTGCACCACTAAAGATTTTAATGTTCAATTCCAATATAACATGTATTTAACTCAAAAGTCATGGGAATCATTAAAAGTTGAACCAATAAACGCTTCTGCGCGGCCAATCCCATCGGAAATGATTTATAGTGACAATAAGGGCTTGGTTTATATCGCAAATAAAAATGGTATAAACATTTACTCTCCTGAAAAAGATAGTTTAATTGAAATTCTCAAATTTAATCATCCCAGCGAAAATGGCACCTATGCCAGTTCAATTTATACATTTAGGGTAACTAATGATATTTTATACACTTTGGCAAGAAACAAATTAAAAGATTACAACTTTTACATCTTAGGGTATAACTTAAAAACTAAAAAAATATGTTACAATGCCAATAAATTCAATTTTATGTTTGAATTCTATTTCAATCAAGACTCAACATCTGATATTTATTCCTGTTGTAGAAATAATACTAAAATATCAAAATACAACTTTAACAAACATGGCTTCGACACCATTTTTAAGCTTGAGTCTAAATACAAAATACAAGGCAATACCACAATTAATTTTGAAAATAAAAAATTCGTTTTTGGCTACGGCCAAAAGCACTTCGCTAACACGGGATTTATTGTTGTAGATATTGAAACTGGTAAACCAACACTTTTTAGTTCAGATGAATTTAATGATGTCAAAATCCCGAATTTAACTATTCACAACATTACACATAACCGAAAAGGTGTTTTTTATTATGCCACTAACAAAGGGATTTTTGAATTTAATTCATCCAACAACCAATTTACATATAAGAATAAGGAATTTGGCTTAGACACAATGTCGTTTAGCACTGTGGTGCTTACCCCCGATAATAAATTGTGGTTCACAAAAATGGATAAAATTTATGTACATGATTTTAATTCTAAAAAAACAACAGTTTTTGATAAAAGAACAGAACTTAATATTGACGGATTCAACAGTGGTTTTCTAATAAAGGAAACTTCATTCGATTCTAAATACATATATTTTCCTACAGCTAAAGGACTGGCAATAGTTGATTATAAACATTACAGACTACCCCAAGAAAAAGCCATTTTAAATTGTTATCAACTCTCAATTAACGATTCAATTGCATCAGATTCGCTAATGAGTAATATCATTCGAGGCGAATACAAACTTAATCATGAAGACAACAATCTCATTTTTCATATTAACTCAAATCAAATTGTAACGCCCTCAGCAAATTTATTCGAATATAAATTATCCGGACATGATAAAAAATGGATTAATATAGGTAGCAATAATCAAATCAACCTACAAAATCTATCGCCTGGAAATTATACTTTACAGGTAAAATGCTTGAATTCTTACAATATTGAAAGCGAAATTTTAAACATTAAATTCCAAATAAATAAACCATTTTACTTAACATGGTGGTTCATTTGCATAATTATTATCACAATTATTTTACTCGTTTATTTTCTTATTAAAACCCGAGAAAAAGATTTAATTCTAAAGCAACAAAAACTTGAAAATATTATTTATGAACGCACAAGTGAAATTACTGTCAAAGCAAAAGAAATTGAACATCAAAAGTTTCAATTAGAAGAAAAACAAAAAGAGATCATTGACTCTATAAGGTATGCTAAAAGAATACAGCAAGCATTGCTGGCAACCAAATCTGTACTTGACAGAAACTTAAACAATTATTTTGTGTACTATAATCCTAAAGATATTGTAAGTGGTGATTTTTATTGGGCCACCAATCACCACAATTTATTTTACCTTATTGTTGCAGATAGCACCGGACACGGCGTACCAGGCGCGTTTATGAGTTTATTAAATATAAACTACCTTCATGAAGCCATTAACGAAAAACAAATTTTAGAACCGGCTAATATTTTAAATTATGTTAGAACCAGACTAATAAATAGTTTAGCGGAAGACGGAAGTGAAGAAGGCGGGAAAGACGGAATGGACTGTTCCTTGCTTTGCTTTAATTTCGAAAGAATGGAACTTCAGTATGCATGCGCTTACAATTCAATTTTGTTGATTCGTGATAATCAATTATTAGAATTAGAATGCGACCGAATGCCTGTTGGAAAAGGGCCTAAAGGAGAAATATCTTTTAGAAATTATTCCATTGAAATCAAACCAAACGATTTGCTCTTTGCGTTAACCGATGGTTATGCCGATCAATTTGGAGGCGCAACCGGCAAAAAATTAAAATATAAAAATTTAAAAAACTATATTCTAAAGAATTCACAATTAAGTCTGATTGATCAAAAAATACAATTAGAAAATAGTTTTAACGAATGGAGAGGAAATATCGAACAAATTGATGATGTTTGTATATTTGGAATTAAAATTTAACTATCAAGAAATTTGTTAACCATTCAACATACTAAAAATTTTAGAATAGAAAAACCGTGCATTGCAACAATTGGAACATTTGATGGCGTGCATCTTGGGCATCAGAAAATACTTCAACATTTGAATACGCTCAAGAAAAAGCTCAATTTACAAACTGCCCTTCTTACTTTCGATCCGCACCCCAGAAAGGTTTTATTTCCGGAACAAAGAGATTTAAAATTATTAACTCTTGCAGATGAAAAACTTCATCTATTAAAGGAACAAGGAATTGATGTAACTATTGTTTACCCATTTGATAAAGAATTTGCAAATATCGAAGCTGAAAAATACATTGCTCAAATTTTAATTAAACAGCTTAATGTAAAACATTTAATTATAGGCTACGACCATAAATTTGGTAAAAACAGAGAAGGTGATTTTCAATTACTAAAGAATTACAGTCCTAAATACGATTTTACGGTTGAAGAAATAAGCGCCAAAGACATTGATAATATTGCTATCAGTAGCAGTAAAATAAGAAAATACTTAGAAGATGGAAATGTTGAATTAGCAGAAAAGTTTTTAGGACACGCTTATTTTATAAAAGCAGTAGTTGTTAAAGGCAAACAATTAGGTAAAACAATTGGCTTTCCAACCGCTAACTTAAAGGTAATGAGCCCTGATAAATTAATACCAAAAATAGGTGTTTACTTTGTTTCAATTGAAATCGAAACAAAAGTCTACTTTGGAATGATGAATATTGGTCATAACCCAACAGTTGACAATACACAACAAATTAAACAAGAAGTAAATATTTTCGATTTTAATGGGGATTTATATTCGAAAACTATTCGAATTAACTTTTTAAAACGTTTGCGTGACGAAAAAAAATTTGAGAACTTAGCTCAATTGGTAAAACAACTAGAATTGGATAAAGAACAATGTTCAAATTTAATACAAACCCGAAAGTCCTCATAACCGTAACACTAATTCTTTGTTACACTATCTCGCAAGCGCAGTTGTTGGACAGCATGGCTTTAGCTAATTTACCTCAAATGATTACACTTGAAGAAGCCAATCAGAATCCGGACGCTGTTGTAAAACTTGTTTTACGAAAACAAAAATTAAAAGAGTTCCCAAAAGAAATATTCACTTTTAAAAACCTGCAATACCTCGATTTAAGTAAAAATAACTTCAAATATTTACCGGATTCATTTAACATGCTGCCTAACTTGCAGGTGTTAATAGTAAGTAAATGCGGCCTAGAAAAATTACCGGCGCATATAGGTGATTTAAAAAATTTAAAACACATTAATATCAATCAAAATAATATTACACGCATACCATATAGTTTTGGACTGCTAGAAAAATTAGAGTACGCCGATGTTTGGAGTAATGATTTAGAAGCTTACCCTGAAAGTCTTAAAGAACTTAAAAAACTAAGGTGGATGGATCTGCGTAATATTTTAATTCCACTTGATAAGCAAAATGAGTTAAAACAATATTTGCCTCATACAATTATTGAATTTAGCCCTCCTTGTAAATGTAGTTGGTAAATTCTATCCAATAAAAAAACCTATGTAACTTACATAGGTTCAAAATAGGGGATGTATTTATATCTTTAATTTAGCTTGCAGAGGCAGAATCTGATTCTTTCTTACCTTTCGCTTCTGCAACCACAATGTTTCTCTCAAAATGCATAGTGCCATTTAAAGCATCAATGGCGCTTTGAGCTTCCGCATCATTTTCCATTTCAACAAAACCGTAACCTTTACTTCTACGCGTTTCTTTGTCTTTAATAATTCTTACGTTAGTAACCTGACCGTATTGGGCAAATAGTTCGCTAAGTGCTTGTTCTCTTACTTTAAAGCTGATGTTGCTTACAAAAATATTCATGATAGTGTAATTTGTTAAAGTAAAGATAACTAAATTTAATAAATAACAAAAAAAAAACGAAAAAAAGTAAACAATTTTCCGGAACGGTTGTTACAAGGCTTTTAATTAAAGCTTAATTCTTTCACTTAAATTAATTGGAAAGCCTTTTTTAATATAAAACCTACCCACCATTAATTTTCCTTTTAACTCCATGTTGCCCTTGGCACCGCCACCCACTAGTTTAATGATGTCACCTAATTCTAAACCCTCAAAACTGCTTTTCAATTGAAATGAATAAATTTTCTCTTCATTTCTTTTAATGAACACCCGCTTGGTGCTTTTGGCATTTCCCAGCACTTTTCCGCCAACTTTAACCTCAAAACTGCTTTTGTATATGCTAAACCCATAATCGTTTGGATTTTTTATTCCCAAATCAATTGTTGCGTCTATTCCCTTTAAATCAATCTTATTAACCTTAAAACCTTTTATACCAGTGTATTGGGGTTCTTTTATGCTTTTACACGAGATAAAAAGTATTGTAATAAGTAGAGCTAAACATAATTTTTTCATTTCTTTAATAATGGAATTAAACTGGCGATGACCCATACAGTTTCTAAGACAACAAAAGGCCAAAAACCAATCATGTAACTACTTATTCCTGCCAAACCGGCTCCCAGCACATTAAGCAACAAATAAACTTTGCTTGTAGTATTTAACTTTTTGGCAATATTTAATGCAAATGCCAACAAGAGTAAGGTAACACCTAAAGTTGCCAGCCAATCACTTAAACTCATTTTAAGACTTACTTAGCTCAGTAAAATGTTTGTAAAATAAAGGAATAGTTTCGATACCTTTATAATAATTAAACAAGCCATAATGTTCGTTTGGTGAATGCAAAGCATCGCTATCTAAGCCAAATCCGAATAATATACTATCCAAACCAAGTTCTTTTTTAAATAAAGCTACTATTGGAATACTTCCTCCACCACGCGTAACCACAGGCTTTTTGTTAAACGTTTCGGTCATTGCTAAACTCGCTGCCTGATATCCCGCACTATTTGTACTAATTACAACCGGTTCGCCACCATGATGTGGCTTAACTTCAACTCTAACACCTTTAGGAGCTACACTTTCAAAATGAGTTTGAAATATTTTACTAATTTCATTGCTATCTTGATTTGGAACTAAACGCATACTTATTTTAGCGAAAGCTTTACTCGGTAGAACTGTTTTTGCACCTTCACCTATGTACCCACCCCAAATACCATTAACATCCAGCGTTGGTCTTATACCCGTTCTTTCAAAGGTTGTATAACCTTTTTCTCCGTATACGTCATCAATATTTAAATCCTTTTTATACTCTTCAATGTCAAATGGTGCAGAATTTAATTCGTTTTTATATTCATCCGTTTCCGTTAAAACTTTATCATAAAAACCCGGTATGGTAATATGATTGTTTTCATCGTGGCAACTGGCAATTATTTTACATAACACATTGATTGGATTGGCAACGCCACCCCCATATACTCCACTGTGTAAATCTCTGTTAGGCCCTGTTACCTCAACCTCCATATATGCTAATCCTCTTAAACCGGTATCAATACTAGGCACATCATTAGCAATAATGCTCGTGTCAGAAATTAATATGACATCTCCTTTTAAGCGTTCTTTATTTTTTATAATCCATGGTCCTAAATTAGGTGAGCCAACTTCTTCTTCGCCCTCAATCATGAATTTAACATTACAAGGCAACGTATTGGTTTTCATCATTAACTCAAATGCCTTAATATGCATGTACATTTGGCCCTTATCATCGCAGGCTCCTCTGGCAAAAATGGCGCCATCAGGATGAATAGGAGTTTTTTTAATTATAGGTTCAAACGGAGGGCTATCCCATAAATTTAAAGGATCTGCCGGTTGAACATCATAATGCCCATAAACAACAACGGTTGGTTTTTTAGGATCTATAATTTTTTCACCATAAACTACCGGAAACCCGTCCGTTTCACTTAACTCAACTTTATCAGCACCAGCCTCTATTAACCTTTGTTTAATTGCCTCAGCAGTATTAACCACATCATTTTTATAATTGCTGTCAGCACTAATCGAAGGGATTTTCAGTAAACTCAACAACTCGTTTAAAAACCTATCTTTGTGAGCGTTGATGTAATTGTTAATTGCAGTTTTTTCCATTTTTAAAACGAAACGCTAAAGTAACAATTTATTACAACATTACTTTTTTTAATTTTGTTTTGAATGAAAAAGATTTTTATCATTTTCTCTTTTTACACTCTAATTCTGAAGGGTCAAATCCCAAATGTTTTAATTAGCAATGAATTGGAACCGGAAGAAGTTAGTATAGCCATTAACCCAAAAAACACAAATCAAGTAATTGCTGGTGCAAATATCAATAGTGCCTACTATAGCCAAGACGCAGGAAAATCATGGCAAAGAACAACCGTCGTTTGTGCTCCATATGGTGTTTACGGAGACCCGGTAGTTTTTTGGGATACTGCTCAAAACGCCTATTTTATGCACCTTAGTCTTCCTAATCCTAAACTAACACCAGGTGGCAGCTGGATTGACAGAATAGTTACAAATAAGAGTACTAATTTTGGACAAAATTATGATATCTGCACCGCAGTAGGCAAAAACGGCAGCAAGGTTCAAGATAAACATTGGGTGGCTGTAGACCCTTCAAACAATGTTATTCATGCAAGCTGGACTCAATTTGATAAATACGAGAGTAAAAACAGAACTGATTCATCAATCATAAGGTACAGCAACAGTAAAGATGGCGGGCTAACATGGACAGAACCCATCAGGATTAGTGCCTATGCTGGCGACTGCTTAGATAGCGACAGTACTGTAGAAGGCGCTGTACCGTGTATTGGGCCAAAAAGTCAAATTTACATAGCTTGGGCAGGACCAAAAGGTTTATGTTTCAATAAAAGTTTGGATGGCGGAAAAACATTTTTAACAAAAGAAAAAATAATCAATCCCATAAAAAATGGTTGGGACTATGAGGTTGATGGCATATTCAGAGCTAACGGATTACCATATACTGCTTGTGACAATAGTAAAAGCCAGTATAAAGGAAGAGTCTATATTTGTTGGAGTGATGAAAAAAATGGTGTAAAAAACAAGGATGTATTTTTAGTTTACAGCGACGATGAGGGAGAAAGCTGGAGTGATCCAATTTTAATCACTTATCATCCCAACCATAAGGAGCAATTTATGCCCTGCTTAACGGTTGACCAAAGCACAGGTTATCTTTACATCATTTATTATAGCCGACAAAATTTTTTAAGTGGTGATTTAACTGATGTTTATCTGGCTGTAAGCAAAAATGGAGGCTTAAAGTTTGACCATTATAAATTAAATGATAAACCGTTCAATCCAAATAAACAGGTATTTTTTGGAGATTATATCGGTGTTAGCGCTGTTAATGGTGTCATCAGACCAATTTGGATGGAGCTTAATAATGCTAAATTAAGCATTTTAACCGCGTTGTTCAATGATAGCATTGCCTCGTTATACGACGTTATAAACTCGAAAAAGGAAATTGAATTAATCAATAAATCGATCAAATTTGAAGAAAAAATTAATTTAAGCCTTCAGTCGAAAATATCAACAAAAATAGATGTTGCCATCTATGATGCATTAAAACCATCAAGTGAAATAGTTGTATTAAAGAACAAGAAAATTAAAAAAGGTAACAATAGATTGTTAATTGATACCAAAAAATTGAACCTTACCAAAGGTACTTATGTTATATTTTTATATTATAATAATACTCAACACTACTATTGGATTTTAGAAGAATAAATAAATGTTTTTTAACAATAATCTTAAGTACTGCTTTTGTTGCTGCATTTGCCAACAGAATTATTAATTTTAACCTTTACAACGTTAACGGCAGTGTGGATGTTAGATTTTCCATTTCAAAAGGAGTGCCATGTAACGGATACAGAATTTGGCATAGTGTAGATTCGCTTAACTTTTTTCAGGTTTTTGAAGACCCGGGAATTTGTGGCTCATCAACAGAAGAAGTGAGTCGGAATTTTTTGCATGGCGGGATTAGCGCCGGAATAACCCATTATTATAAAGTTGAACTCATTGGCACCGAAACATCACCCATTAAACGAATTTATTTAGAATTACCCAACCAATTACAATTACGTGTGTATCCTAACCCTTTAATTGATTTAATTAATCCGCTTACTATACAAATAATTAGTTCTTCCGGTGCAACCGGCAATGCACCGTTAAGCAAAGTGCTTGGTTACATATACAATAGCAATGGCTCACCGGTTCAATCACTCGAGTTAATTTTGAGCAATGGATTAACCACTATTTCATTGAATGACCTTAAAGATGGTTTGTATATTATTTGGTTAACTGATAATGAAAGAATTTATCGTAGTAAATTTTTCGTTCAAAGAAAGAATTAATTAATATGGAAGTTCGTGCTGACACTTATCTTTGGGCCATAAGAATGTATAAAAGCAGAACCATAGCTGGTGAAGCAATTAAAGGTGGTAAAGTTAAGTTAGATGGTAGCAACTTTAAGCCAAGCCATATCGTAAAAATTGGTGAAACTTATTCTTTAACAATTGGTGAAACTAAAAAAGTAATTGTAGTAGTTAATCTAGTAGATAAACGCGGAAGTTTTGAAATAGCAAAACAATTTTACTTGGATAAATCGGAACCAATTAATAATTCAGAAAAGTTACCCAGTGCATTTTTTAAAGTTAATTTAAAACGAGACAAAGGAGAAGGTAGACCCACCAAAAAAGACAGACGTGATCTCAGTGATTTTGGTTGGAATACATGAACTAACGTAGAACTGTTACATGCCCTGTTCTCGTAATATGTTTACCATTTATTAATTTGGAAGTAATTTTATAAGTATAAATACCTTGTTCTACTAAAGTCCCTTTAAATTTCGCATCCCAACTATCCTCTGATCCATTCATAGTTTTTAACAGAATACCCCATCTGTCAAAAATCAAGCACTGAAAGCTTTCAACGCATAAACCGCCAATAATTTTAAACTCATCATTCACCCCATCTGCATTCGGCGTAAACGCATTCGGTATAAACAAATCAGGATTGGAGCAACCACTCTCTACAGGATAGTATAGTGTGTCGCGACAGCCGTAGCTATCAGACGCAATTAGTGCAACTAAATATTTACCGGGCGTTTCAAACATACCGGAAACTATATTAGTGTTATTAAAAGTTTGCCCATTACTTAAATCCCAGTAAATATTATTATATCCAATTGAGGTGTTTGTGAAAGTTAAACTTCCAGGGTATTCAACATAATTACTTTCTGCTGCTAACCCAGCATTTAAAGAACTAACATTAACCTGAATATTCGTAAAAGTTGAACAAGCACCAGAATAACCCTTAATATTGACAGTTACACTTTTGGTTGGAACGAAGGTAAGCGGATTACCTAAATAATAATTACCATCATACGTCCATTCAAATGAATTAGCACCTGAACCATAAATTGTTAAAGGAGTGTTTGGACAGACCTGAGGATTTAAATTTGTAGTAATTGTTGGAGTATTATCGACAATTACAGAAATGCTTGCAGTTGATATACACCCATTGTTTATAGATGAAGTTGCGTAAAAAACAGTACTTAATGTTGGAGATACTATTATCGTATTCCCTATTATTCCACCTGGTTGCCAGGTGTAATTCGAAGACCCAATTGCAGAAATAGCTAACGTATTACCTTTGCATATATTTAAAGAACTTGCTTGCAAAGTTAATATCGGAGCAGGGCTTACAAAAACAGTATTGTTAGCTACTACTGTGCAACCTGCAGCAGTAAACACTTGTAGTGTGTAGGTTGCATTCGTATTAGGATTAACTGTAATGCTTGGAGTAGTTGCACCGGTATTCCATAAATAGCTTACACCGGCAAAATTTGTACCTATTGTCACTTGTTGCCCTTCACAAATGGTTGGCGAATTCATGTTGAAACTCCCGCCACTTGTTACCGAAACATTTGATACAGCCTGAGAGGTACAACTTCCATTTGCCCCAATAACCGTGTAACTGGCGTTAGCTAATGGCGAAACCGCTATACTGTTACTTGTACTTCCTGAACCTATCCATGTATAGGATGTTGCGCCGGAAGCAGTGATCACGGTAGATCCTCCAGCACAAATGTTTGCATTAGCCAAATTAATAGTTGGAGGATTGTTTACCACAACCGGGACAGTGGTACTTTGCGCACAATTTGGTCCGTTAGTAGCAAACACACTGTAAAGTGTAGTTACTGTTGGCGTCACCACAATGGAGGAAGAATTAGAACCGGTGTTCCATGTATAACTTGTAGCACCAACAACGGTAAGGGTTTCAGATTGTCCGGCGCAAATTACTCCCGCACTAAAGTTAACCGAAGGAGATGGAATAACCAGTACCTCTGCTGTTGCAGATCCCACGCAACCACCAAAATTTGCCGTTACCGTGTAAACTACTGTTGAAATTGGCGTAACATTAATAAAATTTGTAGTTGCACCATTACTCCAAACAAAGTTCGTTCCTGTTGTAACTGGTGTTAAAATTGCCTGCCCAGGAGGACATAATGTTGCTGAGTTAACTGAAACTGTTAATACCGTTCCAACGCTAACAGCAATGGAGGCAGAAGAAGAACAACCATTTGTTACCCCTTGTACATTATAAACAGTGTTTGTTACTGGAACTTCAAGTAACGTATTTCCCGGAGTTACACCATTCCATGTGTAGCTTGTTGCGCCACTGGCGGTGAAAGTTGCAGCTTGACCCGTACAGACGCTTGGCGTACCTACAATCGTAATTGTAGGATTTGAATTAACCGTGACTGTAGCATTACTAACTGAACTACAGCCAGACGAAGTTCCCGTAAAAGAATATACACTTGTTGTATTAGGGCTAACTGTTATCGTTGAAACTGTAGACCCATCGTACCAAACATAAGAACCTGCGCCATTAGCAGTAAGTGTGGCAGTTTGTGAATTACAAATTGTTGAATTGTTAACCGATAATGTAGGACTTGGATTAACAACAACAACTGCTGTATTGGTTACCACACAACCTGCAATAGCTGCATTAACAACATAGCTTGAAGTTACAACCGGGTTTATAGTAATACTTTGAGTTAAGGCGCCTGTACTCCATGTATAACCAAGTGCTGCAGCAGCAGAAACAGTGGCTGTTTGCCCGGCACAAATAGTAGAACCAAATACATTAATATTGCCCGAACTATTTACAGTTACGCTCGCTGTTATCGTACTTGTACATCCTGAAATACCGCCGGTTACAGTATAAACTGTATTAGCAGCCGGAGAAACTGATATAGAAGATGAAGTTGCGCCTGTACTCCATGTATAATTTGTAGCGCCACTCGCTGATATAGTAGCTGTTTGACCAGAACAAATTGTACTGTTTGCAACTGTTAAAGTGGGGCCATTAGTCACTGTAATTAAAACAGGAATTCGATATACTCCAGGACACATACTGGCAAATACGGTATATGTACCGGGTGTTGTAAAAACCGATGTGGTAAATGCAGCACCGCTACCTAGTTGTGTTGGACCAACGATATTATTGTACCAAAAAAAACTGGCTGTTGGATCATTAGATATTGCATTTAGCGTTGCAGCATTATTTACGCAAACTGTTACGTTAGAGGCTCCGATTGTGTAATTTGGGACCACTTGATTACTTAAGCCACTGTTTCCGTTGGTAGCACCATTAACCGGAAAATTAGCGATGATTTGCGCACTTCCCAACCCACTCATGGTTCCACTGTTTCCACCATTAACGGTTTGAACAGGGGCACCGGCCGTTATGGCTATATAACCGCCGCCGCCGCCGCCGCCGGGACCAAAAGCAGTTGAAGTACCTCCAAAACCACCTCCCATCACTACATTTCCGCCTTGTCCACCATTTGCCCTCAAAGTAACGCCAGTTACATTAGCTGAGGTGGATATTAAGATGGTTCCGCCACCACCACCGCCGCCACCAGAATCATCTCCGCCCAAGGTAAAGCCACTTCCGTTAGAAGTAGATGTGCCATTATTTCCATTACTAATAATAAATCCGGCTCCGGATACCGTTCCGTAAGTGAGCATGTATATTAAACCACCGCCTCTGCCACCATGTCCGCCGGTATTGCCATTTGTAACGATATTATTAACATGTCCGGCTCCTCCTCCTCCACCAAAAAAAATTCTTCCGGTTGTATAATCCAAACATCTTCCTCCATGACCACCGTGCCTTGGCCTATTGGCTCCGCCCCATGCAGTATTTCCCGGCCCATTTGTATTGGGGTTAAGATTATTACCGGAAAAGCCATATCCACCTTTTCCTCCGCCCGGAGAAACGATTGCGGCCCGCCCAGGAAACTCCAAATTGAATGCAACGGCATAGGCAGGATTACAAACACCGTAACCGGACCAGTTGGCTAACGAACCAGCATTAGAACCTCCACCTCCTGCACAATTATGTGAGTTTCCGCCTCCACCGCCGTTTGCCGGCGCTCCTTTTGCAAATGCACCGCCATAAAAAGCAATATAATCGGCAGCAGAACCTGCAATGCTTTCTCCTTTTTCTCCGCCTTCGTTTACACCGCCACCATTATCTACAAATCTCAAACCACCAAACGTGCCATTATTGGAAGCTAAACCTCCACGAAACCCTAGGCCGGTTGCTACAACAGAACCATTAATAACACTGGCACCATTTACCTCTACTGATACAATACCCCCTATGGTTCCATTCCACGGATCGCCTGTTAATATGGATCCCGCATTTACGGTAAGTGCACTATATCGAGGTACACGCACCACTTGTGTTTTGGAATTAACTGTTGTATAACTATTTTTCAAGCCACAGTCTAGTTGAATAGAGGTACCATTTGGAATGGCAAATACCTGCCCAAACTCGTAATTCCCGCAATTTTGATAAGATAATATTTCTCCGTAAGTAGAATCTTGACCTGGAGGGGCGGCAAAGGTTTTCATATTTATACCTTGAACCTGAATAATCATGACTAAATCACCAACTTGCAAGTTGCCCGCAAAACGGCCATTCGCATTTAAATTACTATTGGCAACACTAATAATGTTTGTTCCTGCAACCGCATTTGCTGTAAGAGCGGTGTACTCATTAACCGTAGAACTTGGAGTCGAGAACACTACAGCACCATGTTTACCTCTTTGAGCAAAGAATGAATTAATAATCCCTAAAACTAGAATTGCTACTGTGTAAAATCTAATCATATCAACCTAACAAAAATAATCAAATTTTTGCGGGTAAATCGTACCTTTACTCATTAGTTACGACCGTTCAAAAACTAAAAACCATTATATTTTTATAAATAACCTATTTCGACTAAAAGTGACCTACGACCTCGATAATTTTGAAGAACAGTTCAATGAGAAAATTCTTAATAATGGCCTTAAACTTTTTAAATCACCTTACACCCAAATTACAAAGGAGAGAAATAATATAAAATTTGAGTATAAGAAGACAATTTTTGATATTTCAATCAAACGTACCGGTAATAAGTTACATACGAACTGTAGTTGTAAAAAATTACAATGCGAACATATAGCTGCATTATTGTTTTTTTTTAATAAAGACAAGTTTAATTTAATAACAAAATCGCGTAAAAAATCATTAAAATCTACCTTTCATAAATCGTCCAACTTTAAAACAAAATTAACTATACCTGAGCTACTCGCTGAATTAGATTCGAAAAAATTACTTCAAATTCTGAACGAAATTGCATTAAAAAACGAAAACATAGACATTCAGATCCGAGCCAATTTTGCAACCAGCAAAAATCATAGTCCATATGAATTACTCGAATTGAAAATTCAAAATGTTCTTTTTGACAATAAAGAAAATGAAAGCGAATCAAAAATTGACACCTATCATTTAACGCAAATCATAATTAAGTTACAAGAGAATTTCGCGGGTACTGGTATTGTTAAATTTTATTTTAACTGTGCTCATATTCTATTTAATATCTATTCAAAAAAGCAAAAACATTGGCTAAAAGTAGTAGTTGAAACATTTTGTGATGAGGCCTTTTCAAAAGTTTCAATTTCGGAATTAAAATCGAACGGTTTTCAATTGACAGAACTATTGGATAATTATGAACGAAAAATTAAACCAAACAAGGACAAACTGATTAACAGATTCTACATAAGGTGCTTGTGGGCAGCAGATAGCAACGTGGTAGCAAAATCTTTAAACTCATTTGAAAATGCTATCATCAAACAGAAACAAGTATGGTTAGATTCAAAGCTTAACCTAAATATTTTACAATTCATTTTATCTCATAAAAAAGGTTCCATAAAAAAAAATATTGAAACGGGTCTCGAAATCAAACTAGCGGCCACAATTGCATTACTAGAAATGGAACCAAAAAAGGCTAATCAGCTCTTAATGCAATTAATACATGAAGGATCAAATTTCATCTTTAGCAATTATTCAATTAGTTCTCGTATTTATCAATTGCTGAAACTACATTCGCTTGATGTAACTTTAAAAGTTTATCTTTTAACTTCTTTTAAGACAGAATGTGATTTCAAGGAAGATTATTTGGTGGAATTTGATCGATTAATCAAAAATAAAAAGGAAAGATTACAAGAAATCATTTCAATAATCGATTTTTGGTTTGCACTCAAAAATCCAATGTTTATAAATCCTATACTTGAACTTTCTACCAGATACCAACTGAAGGAAATGTTATTAAAAATTTTAAAATCGAACATCGTAGCATTTACATCATTTAAAAAATTGCTTTTGAGTCAAAATAGTTTTCCGTTCAAAGAGATGGAAGATATATTCATTGAATCAATTATTCGAAAAGTGAACCAAACAACTTCAAATACTTCGCAAGAGAGAATATTCCTTGAATTACAAGAAATATTAATCCATTTGAACATTGTTAATGATAAACTGTTTTATAAAAAGCTATACAATAAAAGGTTTCAAAACAATTACTTCTTTAAACTAGTTGAAAAAGAACTTGAATAAATCTAAAAATCATATAGCCTAATTACTTAATTTTACATCATGAACATAACCACAGAACAAGTCATCAATGCCCTTAGATATGTTGACGATCCGGATTTAAAGAAAGACTTAATCACCTTAAACATGGTGAAAGATATTGAGGTCAAAGGCAATCAAGTTTCTTTTACAGTAGTTCTAACAACTCCAGCTTGTCCAATGAAAGATATGATTCATAATGCCTGCACGAATGCTATTTTACATTACGTTAGTAAAGATGCTATTGTAAAAATAAATATGACAGCGCAAGTTACAAGCAAAAAAGAAAAAGATGAAACAACCCTTAAAGATGTAAAAAACATTATTGCAGTTGCAAGTGGTAAAGGTGGTGTAGGTAAGAGTACAATTGCAGCCAATTTGGCTTTGGGGTTAAGTAAACAAGGTGCTAAAGTTGGATTGGTTGACGCAGACATTTATGGTCCTTCACAACATATCATGTTCGGTGTTGAACGTGAAAGCCCGGGTCCAGGGGAATTTAACGGCCAAAAAAAGATGTCGCCGGTCATAAGTTATGGCGTAAAACTCAATTCCATAGGTTTTATGGCGGCACCTCACCAAGCAATTGCCCTAAGGGGTCCAATGGCAACCAAAGCACTTAACCAACTATTTTACGACACTGTATGGGGAGAATTAGACTATTTAATTGTTGATTTACCTCCAGGAACAGGAGATATTCAAATCAGCTTATGTAGTTCAATCCCTGTAACAGGTGCAGTAGTAGTTTGTACACCACAAGCCGTTGCGATAAGCGATGCCAGAAAGGGAATTTCCTTGTTTCAACTTGAACAATTAAATATTCCCGTACTTGGACTCATAGAAAATATGGCTTGGTTTACACCTGCGGAATTACCTGAAAACAAATATTACATATTCGGAAAAGATGGCGTTAAAGACTTAAGTGAAGAATTAAATCTTCCTTTGTTAGCTCAAATTCCATTGGTTCAAAGTGTAAGAGAGGCTGCTGATATTGGTAGACCAGCCGTATTGCAAGATAACACTGATTTATCACTTGCGTTTATTGAAGTTGCACAAAATGTAGCTCAACAAGTTGCCATTCAAAACAGTCAATTAATTTTAAACTAATGCTCCATTTAAAACAATTTACCTTTAATCCTTTTCAAGAAAATACATATATTTTATATAATGATTCGAAAGAAGCTTTCATTGTAGACCCCGGGAATTCAAACGCCAAAGAAAACACAATCATTACTCAATTTATTCAAGAAAAACAACTAACATTAACCAGGTTGCTTTTAACGCATGGCCATATTGATCATATCATGGGAAATCAATTTATATTCGAAACCTACGGATTACTCCCTGAGATGAATGAAAAAGATTTGTTTTTTATTCAATCCATGCAAAAAACGGCTCAGATGTATGGGATTCAGGCTGAACCTTCACCATTGCCGAAACATTTTATAAATAATAACGATATAATTACACTTGGTAATTACGAGTTTTTATGTTTAGCCACTCCCGGTCATTCACCAGGTAGTATTTGTTTTTACTGCCCTTCTATGAAACTCTTAATTGGTGGAGATGTCCTTTTTCAAAATAGTATCGGCAGAACCGATCTTCCAATGGGTAATCATCAAGAATTAATTAACAGCATCAAAAATAATTTATTTGTTTTACCAAAAGAAACTAAAGTATACTCCGGACACGGCCCAAGTACGACAATAGGAAATGAGATGGAAACAAATCCGTTTTTAAATTAACGAATCCGTTTAATTGAATATTCTCTTATTTTTTCCTTACCGTTCACAAAGCCCCACTCAAAAACATCTATAATGCTATCTTTTTCAAGACTATAACGCATCACAGAAGGAAAATCTCTGAAAGGGTTTTCGAATGTAAATGCCTTATTTTGCTGTTTGGTTAATAAAAACTCGGTTTTTTTACCGTCGTTTTGTCCTTTAACATCATATAACATCTTAATAGCTTCTTTGTCTTTATATAGGGCCATATTCATCAAAAAAGCTGTATCCTTTAAGTGAATAAAGTAACCTTTACCAATATACTCATTTTCATTAATCTTTCGCCAAATTTCAGTATACTCGCCGGAATTTGAAGTATACTTAAATACCCCTTCGATCCAAAAAAAAGGTTTTTCCTTTTGATTATTAGAAGAATCTTTATTTGTTGATTCGTTGGTTTGATGAGGAACTTGGCCGCCTCCGCATCCAAAAAAAACAGTTAAAAAGCAAACAAAACCAAGGAGTTTCACGTTATAAAGCTACAAAAAATTATTATTCTATTTATATTTACAGAATTGAAAGTAACACTAAGCATACTATTTATTTGTTTCCAATTTGCAATCTTTTCTCAAAAAGATTCCAGCTACTTTAGGAAAGAAGAAATAATTCATGACGGAAAACTATACCGCAAGTATAATAATTACGTTACTGTCGGTCCCGGCTATTCATTTTCAAGTATAAGAAAAGATGTACAAAGAGATCTAGGGATTGATTTTAATTTTCATATCCGAAGAATATATTTTCAAACAGGCGTAATCATGAGTGGAAATGAATTTTTAAGTAACAACCATCTCAATTTTAAATTTGGAGCAGGACTAAGAAAAGAAAATCGCAAAAATCATTTCGCATTTTTTGTTGGACCAACCTATTATACCGGAGTGATTGGGATTGAAGATTCATTAGGCATAAGACCTCAATTTTATTCTGGCGTTGGCGCTTATGTTTCTGCTCAAGCAATCATTAAACTAACTTACGATATAGGCTTTGGAATTCAGCCATACCTAACTTTAAGTGCCAAACAATCACAAGGTGGAATTAAATTGGTAATGTTTTTCTCAGGTTCTTATAGAGGTCCAAAACGTAATTACAATCCTAATGTCAGAAACTATCACTGATAAAAAAGATTTCTTAATAATAGGAAGTGGCATTGCGGCATGCACACTGGCTCACACCTTTGATAAATGTGGATTAAGTTTTCAGCTTCTTTCAAAACCTGACTTAAGTAATTGTTCAAAAATAGCGGCAGGACTTTGGAATCCTATTGTTTTTAAAAGGTTAACAAAAAGTTGGTTAGCTAATGAATTAATCGACTTTTTAATTCCTTTTTACAAAGAAATTGAGGATAAAACAAACTCAACTTTTTTACATGAAAGACCCCTCATCAAAAATTTTTTTGAGCAACAAGAAATTAATTTTTGGGAGAAGAAAGCACAATCTGAGTTAAACGGTTTCCTTAAGTTACCTATATTAGATTCATATAATTTAAATTTTAACGGTGGGGTTTTAACTGAAAAAGTAGGACTTGTCAATAAAGCCGGTAATATAGATACCAAAAAATACATAGATGTTACCCTTAACTACTTTAAAGATAATTTTATTCCCTTAAAACTCAATTACAACGAGCTCTTATTAACAGAAAGTGGAGTTGAGTTTAAAGGTTTAGTTTATAAAAACGTCATCTTTTGTGAGGGGTATTTAGTAGAACATAACCCGTTTTTTAATTTCATTCGTTTAAAACCTGCAAAAGGAGAAGTGCTTAAAATTAAATCCGAAAAGTTATGCCTCAACAAATCAATACTTAATAAAGATGGTTTTATTTTTAATACCCATGAAAAAGAATTTGTTGTTGGTTCAACTTATGAATGGCATTACTTGAATGAAAAACCCACTACAGAAGCTAAAGCAGAATTAGAAAAAAAATTAACACAATTAATTGACGTACCTTACTCCATTCAATCACATGAAGCCGGCATTCGGCCATCTTCAGAAGATCGACGACCAATAATCGGGAGACATCCTAAATATGCCAATTTATTTGTGTTTAATGGCTTAGGGACTAAAGGTGTTATGCTGGCACCATATTTTGCAAATAAATTCGTAAATTTCTACTTGAAAAAATCAACTTTGCCGGATGAAGTTAATGTAGCCCGCTTTTATTCTAAATATAATGCATAAAACAAATCAACACATTTTAAGGCTTATTGGAAGAAGAGAGTTCGTTGACTTTCCTGAATTTGGTATTAATGCAATTGAAGCCAAAATTGATACTGGTGCATATACTAATTCATTACATTGTGAGAAAATTGAAATAGTTAGCCATTCAGCAAAAGCAATTTTACGCATAACCATTAAATTATCGGAAACAGGCCTTCAAAAAACCAAAACGATTGATTTTGAAGAATACACAAAAAAGAAAATAAAAAATTCATTTGGCGAACTAGAAGAAAGATATGTTATTAAAACATTAATTAAATTAGGGCGAAAACGTATTCGTACCTCTATCTCCTTAAGTAACAGAGAAAATATGCGTTATGAAGTTCTTATTGGAAGAAAAATGTTAAAAGGCAAATTTTTGATTGATGTTAATCAAATACATTTAGGTGGTAAAAAAATTGTAATTTAAACTCATAAAAAAATTAACGGTACAATATGAAAATAGCTGTTCTATCCAGAAATAAAAACCTATACTCAACCAGAAGAATAATTGAAGCAGGTGAACAACGCGGCCATGAAATGATATTACTTGACCATATGAAATGTGTTTTGGTTATTGAACAAGGTAGACCACATATTTATTATAATGGTAAAGAAGTTGTAGATATAAATGCAGTTATTCCAAGAATTGGAGCAAGTGCTACTTTTTACGGTAGTGCAGTAGTTCGTCAGTTTGAAATGATGAAAATATTTACTGCTGTTGAATCACAAGCACTTGTTAGATCAAGAGATAAGTTAAGAAGTTTACAAATTTTAGCTCGTGCCGGAATTGGTATTCCTAAAACTGCTTTTGCATCTTCTCCTAAAGACAAAGATATAGATAGTGTAATTGAAAATATTGGAGGTGCACCATGCGTTATCAAATTGTTAGAAGGCACTCAAGGAATTGGTGTGATTCTTGCAGAAAATCAAAAAGCTGCGAAAAGCGTTGTAGAGGCATTTTTAAAGCTCGAAGCAAATATGCTTGTTCAGGAGTACATTAAAGAAGCAAAAGGTGCAGACTTAAGAGTATTTGTTGTGGATGGGCAAGTTATTGGCGCCATGAAAAGACAAGCTAAAGAAGGTGAATTTAGAAGTAATTTACACCGTGGCGGTACAGCTACTGTTATTCAATTAACACCGGAGGAAAGAGCCACTGCAATTAAAAGTGCGAAAAAATTAGGGCTTGGAATTGCCGGCGTTGATTTGTTGCAAAGCAGTAGAGGACCATTAGTGATGGAAGTTAATAGCAGCCCAGGGTTGGAAGGAATTGAAGGGGCTACCGGATTAGACATTGCCGGCAGAATAATTGAATATGTTGAACGCAACGAGTTTAACAAACCTGGTGAATAGGTTATGCAGGAAATTCTCGAAATTAATAACCAAATTATTAAAGCTGGCGAAACTAAACAAGTTGTTTTAAATGATTATGAGCTGCACACCAAAACTAAAATCGAAATCCCGGTTCATGTCATTCGATCATTAAACCCCGGTCCTACAATGCTTTTAAGTGCAGGAATGCATGGAGAAGAAACAAATGGAATTGAAATAGTAAGAAAACTTATTTCAAGAGAAGAGGTTAAACAATTAAAATCTGGTAATTTAATTGCGATTCCGGTTATAAATATTGTTTCATTTTTATATGGAAGCAGAGACCTACCAGATGGCAGAGATTTAAACAGATGTTTTCCAGGGAGTAAAAGAGGCAGTTTAGGCAGCAGAATTGCTAACGATCTAATGAAACATATTTTACCTTTAATAGATTTTGGTGTCGATTTTCACACCGGAGGAGCTAAAATTAATAATTACCCACAATTGCGATGTGTTTTTGATTTTCCTGACAATCTGAGTTTGGCTGAAAAATTTTCTCCCCCTTTAATTATAGACAGCTCTTATAGAGAGGGAACTTTTAGACATGAGGCGGCAAAAAAAAACAAACCTATTTTAGTTTATGAAGGTGGCGAAAGTATGCGTTTCGATTACCTTGCCATTAATGAAGGCATTAATGGTTGTTTGCGACTGATGAAATCATTTAACATGATTGATATTGATTTACCAAATCATCCATTTGTAAAAATTAATAAAGATGTTTGGATAAGAGCTAACTCAAGCGGATTATTTCATATGAATGCTAATAATGGCGCATTTGTAAATGAAGGAGATTTATTGGGGGTCATTTGCAATCCTTTTGGAGATATTGAGCACAAAATCATTAGCACTACAGACGGCTACATTTTTGGTGTAAATAAGCAGCCGGTTGTTAACGAAGGCGATGCTTTGATTCATATAGGGATTGAAATGAGTTAATAGTTATTAAAAATTATCTTTTAATAAGTTCATAATCTGATAGTTAAATACTGCTTCTTAAAATGCTTACTTAGTGTAAATATTTGAGCCTATGTATTCAATAAATTTCAATAAGTTTTTCTTTTTATTTCTTTTTCAATTCGTTATAAGTCTGTCTTTAAATTCTCAAACAAAAGATGAAATGGAGAGAAAAGCATATGATCTGCTAAACGATGAAGACTATCCGGCAGCATACATTGCTTTTGATGCACTGTCAACAAAGTATCCAAAAGAAGTTGATTACAAACAAAAATTAGGTATTTGTTGCTTAAGATACCCCGAAAAAAAAGATCGAGCCATTGAAGTATTCTCATCATTAAAGGAAACAACTAAAGATGTTTTGTATGAGTACTATCTGGGGATTGCACTCCAATCAAATTACAAATTCCAAGAGGCAATTCAGAAACTTGAAAACTACCGTTCAATTGTAAAAAAGCAAACTAAAAACGATGAAAATAATTATTTTGATGCTGCTGCGCTTGCCATTCAAAATTGTAAAAACGGTATTGAATTAATTGATAAAAAAGTAATTGCAGATATTAAAAACATTGATAAACCTATTAACACCGATGAAATGGAATATGTACCATGTATTACTACTGATGAAAGTGTAATGTTTTTTACTTACCGTGGTAAAAAAAGTTTAGGCGGAAAACAAAACATCAAACTCGAAAAAGATGAAGTTGAAGGTAAGTATCTGGAAGATGTTTATGTTTCTTACCACGAAAAAGATGGCAATTGGTCAGAACCAAAAAGTGTTCTCTCAATTAACACTAATGGCAACGACGCAGCTATCTCGATTTCGCCCGACGGTAAAACAATTTTTTCATTTAAATCAACAGATAAAAATACGGGTGACATCTATGTATCAGAATTAAAAAGTCAAGAATTTTCTAAACCCATTCCTTTAAACTCAAATATAAATACGCCTAATTATTGGGAGGGTTCTTGTTCTATTTCAGCAGACGGAACCTTATTATATTTTGCAAGTGAAAGACCCGGTGGACTAGGAGGCAGAGATATTTGGGTAAGTAAAAAAGTAAATGGAGATTGGGGGCCAGCGACAAATTTAGGACCTTCAATTAATACCCCTTATGATGATGATGCGCCCTACATACATCCTGATGGAATTACCTTATTTTTCAGTAGTAAAGGTCATCAAAGTATTGGTGGCTATGATATCATGTTTAGTGTGAAGAAGGAAAATAATTGGCTCCCTCCAAAAAGTATGGGCTTACCCTTAAATACCACTGAGGATGACCGTTATTATGTTATTAATTCAGATGGTAGTACAGGATACTTTAGCAGTAACAGAAGTGGTGGAATCGGAAATCAAGATATCTATAAAGTACAACCTGGTATTTTAGGTGAAAAACCCGTGATTGCATTATTAAAAGGTGTGGTTTACGGGAATGATAAACCAGTTCAGGCCAAAATAGAAGTTCTAAAAATTGTTCAAAAAGAAAATATTGGCCCTTTTGAATCCAATGAAATAACCGGAAAGTACATCATGCCATTAAGTCCCGGCTCAATTTACAGAATTAAAGTAACCGCTCCTAACTTCGATCCAATTGAGGAAGATATGGATTTTGAAAACCTAAATGCTTACGTTGAACAAAACAAAGATTTTTACTTATACAATGCCGGTAAAACACCAAGTGATACCATAAAGGTTGCAACTACCACAACCACTACCACGGCCAGCAACAATTCAAATTCACCTTGTAATGGCGGCTCACCTTTGCCAGACTTCAACCCAATAAAAGGCAAATCACTTAACGACCCAGCTGTTTACAGTCAATTACTAAGCATGGCTGGTAATTATTGTAATAGTGGTCTAATATTTAAAGTTCAGATTGCTGCATACCGTAAACCTCAAAATTACAACTACTCGCACTTAAGCGAATTTGGCAAACCGGATGTTAAAGATTATCCTGATGGCATTACTCGCTTTACTCAGTTAGAATTCAGCACCATAAAGGAAGCCGAAGTTCAACGCCAAAAATCAATTGCTAAAGGCCAAAAAGATACCTGGATTGTTGCTTTTGTTAATGGTAAGCGCTATACGCTGGAAGAGCTTATTCAGTTAGATTTCCTCGGAAAATCAATTAACTAAATGACAACAAACCTCATGAACTTATGGAGAATCTCCATATTTATTGAGGTTTAACAGTTTTTATAAATTGATAGTAATACTATTATTAAACAAAGTAGTAATATTACTGTTTTAATTGCATGAGTGTTCATATAGATATTGATATATCTAAAAATTTAAGCATCAAAGATCCATTTAGTTCAGAACTTGGTAAAAAAATTGTATTGAATGGATTGAGCCTTATTAACCACTATGGATTTGAGGATTTTAATTTTAAAAAACTGGCTGTTGCCTGCTCCACCACAGAGGCATCAGTTTACAGGTATTTCAATAACAAAGTACAACTTCTTGCATTTTTAACGGCTTATTATTGGAACTGGACAGAGTATCTAACCGAACTTCATTGTCAGTTAGCTAAATCACCTAAAAATAAACTTTCAATCTTAATCAATATTATTTGTCATCATGAAATCAATCCTGAGAACATAAATGGGATTGAATATTCAGATTTACATCAACTCATTAACTGCGAATGGCAAAAATTAATTTACAACAAGGAAACAAAGTTAATTCCTGCCAATGCAGCCTTTGAAGATTATAAGCGTTTTAAAAAAATGGCATCAGTTATTTTAACTGATTTAAATAAAAATATCAAAGAACCGCAAGCAATTATTACAACACTTATTATTACTGCTAATACTCAATTGTTTTTTAGCAAGAAGTTTCAAGCCTTAAGTTCTATTCAACAGCCAACAAAAGCCAAGGTTGTACAATTTGTTTATAATACTGCTTTAAAATTAACTCAACATGATTAACATATATATATACTTGAATAAGGAGGAAATGGCCACAAGATGTGCTCAGACACTTGTTAAAGAAAAATTAGTTGCCAGAGCAAGTATTGACATTAACAACAAAGTTTTACAAAACGAAAACGATTTATTAATTACCGAAACTATTTGTGTTATTACTGCGCAAACCAAAGCCATACTGTTTGCGAAAATTGTTGAATTTATACAAACAAATTTCGATAAAAACGCATCTATTTTCTCCACCCCGCTTACACAAGCCAACGATAACTTATCGCTTTTCATTAGAGAAAACACTCAAGATATTAAGTCATGATTACAGCAAATTTTAAAAACATCTATACCTATTATCTCGAAACAAATAACATTAGCTTAATTGATGTTAATTTAAGTGAGTTTCTGGCAGATAATGAGTTAAGATCGTACGAAACTCCCACTGACTTTTTAGATGCCTTACAGGAAGAGGGGCCGGATGTTAACTTGAATTTTTTTGGAAACAAATTAATCCCTGTCGAAATTATAGAATTAGTAAATTCAGAAAATTTTGGTTTCATCATTTTTAAAAAGAATGGGAGCGATACTGTGCCATACCTGCTTGAAAGAAAAGATAAAGCGATCACAGAGATTAATTTAAAACTGAACACTGTTAAAGAAATTGAATTTTCTAAATTTAATGAGAACGATTATTGCTTCGAGTTTGAAGATCTTAATGCAATTACCTGCATTGTAAATGAAAGTAATTACGTTAGCCTATTAAATACAGAACCCGATGCTAAGCCATTTAAAAAATTAGTTTCCTTTTTAAGGCTTGAGCGAAAGGACATTTATAACCTCCTCCTATATACACTAATTGGTGGTATAGTTGGGCTTACGGTTCCGTTAGGAATACAAAGTTTAATTAACTTTCTTCAAACCGGACAGGTTACAGCTTCCGGTATTGTCCTTATCATTCTTATTATTATAGGTGTTTTAAGCTCAGGGGTAATACAAATCATTCAGTTATGGATAATGGAAATTATTCAACAACGTTTATTTGCAAGAACTGCCTTTGATTTCATTAATCGCATCCCTCAATTAAGTCATAAAGTTTTGAGTAAATATTATCCCCCGGAATTAATGAATCGATTTTTTGACATTGTTTCATTACAAAAAGGTTTATCAGGCTTATTAATCGATATCACCTCTAGTTTAGTTCAAATATTATTCGGTCTGTTAATTTTGTGTTTCTATCATCCGGTATTTATTGCGTTCACGGTATTTATTATAGTAATCGTTATTTTAATTTTAAAGTTAACTTTCGAAAAAGGATTAAGCAGTAGCCTTAAAGAATCTAAATTTAAATATCAAACGGCAAATTGGTTGCAGCAAGTTGCAAGAGCGCGCGAAAGTTTTAGAATGTATACACAAGGGTCGTTTGAATTAAATAAAATGGATTCATTAGTAAGTAGTTATATTCTTGCAAGAAAAAAACATTTCAAAGTGCTCGTAACACAGTACATTGCTTTCATTGCCTTTTCTGTATTAATTACCGGCGGTTTGTTAATTGTAGGATATATTCTTTTGATGAGCGAAACTATCTCACTTGGACAGTTTGTTGCCAGTGAGGTAATCATTTTATTAATAGTTAATTCAATCGAAAAATTAATTTTAAAACTAGAAAGTGTATACGATATTTTAACAAGCGTAGAAAAAATTGCTCAGGTAGCTACCCTACCAATTGATAATATAAGAAATCAATTACGAATTAACTATAAATTACCTATAACGGTTCAAATTAATGGATTAGAAATTCATAACTCTACCTATTCATTTAGCCTAAATGCTGAACATCCAAGTCAATTAATTAAGCTGCAAAGCAGAAACGAAATTGATGCATTTATAGATTACTTTTATAAAGTAAAACCGGAAAGAAAAGGAGAAATTTTAATCAACAACATTAACGTTTCCAAAATTAATAAATACACCTTAAATGCTAACACAGGTATTTTCAGTGATAGAGAATTACTATTTGATGGCAGTATTAAAGAAAATATAACAATTGGAAATTCGAAAATTAAGGATGAGCATATTGTAAGTTTTTTCAATACCATAGGCGCCACAACCTTCATTAATTCACAACCTGAAGGTTTGAATACGGAAGTACTGGGAGGATTATACTCTGCAAAACAAGAATTTTACAGATTACTAATCCTTGCACGAACTTTATTGAAAGAGCCAAGACTTCTGGTAATTGATGACTATCTGTTACCGGAAATTGTTAATTCTCAGAAATTAATAGATTATGTTAAAACCAATTTACCAAATACGTTAATCATTATCGTAAAAACCAATACTCATGAAATATAATACTAAAAACTTTTCATTCTCGTTGGTTACTACACCAAAAAAAATCAGAAAGATTAATATCTTCTTACTTTGGTTCTTTGCTATTACTTTGATTATACTTTTTTTACCCTGGACCCAAAACTTTGAAATGAAAGGCAGTTTAACATCTTTAAATCCTGCAGACAGACCGCAAAGCATAAACTCTACCATTGCCGGGAGAATTGAAAAGTGGTATGTCTTAGAAGGGCAATCTGTCAAAAAAGGTGATACCATCCTTTTTTTATCCGAGATTAAAGATAAATTCTTTGACCCTAATTTTTTAACCCGAATTAAGGATCAAATTAATGCAAAAGAAAATGCATTAGGTTCAACCAAACAAAAATCCATTGCGCTTCAAAAACAAATTCAAGCTTTAAATGATGGTTTAAAGTTTAGCATTAATAAAGCTAAAAACAAAGTTCAGCAAGCAAAACTAAAAGTTCAAAGTGATAGCATCGATTTTATTGCTGCGCAAACCAATTACAAAATTGCCAAACAACAATTTGACCGACAAATAAAATTATATGAAATGGATCTAAAATCTAAAGTTGAGTTAGAATCCAGAGAACTAAAATTCCAAGAAGCGCAAGCCAAACTTTTAAGCGCAGAAAATAAATTCTTTAATGCTAAAAACGACATGGTTAACGCTTTCATTGAATTAAACTCAATAGAAGCAGAATACTTAGATAAAATATCCAAATCTGAAAGTGATTTAAATAGCACTTTGGCATATATGTTTGATACCGAAGGAACGATTAGCAAAATGAACAATGATTTCGCTAATATGCAAATCAGAAATAGTTTTTACTACATCACTGCGCCTCAAGATGGAATGATTGTAAAGGCTTTGCGCACAGGTATTGGTGAAACCATTAAAGAAGGCGATGAGGTGGTTACAATCATGCCTGAAAATCCCGAACTGGCAGTTGAAATGTATGCAAGCGCCATTGATGTCGCCATATTAAATGTTAATGACGAAATTAGATTACAATTTGAAGGTTGGCCGGCATTGGTTTTTAGCGGATGGCCTGGCGTAACATTTGGTACATTTGGTGCTAAAGTAAAAACGATTGATAAAGTTAGTACAGGTGGTAAATTTAGGATTTTAGCTACAGTAGATACTGAATCCGGTCACTGGCCAAAGCAAATTAGAATAGGCACCAATGCAAAAGGTTGGGCCATGCTTAAAACAGTTCCTGTGTGGTTTGAAATTTGGCGACGCTTGAACAGTTTCCCTCCTGAATTCAGAAATGATATGCCTCTAGAAAAAAAATTAGATCAAAAAAAAGGAAAAACTTCCACAGCTGAAGAGAAGGATGAAAAGGACGAAAAATAATTTTTTTAAACTAATAATTGTCGCTCTATTTATTAGCGTTGTAACTTCCTTTAAGTCGCAAACGTCTGATTCTTTATTCTTGACAGAATCTGATTTTATTTTATCAATTAAAAATTTTCATCCTGTTTTAAAATCATTTCAGTTAATTGAAAAATCAGCTAAAGCCTTGCAAATGGGCGAAAAAGGTGCGCTTGATCCAAGCATTGCGAGCGATTATGCTCAAAAATCATACGATGGTAAAAATTATTACTCTGTATGGCAATCACAATTAAAAGTGCCAACATGGTTTGGGCCTGATTTTAAATTAGGTTACGATAATAATTTCGGGGAGTATGTGAATGGTGAAAATTTAACACCTACCTCTGGCTTAGTGGCTCTTGGCGTAAGTGTGCCTATTGCACAAGGTATGCTAATTGATGAACGACGCAACGCAATTAAGCAGGCAAAGTTATTTGTGAAAATGGCACGGGCCGAGCAAATAAAACAAGTAAATAAACTTCTTCTCACCGCCTTAAAAGATTATTGGACTTGGTACGAACATTACAATAAACTTAAAGCAATAACCGAAGGATACAATTTAGCCAAAGACAGATATGGTTTCATCAAAGAACGTGTTAATTTTGGGGATGCAGCGCCAATTGATTCCGTTGAAGCATCCATACAAATGCAAAGCATGAGGTTACTTTTCAATAATGCTTCCATTGATTTTTATAATGCTACGCAATTAGTAAATACTTACCTCTGGAAAGACGATGTTACACCAGTAGAATTATCAGAGAATACTTTCCCACAAAAAGTTAATGCCAATGATGTGCGCCTAACTACTGACAGTTTACAAAAATGGCTTCAATGGGCGCAAAACAATAACCCGGAATTAATCAAACAACAATTAAAAATAGATCAAACCAAGGTTGAACTGTTTTTCGCGAAAAATAAACTACTGCCCGGTATTAAAGCAGATTACAGTTTGCTATACAGTGGCAATCAATTCAGACAAAGTGTTAGCCCCAACTTTAATAATACTAAAATTGGCGCCAGCGTTTATTACCCTTTGTTATTGCGTAAAGACCGCGCAAAACTAACCCTTACTAAAATTAAATTATTGGAGGCCGATTACTTTTTGCAACAAACACAAAGAGAGGTTAATGCATTCATTAAATCAGGTATCAATGAAGTTACTACGAACCTTTCTCAAATTGCAATTCAAAATAACGTTGTATCAAACTCTGTAAAGCTAAGGAATGCAGAAAAAATTAATTTTGATAATGGAGAAAGCTCAATGTTTTTAATAAATAGCCGCGAAAATTCATTATTAAACAACCGAATTAAGCTATTTGAAATCATTTCCAAATTTCAAAAGGCCAAAGCTAACTTATACAATAGCATTGGTAATTTGGGTAGTTTGTATGGTATTAATACAAATTAATAAAATTTAATATTTTGCGCCTCCAATTCCAATGTTTTCAATTGGATGCCAAGTTGTTTTTATTTCCTGTAAATCGCAAATTAAATATGGATTTTGATTCTCTTCCTTTGACCAATCTTTAAACCAATTAAACGCCCTCTTAACATTTAATGCGGCGTTTTCAAAAATAGTTTTTTCCTCTGATTTATTGTTTCTACAATAAACTACAGCATTTACATCCATGTGGTTACTAAACTGTGCATGTAACTCTTCACTGGTGCCGGTTAAAATATTTACAACACCTGCCGGCAAATCACTTGTACCAAGCACCTCAGCAAATGTAATTGAACAAAGCGGTAATTTTTCGGATGCAAGAATTACAACCGTATTTCCACCTGCAATGGCAGGAGCAATAACGCTAATCAAACCTAATAACGCAGTTGTTTCATCAGCTATGATACTAACTACACCTGTAGGCTCCGGAACAGAAAAATTAAAATGAGAACTGGCAACCGGGTTAATACTGCTAAATAACTGCATGTATTTATCGCACCAACCTGCATAATGAATTAAACGGTCAATCGATTGATTTAGTTCAGATGCTGCTTTTGTTTTGGTATAACCCATTAAAATCATCTCCTCTTCAAATTGCGCTTTGCGTCCTTCCAACATCTCCGCAATGCGATATAAAATCTGACTTCGATTAAAAGCTGTTTTTGAACTCCACCCCGAAAAAGCACCTCGGGCTGCAACCACGGCATTTCTAAAATCCTTTCTACTACTCAAACAGATATTTGCAATCACTTTATTTTGCTTATTCTTTAAATCGTAATAACGACCACTTTCTGTTCGTGGAAATTGTCCACCAATGAAAATCTTATAGGTTTTTAAAACAGGTACTCTGCTATTCATAGTTTAAAGGTAAAAAAAAAATGTGAGCTGAAAAATCAGCTCACATTCCTTTATGAAATTCAATTATTTATTTTTCAATTACGCCATCACCAACATATTGACCGTTTTTATATATGGCAACTCTGGTTAAGATACCATTTTCATCGTAAATGTAAGCTTTCCCATTCAGGAATAGGTTGTTTTTAAATTCACCGTCTTTTGTTATTTGCCTGTTACGATTATACAATGTATGTTGTCCATTTAAAACAGTAGGCGCTGCAGAAGCGGTAATTGGCTTTTCATCCTTGGTAACTTGAACTTTAGGTGCATCTTTAACTTTTTCTTTGGCAACAACAAACTCCTTGGTAGGATCATACGTTTTAATGGAGTTAACATCTACCTCTCCGTTGTTGTAATTCTTAGTGGCCTTTAAATCTCCATTTTCATGAAATTCCTTAATAGTACCGGTCTCCTTTCCATTAACAAATGTTCCGTTTATGGCAACTTTTCCGTTCTCATGGTAATAAGTTTGTTCGCCCTCGCGTTTGCCTGAATTATTAAATTTAAACTCATGCTGTACATTTCCATTATCATAATATTGCGTTAATGCCCCAACCCATTTATTGTTTTTCCACTGCCCTTCTTCCTGAACTTTACCGTTTTCATAATACATGATGGCGTAACCATCCGGGCGCCCATTTACAAAAGTAACTTTTGTTTTCGTGTTGCCATTACAAAAATATTCCATCCATGTACCAACTTTTCTATTCTCTTTATAAAGTCCTTCCTCTACTTTTTGAGTTGGTGCATAGCAATTGTTTTGTTTATGCTTACCGTATAAAATCCACTTTCCTTGCTTTCTGCCAACGACATCCACATAATTTATGGTATCCTTGGTATTAGGAATAAATTCCCAAGTTTGAGCTTGAGAGTGACTTAATGTGGTTGACAAAAAAGCCGTGGTGATTAATAGTTTAGTAAAGTTCTTCATTTTACTTAATATTTCTTAAAACTAAGTTAATTTAAAAATTACATTAAATCAAGTTTGAAGAGACCTAAATCGAGATAAGTTATGAAAATTAGACTAAGGTTTATTTTTAAACGATTAATTTTAAATCGATGTAAAGCCAGTTGAAAGCTCTATAACAGTGATTTTAGATCAGAGTACTCCTCAAATACCTTGAAATTCTTGGATGGTAGTCTGTAAGATTCCCCACTTTCAAACATCAAGCGCCCACTCATTAAGAATTGGCAATTTGGAGCACTTTCAGATAACAACTGGAAGTATGCATTGAGGTCGATGCCATTTAATTTAGAAGTTATAATACTAATCATCAAATCCGGCTTGGCAATATCATTAATGATTTTAATGTCCTCAATTGGCACGCTTTGCCCAAGATATATAACCCTATACCCAAGCGCTTTACATAAAAAAGATGTATATAATAAACCCATTTCATGTAGCTCTCCGCTTGGTAAAAAAAGCACAACGGATTTTTGATCAGGCGTAATATTAGGTGATATTTTATCTACGTGAACAATTATTTTTTGACGAATTAAATTAGAAAGGTAATGCTCTTGGGCAGGATTAACCATTCCCGCCTGCCACATGGCTCCTAGCTTTTTGAAAAAAGGAAACACAATTTTTTCAATGGTATTTTCAAAGCCGAAATGGAGAATGGCATTATTTACGGTCTTTTCGAAGCGCTCCTCATTAACTTCCATTAACGACATGACCAAATTCTCGATTTGAACACTTTCTTCCTGAAATGAGTTTAAGAATTTCTCAGCCTCTTTTACCAACTCTGCATCGGTTAATTTGGCTATGACTGATATTTTATAGCCATGGCTATTAAGCAAGGAAATGTTAAGGATGCGTTTTAAGTCTTCATTACTATAAAAGCGGATGTTAGTGGCTGTACGTTGTGGCTTTAAAATGCCGTAACGTTGCTCCCAAATTCTTAAGGTATGTGCCTTAACGCCAGATAGTTGCTCTAAATCTTTTATAGATAGTGTGGAGGTCATTATTAAATGAAAACAATGCAACCGCTTAATTGTTTAAAAAAAACCTGCATCTTTTAAATGCAGGCTAATTCTTTTCTTCTATCCTAGTTGGTAGTTTTCTTTGGCTGAGGAGATCCCCCCTTAGGCGGTTTTACACCTCCGGTATTACTGTTATTAGCTCCTGAAGGCACGTTAGCCGGCGGCATGGTATCTAATTTCTTTTTTACCAAGGCAAAAATATCGTCTGATGGCTCAGAATACAACACTGCGGATGCTCCGGGAGTAGTATCTAACACATACTTAAATCCACCTTCTTTAGCAACGACCTCAATCGCTTTTTTAGCCTTTTCATAAATTGGAGCGCTTAATTCGGTTGATTTTTTCTGATAATCTTGTTGCGCCTGCATTCTAAAATCTTCGATACGGCGTTGAATGCTCATCAATTCTTCTTCTTTGGTTTTACGAACTAAATCGCTCATTTTATCCACCTCAGCCTGATAAGCTTGTAATTTGCCCTCGTACTCACTGCTCATAGCGGCTACACTTTTCTCCAAATCTTTTAAATAATTTTGTGCAGCTTCTTTAGCGCTTTTGGTTTCAGGCATCACATTAATTAAGGAATCCAAATTAACGTGTGCAATTTTTTGAGCGTCTAAACTTCCAAAGCTCAACAAACTAATAGCAACAATGGCTATGTTTTTCATGGTATTTTTCATTCTATTTCTTGTGTTCTTTTGTGATTAATTATTTTTTATAGCCGAGGTAAACTAAAACATCGTCGCTTTTATCGTATTTACTATTGGCGTAAAGCAACGAAACTTGCCCGCTCTTATCCATTACAAACCCTAAACCGGCTTTTTCAGCTACGGCTTTAATGGCATTGTATACTTTATCTTGAATAGGTTTAACTAATTCCTGACGTTTTTTAAATAATTCGCCATCAACGCCAAAACGTTGTTTTTGCAAATCTTTTACTTCTTTTTCTTTATTGATGATTTCGTTTTCACGTTTCTTTTTCATGTCGTCAGTTAACAATACTGCGTCTGCCTGATAAGCTTTGTATAATTTATCCACCTCGGTATACTTGGTTTCAATTTCCTTTTGCCATTGGATACTGGTTTTATCCAGTTCCAACTGTGCGGCTTTATATTCAGGAATTTGCCCCATGATGTAATCGGTATCTACATACCCAAATTTAGCAGCCGTGTTTTGCGCATTGGTAAACAAGGCTAATAAAACAAATAAACTAAGAATTAACTTTTTCATTTAAATAATGGTTAAATTACTTCATAAAACGTGCCAATTTACGAAATATCATCGAATTAACGTTTTTTAAGGGCGAAAATTGTTTGATTTAAACAGGTTTCAAATAAAAAGGTGTACACGTTGATGTACACCTTTTTGAAATTATGTATGCCCTAATTAGTCAATCCTCAAAAGCCTGTAGCCACTATTAATAAAGCAAATTAGCATTATTTTTAATTTTCAGAAATTTATTAATTCTCAATAATTTTCGGCAGATTTTATAAATATTTGGTGTCCTTTTGCTTAGATCAAAAGGACCAAAAATCAAGGCTTCAAAATTTTTTCTTGCAATTTTAAGTCCGCAGCAAGCTGGAAATTTGAAACGCGCCTGCTGCCCACTAGCCAACGCCCGCGCGAAACAGCCCAAATTTCCTACGCACAGGCATAACTCCTTTTGCTGCTTTCTTAAATCGCTAAGAAAAAATTTTAATGCCATTATAAAGAACATGTAAAGAATTAAACCGTAAAAGCACTCTTTAAGGAACAACTAATTATTCTTTCACCATTTTTTTGGTGTCAACAATTTCGCCATCCACTATTAAGCTATAAACATATAAGCCTGCGCTTAAATCGTTTGCAAACACATTTAATTGTCCGCGCCCTTTAGTAGTAATATCAACAGTTCTGATGATTTTGCCCTCGATGGTTTTAAACACCATTTGCGCAAATTTATATTTGGCGGGTACGTTGTAAGTAATGGTGGTTTGTTCTGCAAATGGATTTGGTGTATTTTGGTTTAATACAATTACATCCGCATCGCTTAAATTAATGTTTTGCTGATTAATAGTGCCACCTGCGATGCCGGTTAAACGGACATTAGAATTAGAACAACATGAACTAACACTTGAGGTTATAGCTGTTATTAAACTATCTTGCGTATGATTTTGTTTCTCTAATTGTTGTATAGCTTTAACCAAATAAGGAATTAATTCGAGGTATGCAACTGATTTTTTACCAGATGCAGGATTGGTTTTTACCAAATTCGGCAACACCGTATCAACCTCCTGCGCAATAAAGCCTGCGTGTAAGCCGTTCATATCAGGCGTTAATGGTGTATTCCAATTGTATGTTACAGGCCTTAGTTTTTTAATTATTGCCAACGAGTTAGGTATGTTTGTTACAGAATTTTTTAGTGTAGCATCAGATGGGTAGGTGATGCCTGCTGCGGAGATAGTTCCGTTAACATCAAGCAATGAACCAAAACCTACTGCGGCAGGGTTTGGGTAACCAATGGAAATTCCGCCACCATTTTGTGGCACATAAATGGCATGTGCCTGTGGAGCGCCAACACAACCACCACCACCTATAGCCTCAAACCAACCTGCTATTTGAGAGCAACCCGGGTTTAAGTTACTCATAAAACTTTTAACGCCAATTACATCTGTAACACCCGGTGAACCGCCCGCGGCATCTTGATTTTCAACATTTATACCTATACTTCCGGCGTTTCCTGAATTTTGAAGCACATCTAATTTAGCAATTGGTAAACAGGTAGTACCAATACCAACATTGTTGTTAACTGCGCCTTGACCGCCAAAAATAAAATTATTGTTGTTTAAAGGAATTTCCCAATTAGTTGTAAGTGGGTTGGCGCCACTGGCACAAACACCACCAAGGTTTACTGCGGCAGGCGCGTTGGTTAAAATTACATCGCCGTTAGCAGGGTTTACACTTAATACTTGGTTATTACTTGCTAATGGTGTAGCTCCGGCTAAATCAGTAAGCCTTAAACCACTTATGTTATTAACTGCACCCTTACTTACTTCTAATAAGTTACCTGGTGTACAGAGTATCGGAAGGGTTCCAATACCAACATTACCCGTGTTGGCTAATGTTCTGCTAAATACAAAATTGTTATTTGCTATTGGTATTTCGTAATTTGCCGGTAAAGGATTTTGAGCAAGTCCGCAATTATTTCCAAGTGTATTTGCAGCATTTGTTAATACAACATCTCCATCTTGGTCAACTGTTAAAATCTTCGAATTGTTTATTCCATTTACTCCATTAGCCAGTACCGGACTTGCAGATGTTAGTTGTGTAAAACGTAGGCCGCTTGAATTTGCACTACCATATTTACTTGCACCATTTGCACTGAGCTCTAATGTATTACCTACACCGCAAAATCCACCTGCTGTTGTTGGTTGACCTCCAATCCCAACTCCACCGGTTTGATTGATGAAATTAGAAAACCATAGATTCCTATTTCCAATTGGTACATATCGATTAGAAGTTAAAGTATTAAAAAAATAAGGGAGGATATTTGAACAATCAAAACCAAGTTGAATGATATTACCAGGTGCAATCGAAATACCATTGTTGCTTGTTATGTTTATGGTAGGTGTAGTTAAAACCACATCTCCATTTTGGTCCACCGTTAATACTTTTGTACTATTTACGCCGTTTACACCGTTTGCTAAAGGAGTATTAGCGCTTGTTAAATTTGTAAAACGTAAACCACTGCTGCCATTAATACTGCCAAAATACGGATCGTTTAAGGCTGGAATTAAACCTGCTGATGACGTAATTTCAATTCTATTATTTGGCAGGTTTGCTGGTATGTTTAAATTATTACCAATACGCAACCTACCTGCTGGATTCATCATCATTTTAATATTACCTGCGTTTTGCCATGTGAAAGCAACGCGGTTAGTTATTTCGTTTAAACTAGATAAACCAGTTGTAAAGGGGGTAAAATTTTTTCCTACAATAAATCTGTGTACTGGAAAATTGTTAACACCAGGCGCATTGTCATTGGCGTTATTAATATTTCCAATTGTGCTTATGGCTGGGCCTCTTTGGATTGCATCTAGTGATCCTATATAAGAAGGCACAAGTGTGCCAGCAGTTGCGCTCGCATCTATTAAACCCATAAAACTATTTGGACTTTTTGAAGTGGTTCCACCAATTAAAAAATCACCGGGACCTGTTGAGGCAGTTAATACGGAAACATTAAAAAGTGGTGCAGCCGCAGGAGGATTTCCAACACTTAAATAGCCGGCATTGTTACCACCAAACGGATTATTGTTTATTCCATTTTGAATAAACATACGTTGTATGCCATTTGTGTGAAAACGAATACCTACATTATTACCCGCAACGGTGCCTAAAATATTGTTTGCAGCATTAATGGCTACAGGTGGCGGGAAAGTATTGTTGCCTCCGCCAATCCAATTTTGAGCATTGCTACTAATAGCTATACTTAAGCATAATCCGAAAAATAGTCTTTTTTTCATTGTTTTATAATTTTAAGTTTATATTTTGATTTGTTTTTTTCATCAATCTCTAGTATGTATACTCCGTTTGGCAACTTGTTTATGTCAATTATATTATTAGATACAATAAGCTCTAATTTATTTCCAAAAGTGTCAAACAATCTGGCGCTTGACAAGTTATCGAAATTACTCAAATACAGTTTTCCTTGCGTCGGATTTGGATACACTCTAAAGTTTATATTCTCAGAAGTTGTTTTCTTGAAATTAGTAAATGTATAATTTTTTGTAAAAAGGGAATCAGTGCTTATACAAATATCATCTAGATAATAGTAACTACTACATATATTAGACCCATCCATAATGAGTGTATCAGTCATATTATCTAAATAAAAATTCCCTAACGTTATAAATTTATATGCTGAATCAGCAATAAAAGAACCAAATACCTGTGTCCAATTCAACGAATCTGTAATAAAACTTGTATTGTTAACTTGCGGAGAATAATTTGCTGTAATTGGTCCTAAAAAGCTTACGGATGCATTCGTAAACAAAACTCCAATATTTTTTATAGCACAATTTACCTGAATTGAACTACTAATACTAAGACATGTTTTAAATGATGCAAAATATTTTGTACCAACAATCAATGACCCAGTTAATTGGCCTTGGATGTATTCTCTTACATTATACCCAATAGAATGAGTAATATAATTACCCACCGCACAATAAGCATTACCAGAAGCTGGGATTTGATAGCCCCCCCAATTTTTTGGTACATGAAAATCAGGGTTCATTGAACAAATATTAAAATAATCTGCTGAATTATATTCTTTCCAACCCACAGCATAGTTTACTTGGCTCTGATTATTAGGACAGGTTGTGAATGTTTCAAAACTAGGATTCATAACTAAGTTTTGTTGACAATAGACTAAATTGGAAAGTGCAAAAAATGAGAGTATAAAATTTGTTTTTTTCATATAACTAATTTACAAAAATTAGCTTTGTTTAACAAATATACAAAATAAAACATAAAGTGCAATATATGCCGTAATAATTTTATGTTAATAAATTGAGTTTTGTGTGTGGCAAAAAAGCCGTTATCACATACTCTCATTTTGCTTAAAGTTGCTGCTAAGTTGAAGCACTTGAGAAAAGAAGCCGGTTATAAAAGCTATGAAGCTTTCGCGTTAGATAACGAGTTAGACCGCAAACAGTATTGGAGAATAGAGAATGGCCAAAACCTAACTTTAAAAACCTTGGTAACTATTTTAAATAAACATAAAATCAGTTTAGAAGATTTTTTTAAAGGGATTTGATGAATTATAAAATAAATTTGATTTACTCCAGTTTATAAAATCCAGTTTCGCCAACCAGCAGCACCAATAGAAGTTTTGCTAGTAATGCCTCCACCTGCTGTTGTTGGCTGACCTCCAACCCCTACACCACCGGTATTATTGTTAAAGGTCGTAAACCAAAGGTTGTTATTTATTAAAAGGACTGTTCTATTGGTTGTAAAAGTAGCGGCGGCAAAGCCCGCAGGATTATTACATGGCGCGCCAAGCTGAAATGTTCCCCCATTATTCCAAATACCATTATTGGCATTTGCAACATTTGGAACATAAATTACATCACCCTGTGGACTTAATGATAAAACGCCGGGACCCGGATTAGCCTGAGGTGTATTGGCGGCAGTTAAACGCGTGAAACGCAAACCACTGCTGCCAGCCGCTAAAATAGCAGGAATAGGACTACTATTAAGCGCATCAATTTCTACTGTATTATTTGGTGTGTTGGAATGAAACCCAAAGCGTCTTAAATTTGTGTTAGATCTGGCATTAAAATATAAATCTCCTGAATTTGTGGTTTGAAACTCACTAAAAACACCGTTTACCGGGTTAGCGTTATAAGCATAAGTTAAACGAAGTTGTGCAGCGTTAGCATTTAAACCTGTTGCAGGATCAACATCTAAAATCTCTACACGTCTAGTTGGTTCTGCAAATGGGTTAATTAATTGAAAGTTACCTACACCAAACGACCCAGAATTTGGTGTAGGATTAAATCTACCCAATTCAACACCAGCAAGCGAACCAGCCAATGGGTTTGGACCACCTGTAAAATTAAAACTTAAAAAATCTGTTCCTGCACCCCCAAAAGCATCATCACTCCAATTTATTACAGCATAGCTTTGATTCAAACCTACATTCCGCAAACCAACATACATACCATCACTATTTTCAGTCATTAAAACACCCGTATTAAACCAGTTTCTTAAACCAGCTGTAAAACCAAAAGAACCTGTGGTATTATTGCCATGTATGTGTAAATGTGCTTTAGGGGTAAAAAAACTGCCCGACGTAAACGGATCAAATACTCTACCAAGGCCAATCCAATGCCCACCTTGATTAAATTTGCCACTTGCTGCGCTACCCGTAAATAATTGCGCCGGGTTGTTATCTATAAAAATATCTTGCGCGCCGTTTACACCCATGCGCAGCCAGGTGTTGTTGCCAGGGGCTGTCCCTAAAAAATTGTTGGTGGCGTTTACGAAATTTGGAGCAAAAATATTGTTTCCTCCTAAAATCCAATTAGCCCCAATTTGGCCTTTTGCCATGATTGCAATTAAAATTGCAGCTGTTGTAATAGTTTTTTTCATATTGTTTTACTTTAGTATTTGTAAAAATGATTTATTTGAATAATTATTTTGACAATTCACAATCACGTAGTATGTACCTGAGGGTAAGCGCCCACCATTCCAATCGTTCTGATAATCATTGCTTATAAAAACTTGGTTTCCCCATCGATTATATATTTCTATCCTTGTATATGGAGCAATGTTTTTTATTTCCAAAAAATCATTATGCCCATCACCATTGGGTGTAATTACTTCGGGGACAATCAAATTACCATTAATCATTGAATTATTATCGTTGGTTGTTGTGAGTGAAACTTCGTCTATAAAATAATAAGCTCCGTTTATTGAACCTAAAGAGTTTGAATTATCTTTAGTTGTTGATAAGTCATTAAAAAAGTTACCAATCACCAAATATTTACCAGTTAATTTTGGTGAAAAAGTAAGCGTAATTTTATTCCAGCTAGTATCACTAAGGGTAATATTGCAGAAAGCATCGGGTTGGATGTTAATGTTATTTTCAAAGTATGAACGTAATCCAAGGGTGTCATCTAAAACAACCACACCTAAATTATTTACAGAAAACATACTGTTTTTTGCAAGTGCAAAGTATGCTGTAAAAGTATATGATTGATTATTATTAAGATTAGCTCCTAAACTCACAGCAATGTACTCTCTACAATTTGCTTTTGATGGATAATAAGCCAAAAAACCACAGTATGAATTGCCATCAAACGGATTAATATCACCAGCAAAATTTTGTGGAATGGCAACTTGAGTCAATACAGCACATCTATTAAAATAATCACTACTAGTTCCGGTTGGATCAAACCAATGAATACAGTATCTTAACTGTGCCTGACTATTGGGGCAAGTATCATACAATTCAAAACTCCCATTAGGAACTAAATTTTGTTGGGCTTTGTATGTGAAGTTTATAAGCAAGACCAGTATAATTATGAGTTTTTGTTTCATATAACTAATTTACTAAAATTAGCTTTGTTTAACAAATATATGAAATAATTAACACTATAGCATATATGCTATAACATTTTTTTGTTAAATGTTGGTATTTCGCTTAAATTGAATTTTAGAAGCGAAAAAATATTAATCCATTTTGGAAAACATTTAAAAAAGCTACGACAACAAAGAGGCATTACTCAAGAAGATTTAGCATACAGTTCCGGAATTTCGCTTTCACAAATTGCAAGGATAGAAACGGGTAAAATTAATCCGACACTTTGTACACTAATTGAAATTGCTAAAAACTTAAAAGTATCTAAACAAGAATTTTTTAACTTTTAAACTGTTTAACATAACCACACTAGCCCAATTTTAAATGCAACAGAAAAGGAAAATTTATACAGGTGC
>JADBXZ010000037.1 GCA_020403265.1 Bacteroidota bacterium
ATTGTAGCATCAAGTGCATTTATAAGAATGGAATTGGATGAAAAGAGAAGCTATCAGCGTGAAATTCCAAAGGCTCACTATAAGTTCATTTATATTTCAAACTTCGCTAATAAAAATGTAGAAGGTCAGGTTATTTCCAATCCCGAAAGAGAAATATTGCTGGATGTATTATTTGCGGAGGACCATTATCCATTGATTATAGAAAGAGCTTTAGAAACAGAATGGTTAATACAAACTGACAATCCAGTAATTGTCAAAACACCCGACATCAATTCTATTGCAGGTGATAAGCTCACAGCATTTGCACCAAATACGACGGGTGTTCCTTACAACATAGAGAAGGAAAAGGAAATATTAAAACAACTTTTTGATGTTGGTAGCTTGTTTCATTTATTGACAGATATGGAAGTTTTTAAAAGGTCATTCATTGAGTCAGCAAAAAGTGAAATTGCTTACAGACCCGAAAAAAAAATCGAATCGGTTGAAGATGTATTAAAAGACATAATTGAAACGGCATTGTTAATTGCTCGAAAGGACATATTAAAAACAGATGATGACAAAGCAAAATACAATGAGATAATGACAGGTATAAATCAATTCAGACATTTTGTTTTTCAAGGTAAGTTTGATATTCTGGAAGCACAAGTGGCAAGTGCTAAAGCTGCTTATTTAGCGGCAATCATTCTAACAGACTACAAGGGTGATTTAAATGTGTTTAGAAAAGGTATTCCATTGCCTGAATATCTAATAACAAACCCCGAATACAGCTACTTAAACAAGCGGTTAAAGTACGTAGAGAGTGGTGAAGCACTTTATTATTGGTTTCAAACTATCAATTTATTGTTCCACAAGAAATAGTAGCCTTGCATTTTGCAAGCAAATTGCCAAACCCACACAAGCCTACTCGCAAGGGAAAGCTTTGTCAAAGAGCAAAACGTTTCGGATCTGTATGAACTAGGCGCTTTTATTGGTCAAGGAGGAAAAAAAACACGGCAGGTGTTTCAATATATTCTACAATTACAGCAATGGGGAGCTTTTGGTTTTATTACTGCTGAGGTGGAGATGAAAAGATTACAGGATAGTAATTTTAGATTTTGTTCTCCGACCCATTGTTGTAACTGATTACACCCATATTTCATAGTTGAGTGATCAGGTGATGTTCTCTATTGCAAGTTTGCGGGAATTTTGGCGCTTACCTATTATGAAATTAGTATATTTGAATAGTGCGCTACATTTACACGCATTACCTACCCTATTCTAATAGGTAAGCGAAAAGGGATAGCGGGGATAGATGAGTTAGCGGTAATGTTTTGTGACACCCTACAATTAATCAAATCAGATGTCTGTTTGGCAAAATTTTAAAGACGCAGATCACAGCTTTGAAAAGAAATTCTTTGGAGTTATTATTTCAATGGCTCTTATGATTTTCGTTTTTTTCTTGCTTGACAAAGCATGTGACAACATTCCATATGATAAAAGACTTTTCTTAAACAATGGTAAACTCTTTTTATACTTTATAGGTGGACTCTTTCTAGTAACAACTGTTACTTCTTCTCTTTACTATCGGACACTTGACTTTTTTGAAGCAGAGACTCAAGCAACAATCAAAGCTTCAATTATAAATGTTATTATTTGGACATTTTTTTGGATAGTTTGGAGTATTTTCTGTGCTTGGTTAACATTTAACAATAAACCTTTGACAATTCTTGTGGAATCAATTATTATAGGACTAGTTTTTGTTCCAGGTTTTATAGCTTTTATTATTTCACGTAACATTAGACGACAACAAATAAATGACGAGGAAAAAGATAAACTTGCTTTTGGGAACAATTATTATAAATCTGAACCCTATACAGTTTGTTTAGACAGAAAATATTATAGTGGCTATTATGGACTTATTTGTTTACCAGTTTATTTTGTTTCACTAATTATTGGATACATCATTTAAAATTAAATGGACTAACACTGCCACTAACAAAAGGTTTGGCAATATTGGGGCTTGACGGAATAAGCATCAACTTTTGTACTACTATTTCCTTTCGTCACCAGCTCGACAGAACTCGCTTCAACATTTGCAATTACAATCAACAACAGTAACTATATTTAATTTCAGTACAGGCGTGACGAAACACTGTTGCCCCAACATCGCCAAGCCTCGAACGTTAGCGGGCATTGTATATGAGACGACAAACAAATAAAATATTGCTTTGGACAGGAATGATAACTTTACTTATTGGTATCGGACTGAACATTTTAATGTTTGTATCGCAAGGCTGGCCGACTTATTTGTTTTTCATTTTATGCGGTATCGGTCTGATACAAATCTTAATTGCAAAAGGATTTAAAAACATAAAGACTGGATGGCAGATTTTTTGGGGTCTTTTACCATTTCTTGTGCTTTACGGACTTATTGAAAAAGACAGTGCTTCCTATGACATTTTTCTAATTCCTGACAACTATAAAGGACAAGTAGTTATTGAATACGGAGTTCTAGACGGAGCAGAAAAAGAATTTGACGGAAAATGGAGAATTTACAGAATTCCAGAAAACGGACACTTAAAGACAAAATTTACAGTCAAAGGCAATTCTATAAGACTCTCAAGTTCCAAATACTTCTATATGGACAAATTCGGAAATAGAAAAGAAATAAAACACTATTGCGAACACTGCAAAGACAAAGACACAACAAGCATTCAAGTAATTTATGGTTCATTAGGCACAAGTAACGACAAAACATTTCAGGACTTCATTATTGATATTCCAAATATTGAATACAAAAACAAAGACTATTCAATACAAAAAACATTTGACCGACTTGACAACGAC
>JADBXZ010000038.1 GCA_020403265.1 Bacteroidota bacterium
ATTAACAGCACAAAAAATATTTGGCAAATAAGTAGTATTAATTAGAGTTTTACTTGTTGCAGCATCGCTTCTAAAATTACCAATAACACAATGTTTTTCTGTGCCATTAGCAACAAATGTACCTGTTATTAATGTCCAATTTAATGTGTCCGTTACAATAGTGCTACCTTCAACTTGCGGGTTTAAATATGTTAATGGTATGTTACATTGTGTAATTGTATCTAAGCTGTTATCTCCAAAATAGGCCCCAATGTTGGCAATACCATAAGTACTATTGTTGCCAATATTTGCCCAAAATTTAACGCAGTAGGTTTTGCCTGCGATGAGTTTTGATTTTAAACGATTTCGGAAATAGCCTCGGTTATTATTTGCACTGCAAGTGGGAGGAACACATAAAAACTCTATAAGTCCATATGAGTTGCCACTTCTTGCATATTGAAACCCAAAACCATTGTATGGGACATTGGTGTAGCATTGAGATGCATAAACCGCAGACCCATTTATAGAATCAATAGTTCTCCAATATTTTGAATAAGAAATATATGGCAAGAAATTGCAATTATAATGCTCTTCAAAGCTACCATTATTGATATAATTAGCTATCTGCCCTTTAATTATAAGTGTTTGTAGCACAGTATTAATTAGCAACAACCAATTTTTTAACTGTTTTTTCTCCGCTTTCATTTATAATATTTACAAAGTAAACGCCATCTAACAAATCAAAATTGATTGTTACATTGTATTGTTGCGTTACAACATTAATTGTTTTTAAAATTTTACCATTAACATCCGTTACTTGTATTTGTATATTTTCTTCTTTTAAATAACACACAATGTTAGTGCAATAAGTAGCTGGGCAAGGGCTAATTGTATGTTTTTTAAAAGGCTTAAACTTTTCGGCATCTTGTTTTTCTAATACCTTCAAAGAATATACTTTTATTCTCCAATTACGTTTAAATAAAATTAGTAAAAAGTCCTGAATAAAAAAAGCCGCCTGATTTAAGGCAGCTTTTTAATTTATTAAATACAATTTACAATTTGGCTTTTACTTCCACCATTTCGTAGCCTTCTATAATGTCACCAATCTTAATATCGTTAAAACCATCTATATTTAAACCACACTCGTAACCGGTTGCAACTTCTTTTACATCGTCTTTAAAACGCTTCAACGAACCTAATGCCCCTGTGTGAATTACAATTCCATCACGAATAACTCTCACTTTTGTGTTACGGTTAACTTTTCCATCTAACACATAACATCCGGCAATAGTTCCAACTTTGGTGATGTTAAATACATCTCTGATTTCAATATTACAAGAAACCTTCTCCACAAACTCAGGTGCCAACATGCCTTCCATAGCTGCTTTTAACTCGTTAATGGCATCGTAAATGATCGAATACAATCGGATATCTATCTCCTCTGTTTCGGCTAACTTACGAGCACTGGTTGTTGGTCTCACCTGGAAACCTACAATGATTGCATTAGAAGCAGAAGCTAATAATACATCGCTTTCACTAATGGCACCTACCGATTTATGAATGATGTTAATGGCAATTTTTTCGGTACTTAATTTTAATAATGAATCTGCTAAAGCCTCAATTGAGCCATCCACGTCACCTTTCACAATCACATTTAATTCTTTAAAATCGCCTATCGCTAAACGACGGCCGATTTCATCCAAGGTAATATGTTTGTGCGTGCGGATTCCTTGCTCTCTTTGTAACTGTAAACGCTTGGCGGCAATTTCTCTTGCTTCGCGTTCATCATCCATTACATTAAAACGGTCTCCGGCTGTTGGTGCGCCGGTTAAACCTAATACTTTTACAGGGTGAGAAGGTCCTGCTGAATTTACTTTTTGTCCGCGCTCGTTAAACATGGCTCTTACGCGTCCGCTATAACTTCCGGCTAACATAATGTCTCCAACCTTTAAAGTACCGGATTGAACCAAGATGGTGGATACATAACCTCTACCCTCTTCCATACTGGCTTCAATTACACTGCCTTGTGCGTTCTTATCCGGATTAGCTTTTAAATCCATCATCTCAGCTTCCAACAATACTTTTTCCAATAACAAATCAATGTTTTTACCTTGCTTGGCTGAAACCTCCTGACATTGGTATTTACCGCCCCACTCTTCAACCAAAATATTCATAGCAGATAAGGCCTCTCTGATTTTATCAGGATTTGCACCCGGTTTATCAATTTTATTAATCGCAAATATCATAGGCACACCTGCGGCCTGTGCATGATTAATGGCTTCTTTAGTTTGAGGCATCACGCTATCATCCGCAGCTACTACAATAATTGCAATATCGGTTACCTTAGCACCACGCGCACGCATTGCTGTAAACGCTTCGTGACCCGGTGTATCTAAAAATGTAATACTTTTTCCTGAAGCTAAAGTTACATTGTAAGCACCAATGTGTTGGGTGATACCACCCGCTTCGCCTGCCACCACTGTTGTTTTACGAACAAAGTCAAGTAAAGATGTTTTACCATGATCTACGTGCCCCATTACCGTTACAATTGGCGGGCGATGAACTAAATCTTCCGGCTTATCAGTGTCTTCCTTAACTGTTTCAACATCCTCAGCACTTGCAAAATGCACTTTGTATCCAAATTCCTCCGCCACAATGCTAATGGTTTCAGCATCCAAACGTTGGTTAATACTCACAAACAAGCCTAGGCTCATACAAGTAGAAATAATGTTGGTTACAGGAACACTCATCATCGTTGCCAATTGATTTGCGCTTACAAACTCGGCAACTGTTAGTATTTTCTTTTCTGCCTCATCCAGCTCGGCTTTCTCAGCCATTTTTTCTCTTACATCGTCGCGTTTATCTCTGCGGTATTTAGATGTTTTTGATTTACCACCTTTTGAGCTCAAACGCGCAAGCGTTTCTTTAATTTGTGCCTGAATTTCTTCTTCGGTTAATTCAATGCGTTGCTTTGGCGCAGGTCCGGTTCCTTTATTCTTATTAAACTGATTCGTGCGTGGCGTTCCGTACTTTTCCTTTTTACGTTCATCGGCAATTTTGCTTTGCTCAGTAGCCACTTTTTTAATTTCCTCCTGACTTAAACCGCCCTTGCGGATACGTTTACGCTTGCCTTTTTCAATTGGATTTTTAGGTGTTGGCGTTTTCTCAACAGGTAGTTCAACCTTGCCAAGGATTTTCGGACCCTCTAATTTCTCATACTTAGTTTCGATAAATTCTTCTTTAACCTCCTCAACCTTCGGTTTCTCAACTACCTGAACTTCATTAACAACAGGGGTTTCAACAACCTCCTCTGCTTTTTTAGAAACTTTACCCTTTTTAGTTTTATCGTCCTTAACCTCATCAACTTCCTTGGGTTTTTTACCTGGTTTGGTTTTTAAATTCATCGCATCTAAATCCAATTTACCCAAAACTTTTGGCCCACTTTGTTCTTTTACTTCCTTGGTTTCTGTCGTTTCTTCTTCTTGCTTAACAGCGGGAATTGTATCAACTTCAACTGTTTTTGCTTTTGGAATGGTAAGGTCTTTAATGATAACCTCTTCAACTTCGGTCTCTCTTTCTTTTTCTTTTTTTGCTTTTACATCGTCTAACACAATAGTTTCGCGTTTTACCTTTGTAATGGTATGCGAAACGTGTTCCGCTTCTTCGCGTGCAGATTTATCACTTGAAAATTCTTTCAACAATAATTTATACTCTGCATCGCCAATTTTACCATTTGGATTGGCATCAATTTTAACTCCCTTAGAAGCTAAAAACTCCACAATCCTTGTAGTAGTAAGGTTAAATTCCTTAGCGGCTTTGCTTAAACGAAGTGATATTCCTTCTGACATATTTAATTTCGTGTTCTTTAAATTTTAAAAAAATGCGTCTTATTTTGGAAAAACGCCAACCAATGCAGTCAAAAAAAAAAATTAATCTTCAAATTCCGCTGCCAATATTTCGCGAACTTCTTCAATCGTTTCCTCTTCAATTCCTGTTCGGCGAGTTAATTCGGCAACACTCAATTCAAGCACTGATTTTGCAGTATCGCAACCAATAGCTTTTAATTTATCAATCACCTCATCATTAATTTCATCTGCAAATTCATCCAAGTCAACATCTTCCGTATCAATATCAGTATCCGTGTCACGGTAAACATCAATTTCGTACCCCGTTAATTTACCTGCTAACTTAATATTATAACCACCTTTACCAATTGCCAAACTAATTTGATCAGGCTTTAAAAACACCTCGGCGCGCTTGTTAGTTTCATCTAATTTAATGGTTGTAATTTTAGCAGGACTTAATGACCGTTGGATCAACAATTGTGCATTAGCAGTGTAATTGATAACGTCAATATTTTCGTTTTTCAACTCTCTAACAATACCATGAATACGAGAACCTTTCATACCAACACAAGCACCCACCGGATCAATTCTGTCATCATAACTTTCAACAGCTACTTTGGCACGCTCGCCCGGTTCACGTACAATCTTTTTAATGGTGATTAATCCGTCAAAAATTTCAGGAACTTCAGTTTCAAATAAACGCTCTAAAAATACAGGAGACGTGCGTGAAACGATAATTGAAGGAGAACCATTTTTTAAATCAACCTTGCTTACAACGGCTTTTACGGTATCACCTTTCTTGAAAAAATCAGATGGGATTTGTTCTGTTTTTGGCAACAATAACTCATTACCTTCATCATCCATTAACATGATTTCTTTTTTCCAAACCTGATATACTTCGGCAGTAATAACATCCCCAACTTTTTCTTTGTATTTATTATAGATTTCGCTTTTTTGTAACTCAAGAATTTTTTGAACCAGATTTTGACGAACCGATAAAACGGCACGACGACCAAAGTCCTCTAGCTTCACACGCTCCGATAAATCTTCGCCTATCTCAAAATCAGGTTCAATTTTTTGAGCATCACTAAAGCTAATGTGTTTATTTTCATCAAAATCAAAAGAATCCTCTGCAAACTCATCGTCTACAATTCTGCGGTTTTTGTAAATCTCCACGTCACCCTTATCCGGGTTAACAATAATGTCAAAATTTTTATCCGATCCAAATTTTTTAATGAGCATGTTTCTAAAAACATCTTCAATAATACTCATTAACGTCGCTTTATCAATGTTCTTATCTTCTTTAAACAGTGAAAACGATTCTATCAGATTTGCTGCACTTTCCATGATTTTTTATGATTAAAATTTAAGTTTAATTTTTGATTCTTTTATTTCGTTAAGGTTAATTTTATGTTGTTTATTTACGGTAATTTTCCCTTTACCCAGAGGTTTATTTTCTCTAACTTGATAACCAATCGTTAACTCATTGTTATTGAATTCGGTTAACTGTCCGCTTAGTTTTTCGCCGTTTATTAATTTAATTTCAAAATCTCTGCCAATGTTTTTTAGGTATTGGCGAGGTAATTCAATTGGTGAGGTGGCACCGTGAGAGCTAACATCCAAACTAAAATCCTCATTCCCCTCATTTAATTTTTTTTCAATATGTCTGCTGAGTGCAACACAATCCGCAATGGTTACGCCGTTATCGCCATCAATGAACACTTGAATTTGATTATCGGCACTTACCTTAACGGCAGTTATAAAAATACTGCCATTTCCAAGGTGCTCTTCAGCTAACTGCGTTATGTATGTTTTGTTAATCATTTTTGTTCAAAACGAAGGGGGACTTTTTGTCCCCCTATCATTAACTCTATATTTTGCGAGTGTAAAGGTAGTGCAAATTAATGAAACTACCAAATTATTTTAACTGATTAATTTTAGTTTTTGCAAATTTTAAGACAACTAAAAGCCAACCAATTTAGCCCTTTAAGCGTTATAATTAGTAAGAAAACAAATTATTAATCTTAAAAAACATTGGTTATGGAAGCGAAAAAAATCAAAACAGTGTTAACATTAATCATTGGGTTGTTAATGTTAAATTTAAGCGCTAAAGCCAGTATAGCCACTAACGAGAGCATCAAAGAATACAGTGGCTTAATTATTATTGGCACTATTGTTACTGGAAGTTTAGTGTTTTACGTTATTTATTCTTATTTCAGCGGAAAAGCTGAACAGAAAGAAAATGAACAAGCTAAACCCTTTCAAAAAAGCAGAAGCAGAGCGCATCATCACCACCGCCAAGTGGTAAAAAAATCAGCCTAAAACTTTTTGGACTTAATTAGTTGCGATGCCGTTGCGCGAGCTTCTGCGTCGCAATTTACATAATCCAAGTAGCTTAGTTTATTTTTAAAAACGATGGAATTGAGCGTTTCTTCCACCAAATCGCTCATTTGAAGAAAACCAATTTCATCCTCTAAAAATGCCTGAACGGCAATTTCGTTGGCTGCGTTTAAAATGCAAGGCTTATTACCTCCTTGATGCAGCGCATGAAATGCCAACTTTAAATTTCGGAAGGTCTCCAAATCCGGTGATTCAAATGTTAAATTGCTGTATTGACTGAATGAAAAGCGTTCAAAAGAATTAGCAAGTCTATTGGGATAAGCCATCGCGTATTGTATAGGCAATTTCATGTCAGGTAAACCTAGTTGTGCTTTAATGCTTCCATCTTCAAACTGAACTAAACTATGTACGATACTTTGCGGATGAACAACCACCTCTATTTGGGCCGGTTTCAGGTTAAACAGCCATTTTGCCTCAATCACCTCCAAACCTTTGTTCATTAAACTCGCACTGTCAATCGTTATTTTAGCACCCATCACCCAATTAGGGTGTTTTAAAGCCTCCTTTTTAGTGATTTGCAGCAAATCCTCTCTTTTTTTTCCCCTAAAAGGGCCACCACTTGCAGTTAAAATAATTTTCTCAACCGGGTTATGCCACTCGCCTGCGAGGCATTGAAAAATAGCTGAATGTTCACTATCAACCGGGTAAATATTCACATTGTTTTCCTCTGCTAAGGCTGTTACCAATTCCCCTGCAACTACCAGCGTTTCTTTATTAGCCAATGCAATAGGCTTTTTATGTTTAATGGCATTTAAGGTACTGGCTAAACCTGCGTATCCCACAATTGCTGCCAACACTAAGTCAATTGAGTCCATTTCAACAATTTGTTCAACAGCCTTTGTACCAGAATAAACCTTTATGGGATGCGCAGCCAAAGCTTCCTTCACCTTTAAATAGTTGGCTTCATTAGCGATAACCACAGCATTTGGTTCAAACTCTAAAGCTTGTTTAATTAATAAGTCTGCATTTGAATTGGCCACCAGTACCTCCGCTTCAAATAAATCCGGATTAGCCCGAATTACGTCGAGTGCCTGTGTACCAATGCTTCCGGTTGATCCAACTATTGCAATTCTTTTTTTATTCATTTAATAAATCAATGCCTCTAAGTTGCATAATATTTTTGGCTTTTTGCATAATAATTAATCAATACTTATATTTGCGCTGTCTTAAGGGGTGCTTTGTAGAAGTTAAAATTAAGAAATGAGAATTAAGAAGTATTTCAAGTTCTAAATTCTACCTTCTGAACTTCAATTTTACGAGGCTGAGATTATACCCAGTAACAATTATGTACCCAAATACAAATTGTTGCGCACCTGAACAGGGTAATGCCTGCGTAGGGATAAATTAAAATAATGCACGCCCCTAGTGTTATTATGTTTAATTATAAAAAAAGAAAAAATGAAAAAACTGAAATTGTTTGGTATTATGCTAACATTTAGCTGTAAACTAAACGCACAAAACAAATTAAGTGGCAAAGTAATCACAGAAAACAACGAACCCATTCCATTTGCCAACATCCAAATTAAAAATACGCTACTAAGCACACAATGTAACAGTAGCGGTGAATTTGAATTTGGTAACGTTAAAAACGGAATAATTGAAATGGATGTACAATCACTTGGTTATTCAGCAATTACAACGACTTTCATGGTATCCGGTAATGCCAACATGAATTTTGTAATGAAGAAAAACAATGCCAACCTAGATGAAGTTGTTGTAAATACAACACGTGTAAATAATGATAAAGGCATGGCCTTCAGTAATCTTTCAGGTACTGAAATTAAAAAAAACAATTTAGGACAAGATGCTCCATTTATACTAAATCAATTGCCTAATGTGGTTGTTAACAGTGATGCCGGAAATGGTGTAGGTTATACAGGCATAAAAATAAGAGGTAGTGATATCACCCGAATTAATGTAACCATTAATGGCGTTCCGGTTAATGATGCTGAAAGTCAAGGCGTATTTTTTGTAAACATGCCCGATTTTGCATCAAGTGTAAACAACATTCAGGTGCAGAGAGGAGTTGGCGCCAGCAGCAATGGTGCCGGGGCATTTGGCGCCTCCATCAATTTTCAAACTAATCAATTAAATGATAGTGCCTATGCACAAGTAATTAGTACAGCAGGTAGCTTTAACACCTTTAGAAATACCATAATGGCAGGCACCGGTTTAATTGATAATAAATTTACAGTTGATGCAAGAGCCAGTCGCATTACAAGCAATGGTTATATAGATAGAGCTTCCAGCAACTTACAATCTTATTATTTAGCAGGAGGTTACTATGGAAAAAAATCAGTTGTAAAATTCATTAATTTTTTAGGCCAAGAAAAAACGTATCAGGCTTGGTATTATGTTGATGAAGACTCCATCAAAAAAGGAAACCGTACCGACAATCCAGCCGGAATATACTATGATGCCAATGGCAAATTAAAGTATTATGACAATGAAACCGATAATTACAAGCAAAACAACTTTCAATTACACTTTATTCATCAGTTTAATTCTAAGCTAAACTTAAATGTTACAGGACATTATACCAAAGGTAAAGGTTATTATGAACAGTACAAACAAGGACAATCGTTTAGTGATTACAATTTGCCAAACGCCATTACACCAAAAGACACTGTATCCACAACCGATTTAATAAGAAGACTTTGGTTAGACAATGATTTTGTTGGCGGATTATTTAATTTGAATTATACAAGCTCATCAAAACTTAATTTTAGTTTGGGTGGCGGTTACAATACCTACTTTGGAAAACATTTTAGCAGACTACGCTGGATGCAGTTTTCTTCAACATCGGAGATAGATTACCAATATGCAGGCTATAACACCAATAAAAATGATGGGAATATCTACTTAAAAATGAATTACAAACCAATTCAGCAACTTAATTTATTTTTAGATTTACAATACAGGAAAGTTGATTACCGTTATTTTGGATTGGTTGATAGCTCTGTTTTTAAAATGCAGGATGCTAATTTTAACTTCTTTAATCCTAAAATTGGAGCAAGTTATAATCTCAACGCCAGCTCAAATGTATACGCAAGTTTTGCAATTGGTAACAAAGAACCAAATGGAGATGATTTAACCAAAAACTATCCGATAAACCGACCGGGTGCCGAAACGATGTATAATACTGAGTTGGGTTATAGATTAACGAAAAACAAAATTAGTTTCAACACCAATTTGTATTATATGCAATACTTCAATCAACTAGTGTTAAATGGCGAAATAGACAATGTAGGAAATCCGAAAAGATTGAATGTTAGCAACAGTTACCGAAGAGGCATTGAATTAGAATTAAGTTACCAACCAATTAAACAAATTGGAGTGCTTGGTAATATAAGCTTATCTCAAAATAAAATAACCAATTTTAAGGAGGTTATTAGTCGTTACGATGCAAGTTTTAACGGACTAGCTCCACAGATTAATAACTATAATCTTACTGATATTTCCTTCTCTCCAAGCATGGTAAGCAGTGCGCAATTAATTATCACACCAATAAAAAAATTAGAAATTGCAATAATCCAAAAATATGTTGGCAGACAATATTTAGATAACACCAGCAATGTTAAACGCAGCATCAACCCATATAACACTTTCGATTTGAGATTTAATTATGTGTTGCCAATTAAATCAATAAAAGAGATAACTCTGATGGCCACTGTGTTTAATATTCTTAATGCACAATACGAAACAAATGGTTACACTTATAGCTATTATGTGGATAATGTTTTAACTACCAGAAACTTCTTATCACCGGCTGCACCAACCTACTTTTTAGGCGGACTTAGTATTAAATTTTAGGTTAACCTAAAATTTAGTACTTTTGTTAAATGATAATTTCGTTTACGGAAGAAAATTACGTTAAAGCTATTTTTCACTTTCAGCAGGTTGGCAAGGTTAATACAACCATGTTATCGCAGCATTTTGGACTAAAAGCTGCTTCGGTAACAGAAATGTTAAAACGCTTAAGCGACAAAAAATTAATTGATTATCAAAAATACAAACCAGTATACCTAACAAAAAGCGGTAATAAATTGGCGCTTTCAATTATAAGAAAACATAGGTTATGGGAGGTGTTTTTGCTTGAAAAATTAAATTTTAAGTGGAATGAGGTACATGAAATTGCCGAACAACTTGAGCACATTAAAAGCGAGGAGTTGATTAACCGTTTAGAAAAATATTTAGATCATCCCAAGTTTGATCCGCATGGCGATCCAATTCCAAACAAAAACGGCTCCATTCCAAAAAGGCAAGCCATCCTATTAAATCAAGTAGTGTATCCGGGCAATTATAAATTGGTTGCTGTTAATTATCATACTAATGAATTTTTGCAACATTTAACCAAACTAAAACTAAACATTGGCAACACATTCAAAATTGAGGAAAGAAGCTCTTTTGATGGCAGTTATCGTGTTAAACTTAGTAATAATTCCATTGTTTTATTAAGCAACCAAGTAGCAACGCATTTATTGGTAAAAAAAGTATAACATGAATAAATCACTTGAAGAAGTTAACTCCAGTGTTAACACCAGTCATAAAACAGGATATAAGAAAATTCTTGCTTTTCTTGGGCCTGCCTACTTGATTAGTGTGGGTTACATGGATCCGGGCAACTGGGCTACCGATATTGCCGGTGGAAGTAAATTTGGATATAGTCTGATTTGGGTGTTGGTAATGAGTAACTTAATTGCCCTACTTTTACAGAGCTTTTGTGTGAGACTAGGAGTCGTTCGCGGACAAGATTTGGCGCAAGCATCAAGAGAGTACTATCCTAAATTTGTAAATATTTTTTTATACATCCTTGCCGAAATTGCCATCGCTGCTTGTGATTTGGCAGAGGTGCTTGGAATGGCCATTGGTATTAATTTACTTTTTCCGGAAGTGAGTTTACTTGCAGGGGTTAGCATCACCGTTTTAGATAGTTTTATTTTACTTTTCTTACTCAATAAAGGGATTAAAAAATTAGAGGCGTTCATTATCAGTTTAGTTGCTTTAATTGGAATTTCTTTTTTAATTCAGCTAATTATAGCTAAACCCGTACCACATGAAATAATAGCCGGCTTAATTCCAAGTATTAAAAATAATGAGGCCTTGCTAATTGCCATTGGAATCATTGGTGCAACTGTGATGCCACACAACTTATATTTGCACAGCTCACTTGTTCAATCCCGTAAATTTGAGCGCACACCATCAGACATTAAAAAAGCCATTCGCTACAATACAATTGATAGCGCCATTGCTTTAAATTTAGCACTATTTGTAAACGCTGCAATTTTGATTTTAGCAGCTTCTGCCTTTTTTAAAAATGGTCAGTATGAAGTAACCGAAATTAAAGATGCCCATCAGTTATTAGCCCCCATGTTAGGTAATACGTTGGCACCGATTTTGTTTGCTTTAGCTTTAATAGCAGCCGGACAAAGCAGTACCGTTACGGGTACCCTGGCGGGTCAGGTTGTTATGGAAGGTTATTTAAATTTACGCTTACAGCCCTGGATCAGAAGATTATTAACTAGAATGATAGCAATCATACCTGCATTCATTACCATTTTAGTTTTTGGAGAAGACTCTACCGGTAAGCTACTCATTCTTAGTCAAGTTATCCTGAGCCTGCAGCTTGGTTTTGCAGTGATTCCGCTCATCCATTTTGTAAGTAACAAAAGTAAAATGGGGCAATTTGTTATTCCTCTGTGGCAAAAGGGGTTTGCGTGGTTGGCTGCAACAATTATTATTGGCTTAAATATTAAATTGGTTTATGTTGAACTAAAAGATTTACTATTATCAAGCGAGTATACGCTCTTAGTAAGTTTTACACTAGTTCCTATTTGTATTATTTGTTTAATCGTTTTGCTTTATGTTGTATTTGTTCCGCTTGTAACCAAACAAACGGCCAAGACAACAAAATTTCATACAGCTCCAACTCAACTGGAGATTAATCCAAGCAACCAACTTAACACAATTGCAGTTGCCGTGGATTTTAGCGATGCAGATAACAAAGCGATAAACAAAGCCATCCAACTTGGTGGTAATAAAACTAAAGTAATTTTAGTACACGTACTCGAAAGTGCCGGTGCATTCGTATATGGTGAACAAACAAATGATTTAGAGCGTGAAGAAGATTTGGAACTGTTAAAGAATTACCAGTCACAATTAATTAGTAAACAAATATCCTGCGAATATCTCTTAGGCTTTGGTAATCCTAAAACTGCAATTCCGGAAATGGTTTTGAAAGCAGAATGCGACATGTTAGTAATGGGTACACACGGCCATAAAACAATAAAGGATATCTTACTCGGCACCACAGTTGAAGGAGTAAGACACAATCTAAAAGGAATTCCCTTGGTTTTAGTTTAGTTTAATGTTAACCTGATAACTACCAGAGTTAGCTGCATTGTAAACCGTTTCGTAAATGGAAATAAATAATAAGCCCGACGTTTTTGCCTTATTTGTGCCTTTTACATTTGCCTTTTTCATTTCACCAGTTTCGCCAACCTTAAAAACGATTTGCCCATAGCTTGGATAACTATAACCCTCACTATCTTCACTTGCCTCTGATGCATATGGAGGTGTCCAACTGCTTGCAGATGCAGCTTTGCTGCTTCCATCTGGTTTATATTTGTTATTGCTTAAACTTGCCAAAGTAATTTCGCCTGTAGCAGTAATGGTTATCTTTTGCCCTGCCTTTACCATGATACCGGTTTTAAGCCAACCACCATTGTTGTTACCACTAATGTGTTTATTAGCATTTAATTTAAAGGCGCTGGCATCTTTACCTCCCGGCGATGGTATAAAAACCTCAATGCTTTTAATCTTCTCTTTGGGTACTGTTAAGTTACCATACTCTGTTTTCACATCCAACTTGGTAAATGTGTAAATGCCTCCCATGTTGTATTGGTTATCAATCATGATCACATCATCATAACCAGCATCACTCCCAATACCTGCATTGGATTTTATCTCCGCTAATGCATTATCAATAGAGTAATCTCCTTGCAAGTCTTCAGAGATTTCGGTTTTAGGATCATTCAGAAATTCTTCAATTGCATAAATACTTTTCGCTCCAAGTTTTACCAGGTCAGAATAAGCCGCTTTTCGGGTATCCTCTGCGCCAGCACCGGCAAGTATTTTGCAATATCCTTTCGCTTTATCACCTGATGATGCATCCTTACCATAACCAATTTTAACACTATTAATTTTTGTAATTGGAATAGAAAGTTTACCATATGATGTTATTAATTCAACATCATTTAATGTGGTTGTACCTTTTATTTGATTCCCATCCAGTAAATCTAAACTAACTTCAGCTAATTTCTGGGCATTGAGAATTAAGCCCGAAAGAAATACGATTATAAAACTGATTTTTTTCATTTGAATTATTTGATTAAAAAATTAAGTTTTTACTTACAATATTCACTTAAACAGCTTAAAATCCTCCACTGGTACCACCAAGAATAGATGCATCAGCGCCTGATAGGTCTTTTGGTTTAATAGCGATGGTTGGCACTTTATTTAAATGAATAATTTGTTGTGAATAAGCTCCTAAAAATAACCCACTTAACTCTGCATCCTGATCAGTCATGATGATCACCATATCAGAACCTTTTCTCTCAGCCGTTTTAATAGTTGCATTAGCTTTATTTTTAACTTCTTTTAAAACTTCACCTGTGTATACTACACCATTTTCAGTTGCCAAATCCCCAATTTGTTTTAAAATTAAATGCATTTCCTCTATTAGTTCGTCTTCATCAGGGTTTAAAAGTGCCACAGCATGCAATTGTGCGCTAAAACATTTTGCAAATCCAATCGCATAGTTTACTTTTTGACGAGAATTTGCGCTTGAATCAATCGGGATTAAAATATTTGAATAACCTTTATGGTTTGCCTTACTACTCATAACCATTGTAGGACATGGAGATTTTGTTAATACTTTCATTGCAATGCTGCCAATTACTAATTCCTCTAATGGTGAGTAACCATGTGTGCCCATAACAATTAAAGAAGCATTAATTTCTTTTGCTGTCTCGTTGATGATGTGGCTTGGACTACCCGTTTTTATAATACTTTTAACTCGAACTCCATATTTCTTGTTAATATCTGAAGCCATTTCGTTCATTTTAACTTCAATTTCTTTTTCGAAATTTTCTTGATCAGCCAATTTTACAATAGGCAAAAACATATTCACCGAATTAAATTGTGAATTGATGACATGTAACAAATAAACATCGGCTTTACCCAATTGGGCTGTAAATGCACCGTGCTCAATAGCTAATAAAGATGTTGAACTGAAATCAACCGGAATTAGAATTTTTGATGGATTAAACTGACTCATAGATTTATTATTTATAATTGATTATTTTTATTTATTTTAAACTGCTTTACTTTTTGTTGGAAATTTAATAACTACTCCTCCAAATAGCAATGCACCACGATCCCAACCTAATTCGGCATTAATTCCGAAACTCTTCACAAAATAGTATCTAACACCAAGCGTTGATGAAAAATAGGTGCCTATCCCTGATTTAAAATTAAATAAACCATCAGGTACTTGTTTACCCATCACTGTAGATTTGAATACGATATTGGTCTCGTAACGCGTTAAACCAACAGTTCCACCTATAAATGGATCCCATTTAGAGTCTTTTTCATCGGCCAAAAAATGGTAGGTACCTCTAAAGCCAATTGCCATAGCCTTGATGCTAATAGTGGTATTGTCCACTTGAGCCTCAACTATTGAGGTTGTTTGATTCAATTGGGAATACAAATCGGAAATATCAACATCCATTTTCCAATAAGAAGCAGCAAGCCCAATACTTACATCATTTTGAACTAAATACTCTCCTTTAAAGTTAAAAACCGGTGTATTCTTAACGCCAATATCATATTTATTTTCAACATTTGACTTATAATAAACTTTTAAAGCGGTTTTTAAAATGGTTGCAGAAACATGAGGAACACCAACATTAGGTGATAAAGTGATATCTCCTTCATTTAAGATTTGGGCCTTTATGCCAAAGCCAATTACAACTAAAAATATTCCTAAAAGTTTGTTCATTTTATACAGTTAATTTTTTATACCTTGGTCTTTTTGGCTCAATATTTCCAAGTCGTTTCTTGCGATTTTCTTCATATTCACTGTACCCGCCTTCAAAATAGTAAACGCTACTATCGCCTTCAAAAGCTAAAATGTGTGTACAAACTCTATCTAAAAACCATCTATCGTGACTAATAATAACAGCACATCCGGCAAAATTCTCTAGACCTTCTTCTAATGCACGAAGCGTGTTTACATCCAAATCATTCGTAGGCTCATCTAACAACAAAACGTTACCACCCTCTTTTAAAGCCATTGCTAAATGCAAACGATTTCTTTCACCACCGGATAACACACCACATTTTTTACTTTGGTCGTTTCCACTAAAATTAAATCTACTAATGTATGCGCGGCTGTTGATTGATTTCCCCTCAAAAACTAAACTTTCGGTTCCGCCACTCAATACATCGTAAACCGTTTTATTTGGATCAATATCTTTATGTGTTTGATCAACATAACTGATCTTCACAGTTGGTCCAACCTTAAATTCTCCTTCATTGGGTTTTTCAAGGCCCATAATCATTTTAAATAAAGTTGTTTTACCAGCACCATTCGGACCAATAATACCAACAATACCTGCTGGCGGCAATTTAAAATTTAATTTTTCATAAAGTAAGCGATCTCCAAAACCCTTTGAAACATTAATTGCTTCGATCACTTCTGAACCCAAACGAGGACCATTGGGAATAAAGATTTCCAAATTTTCTTCTTTCGTTTTAACATCCTCGTTAAGCATTTTTTCATAGTTGCTTAAACGTGCTTTTTGTTTAACCCCGCGTCCCTTAACACCTGCTCTTACCCATTCTAACTCACGCGCCAAATTTTTCTGGCGCTTGCTTTCCGATTTTTCTTCTTGCTTTAACCTTTCACGCTTTTGTTCTAACCAGCTACTGTAATTCCCTTTCCACGGAATACCCTCGCCACGATCTAATTCCAAAATCCAGCCTGCAACATTATCTAAGAAATATCTATCATGCGTAACAGCAATGATGGTTCCTTTGTATTGTTGTAAATGTTGTTCTAACCAGTCAACACTCTCAGCATCTAAGTGATTGGTAGGCTCATCTAACAATAAAATATCCGGTTCCTGAAGTAACAAACGGCATAAGGCCACACGGCGTCTTTCACCACCGGATAAAATATTGATTGGTGTATCGCTTTCCGGACAACGAAGAGCGTCCATAGCCCGTTCAAGACGATTATCTAAATTCCATAAATCCTGTTGATCAATTAACTCTTGTAATTGAGCCTGACGATTAATTAACTTATCCATTTTATCAGGATCATTGATAATTTCTTCATCCATGAACTTATTGTTCACTTCTTCAAACTCATTCAATATATCAACTTGCTTTTGAACCCCTTCACGTACAATTTGAATAACTGTTTTTGACTCATCCAGTTTTGGTTCTTGTTCAAGCATTCCAATACTGTAGCCAGGTGACTGATGAATCTCACCGATGTAATCCTTATCAATACCGGCCATAATTCTCAATAACGAAGACTTACCGGACCCATTAAGACCTAATACGCCGATTTTGGCGCCATAATAAAATGAAATGTAAATATCTTTTAAAACTTGCTTTTGCGGTGGGTGAATTTTACTGACATTCACCATGCTAAAAATAATTTGTCTGCCTTCTGGAGTGCTACTCATAACATTTAAATAAAGCGTTAAGATAGCAAATGATTAGCAATAAACTAAGCTTTTTATTAAAAAAAGAAAATTATTTTGACTCTAAAATATCCTTGATATTTGGTTTGAAATATAAATCTGATTTAAGGATTTTACCATCTTCTCTATAAATCGGTTGTCCATTCGCATCTAATTTACTCATATTGCTTCGTTGAATTTCATCAAAGATTTCTGCGATTTTATGCTGTAAACCATGTTTTAAAATTGTACCAAACAAAATATAAAGTTGATCCCCTAAAGCATCGGCTATTTCAATAATATCACCTTTTTTACATGCTTCTAAATACTCTTCGTTCTCTTCTTTAATTAAGGCGTATCTTAATTGATAAGTTGACTCATCAACCAATGTTACCTCGCTTGCGTTACCAATTTGAAACGTTTCATGAAATAATGCAACAGCATTAATTTTATCTTTTAAAGTTGTCATTTGGTTGGTTTGGTTGGTTTCTTGCTTAAATATTCTTGGTTTATTAAAGGTAATACCTCCTTTGTGATATCCAAGGTGGCGTTACCTAATAACATTGTAGGAACAGATTCGCTGTATGATAAAATATAATCATATCTTCCGGCGTTCCATTTAACTAAAAATTCTTTAATGTTCTTTTGAAAATTTTCATTTTTTTGAGCAATATCCATTGTTAAATTATCAATTTGCAATTGCTTATTTTGCGCGTCCTTTTCTATTTGTTGAATTTCTTTGGCCTTTGCATTAAGTTCAGCCTCAGATGCTATACCCGCTTTGGCTGAATTTTGATAATCCATTACTTTCTTTTCGTAGTTATTTTGCAATGACATCAAACTGGCTTCAATCGCAGAACGCCTATTCTTGGCTTCTTTTTCTAAATCTAAAACCTCTTGAGACTCTTCATTCAATATATCTAAATTAATAAATGCAATTTTACCTGTTGGGGTAGAACCAATTTGTTCGATTTTTTTTGGTTTTAAATCAACTTTACCGGCGATGCTATCAGTATTTATAACTTTTCCGGAACAGTTAGGATTTTTATTCGAATCGCTCACTTTATAGAACAAATAAGCAACAGAAATAACCAATAAAGCATTAACCGAAAGTAGAATTTTGTTCATTACAATAATTTTAACACAAATATAATCAGTTTAGAGTTTATAAAAACTTCGCCTGCTAATTTATTGATTAAATTGTAATTCTTTAACAGTGCTAAAATATTGGTTTTGAACGTAATTATTTAGAGCTATAATAACTTGGGGATGATTAACAAGTGAAGAGTTCAACTCTGTGAGACACCATTGTTTATGTTTTAACTCAGCCCTTTCATTTTCTTCGTTTAAAAATGCCCTAACAAACAATGGCAAATTATTATTCACATTAAAATCAAAGGAAAGTTTCTGAGACTCTGAGTAGCTAACAAAATTAATGGACACTAAATTGGCTTCACGATTAAAAACATTTAAAATGGGAAAAACAAAAAACAATGTAATACACAAATAAAATAGTGGTTTTTGAAACAACACACTCCAGCTAAAGTAACGCTGCTTGGTTTCACCTAAAAATAATAAAGGCAATACAAATAGAAAAGCAATGTTAACAAACCATGCGGCGTAGTTTAAATTGGTTGATGATGGAAAAAGTAAAATAAAAAGACATAAATGAACAATCAAAGCTAAACTAATTGCCAAATACCTTGCAATAGGAAACATTAAAGCAACACCTATTAAAAAAATAAGTAAAGGAAGAAGTTTGCCAACCTGCGTAAAAAATGCCATTTGCCTTGTGCTCAGAGACGATTGGTATTTGTCAAGAAAAGGATGTAAGACATCAGTTCCGAAAAAAACATTAAAATTACTTAAGGCATTGCAACAATAAATTGAAATAATAAGTAACTGTAAACAAATAAAAATAACTGTGTTTCTGTTAGGGTTATCTATTCTTCCATTAAACAAAACCAATATAAACAAAAGCGCATTATACATTAAAAACCAAGCCTGTAGGCGATTTACATCTAAAAGTATTAAAAGAAAGTTAAAAAGTAAGCTAATGGACAGTAAAACTCTTTCGAACCTAAAAAATAGAGAAAGCCCCAAACACAAACAACTCAATAATGTTAAAATCCCATCAGGTTTAAAAGTCAAATCAAAATTAATTAAAGGTGCTGCAGGAAAAAACCGATCACTCAGCCAGAGCCTGTAGCTTAAACAAAACGAAATTATCAAACTCAAAACAACAATTGTTTTAAGTAATTTTAATCTCTGTGGAATGCTAAACGATTCTTTCATAATTTAATTTTAATTGTGCCTGCCTGCGCCATAAAAAGTTTTTTCGAAATAAGCTTCAGTTAAACTGCTAATCATAACGCCTTTACTGGTGCTGGCATGAACAAATTTTTCGTCTTTTAAAAAAACGCCCACATGTGAAATGCCTTTTCCATTTGTTACAAAAAAAACCAGGTCACCTTCCTTCAGATGAGATCGTTTAATTTTGTCACAAGCCTTATAAATGTCCCCGGAGCTTCTTTCTATGGTTCTATTATAAACCTGTTTAAATAACAAATGAGTAAAACAACTGCAATCAGTTCCATTTTTATCACAACCTCCATACTTATAAGGTGTACCATACCATTCTGTAATAAAGGAATAAAGCTTACTTTTCTCTACTTCAAGTCTATCAATATTTAATTTTTCTTGAACAATGGTTGACTTAGCTGGATTTAAATTAGATTGTTTCGTTTGTCCTTTAACATTAGTGTTAGATTGCGATTGCTTTTTAGACTTACACCCACTGATGAAAACAAATACGATTAAAAACAAATATGTAACAATTAACTTTATTGCTTAAAGTTAAACAATGTATTCCCTTAATAATTAGTTAGTTAATCTCAATTTTAGACAAGCAAATGTTAACAACCTGAGAATTAATATTACTTGATAAAAATTAAATAAATTAATATCTTTAGCGTTTAGCGCTTACTTTAATGGAAGACATTACAACAAAAACCACTTCATTGAAAACAAAAATACCTCAGGAGATCCTTGTAAAAGCATACGAATTGATGTTTACAGCCAAGAGCATGGCAGAACTTTATGAAGCCAACAAGGAGATAACGGCAAAGTACGTTCATGCAACAAGTCGTGGTCATGAGGCAGTTCAAATCGCATTAGGATTGCAACTTTTACCAAAAGATTATCTGAGTGCTTATTACCGCGATGATAGCATTTTATTGGCTATTGGTTTAAAACCATTTGATTTAATGCTTCAATTACTTGCAAAACGAAATGATCCATTTAGTGGTGGACGTACTTATTATTCTCATCCGAGTTTAAAAAGAAACGACATGCCTAAGATACCGCACCAAAGTAGCGCCACAGGGATGCAAGCCATACCAACAACCGGAGTTGCAATGGGACTTCAGTACTTTGAAAAAAACAAGATGTTACAAAACGAGGAAAACAGCGCCATTGCAGTTTGCTCGCTCGGCGATGCCAGTTGCACTGAAGGTGAGGTTTCGGAAGCTTTTCAAATGGCTGCTTTAAAACAATTGCCGATTTTATTTTTTGTACAAGACAACGAATGGGATATTAGTGCGCATGCGCGTGAAATACGTTCTCAAGATATTTCTGATTTTACTAAAGGTTTTAAAGGGATTGAAACCCGCACTATTGATGGTACTGACTTTATTTTAAGTTATAACACAATTAAAGAAGTACTCGAAAAAATACGAACTGAAAGACGACCGTTTTTAATTCATGCTAAAGTTCCACTCCTTAATCATCACACAAGTGGTGTTAGGAAGGAATGGTACAGAGATGATTTGGTAGAGGCTGAAAAGCGTGACCCACTGCCTCGTTTACGAAATCAACTAATTATTACAGGCGTAGAAGCCTTGCAAATAAAGGATATTGAAACCAAAGCTAAACAAAATGTTGAAGAAGATTATCGGAAAGCTTTGTCAGAAGAGGATCCAAAGCCGGAGGATTTGTTTTTACATGAGTTTGCAGAAACGCCCATTAAAGAAGAAAAAGGAGAGCGTGCGCCTACAGGAAAACAAGCTACCGTTATGGTGGATAGCGCCTTATTTGCGATAAGAGAATTAATGACAAAACACCCTGAATGCTTGCTATACGGACAAGATGTTGGTGCAAGACTTGGTGGAGTATTTAGAGAGGCTGCCACTTTAGCTCAACAATTTGGCGACCATCGTGTATTTAATACACCTATTCAAGAAGCCTTCATCGTTGGATCAACCGTTGGGATGAGTGCGGTAGGCTTAAAACCAATTGTTGAAGTACAATTCGCAGATTATATTTGGCCAGGTTTAAATCAATTATTTACTGAAGTAAGTAGAAGTTGTTTCTTAAGTAATGGCAAATGGCCGGTTAGTATGATACTTAGGGTACCTATTGGCGCTTATGGAAGCGGTGGTCCGTATCACTCAAGCTCAGTTGAAAGTGTTCTGGCCAATATCAGAGGCATTAAAATTGCTTATCCTAGTACCGGAGCAGATTTAAAAGGATTAATGAAAGCAGCTTATTACGACCCTAATCCTGTAGTAATGCTTGAACATAAAGGATTATACTGGAGTAAAATTAAAGGCACAGAAGATGCTAAAACAATTGAGCCGGATGAAGACTATATAATTCCTTTTGGAAAACTAAGAGTTGTTCAATCAGCAAATGAAGATGCAATTACTAAAGGCCATTCGATGGCTGTTGTCACATACGGAATGGGCGTTTATTGGGCAAAAGCAGCTGCAAAAAAATTTGAAGGTAGAATTGAAATTATTGATTTAAGAACACTTGCGCCAATTGATGAACAAGGATTATTTGAAGCTGCTAAAAAGCACGGGAAAATATTGGTAGTAACAGAAGAACCTTCATTTAACGGATTTGCACAAAGTATTGCATCTCGAATAAGTGAAAATTGTTTTGAATATTTAGATGCGCCTGTAAAAGTGCTTGGCGCTGAAAACTTGCCTGCCATTCCACTAAACAGCATACTTGAAAAAACGATGCTTCCGAATGCAGATAAAGTTGAAGCTGCTATTGAAAAATTATTAAACTATTAAATGTTAAAATTTCAAGTGTCTCTGGGTAAACATGAAAGCATGTTTGGCTCAGCATATATACCAATCACTTCGCAGCAATTAAAAAAAATTGGCGGACACAAAACACGTTTGATTTGTAAAATCAACCAACAAGCTGGTTTCCCTTGTGCGGTGATGCCACATGGTAATGGAAGTAACTACATTATGTTATCCAAAGAAAAATTCAAAAAATTTAAATTAAATTACGATGATGTTTATCGTATTGAATTACTTAAAGATGAAAGTGAGTATGGCATGCCAATGCCAGAAGAATTAGAAGAAGTGTTGAAACAAGATCCAGAAGGAAAGACACGATTTAATCTTCTATCGCCTGGTAAACAAAGAAATATCATCTATTATACTTCTAAAATAAAAAGTCAAAATTTAAGAGTAGAACGCGCTTGGTTATACATCAACAACCTTAAAAAAGAAGTTAAGGGAAAAGAGAGGGTTCCTTATATTTTGGGATTGAAGTAGAATTAAATCGCATCAAAGTCAATCACAACCTTTTCAGTTAGTGGATGCGCCTGACACGTTAAGATAAAACCATCCTCCACCTCTGCATCAGTTAAAGCAAAATTGGCATCCATTTTAACTTTTCCTTCAATTACTTTAGCACGGCATGTGCAACATACTGCTCCCTTACAACTAAATGGTGCATCAACACCTGCTTCAATACTGGCATCTAATATACTTATCCCACCTGTCGCCAAGTCAAAATTAGTTTCGATACCATATTGAATAACTGTTACAGCAGCATTAACGGACCCTAAGTTTTCCCCGCCTGACTCAGCTTGCTTCACAGCTTCAATTACACTACTAAAGTACTCTATTTTTATTTTGTCTTTAGGGATTTTTAGATCTTCCAATGTTGACTTAACATTTTCCATCATCGGTCCTGGGCCACAAATAAAATACTCATCAGCATTTACACCACCAAAATTCTCAAGCAATTGTAAAGTCTTTTCCTTCGTAACTATTCCTTTTTGTATATCCGATATTGGCTCTGTTGGTTGATCAAATACGTAAACAACTTTTAAATTTGAATTGGACTTTGCGATCTCATCAATTTCTTTTTTAAATATGGTACATGCTTCGTTCTTATTGGCGTATATAAGTGTAACCGAACTAGCTTTCTCAACATACAAAACGCTTTTTAAAATACTGAGCATTGGTGTGATACCACTACCACCTGCAAACAACACGTAATTTTTTTTGTTGCCTCCGCTTAATGAAGAGTAAAAATTTCCCATCGGTGTCATCACATCAAGCTGATCTCCAACTTTTAAATGACGATTCATGTATGTACTGGCTTTCCCTCCTTCTACTTCCTTAACAGCTACACGTAACTCCTTTTCACTATATGGACTCGTACAAATACTATAACTTCTTCTGATTTCTTCTCCATCAACAGTTAATTTAAGCGTAATGTATTGACCTTGTTTAAATTGATATTCAGGTTGTTGTAAGGGTGGAATTTCAAAAGCAATAGAAACAGCTTCTGCAGTTTCTCTTCTTATATCTTTTACTTTTAAGGAATGAAAACGAGCCATCTTTTTTTTATTAGGGTGTAAATTTACGTTTTTTTTAAGAATTTATTGTATTGAAAAAAGAAACTAACTAATATCATTTATTATAGAACCAAGCGCTAATTTAACACATTCAAATCTCCAAGCCCCTCTCTAATCACAATCGGTTCATCATTGCTACAATCAATAACTGTACTCGTATAAATATTTCCAAAACCACCATCTACAACGGCGTCTACTTGTTTTTGATATTGCTGATAAATCACCTCAGGGTCACTAAAGTATTCCAAAATATCATCAGAATTATCATGCAAACTAGTACTAATGAGCGGGTTGCCTAACTGTTCAATAATTGCTTTACATATTGCATTGTCAGGCACTCTTATCCCTACCGTTTTCTTAGTTTGTTTTAATAATTTTGGCACATTTGAATTAGCTTCTAAAATAAATGTATATGGCCCGGGTAAAGCCTTTTTCATTACTCTAAAAATTGAATTGCTTATAGGTTTTGCATACTGACTGAGGTGACTTAAATCACTGCATACAAAACTAAAATTACTTTTATCCGGCTTAATTCCTTTTAACCTGCAGATCCGTTCAAAAGCATTTTGTTTAGTTATGTCTGCACCCAAAGCATAAACAGTATCCGTTGGATAAATAATAACACCTCCATTTTGTAAAAGTTTCACAATTTGATCAACAGTTTGACTATTGATATTATCTGGATTTAATCGGAATAACAAAACTAATAACAGTATTTATCAAATTCTTTACTTTTTGCTTTATCACCATCAACCTTAGACTCCAAGTAAAAGTTTTTCAGATCTTCATTTAAAGACGCAACAGAAGATTGTAATATTTCAAACAACAAGTCCTTACTGATTTTAATAGATTGTGCATTGGAACTATTGACATACTTCACAGGTTTACGCTTACCCTCCTTAATTTCTTTAAGCTCGGCTAAATAATTAGAATTAGGAAAATAGTTAGTTCCTTTTAAAGTTAATGACGATTCAAAATAAGTTTGAAATTCAAATATTTTACCTTTAATTCCTGTGTACATGTTTTTAATTCCGTCATTATAAAATGGAAATGGCTTTTTAAGTTGATGACCATATTTATTTTTTATTACAAAATATTCAGTTCCGCCAGGGTTACCGTTTTCTGAAACAAATTTGGCGGAGTCTTCTTTAACAAAACCAATACTTGAATTATAAACATAATCTCTGAAGCATAAAAAATAATCATTTTCCTTCAACTCAATTTCCGAATTAACAGTTAATGTTGTATCTAAAAAAATATTTTTCCTAACTCCTTTATTTAAACTATCTAAAGTACTGCTGTATATAAAATAAACTTTACTGAATGTAAAAGAACTTTTAAAAGCAACTAGAATATTTTTGTTAATCACAAATTGACTAAGAAATTTTTCCTGAGCCAACGATTGATTGTTTGCTTTTACCAGACCATTAATCAACAACTGATTATCCTTTAGAACAACAACTAAAGCACCTTTGTTTAATTTTTCAATCTGACAGGCTGCAACAGCCCTTCTGGTTTTAAAAAATTTCTGATGATCGCTTTGGCTTTTATAATCGGAATAGTCGACTCCTTTTTGCGCCTTAATAATAGAAACAAAAATAATACAATAAAAAAATACCTTATTTAACTTCGCTGCCATCATTAAAATTTATATTACTTGGAGACACAAAACATAATTCGCCAGACTTATTCTCAGCCATTAAGATCATGCCTTTACTTTCAATTCCCTTTATTTTGCGTGGAGCCAAATTAGCGAGCATACATACTTTTTGACCAATTATCTTTTCAGGATCATAAAACTGTGCAATTCCACTAACAATGGTACGCACGTCAACACCTGTATCCACCTTTAACTTTAATAACTTTTCTGTTTTAGGAACTCTTTCTGCTTCTAAAATGGTAGCCGTTCTAATATCCATTTTACTAAAATCGTCAAAGGTGGTTTCGGGCTTAATCTCTTTAATACTTGTATTGTTGGCAAGATTGAGTTGCTTACTTTGTTCTAACTTATCCAATTGCTTTTGAACATCAGCATCCTCTACTTTCGCAAACAACAATTCATCCTTATTAATTTTATGCCCGGCGGCCACATTATTAGTTTGCTTAGAAAGAGGCCAATTTTGTGGGTGCTTATTCAATAACTCAAACAATTTTTTGGAAGTAAAAGGTAAAAAGGGTTCAGCCAATATTGCCAAATTATTAGAAATTTGAAGTGCAATATTCATGATTGTTTTCACACGATTTTCATCCGACTTTACCAATTTCCAAGGCTCTGTATCTGCGAGGTATTTATTGCCGATGCGCGCAACATTCATCCATTCATTAACAGCTTCTCGGAATTTAAATTGCTCTATGGCTTTTGAAATTTTATCAGGCGCATACGCCAATTCTTCTAATACTAATAAATCTTCTTTGGTATAGGTTTCTGCATTCGGCACAACACCATCATAAAATTTATGTGTTAATACCAACGTTCGATTTACAAAATTTCCAAAAATGGCTACCAATTCACTATTATTTTTTAATTGAAAATCTTTCCAAGTAAAATCATTGTCTTTGCTTTCGGGTGCATTACTGCAAAGCGTATATCTCAAAACATCCTGTTGATTTTTAAAATCTATTAAGTATTCATGTAACCACACAGCCCAATTGCGACTGGTGGAAATCTTATCACCTTCCAGATTTAAAAATTCATTGGCAGGTACATTATCCGCCAAAACAAAATCTCCATGCTCCATTAACATGGCCGGAAAAATAATGCAGTGAAAAACAATGTTATCCTTCCCAATAAAATGAATCAAACGGCTATCTTCCTTTTGCCAATAATTTTGCCAGGTATCAGGCAATAACTCCTTGGTCGCACTGATGTATCCAATTGGCGCATCAAACCACACGTATAGAACTTTCCCATCTCCTCCCTCAACAGGAACGGGCACACCCCAGTCCAAATCTCGGGTCATCGCTCTTGGCTGCAATCCGTCTCCACTTTCGAGCCAGCTTTTACATTGCCCGTATACATTGGGTTTCCAGTCAGTGTGTTGTTCTAAATAGGCTTTTATTTTTGGTTGTAATTTATCTAAAGGCAAAAACCAGTTTTTCGTTTGCTTTAAAACAGGCTTACTACCACTCAATGTAGATTTTGGATTAATTAAATCCGTTGGATTTAAACTTGAACCGCACTTTTCACACTGGTCTCCATAAGCATTTTCATTACCACACTTCGGACAAGTTCCAACAATGTATCGATCAGCTAAAAACTGCTTAGCTTCTTCATCATAGTATTGCTCGGTAACCTGCTCTGTAAATGCATTCTTTTGATGCATTACTTTAAAAAAATCTGCTGCAGTTTGGTGATGTGTTTTAGAGGAGGTACGGGAATAAACATCAAACGAAATTCCAAATTCTTGAAATGCATCACCCATTATTTTATGATATTTATCTACCACTTGCTGCGGTGTAATTCCTTCTTTTTTGGCTTTAATGGTAATTGGTACGCCATGTTCATCACTTCCGCAAATAAATTTAACGTCATGTCCACTGCTTCTCAAATACCTTACATAAATATCTGCCGGCAAATAACAACCCGCCAAATGACCTATATGTACAGGTCCATTTGCATAAGGTAGTGCCGCAGTAACCAACGTTCTATTAAATTTTTTACTCATATTTGAACTCATTCACATCTACTAAATAATCAATTTAAACTGATGTTGAAATTAATTTTAAATTTGTACAAATATACTTAAAATAAGGCAATGAAAGCGGTTAAGGAAATTTGGAAACCCGTTCTGTTTAATGGTAAAAAAAGCAATGTGCCTTACAGAGTTTCTAACTTTGGTAACATTGCTATTTTAGAAGGAAAAAAACTGGTTGCAAAAAAATATGCGGCAACAAAAAAGGGAACCAGAATCAGAATGAGGTTTGGAGGTAATGACCTGAGTATAGCGCTTTCAAAAATAGTTGCAACGGCTTTTATACCTAAAAAAAACAATAAACAAAAATTTGTTATTTGTAAGGATTATAACTATTCAAATTGTGCTGTTCCAAATCTTAAATGGGCTACAACAGAAGAACACCGTAACTTCATTAAAAATAGTCCTAATAACGTTAAGGCCCGTTTGAAAAAGAACTATGATAAGAAAAAGAAAGGATTGGTTTTAAAAACAAAGGAAGTTATTGCATTAAAAGAACAAATTTGGGCAAAAAAAAGAAAGAAAAGTTTAAAGGAATTAGCCTCCAAATATGGTGTGAGTGAAATGCAAATTTACCGCATTAAAAGAGGTGAAATTTGGTTTCACGTAAAAGTTAAAAACGAGCCTGATACCCTTAAATACTTGAGTTACATTAAACATAAAAGTTCTAAAAAAAACAAATAGTAATGTTGCCAAATTCTTTAAACAAAGGAGATACTATTTTGATTATTGGAACTGCGCGCGCCAGAACAAAAGAGCAATTAGCCCCTTCCATTAAAATTCTAAAATCATGGGGATTAAAGGTAATTGAAGGCAAAAACCTTTACAAGAAATACCATCAATTTGCGGGTACTGATAAAGAACGTTCGCACGATTTGCAATGGGCAGTTAATCATCCAACCGCAAAAGCTGTATTAATTGCTGGAGGCGGTTACGGCACCTTAAGAATAATTGATGGGATTAATTTTGACGCTTTTAAGAAACACCCAAAGTGGTTTATTGGCTATAGTGATACCACCGTATTACACGCAAGGTTATTAAAAAATAAAATAAGCTGTATACATGGTACAATGGCCTTTCAATTCACAAAAAACGAATTTGCCACAAACAGCATCAGAGAATTATTATTCAACCAAACATTCAACTATGATATACCAACTCATCCGCTGAACAGAGCCGGAGTGGCAACAGGTGAAATTGTGGGAGGTAACTTAAGTTTAATTTATGCGTTAAGCGGAAGTAAAGATGATTTGGTTACTAAAAATAAAATTCTGTTTATTGAAGATTTGGATGAACAACTTTATCATGTTGACAGAATGATTTTACAACTAAAACGTAGCGGAAAATTAAACCACTTAAAAGGATTGATCGTTGGGGGAATGAGCGACATGAAAGATAATGCTGTGCCATATGGCAAATCAGCGGAGGAAATAATTTTTGATGCAGTTAAAGAATTTAAATACCCCGTTTGTTTTGGATTTCCGGCAGGACACATTGATAACAACATGGCCTTAATTTTCGGGAAGAAGGCTGATTTAACTATTTTAAGAAAAAAAGTAACTTTAAATTATAAATAACACATGAGCTATATTATATCAGGAATACAACAAGTTGGTATTGGGGTTTCTAATGTTCACAAAGGTTTTGAGTGGTACAATAAAAATTTCGGCATGGACATTCCGGTATTTGAAGAAGCGGCAGAAGCAAATTTAATGTTACCTTACACCGGAGGCAAACCTCATCAACGACACGCAATTCTTGCAATTAATTTAAAAGGTGGCGGCGGTTTTGAAATTTGGCAATACACCAGCCGGGTGCCCGAAGCCCCTAAATTTAAGCCACAGTTGGGCGATTTAGGACTCTACTGCGCTAAAATTAAATCTGAAAACGTTGAACAATCCTTCGAGTTTTTTAAATCAAAAAAAGTTACAATACTCGGAAATATTCAGTTAAACCCTTTAGGTAAGAAACACTTTTTTATTAAAGATGGCTTTGACAATTTATTTGAAATTATTGAAGATGACGTGTGGTTTGGTAAAGGTTTAAAAAATACAGGCGGCCCTGTAGGAATGATTATAGGTGTAAGTGATATAGAAAGATCCATAAAATTTTACAGTTCTATTTTAGGATATGATAAAGTTTTGTTTAATAACGAAGGTGTTTACGAAGATTTATCAGTTCTTCCTCAAGGCACCAATCAATTTAAACGTGCGATTCTAACGCATTCTAAAAAACGTGTGGGGCCTTTTAGTGAACTGTTTGGAAATAGTTATATTGAATTGGTACAAGCACAAAATTACACACCAAGAAAAGTATTTGAAAACAGATTTTGGGGCGATTTAGGTTTTATTCATTTATGTTTTGATATTAAGAACATGAGTGCCTTACAAAAAGCTTGCACTGATGCAGGACACCCTTTTACTGTTGATGGCGGTGCCGGATTTGAAATGGGTGAAGCAGCAGGGCATTTTACATACATAGAAGATCCTGATGGAGCTTTGATAGAGTTTGTTGAGACTAAAAAAATGCCAATCCTTAAAAAACTTAACTGGTATCTCGACTTAACAAAGCGACCTGCTGAAAAACCTTTACCGACCTGGATGCTGAAAGCGCTGAAGTTTAACAGAAAAAAAATGGAATAAAACCGTTTTTGGGTTCCTAATTTAAATTCACTTTTAACGCACTTCCGGTGTTAACGATGAAGTTTCTTTCTGTTGTTTTGATTGATTCCTTTGCAAACTCGTATCTAAAAACTGCTTTGTATTTCCCGGGCTGTAAATAAATAACTTCGTTTTGAAGTGTTGAATTAAGGTTGCAAACCCAAGTTAAATTTTGACCATCATCCAAATAAACACTGCCATATCCTGTGCCTAACTTAGTAAATGAAACAGCACCGCTTGCCGGAACTTTAATGGTATTCGTTGTACTTTGCTTTATTTCAACATTGCTAATTTTAATTCTGGGCAAGGTTAAAATTTCGAGATCATACTTTCCAACAATGTACTTATCAGTTTTACCAAAATCCTGAACATTTAATGTTTTTGAATCACCTGCCTTTCGTACAATTGTAGTTGGAAAATACCGATCTGTTGTTCCTTCCAATTCCAGTTTAAGAAAGCCTTGAGGTGCATCCACTTTAATAATATTATGTTTCCCTTTTATGATACTAATCTCTTTTTTTTCGCTGATTGGCAAAGTATGAACCACCAAATCATACTTAATATTTGGGTTTAAAACCAATGTATCTGAGTTTCCACGATGGTTAATGGTGTGCAAATAATTATATTTTATATTGTTCGTTCCAGCTTCATAAAATGTCATATTTACATCAGTTTCTGTTGGCTTTTTTAAGATATCCAATAAATCTACCTGAACAGTGGTTTGGTTGATGGCCTCAGTTAAAACAAGGTTTAACACATCCTTAAAATTGGCTTCGTTACTTACGTCATAAAACTTTCCCATGCAACCAAACACATCGGCAAATTTCACATCCAATCCAATACCAATAACAAAAGGTCTAATAAAAATACCTTTTTTTTGTAGGTCTATACTAACTTGACACGGATTACCGCCACATTCCTCAATGCCGTCTGTTATCAGAATGACTATGTTACGCACATTAGATTTTGGTGTAAAATCCGCAACACATTCTCCTAACGAAAACGCAATAGGTGTTGTACCCATTGGCTCCAATTTTTTAATACGCTGTTTCATTTTTTCTGCATTCGTTTTAGCATTATCAAACGGAACCTCGAGTTTGGTATCTTTACAATTACGATCAGGTTTAAAGAATGTTGTATGTCCATAACATCTTAGCGCTAATTCCAAATTAGGCATTGTTTTTAAACTATCTAAAAACTCGCCCATAACCTTTTTAGCCACTTCAATTTTAATATTACTGTTCCAAGGCGCATACATACTATAACTATCGTCGAAAATGAATAAAATACGATTAGTTACTTGCGAACTAAATTTGTTTAAGTTCAGAAAAACAAAAAGGAGAAATATTATTCTTTTAGGCATTGACCTAGGAGTTACTTTTATTAGTAATCACCTAAAGTTTCCTCTAGTTGATTAAGTGCCTTTTTCAGCTGCTCATCATTCGGCGCTGAACCGTGCCATTTATGTGTTCCCATCATATAATCCACGCCCTGCCCCATTTCGGTTTTCATCAAAATAACAACCGGTTTGCCTTTACCCGTTAGAGATTTTGCTTGTTCTAAACTTTCTATCACTTTAGTAAGATCGTTCCCGGATTGATTTTCGATTACAATAAATCCGAAGGCTTCAAATTTTGCTTTTAAGTTTCCTAAACTCAACACATTTTCCACATCACCGTCTATCTGCCTTCCATTGTAGTCAACCGTAGCGATGTAATTATCAACCTTATTTGCTGCGGCATACATGGCAGCCTCCCAAATTTGTCCTTCTTGTAGCTCGCCATCACCGTGCAGGCTATAGACTAACGAAGAATCTTTATTTAATTTTTTTGCCAGCGCTGCCCCAATTGCAACGCTCATGCCTTGGCCCAATGAACCACTGGCAATTCTTACACCCGGCAAACCCTCATGTGTAGTTGGATGCCCTTGCAAACGTGAGTTTAATTTTCTAAAAGTTTTAAGTTCTGAAACAGGAAAATACCCCGACCTCGCCAAAACACTATAATACACAGGACTTATGTGACCATTACTTAAAAAAAATAAATCTTCATTTTTGCCATCCATGCTGAAATTAGCAGGTTGATGCTTTAATAAAACTTGATAGAGTGCTACAAAATATTCAACACATCCTAATGATCCACCCGGATGACCTGAGTTTACAGCATGTACCATTCTTACAATATCTCGCCTTACTTGAGTTGAGAGTTTATTTAATTCAACAATATCCTTCATAAATTGGCTTAAAATTAATTAAATAATCAGGAGTTAAACACATTGTTTAAAAACTATTTCAGATGTTAAAAACTACAGAAACATCGAGTCTTCAAAGGACTTTAATAGATTATTTTATACTTATATTTGTAAATTATGTTTAAGTACGCTTTAACGGTATTAATTTTTGTTTTGCTTGGTTTTTTTTCTTGTAAAAAAGAAGATAACCAACCTGCTGTTCAAACTGAAACGGAAAAACCAAAGGGTTCATTAGCTTTAACCATTCAATCCTTCGATAGTCTTGGTACTTTAGAATCCAATCCATCAGGCGCAATTATCACCATAACAACCAATGTTAGTTGCACAACCGGAACAACAGGAAGCTGTAACTTCAATAATTTAGAACAGTCTGTTTACGTGCCAATTGTAAATAAATCAGGATATGAATACCTCCCATCCAGTGTATCAATAAATTCAAGCGGCTTAAATAAGTCCATTACGATTCCTTTGGCTAAAAAGTCAACGTATAAATTACAAAATTTATATGTTGTGCTTAAGAATAAAGACAGTATTTTAACCAATTTCAATTTACACCGCCCTGTCATAAGTGGTCAAACGGTAAATCTCGCCGTCATTTCAGGAACAAACAGCGGAATTAATGCACATAATTTTACAAAAGTAGACTATTTTATAACTAACAACCATATTGTCACACAATACAATATTGCGAGTCTTCCTGAATTAAAGTCTTCATTAGCTTCGCTACCCCTAAATGGCAAATTATACATTTCAATTATTCCTGTGACATATGGTGCTGCATTTAGCAGTGTGTTTAACTCAAACATTCTGCTTGGTGAAAATGAATTATATCCTGGAACTATACAACTAATAAAAAATTGGAATTAATTAAAAAATTATGGCTTTAAAATGTGGAATTGTGGGCTTGCCCAATGTAGGAAAATCAACCTTATTTAATTGTTTAAGTAACGCAAAGGCTCAAGCGGCTAACTTTCCTTTTTGTACAATTGACCCCAACGTTGGCACCATAACAGTGCCTGATGAAAGATTAACAAAACTCTCTGACATTGTAAAACCGCAAAATATTATACCTACTACTGTAGAAATTGTTGACATTGCCGGACTTGTAAAAGGAGCCAGTAAAGGTGAAGGATTAGGAAATAAATTTTTAGGAAATATTCGTGAATGCAATGCCATTTTACACGTTCTTAGATGCTTTGACAATGATAATGTTATACATGTAGATGGTAAAGTAAATCCGGTTGCTGATAAAGAAATTATTGATGCGGAATTACAATTAAAAGACTTAGAAAGCGTTGATACAAAACTAAAAAAGTTTGAAAAGGCAGCTAAATCAGGAAATGATAAAGAAGCAGTAAAAACTTTTGCAGTGCTAACCAAAGTAAAAGAAGTATTGGAAAGTGGTCAATCGGCTCGTTCGGCCAATTTAGATGAAAACGAGTTAGAATTTGTTGCTGACCTTCATTTACTTACAATTAAGCCGGTACTATATGTTTGTAATGTTGATGAGGCAAGTGCAAATTCTGGTAACAAACATGTTGATGCGGTTAAAGAAGCAATTAAAAATGAAAACGCAGAATTAATTATGATTACAGCGCAAATGGAAAGTGAAATTGCTGCCCTTGAGACTTACGAAGAAAAACAACTTTTCTTGCAAGAAATGGGCTTAGATGAGCCAGGCGTTAACAAATTAATAAAAGCTGCATACAAGTTGTTAAATCTTCAAACCTATTTCACAGCTGGTGAAAAAGAAGTGAGAGCGTGGACCATTGAAAAAGGTTGGAAAGCTCCTCAGGCTGCTGGTGTTATTCACACAGATTTTGAAAAAGGTTTCATCAAAGCTGAAGTAATGAGTTACAATGATTTTACAACCTTGGGCTCTGAAGCAGCATGCAGAGATGCAGGAAAACTTAAAATTGAAGGGAAAGAATATGTTGTAAATGATGGCGACGTCATGCACTTTAGATTTAATGTTTAATAGTCAATAAAAAAACACGCTTACAAAAATAATTAACTATGAAAAATCACGAAATCGATTTCAAACTTTTCGGTGAAGAAATGCAGTGCGTTGAGATAGAGCTTGACCCACAAGAGGCTGTTATAGCAGAACCCGGCAGCTTCATGATGATGAATGATGGTATCCAAATGCAAACACTATTTGGAGATGGAAATGAAAAAGGCTTTATGAGTAAATTATTCTCAGCCGGTAAACGCTTGCTCACCGGGGAAAATTTATTCATGACGGTTTACACCAATACGGTAAATGATAAAAGAAGAGTGACCTTTGCTGCACCTTATACCGGTAAAATTATTCCATTGGATTTATCCAAACTTGGCGAAAAAGTAATTTGCCAGAAGGATAGTTTTTTGTGTGCTGCTAAAGGGGTTGCAGTAGGCATAGAATTTCAGAAAAAACTAGGTACCGGGTTATTTGGAGGAGAGGGATTTATCATGCAAAAATTGGAAGGAGATGGAATGGCTTTTGTGCATAGCGGTGGGCATGTGATTGAGAAAGATTTACAACCCGGAGAAATTTTAAAAGTTGATACAGGCTGTATCGTAGCATTTACAAGTTCTGTAAATTATGATATTCAGTTTGTTGGCGGCGTAAAAAACACATTATTTGGTGGAGAAGGTATGTTTTATGCTTTATTGAGAGGCCCAGGAAAAGTATGGATACAAACTTTACCGATAAGCAGATTGGCAGGAAGAATTTTATCTTTTGGCACAGGCAGCAGAAAAGAAGAAGGCAGCATCCTTGGAGGTATTGGTAATTTATTGGATGGAGATTAAAATATACTTCAGAGTTTTAGTGCTACGTTTTTAACAACATAACAGCACAAAAAGACTAAAAAGAATGAACGTTAAAAATTAAACCTTAAATCGAATTTAAAGTGGCTAAATCAAATTATACAGAAGATAACATTCGATCACTTGATTGGCAAGAACATATCAGAACAAGACCTGGAATGTACATTGGTAAACTTGGTGATGGTAGCGCCTTTGATGATGGTATTTACGTATTATTAAAGGAGGTAATGGATAACTCAATTGATGAGTTTATGATGGGTGAAGGGAAAAAAATTGACATCACCGTAAAAGATGGTGTGGTAGCTATAAGAGATTTTGGACGTGGTATTCCATTAGGTAAAGTAGTGGATGTAGTTTCTAAAATGAATACCGGTGGTAAATACGACAGCGAAGCCTTTAAAAAATCCATTGGCTTAAATGGTGTGGGTACAAAAGCTGTTAATGCTTTATCTATTAATTTTAAAGTTACTTCTTTTAGAGATGGGCAATGTAAGGCTGCGGAATTCAGCAAAGGTATTTTAACCAAAGAATACAAACTAGCCGCTGCTCCAAATGAAAAGAACGGAACCTTGGTTGAGTTTAAACCGGACGATACTATTTTTAAAAAATACCATTATGTACATGAGTACATTGATAAAATGGTTTGGAATTACGCCTTCCTTAATACCGGTTTAACACTCACTTTAAATGGCCAAGAATATGCTTCTAAAAATGGGTTAAGAGATTTATTAGAAAAAAATATTTCAGGTGAAACTTTATATCCAATCATTCATTTAAAAGGTGAAGATATAGAAATTGCTATGACACATAGCAATGAGCATTTTAGTGAAGAATACTATAGCTATGTAAATGGACAGTATACTACACAAGGCGGCACTCACTTAGGTGCATTCAGAGAAGCGGTTGTAAAAACTATACGCGAGTTTTTCAAAAAAGATTACGAGCCTTTAGATGTCAGAAAATCAATTATAGCTGCGGTTTCCGTTAAAGTTCAAGAACCTGTATTCGAATCACAAACCAAAACCAAATTGGGCTCGCATGAAATTGCCCCCGGAGGGCAAAGTATTAGAACATTCATAGGTGATTTTATTAAACAACAACTTGATAATTATCTTCATAAAAATCCGGATGTTGCCAAGGCGATAGAGGCTAAAATTGTGGCCAATGAACGAGAGCGAAAAGAACTTTCAGGTATTCAAAAATTAGCAAGGGAACGTGCCAAAAAATCCTCACTTCACAATAAAAAATTAAGAGATTGCAGAGTTCATTTAGATGACCTGAAAGATCAGAAAAGATTAGATACAACCTTATTTATATGTGAGGGAGATAGCGCTAGCGGCTCTATTACTAAAACCCGCGATGTTAACACGCAAGCTGTGTTTAGTTTAAAAGGTAAGCCACTTAACTGCTTTGGTTTAGGTAAAAAAGTAGTTTACGAAAACGAGGAATTCAACTTACTTCAAGCTGCACTAAATATAGAAGACGGTTTAGATGATTTGCGTTATAACAATGTTGTAATAGCAACCGATGCCGACGTGGATGGCATGCACATCAGATTATTGTTATTAACTTTCTTCTTACAGTTTTTTCCTGATTTGGTAAAAAACAATCACGTAAAAATTTTACAAACACCTTTATTTAGAGTTAGAAACAAAAAAGAAACCATTTATTGTTATAGCGACGAAGAGCGAAAAGCAGCTATTGCTAAATTAGGTCCTAAACCTGAGATAACCCGCTTTAAAGGCTTGGGCGAAATTAGTCCAGATGAATTTAAGCACTTCATAGGAAAAGACATTCGGTTAGAACCTGTATTATTAGATCAAAAGGCCAGCATACAGGAACTATTGAACTACTATATGGGCAAGAATACTCCTGATAGACAGGAGTTTATAATTGATAATTTAAGAGTAGAAAAGGATGTTGAGGAAGAATTGTTAAAGTAATTTAACAATTAGCGTTAAAATCAGTTAAAGTAAAATATATTTATATCTTTGGCATAGAAACTGTAAATTAACAAATAACAATAAAACCAAAAAAAATGAAAACAACACAACTAATTTTAATACCGGCAGTTGCCATGGCAATGTTAACTGCTTGTAAATCTAAAAAACAACCCATTCAAAAGGAAACTGGTGCAGTTGAAATTACTGTTCCTTTCAGCGAAAGTAAATTTCGTTCTGATAATGAAGCATTCCGTGCTAAACAAGTAGGAAAATCTCCTGATTTAGCTACTGCTAAAAAAATCGCCTTCCAAAATGCGCGCTCTGAGATGGCTGCCAACATTAACTCGATGGTTAAACGTGTGACTGATCAGTACACCAATCAACGTACTGTTGGGAATACACAAGAATTTGAAAATAAATTTGAAGAACTAGCGCGCGAAGTAGTTAATTTAGAAATGAGTAACGTAAAAGAAATTGGCGAAAAAATATTTAAAGAGCCAAACGGATCATTCAGCTACTGGATTGCTATCGAGGCAGGCAAAAAAGAAGTTTTTGAAAAATTAGATGCTAAAATTTCAAGTAATGCTTCGTTAAAACTTGATTATGATAAGCAAAAGTTTCAACAAATTTTTGATGCTGAAATGAAAAAATTAGCTGAAGAAGGTAAATAATAATAACTCAACTAAAGAGCATCGCCAAACGATGCTCTTTTTTTATCTCAATTGAAAATCAGACACTACATATTTGTTTTTACATCAGCGATTTTGTTGGCTTGCTCCGGCTCTAAAAAGTATTTTAAAGCCGCAGAAAAACTTGAGAAACAAGGTCTAGTAAATGAAGCAGCCAACTACTACCTGGAATCCTTGCAGCGCAAAAATAGCAATGTAGATGCAAGAATGAAGCTAAGTCAGGTTGGACAAAAATACGTTAACAACATGGCGTCAGAATTCTTCCGTAACCACAGCACTCAACAAGTTGAGGCTGCTTTGGAGAGTTACGAGAGGATGATTGATTTCACCGAAAAAACCAAGGCTTTGGAAGTTAAGTTAGACTATCCGAAGGCCTATGATGATGACTATAAGGAAAACATCGAAAAATTCTGCGAAAAAAATTACAATCAAGCATACAATTTAGTTAATATAAAGAGCTTTACTAATTCGAGAAAACATATTAACAATGTGAAAAAATACAATCCAAATTACAAAGACATTGCTAATCTCGATATCATTTCTGTATGCGAACCACTTTATCAAAATGCAGTTTCTGCATTAGAAAATAAAAATTATCAAAGTGCAGCGAGTTTATTAAATTCAATTGCAAACAAATCGCCTGATTATAAAGACACTAAAGATTTAATTGAATTAACCAATTCAACTATGGGTAAGAACATGCTGTTTTTTACACCAACCAATACCACTAATAAAAACGAAAAAGAACTTGAGGAATATTACTTCAATCAGTTTAGTCAATCCGCTCAACAAAAATATAAGAACTTAAAAATCATTAATAATACGCCTTTTACTAAAATTAATAATGCAACCGACATTAATAATTCGGGCAACATTGATTTAATTCAGGCCATTCGTAAAGCATCCAACGCCGATCTTTTCTTCATTTTCGACGTAGCTGATTATAAAGAAAATGATAACGGAGGGCAGAAATTTTTACAAAAAGGCTATCAGGAAATAAAAACTAAAGTAAATGATACTTTAACCAAAACGGATTACAAAGAATTTAGTTACTACTCTATTAAACACGCCAAAAGTGTTAGCATACAATATCACTTTAAGTTAATTAATGCTTATACAAATCAAATTATTAAGTCCAATACACAAACGTTTTCAGCCAACGATGCTATTGATTACAATCAATTTGCAAATAAAAATAACATGAATATTAATTCGTTGTACCCATACAATCCTCTAATGACGGCGCAAGCTAATCAGTTTAATCCAAGAAACTGGCGATCGAGTTTCTCAAATCCAAGAAATTTAAAGAGTACAAGCGAGTTACAAATAGAAATTAATAACAAGGTTGTTCAATCCTTTAACTCAAGTTTAACCAATGTTGTAAATTAGTTTTGAAAAAGCTATTAATGATATTCACTGTACTGTTAGTTGCTTGTAAAAGTAAACAACAAGTGGCTCAAAACACACCTACTGTGCAGGAATCAAAACCAGCACCGATATGGGTAAGCAGTAGACCAAACAATGGTTTTAAATATGTTGGGATTGGATTTGCCGACAAAGCCAAAGGCGATAATTATCAAATGGAGGCCAAAAAAAACGCCTTATATGATTTAGTTTCCGAAATAAAAGTAGACATTAATTCGAACTCGGTTTTGTACACCGTTCAAAACAACAATTCATTTAATGAAAGTTTTAATTCAATGATTAAACTCTCCAATAATGAAAATATTGAAGGCTATCAATTAATAGATAGTTACGAAAATGAAAAACAGTATTGGATATATTATTCATTAGACAAAGAAGAATACGCGAAACAAAAAGCTGAAAAGAAACAACAAATCATTAATAAAGCTTCTTCATTAATTAGTTCAAGCAACAGCGACGAAAACAGTGGCAATTTCTCAACAGCTTTAAAAAAACGAATTCAAGCATTTGGAGTGCTTACCCCGTATCTTAGCGAAGAAATAAATTTTGATCCTGCAAAATCAGGGGGTGTAAGAACTGTTTTTGATTTAACCGGATTGATTCAGAAACAACTACAAAACATTACGGTTATTCAGCCAAAAAATTTAACCCAATTACTCCCCCACCAAAAAAGTTACGCGCCAATTAGTTACACGTTATTAATTAACGGTAAAACTGCGCTAACAGACTTCCCGGTATCCATTAAAAGTGAAGAAGACAAACTAAAAATCATTGAAAAATCAACCACAAATGCTTCAGGTGAGATGCAAGTAAAAGCTACCTCCATTGAACCGTTAAATCAAACTGTTGTTTTTTCTTTAAGTCCTGATATAAACGCGCTGATGGGTTCTGACTCTGTAAGCAAATCTGCAATTAGAGTACTATCACAATTTATCAACACCCAGAGTTTAAAAGTAAATGCCACTGTGCGCCCAATACAATTATACATTAATTGTGTGGAAAATAATTTTGGCAAACCAACCAACAATTCTGTAATTAAAAGCTACATTGAGCAAAAATTATCCTCCAACGAAATCAGAATTATAGCAACTAAAAGCGAAGCTGATTATGCCATTGACGCTTATGCTGATACTCAAAAAGACATCAGCAGCGAGATCTTAAAATCAAATTATCAAGCAGAGTTGGCTGAATTAACTATTAAGCTTCAACTTATCAACCCAATTGACAATCAAGTTATTTATAACAATCAGGCGAACGAAATTTATGGTTATGCCAACAGCCTTGAAAAAGCCGGTTTAAATTCCTACGGCAGTGATAAATTAAAGGCTAAATTATTTGAAGCGCTTTTCTTTTTGAAGCGTAAAATTATAGTGTACTAATTCAAATCAATAAATCTCTTGATGGAATCAATAAGTTAGTTCTGATTATTAATAGAGTTACTTGGAATCCTTTTTCTTCTTGTACTTTCCTTTTCGCCAGGCATCAATAAACTGAGCCCAGGCAATTGGATTTAATAGTGAAATACTAGGCTGTTGGCCTGCTGAGTATACTTTGGTATAATAGGCCTGCATCACATATCTATAATTTTCACTTGCGCTGGCAGTTTGATTTCGCTCCAAATAAGTTAAGGCATCGCGCTGTAAATTTTTATCGGCACGATCTAAATCCGTATCATTTAAATTTAAGGTTAAGAAAGCTTTTTTGAATTCATCTTTGCTAGGCCAAGGATAAACTTCAATAGCCGGTAGTTTTACGGTGTCTTTCACTAAAATTTGAATGGCACTGTAATAACGGTTATTCAATGTATCAGGCACTTTGTAATATGCATTTTTATATTGAATGGAAATAAACTCTAACTCATCTCCCGGGTTAACAATCAAATTAAAGAAACCGTAAAAGTCAGTTTTGGTGCCATGATTGGTTCCTGAAACTATGATTGCCACCAACGGCACAGGCGTTAAGCTATCTTTATCTAGCACCACACCCGAAAACTGAATTAAGTTATTGGCACTTTTTTTAGTGATAACTGTTTGTGTTGATTTTGCAGGATTGGTTTGCGCGTCCACCTTTGAATACATCACACAAAACAAGCTAAAAAAAACAGCGATATGGTTTAGTTTCATTTTCATTTATGACTCCAACATTTTTAAAGCCTCTTCTTTACTAGACGCAATTTTAAAAAGGGTATTAAGTTTTGTAATTAAAATCAACTCATTAATTTTTTTATTTAAACTGTATAATACGGCCTCTCCTCCCCCTACTCTTGCTTTGGTTAAAATTTGTATAAAAGTGTTTAGGCCGCTACTGTTCATGTATTTTAAATTCTCCATGTTAATGGCTAATTTGTATATGCCCTTTGCATTAAGTTCTTCAACTGAAGTAATTAATTCAACTGCCTGATTTTTTTCAATCAACTCACCATCAATGGTAATGATGGCAATTGTATTTTCGATGCTTATGGTATGGTTAAAAATCATCGTTCTGGTTTTTTAGAATGTTCGCAAGGTAAGCCTTTTTCGAGTTTGAGGCATTTACCAAAAAAATTTAATGAATGGTGCATAATTTTAAAACCAAGCATTTCCTCGGCCGTTTTTTGAATTTGCATGATTCGCGGGTCGCAAAACTCAACCACTTTTTCGCAATTGGTACAAATTAAATGATCGTGTTGTTTGTATTTGTATGCCTTTTCAAATTGTGCAATATTCTTACCAAATTGGTGCTTTATTACCAATCCGGCGTCCAATAAAATTTCAATATTATTGTAAAGCGTTGCGCGACTAACCCGGTACTTTTTATTCTTCATCATCAGGTACAACTGTTCAATATCAAAATGTCCGTCGTGCGAATAAATTTCGCTCAAAATAGCAAAACGCTCCGATGTTTTTCTGTGTTTGTGCAACTCCAGATAATCAGTTAGGATTTTAGCAACGGCATCTTTGGTTTCCTGACTCATAAGAATAGTTTAAATTTACAATTTTTTTTCGTTCACGCTTTCTAACAAATGGCTTTTAATATTAATTAACGTGTAAGCGTTAACCACCCAAATTTATGCTTATTTTTACCCCAATGCAACACGGTATTTGTTTACTTAGCGCAGTACCCTGCCGTAAAGAAGCGGCTAACACCAGTGAAATGGTTACTCAACTGTTATTTGGTGAGCAGTATTCCATTCTCGAAACAAAAGAAGACTGGTTAAAAATAAAAACGGCTTATGACCATTATGAGTGCTGGATGAACATTAAGCAGCACCACCCAATCACTTCGGCCATATTTAATCAATTGCAAAGCCAAAAAATAATTTGTTCAACCAATTTATTTTCAATGCTCACCCACAACGAGCAAAGCTTTCCAATAAGTATTGGCGCTACTCTGCCTTTTTACATCAACCAACAACTTAACATCAGCAACAAAACTTTTGTAGTTGAGGGTTCTACCAATTCCGAATACAACAAAGAACTCAGTATTAAAAAATTACTGCAAACAGCACATTTGTTTTTAAACAGCCCTTATTTATGGGGCGGAAGAACCCCCATGGGCATTGATTGCAGTGGGTTTACACAATTGGTTTTTAAAATACACGGCCTTAAATTACCGCGCGATGCCTATCAACAGGTTGAACTGGGTAGTGCCTTAAATTTTGTAGAAGAAGCCGAAGCCGGTGACCTGGCTTTTTTTGATAACGAAGAAGGCAAAATTGTACATGTAGGCATTTTGTTAGACAATGAACGCATCATCCACGCCAGCGGTTATGTAAAAATTGACAAATTTGACCATTACGGTATTTTTAACAGTGTAACTAAAAAGTACTCACACACATTGAGAGTAATAAATAGGGTAGTTTAATCAGGCTACTTTTTTATTATAATGCCTACAGACGGAATTGCAATTGAAAATTCATTTAATTGTTGTAATTTAGATATACAAATGCTTAAATCTAAAACCATATTAATTTTATTCTTATCCCTCTTTTTGTATTAAGACTAACCAATGAAGATTTAAAAACCTATACCCAAAAAATAATTGTGGAATGAAAAAATTGATATTAATAACTAGTTTGTTTTTGAGTCATTTTGGAAAGGCACAATTTTGGTGCACACCCGGTGCTACTTGGCATTACAAATGGCAGCCGGCCTTTGGCGCAATGGGTTACTCTAAATATCAATTCACCGGTACAACAACAATTAGTGGTTCTATTACCTGTCAGAATTTAAGTTATGAGCGCAAAGCCCATGTCATGTTTACCGGCATTACAACCTTTACAGGTAATATTTTAACCTACACCGCAAATCAAGTTGTTTACAGGTACAATTCATCTAACATGAACCTTGATACCCTTTATAATTTTAATGCAGTTGCAGGCGATAAATGGACATTGAGCCCAAGTAATTATTCCACCTGTGCTAAATCAAAAGTAAGCGTTGTAGCAACCGGTACACAAAACGTACAAGGCACAACCTTAAAATGGCTTAAAGTAAATATTTTGGGCTTTAATAGTTCAGGGATTAGCAATGCTTATACCGATACGATTTATGAACGAATTGGCGCAGTGAATTACGATTTTTTTGAAACCTATCAACTTTGTCCGCATGCCAGCGATGGCAACACCGGTGGTACGTTAAATTGTTATTCCGATCAACAAATTTCTATTGTCAGAAGTACCTGCAATTATTTTAATCCGGTTGGGCTAGAAATGTTATCAAATTCTGATGACCTTTTTCATATTTTTCCTAATCCTTTCAATGAGCTTCTTAATATTGAAGTAAAGGAGGGAATTGGTCTAGCGATTGAAGTAAAAAACACACTGGGGCAAATTATTTTAAAACAAAGCACCGTAGACAACCAAACTAAATTAGATTTAAACGCACAAGTTCCGGGTATTTATTTTGTTACACTTAAAAACACTCATAGTCAAAAAACGGTTAAGGTTTTGAAGCGATGAGGGTGAATCACAAATTATAAATTAGCCCGTTTAACAAATCACTAAACCCTTGATGTATTTGACTTGTAGCTATTTGGGCGGTCGCCAAATCCTAATGTGATGCATTAGAAAAATTTTAAATGTAAAACCTTGTTTCTGAGGGGGTTAGTTAAAATAAACTGACGTGTTTTATAATGGGTAATCCAGGAATAACTATTCAACTAATTTTTATACTTTTATTGTTCAACTTAATTTAATAGTTAACATTTAGAAACATGAATAAAAATAATCACTTTTTTTTAATACTAATTTTCAGCCTTTTAAGTTCCTTATTTTACTCTCAAAACAACAATAAAAATTGTACAAACGATAGCATCAAATATTGCCTCACTGAATTTATTATTAACAAAAAAAAACCTACCATTCTTTTTCTTTTAGAAGAAGGCATCAGCCCTGAGGATAATTATAAAATAACTAACATACTGAATAAGTTAAAATTTAATTGTATTACTGTAGAAATACCTTTAAGTAAATTAGATACTAGTAATTCTGTTTATTTTCAACAGCGCGAAAACTGCATAAGAGATGCCATTGACCTTGTTTCAAAAAAAACCAAACAAAAACTTATCATACTCGCTAGTAAAATTAATTCAAGTATTGTCTTAAAAATTTCGGATACCAATTCAGAATTAATAAAGAGTATAATTTGTTTTTCACCACAAAACAAAGTTGGAGATTACTCATTATCAAATAATCTTAAATCAAATACCAAAATGCCTTTTATTTATTGTTCTCTAAAAGAGCGAGAAGCGATTGATGTTTTTTTACAAAACCTTAATAATAAAAGAACATATAGGCAGTTTAGCGGCGTAGGAATGAGTGGTTTTAGCATTTTACTGGGAAAAAGCGACTGTGCAGCTGAAATTTGGTCGGATTTAAGTAATACGTTAAAAATTATTGCGCGGACTAACAGAGAATAGGGATTTATACTAATTTGTTTATTACAATTAAACTTTTATATTTGCTACGTATTTAAATTTTAAACTAATTATTAAATCAAAAATAACAACCAAAATAAATAAAAACAACAATTATGAAAAGAAAAATCAAAATGTTAATGTTAGCTCCGGTTGCGGCATTAGCTTTTTCCTCTTGTGTTTCTCAGTACCACATGGTTACTGATAATCCGGTAGGAAACAAAGTTGGAACGGCAAAACTAAAAATCTTTGCAAAAGATGCAGACATGTCGATTGAAAAAGCAGCAAAAAATGGGGGAATAACTAAAATAGGTTTAGTACAAGTTAAAACTACTTACTATTTTATATTTCCAGTGTCAAAAACAATAGTTTACGGAGAATAATTATTAAAATTTTAAGATATGAAAAAAATGAAATTAGCTTTAGTTGTGGCAATAACAGCAATAATGTGTTCTTGCTCAATAACTCAACCAATGTATTTAACCAATAACCCAATTGGCAATAAAGTGGGTAAGTCTACTACTGTTTGTTTATTCAGCGGTGGCGGTAGAAATGCTGCTCAATTTGCTCCAATGGCATATGGTTATAGCACAGGTTATTATGGTTTAATAACTAACCAAAATTTTAGTATTTATGAGGCGGCAAAACAAGCTAATATTAGCAAAATTGCTACTGTAGATATGAGAACAGATTGGTATTTGTTTTTTACTAAAAAAACTTACATCGTAACAGGAGAATAATTAATTAAACAATATTAAATAGATATGAAAAAAATATTTTTATTAGCAAGCGCAGCCTTAATAATGGCTTCTTGTTCAGTATCGGGTCCATGGATGGTAACAAACAATAAAGTTGGTAGTAAAAGAGGTGAAGCCAAAAGAAAAATTATTTTCGGTTTCACGTTTGGACATACTGACTTAGGTTTAGCTACCGCGGCAAAAAATGGTGGTATTACTAAAATAGCTACTGTTGATTGGAAAGTAAAAGGAGGTCTTTTTAGCACAACTTATTATACAGTTGTTACTGGAGAGTAATTTTAAAACCAAATAAATTAATACAAAAACACCTTTTAAAGGTGTTTTTGTATTTTATACACTAAAGCAAATAAATTATATATGAAAACATTAAGTCTAATTATTACACTAATTTTGGTTACAATATTTAACCTAAAAGCGCAGTATTTTGAGTATGTAGTTGGTGGAAAAGAAAGCTATTTTTGTTTTATAAAAATTACGGATAATAAAGTAACTGGGTATACTATTAACAAATTAAATTTAGAGAAAAATAATTTGGAAGGAGAGTATACCAACAATGAATTTAAGTTGTTTGAAAAAAACAAAAGTTCCAAAACTGTTAGATCTTTTATGCTAACAAACGAAAGTGAAATGCTCGGTGGCTCAAGCAGAAAAGGAGAAAAAGGAGATTTTGAGCCCGCAACTTTTTACAAAAGTGATAGTTCCTTTATCCCAACAAAAAAATTTGATGGAATTACTGAGTTAAAAGAATATATAACTATTGAAGGAGTTAACTTAGGCAACCACATTAAAGATAAAGTTGGTATATCGTATGGAAAAGGAATTAAAATATTAAGCTTCTACAAAAATATTATTTCAATAAGTTATGAATTGTTTGATAGGGAAAATGATGATAATGGGAATTTTGTTTCGAGCTATAAAAATTTCAGTTTTGAAACTAAGAAAGAAATTACAATTATGTCCGAATTAGATCCTATAAAAATAGAGTCGCTAAGAAATTATTTAAAAAAGAGTGTTGAAACAGAGGCTTTGACTAGAAAAAATAGTGTGAATGAAAAAGATTGGATTTCGCTTGGAAATAAAAAACAAGAAATAAATGATGCATTTGCAACAAAAGAAATTACAGACCAAAGATTAGCTGAATTCTACTTTCAAAGAAATAACGTAGTATATAGTTTTAAAGATTATTTTAGTTTTGGGGATTTAAATGAAAGTTTTAACTATATCCCGCAAGTAACCATCCCAAATTCTGAATTTAAAAAATACTTAAAACCAAATTCAATATTAAATAATCTAATTAATTAGGAATTTAAAACCCAAATCCAACTGCGTAGCCTAAATTAAATTGTATCGATGTAAAGCGAGAATTACCAGCAGCTTTATAAACATTTACTTTTTCATCAATTAAATCATCTAATTCATATGATAAGTTATTAAATTGAAACTGGCCTATAGCAATTCCAACAAATACATCTTGACATAATTTAAAACTACCTTTAGAAACAAATTGTGTTCCAAAATTAATTGCAAATGTGTTAGTTGTGGTTTTGTAATTTATATCTTCATTAAAAAAAACTGTGCTTTTTCCGCTAATACCCTTTCCTAAACTTACATTACCTTCTTTAAAAAGATAATTTCTTTTAGCGGAAGCTAGTCTAAATTCTATATAATAGTCATTAAAAACAACCGGTGTAAAATATACTCTTCCCCCTAAGTTGAAAAAATAACCAGCATTTGCTTGGCACTTTTGATTATACAATAATTCCCATGGGTGCACTTTATTTTGTTCACTAAGGGCTTTACTAATATCATAATCAATAAAATCATAATTCATAATATCACTTTTAAATCGATATCCAATAGTTATTTGTCCAGTTAAATTATTTTGTATTTTTTGTTCAAGCTGAATTCCAATTATTCCTCTAAATAGTAGTAATGATTGAAGCTTAATTATTGTATTTACAGCTGCATCGGCATTGCTGCTTATTTGACCCTTTAACTTTGGACTTGGTGTATTTTGTTCGTCCTTTGTTAAAATTGAATCTTTATTATTAATTTGCCCAAAACAAAGTGCTGTGAAAACAAATGCGAATAAATATGTAAATACACTTTTACTGTACATCAATAATGAGGGTAAAATCCAATAGCAACAATTCTATTTGCAGTAAACTCTCTTAAATTTGAGATATTAAGTTCATATAAAAAACCGTCAATGAGAATTGATTTAATTACCTCGCAAGCTCCAACAAATTCATTCCTCTTTAAACTAATCATTCCGATTAACTCATTATTAGAATTATAAACTAACGCGCCGTTCAGAACATTGTGCATATCTGCATCTGTTTTAAAAAATAAAGAGTTCTTTCCTGCACCATATTGTTCTAATATTGTTTGCATATAATTTTCAATTTTAAAATTCCGAAAATAATTTTCACTCTTCAGTTGTACAATTTTAATTTGCTCTCCTATCTTATAATTTAAAGAAATATTTTTCTCAAACGAATGCCTGTCGTTGTTAAAATCACTTGTATCTGAAATATTTAGTAAACATAAATCACTTACACCATCTCTTTTTACAAAGTTAGCTTTTGAGTACTTCGTATTGCCATCTTTACTTGTTCGTCCAATAACAATAGGGTATTTTAAAAATTTTTCATCATAAGGGCACAAAATGGATTTTCCATCCTCAAGCAGCATGCCATTAGATAAATATTTTGAAAACGATTCCTTCGGATTTTCAGAATTGCTTATACCATCTTGCATAATTTGAAAAAACTTACTTTTCAACTTGCCAATACCTTCAATCAAATATCCAATCTTGTTCCCAACTAACTTTGTCCTTTCGGATGATGCAATAACTTCGTCATTTAATTTAAAATAAACTAGGCTATAATCTGTAGTAATAGTAAAAGTGTATTCGTTATCCACAATAGCTTCTTTAATCTCCAATCCAAAAGATGAATATGTTACCACGCCATCTTTTACGTATCCTATGTAATACTTTTGTCCAGTAACTGCAAAAAAATGATAATTGTTAAAATCTAAAAAACCATAAACAATGCCATAACGTGTAGAACCAAAGTTCTTTTTAATTTGAATATGCGCTTTTATTTCATAGTTTACCCCACTTATTTGATTTTCAATGGTTCTAATCGTTCCCCTGTTTATAAAAGATTCAATAATATATTTTGATTTACTAAAATAAGAAGCAGATTTTTCAGAGTTATATACTTCCCAATTTCCGTGATCCTTTTCAAAATTAAATTTAAGTTCTATTTGATTTTTACTAATATCCTGCGCGTAAATGTTACAACACAAAAAATATAATATATAGAAAAAAGTAACTCTCATTTTAAAAGCCAATCCCAATATTATAGGATACATAAAACCCCAAATTAAAAAGCACTTGTAAAGAATTAGTAATAGTAACCTCTTTAGGGTCATTGCTTAAAAAAATGGATCTCTCATTCGTTTGAATACCGTTATACCCAGAAATTCTTATGCCTATACCAGCACTAATATCATGCACTGTTTTGATACGTGTATTGGTATGAAACATCATTCCACCAGACAAATTTACGTTAACGTCAGTTAAATTAAAATTTTCTTCTTCATTAACTAATCTAGCTGAAACCGTTTTTCTAATTTTAACAGAATCTATTTTATAACTTGATTTAAACATCCTAACTGATGCCATAAAATAACCACCTTCAATAAAATCTTTATCACCATCTACATAGTATTTTGCTTTAATTCCCATAAAATAACCGTAGTTTCGCTCTTTAAAACAACTATATATATCTGAAATGTTCAGAAAATTTTCTAGTTCCAAATTAAAAGTTACTTGATTAAAATATTTCATGAAATAAATAGGATCATTATAGAGTTGATTACCAACTCCCAAAGAAAAACTGAAATCATGAGTTAAATATCGTTCAAACCAAAATGACGCGAAACCATTTACAAGTAGGGTTGGTTCAAAAGAAATTGTATTATTAAACCTTGCCTCCTTACGAGAAAAAAATAAAACTCTCTTTCTATTAAAATCAGTATTTTCTGGAATATCAAGCACATTATCTTGTGCTATAATAAAATTTGAGATGAATGTAATTATATAAACAAATATGTGCTTTTTTAGCGCCATCTTAAAACTTGATAGTTTATTTTATAGTTATTATGTTTTTTTTGACCTAATTGATTATAATTAGAAAAACTGAAAACCGAAGATAAAAATGAAAGAATAACTTTTGAACTGATGAAACCAATTTTTCCATTTTTAATTCTTATTATACCAACAATTTGTAAATTATTATTATACAAAGCTTGTCCATTAACAAACTCTATATTATCCACATTAATCTTATTGTCAATTAATCTATTCAATGTTTCCACATCAAAGCGAAAAATACTATCCGCTTTTTGATTAAATGCGTGATGAAAACTTATTATAGTATCATTTCCATATAAATAAGCAAATTGAGTTCCATCTATCAAATCTTCTTTATTTAGCTTATTCTCTGAAATAAAAACTAAATCATTATCATCATCAACAATAAGCTTATCTATCCTTATTGTAACATCATTAACATCTGTAAAAAACTCTTGTCCAAATCCCAACGTACTATTAATCGTAATAAAATTTGAATTTCTATTGATAGGTATACAAATTTGGTTGTTTTTAGCAATTAAATTTTCCAAATCAACCTTATTTTCAAGGTTTTTATTCCCTTGATTTGATTGCGTTTTTTTATCACCTAAATATTTAACTTTTGTAATTTCTATTTTCCCTTCGCCACAAATAGCAACACCTATTTTTCGAGAAAGACTATTTTCATAATTAGTCTTATACAAAATTCTATTGTTTACAGAAAAAACGGCTTCAAAATCATTAATTGTTATTTCCAAATCATTTCCTGTAGAAGAAATAAAGCTACTATGTTTTGAATCTACCAACTCTGAATAAACTCCCTGTTTAACATAGCCAATATAATAAAATTTATCCGATATCAAAAAATAGCCATAATTTTTCCAATCAACAAAATCAAATATTAAACCAGTTTTACATTCATTTTTTATTTTTGTGTTATTTATTGTAACCGAAATATTTTTTATCCTGCTAACAGTATCAATATAAAAAAAAGAAACAATACCGTTTTTACTATAACTCAATATTTCATAATTACCATTTAATAATGACAATTTATAATTGCTAGATTGCAATATTTCAAAATTTAATGGGTTATTGTTAAAATTACTAAATACAGTTTGCGATTTTAAACTAAAAAAAGCGATAATAAAATTAAATATAACAAGCCTTAAAATCAAAATTTAATAAACAAATATATTAAATGTTATTTAATTAATTTATTGTATTTATATTACTTTGCAAAACTGTCTTACTGTTAAAATTAGCCTTCCACCACTTTGCTAAATACTCCTGTTCTGTTTGCCCCGGTGTTGGAATTAAAATCAAATTACTCTTTTCAAAATTAAGCGCGTTCAAATCCATTAATGTACTATAACCACTCCGGCAAATTACTTTATTTGAGTGTAATATTAAATCTTGTAATTCATTTGCACTTGCAATATCCGTTACGCTAATATTTCCAAAATCAAAATTTACTTTCTTTCGAGTTCCTCTAACTATAAAAACATTTTTATCTCCAGAAAATTGTTTAACTAGTTTTTCTTCTAATATTGTTCTTTGAGGCTCTATACCACTTAGTAAAATCAAAGTCTCAATTCTTTTTTCACTAAACTGGCTACAATCACCAACCAATCTACTTTGCGGGCCAATATATCTAATTTTTAAATCTAGGCTAACTTTACTTAAATCACCTGCAAACTTACTTTTTTCATTGTCCATTATCCATACGTTTGAAAAATTTTTAAGGTAACGCGAATTGATTTTTGTTGCCAAACTTGAAAAAACACCTGCTTTAATTTGTAGTTGATGGGTTAAAAAAACACATTCAATTATAGTTGAATAAAATCCAAAACGGCTGTCGCTAATTACTAAATCAAATTCACTTTTGCTTAAATACTTCTTCAAAAAAACATGTTCTCGCTTAATTATTTTTTTAATTTTAAAATATTGCATTAATATTTTTAACCAAACTGGCATAAATTTAGAATAGGTGATATTGTAACTTGGCAATTCAACCCATTTAAGTGATAGACCCTTCAGTTCGGTTTCCAAAAACGATTTGGTTAAGGTTGTGAACCCAACAATCACAGTATTGTTTTGAGCATAGTATTTGATTAATGGCACACAGCGTGCAGCATGGCCTAAACCCCAATCTAATGGGGCGATTAAAATAGTTTTATTTTTTATTTCAGGTATCAACGAGCTTATATAAAAAAAGCATCTTAAAAAAGATGCTTTTAGTCTTATTACATTTTTTACTACGCATCTACCTTGGCGTATTTAGCATTTTTCTCAATAAAATCTCTGCGTGGCGGTACATCGTCACCCATCAACATACTAAAAATACGGTCAGCTTCAGCAGCACTGTCAATACTCACCTGACGCAAGGTTCTGTTTTCAGGATTTAAAGTTGTTTCCCATAACTGTTCTGCATTCATCTCACCTAAACCTTTATAACGTTGTACGTTTACTGAATCTGATTTTTCACCTCCCATTTCTTTAACAGCAGCTTGACGTTGTTCCTCATTCCAGCAATAACGTTGATCCTTACCTTTTTTCACCAGATAAAGTGGCGGTGCAGCAATGTACACATGTCCTTTTTCTACTAACTCTTTCATGTGTCTGAAAAAGAAGGTAAGAATTAAAGTAGTGATATGTGAACCGTCAACATCGGCATCACACATGATCACAATTTTATGGTAACGCAATTTTTCCAAATTTAAGGCGCGTTCATCTTCGCGGGTTCCTCTGAATACACCTAGCGCCGTAAAAATATTTTTAATTTCCTGATTTTCGTAAATCTTGTATTCGAGTGCTTTTTCTACATTTAAAATTTTACCCCTCAACGGTAAAATTGCTTGGAACTCTCTGTTACGTCCTTGTTTAGCAGTTCCACCGGCACTATCACCCTCAACCAAAAACAACTCACATGCTTCAGGATCACCACTGGCACAATCAGCTAATTTACCCGGCAAACCGCTTCCGGTCATCACATTTTTACGTTGCACCATTTCACGTGCTTTACGGGCAGCATGACGGGCAGTAGCCGCTAAAATAACCTTATCAACAATGGTACGGGCTTGTTTAGGATGCTCCTCGAGATAATTTTGAAGTGCCTCACTAATGGCCTGATCAACAGCGCCAATGGCTTCGTTGTTTCCTAATTTTGTTTTGGTTTGTCCCTCAAACTGAGGTTCCTGAACCTTTACGGAAATAATAGCCGTTAAACCTTCTCTAAAATCATCGCCACTGATTTCGAATTTAACTTTAGCCAATAAGCCGTTTTTTTCGGCGTAATTTTTTAAGGTACGTGTTAAACCACGTCTGAATCCACTTAAATGGGTACCCCCTTCGTGTGTATTAATGTTATTAACATAGCTTAAAATATTTTCGCTAAAGGAATTATTATACAGCATGGCCACCTCAACCGGTATAGAGGTATTATTGTTTTCAATGTAGATAGGCTCCTCAATTAATTTTTCTTTGGCGCCATCTAAATACATTACAAACTCTTTTAAACCACCTTCACTGAAAAAAGTTTCAGAATAAGGCTGCCCGTTTTCATCTTTCTGACGCTCATCCTCTAAAATAATGTTGATGCCTTTATTTAAATACGCTAATTCACGCATTCTATTGGCCAATGTGGTATAATTATACTCCCCAACCGTAAAAATGCTTAAATCAGGCGTAAATGTTTGAATGGTGCCTCTGTGTGTGGTTTCTCCAACCTGTTTAGCCGGATAAAGTGGTTTACCGCAGCTAAATTCCTGTCTTACAATTTTACCATCACGATGCACTTCGGTAATCATTAAGGTAGAAAGCGCATTCACGCAACTTACACCAACGCCGTGTAAACCACCGGATACTTTGTAAGTATCTTTATCAAATTTACCGCCTGCGTGCAATACCGTCATTACCACCTCTAAAGCACTGATTCCCATTTTAGGATGAATGTCGGTTGGTATACCTCGTCCGTCATCCTTTACACGTATCGAATTATTTTCGAGAATTGTAACTGTAATATTTTTACAATATCCTGCTAACGCCTCATCTATAGAGTTATCAACTACTTCATACACTAAATGATGTAACCCTTTCATGCCGATATCACCAATGTACATGGCCGGTCTTTTTCTAACCGCCTCTAAACCTTCTAATACCTGGATGTTATCCGCACCGTAGTTCTTTTTTTCTTCCGTAATCTCTGACATAAATTATTTGTTTCGTAAAAATCGTTAATCTTTTAAAGATACTGAAAATAAAGGAATTTCCGTGATTTTAATTGATAAAAATTACTAACAAATTAAGCTAAAAAGTTCATAAAAAAAAGCATATTTTTGCCAATATGTTTGATATTGTTAATCGAATTACAGGTTTCCTTCTTAGTTTTTCAATTCCAATATTTTACAAAAAAATACAAGGGAAAAACACTCATCATTTACAGACCAAAAAACCGGTCATAATTGCCATGAATCATCCCAATGCATTTACCGACCCAATTGTTATAAATCTATTAACCCGACCCAAACAAGGTCTTAAATACCTCGCCAGAGGTGATGCTTTTAAGCCGGGCATTGCCAGCTTTTTTTTGGAACAATTTGGCATTGTACCCATTTTTAGAATTCAGGATGGAGGTAAAGACGGTTTAAAAAAGAATGATGAAAGCTACAGACGTGTTAATGAACTATTAAAACAAAACAGTAAAATAATCATTTTTGCTGAAGGTTTATGTATTCAGGAAAGAAGATTAAGACCTCTCAAAAAAGGCGTTTCCAGAATGGTGTTTGGGGCCTATGACTTCCTAAAAACAAAGGATCTGCAAGTTATACCTGTTGGTGTTAATTACAGCAAACCCGACCAACACGGGAGTACCATTTTTTACAATGTAGGTGAGCCAATTTCAATCTCAGATTATGAAACAGATTATAAAAATAGTCCTGCTAAAACCTACAATAAACTATTGCAAGATTTAGAGCCAAGAATGAAAGAACTCATCGTTCAAATCAATAACAAAAAGTACGATGATTTGATTGAGCAACTTGAAGAGTTATTGCAACCTCAAGAAACAGGCAAAATTGCTAATTCGGAAAAGGTGTTGGAAAAACAATTTAATAGCTCTCAAAAAATAGCCAACAAAATAAATGAAGCTGAAAATAGTAAACCAGAGCTTTTGGAAGAATTGAATAGACAATCGAAAAATTATTTTAAAAATTTAAAAAAATTAAAAGTAAACGATTGGTTAATTAATCCATCGGAATCTATTAAAAAAGGTTTGCTTAGTTATATTGTACGTACTTGTATTTTAATGATTTGTAGTCCAATTTTACTTATTTCAATTGCAGGTAACGCATTACCTTTTTATGCATCTAAAGGCCTGGCAAACAAGTTAATAAAAGGCAACCGTGAATTTTACTCTTCACTCTTTATTGCCTTCAGTATCTTTTTTTTTCTCATTAATTACATTGTCATTTATTTAATTATGAGTTCAGTCCTCAATTCAGGATGGGCTTCACTAGGTTGCGTCATCATAAGTATGATTTGTGGGTATCTTACCCATTACATCGTAAAAACCTTTAAAATCTGGAAAAGTCAATTGTTTTACTTTCAATTAGGCACAAAAATTAACGACCTTCAAATTTCTCGAAGTAATTTACTATCTTTATTTAACGAAATTTAGCTATTAAATAACTATTACTTTGGCACAAGTTTTGAGTTAATAGTACTAAACTTAATAAATAATGAAATCATTAAAACAATTTGCATTAAAATCTGCTACAGGCGTTATCGCAATTGCTTTATGTTCAGCAGGATTAATGCCCTATTCAACTCAACAACTCGAAAGTGTAATTGAAAAACAATTGCCACCCGATTTTTTACCGCAAAAACAAAACAATGCATTTAAAGAAGGTGAAGTTTTAAGTTACCGCATGCATTATGGGCCTGTAAATGCCGGTGTTGCCATACTTGAAGTTAAACCGGATTTAATTGAAGTAAGCGGAAGAAAAGTTTATCACATCGTTGGTACAGGTTTCACAACAGGTACTACAGATTGGTTTTTTAAAGTAAGAGATAAATACGAAACATACATGGATAAAGATGCGCTTTTGCCGTGGATGTTTGTGAGGAATGTAAATGAAGGTGGTTATAAGTTCTCACAAAATTATACATTTAACCATTACACAAAAAAAGTTGATGTTGGCGGAGGCGAAAAATTTGATGTACCTGCAGGTGTTCAAGATATGGTGAGTGCTTTTTACAGTGCGCGTAATTTGGATTTAAATACAGCGAAAGACGGTGATATTTTTACATTAAACTGCTTTTTGGATAAAGAAATTTGGCCATTAAAAATCAAATTTATTGGTAGAGAAACAATTGAAACTGATCTTGGTAAGGTGAAAGCCCTTAAGTTTCGTCCTATTGTACAAAAGGGTCGTGTTTTTAAAAAAGAAGAAGACCTTAACGTTTGGATAAGTGATGATGATAATCATATTGTATTAAAGGCACAAGCTGATGTTTTAATTGGCAGTATTAAAATGGAATTAACCAAGGCCATTAACCTTGCCAATCCAATTGCTAAAGTGAATTAATTCAGTCTTCAGAAGTTAAATAAAGTAATCCAATTTGCTACAAATTTGCATTAAATAAAGTAAATTTATAGCCAAGTTATGTTTCAATCATTTGTAAATGAATTAAGGTGGAGAGGTGCCATTCACGATTTAATGCCGGGCACCGAAGAATTATTATCCAAAGAAATGATAGTGGGTTATATTGGATTTGATCCAACTTCCGACTCCCTTCATATAGGCAGCCTGCTCCAAATCATCACACTCATGCGTTTTCAAAAAGCAGGACACAAACCTATTGCTTTAGTTGGGGGGGCAACGGGTATGGTTGGTGATCCAAGTGGGAAAAGTGCCGAAAGAAATTTATTGGATGAAAATTCATTAAACAAAAATGTTGAAGGGTTAAAAAATCAACTCGCTAAATTTTTAAATTTTGACCAATCGCAACCCAATGCTGCGCTTTTACTTAACAATTATGATTGGATGAAAGATTATTCCTTTATACATTTCATAAGAGATATTGGCAAACACCTTACGGTTAATTACATGATGGCTAAGGATTCAGTTAAAAACAGGCTGGAATCAGGCATGAGTTTTACAGAATTCAGCTATCAGTTGCTGCAAGGTTATGATTTTTATTATCTCTTTAACAAGGAGAACTGCAAATTACAAATGGGCGGAAGCGACCAATGGGGTAATATCACCAGCGGTACTGAACTAATCAGAAGAAAAAGCGGTAATGAAGCATTTGCGTTAACAACTCAATTATTAAAAAAAGCGGATGGTTCAAAATTCGGAAAATCAGAAGGTGGAAATATTTGGCTCGATAAAACCAAAACCAGTCCATTTAAATTTTACCAATACTGGATTAACACCTCTGATGCAGACGTTGAAAATTTTATTAAGTTATTTACCTTTTTGTCTGAAGAAGAACTAAATATTTTAACAGAGGAGCATAATAAAGATAAAGGTAAACGCATCCTCCAAAAGGAGCTTGCTAAACTTGTAACCTGCTTGGTTCATGGAGAAAACGAATATAAAGCTGCGATAGAAACAAGTGAAATTCTGTTCAAAGGCAGTATAGAGAATTTAGCAAAACTTGACGAGCGTACATTTTTAGAATTATTTGAAGGCGTACCTCAATTTAAACTAGATATGAGCGAATTAAAAAATGGCATGGCTGTTGTTGAGTTACTCTCAGATAAAACAGGAATTTTACCTAGCAGAGGTGAAACCCGAAAATTAATTGCAGGTGGTGGGATTAGCATTAACAAAGCAAAGCTGACCGATGTAGAATTAAAATTAAACGAACAACTTTTAATCAACAATAAATACTTATTAATTTCTAAAGGCAAAAAAAACAATTACTTGGTAGTTGTAAATTAAAATGGCATTAAAGCAAACACAAAATTTAAAACTTGCTCAAAAGCTTTTGCCGCAACAAATTCTGTTAATGAAATTGTTGCAGCTGCCTACACTTGCACTTGAAGAAAGAATAAAAGAAGAATTGGAAGCAAATCCGGCACTTGAAGAAGACGTTGAAACAACGCAGGAAGAAGAGAATTACGAAGAGGTTGATGTAAATAATGAAGACCAATTTGACGAGAATGGTGATTTAAAAGAAAATGATGAAAACATTTCTACCAACGATGTTGAAATGGAAGACTACATGGATGATGAAGAGCTAGATTCATACAAATACGAGGTTAGCAACAAAGGAGCAGACGACGAAACGAGAGAATTTGTTGTTGTGGAAGGGCCCGGCTTTCAAGAACTACTGGAACAGCAGCTTGGTTTGAGAGCTATTTCCGAAACCGAATACATCATAGGTACATACTTAATTGGCTGTATTGATGAAGACGGCTATATTAGAAGAGAACTAGATTTAATTGTTGATGATTTAGCATTTAATTACAACTTAAATTGCACTTTAAAAGACGTTGAAAACGTTCTTAAAATCATACAAAGTCTTGACCCCTCTGGTGTTGGAGCCAGAAATTTACAAGAATGTTTGATCATCCAACTTAACAGGAAAAACGAAAAAACGAAAGAAATTTCGCAGGCCATTGAAATTATAAAGGAGCACATGGAAGAATTTAGCCGTAAGCATTATGATAAAATAATGAAACGATTAAATATTTCAGAAGAAGAACTGAAGGACATAATCAATGTGATTAAGCATCTAAATCCACGGCCAGGAAATTTCGACAGCAAAGAAAATCAATCAAGTGAGGTTATTCCGGATTTTATTGTTTCTGTAAACGATGGAAAGCCTGAGCTAAGCATTAATGGTCGCAATCTTCCTGATTTAAAAATCAGCAAAGACTATATTGAAATGCTTAAAGAATATAGTAAAAGCAAAAATAAAGACGCAAAAGAAGCAACAGGATTTATTAAAAATAAAATTGAAAATGCCGAATGGTTTATTGAAGCCCTTCAGCAACGCTATGCTACCATGACTTTGTGCATGAATTGTATTTTAGAATTACAAAGCGATTATTTTATTACCGGTGATGAAAGTAAAATAAAACCCATGGTATTGAAAGACATTGCAAGCAGAGTTAATTTAGACTTGTCGACAGTATCGAGGGTAGCCAATAGTAAATATGTACAAACACCTTATGGTACATTTTTATTAAAAACTTTCTTTAGCGAAAGTATGAGTACAGATTCAGGTGAAGAAGTAAGCAGCAGAGAAATTAAAAAAATACTAAAGGATTTTATTGATGCCGAAGACAAGAAAAATCCATTTACGGATGAAGAGTTGTGTGCTGAATTAACAAAAAAAGGTTACAATATTGCAAGACGAACTGTAGCAAAGTACAGAGAGATGATGGATATTCCGGTGGGAAGAATGCGTAAAGAAGTTTAAATAATAATTTAGTTTGGATTAAACTTAAAGAAGCAGAATCAAAAGGTGATCAATCAAAACGATCGGCTATTTAAATAAATTAAATTAGAAATGCTCTCATACTTTAAAAAAAATTACCAATTTAAACTTGTACTCTCTTTGGTAATTATATCAGTTACCTGGGTAAATTTCAATCATGTTTTTTGGGTTAATCAAAATGTTATCAACCACGATGTTAATCACTATTATTCTTATCTGCCGGCCTTCTTTTATGAAAAAGATTTAAAACTTAATTTTTTAAACGACACCAATAATATTGTTACGGAAGGAAGGTATTATAGCCCAAAAAAAACACCGGAAAATGGTTACGTCATTAAAATGAGTATGGGTATGGCTGTAAGCTATTTACCCTTTTTTGGTTTAGCTCACGCTTATGCTCAATGGAGTGGCGATGAAGTAAATGGTTTTTCACCCCCCTATCATTTTGCATTGCAATTTTCAACACTCATTTACTTTTTAATTGGGCTTTACTTCCTTTGGAAATTTCTCCTTTTGAACTATTCAAAATTAATAAGTGCCGTTACAATACTTCTCATATGTTTTGGCACGAATGTGTTTTTCTATTTAACATTCAGAGCAGCGCTTTCTCACATTATAGGATTTACCGGAATAGCAATGTTAATGTATTATTCGCAAAAATGGCATCAAAATCCTTCCTCTACAACGAGTATAAAAATTGGTTTGTTAATTGGCTTTTTAACCTTGGTAAGGCCAATCAACTTGCTGGCAGTCATTCCATTTCTCCTTTATAATTTTCATGGTTTAAATAGTTTAAAGAGTCAAATATATTTTTTTGTGAACCAAAAAATTAATTTGTTAATTATTGGGTTTACAGCATTTCTAGTAGTGTTGCCTCAGTTGTTATACTGGCATTACGCAACAGGTCACTTCTTTTTTAACTCCTATGTTGAAGAAGGTTTTTATTTTAGTGAACCCCACGTTATTAAAGCCCTATTTGGGTTTAGAAAAGGTTGGCTTATCTATACACCAATAATGTTGTTGTCATTGATTGGCATCTGGCTCATATACAAAACAAAAAAATCGTATTTCTATTCGATTCTTATTTTCACTTCAATCTATATCTACGTCGCCTTCTCATGGTGGTGCTGGTGGTATGGCGGCTCATATGGCCAACGGGTGATGATTGATATTTATCCGATACTTGCTTTACCGCTGGCGGCGTTTCTGCATTGGGTTTCTGATCTAAAAAAATTCCCTAAAAAAATTTGGATTATTGCAATCAGTGCACTTACCTTACTTAATCTTTTTCAAACTACACAAGCTAAATTTAATATTATTCATTATGACAGCATGACATTTGATAGTTATGTAAAGGCATTTGGAGTGATGACGAATAACAACGAAATAAAAAAATTACTTCAAAAACCCGATTATGAAAATGCCTTAAAAGGAGAAGTAGAGCGCGAAATGCCCTACCTTGGTGAATGATGAAGCTAATGGTATTTATTAAAAATATCCCAACTTGTTCGATAACAAAGCTCTAACTGCTCCACATTTAATTGATGTGCAATTGTCTCTGTTTGCATAAACGCCATCAAGTCTTCGGTTGCAATGTTTCCGGTTAAATCATCTTTTGCCATCGGGCAACCGCCTAAACCATGTATTGCAACGTCAAAACTTCTGCACCCTGCTTTATAGGCTGCTTCAATTTTCTCTTGACTTTTATCTTGTGTAGAATGCAAGTGCGCACCAAATTCAACTGATTTTAATTCAGGAATTAAGGCGCTAAACAAATCTGTTATATTTTCTTTGGTGGAGCAGCCTATCGTATCTGCTAATGGCAAAAACTTTATATCTAGTTGAGATAATTTGCGACACCAATCAATGACTACTTCAGGGCTCCAAACGTCGCCATATGGATTTCCGAATGCCATGGAAATATATACCACTAATTTTTTGTTTGATTTAACACATAAATTCTGAATTTCCTCCACACGTTTTAAACTCTCCGTAATGCTTGAATTAGTATTTCGCATTTGAAACGTCTCAGAAATCGAAAACGGAAATCCTAAATAACTAATTTCATCGAAAGAACATGCATCGCTTGCTCCCTTTACATTAGCTACAATTGAAAGCAATTGGCTTTTAATTTGCGTTAAATTCAACTGCCTTAAAACATCCGCAGTATCCTGCATTTGCGGAATGGCCTTAGGAGAAACAAAACTTCCAAAATCCAATACATCAAAACCTACAGATAACAGTTGATTAATGTAATTAACTTTCAATTCAGTCGGTATAAACTCCTTTATGCCTTGCATGGCATCTCTGGGGCATTCAGTAATTTTTATCATATGAACCTAATATTTATGAAGTCTGACCTCGCAAAATTACATTTTATTTACTCGATAATTAACTTTTTAAAATAAGTTGTATTTTGTTGCTTATCGCTCACCTTTATAAAATAAATTCCTTTGCTTAAATGAGCTAAATTCAATCTTGTTTCTTTTTGAATCAATTCCTCTGCATGAACTAATTTACCATCTATCGTGTAAATTAAAATACCAACCTCTGTTTCATGTCTTAAATCAACAATCAAATCACCTCTTGTTGGATTTGGATAGATAAAAATTTCATTCGATGATTCAATTTCAGAAAGCTCGGTTGTAATTGACACGGCAACAGTATAGTTATTCGAAGAACAAGCATTAGAGATTGTGACGGTTGCTACATACGCTGTACTTATACTATACGTGTGATTTGGGTTTTGTAACATACTGCTTGTACCATCGCCAAAACTCCAGAAGTAAGAGGTTGCTGCTGAGGCATTACTTGTAAAGTTAACAACACTGCTCGTTGTGCTGTTGGCAGCTCCGGCACTTCCATAAATATTTAAATTAGCTGTGTTTAACAAGGTATCGCTTATCCCTTCACTTAAATTATAATAGGTGCCGCTTGGTGTAGTTTCTAAAACCACTGCCTTAACCATGTATTTGTAAATGCCAGGGTACATCAAACATAAATTGGTATAACTGGTGGCCGTAATGGGTGTGTTATTCACTTTAACATAGGTTGTATTGGTGTCATTTCGCATGTAAATGTTATAGCCAATCACATTAGTTTGTGTAGAGGCTGTCCAATTGATTACACCATGATTTCCCATTTTTGTAGCCACAACATTCGAAACCGGTGCTACAACATCATTACGCAAGGTAGGGTCGCCCATTAACGATATGCCAATAAAATTTTGAGCATAGCTGAAATAATAAAGCGAAGTATTATTTTGTGTTACACGCGTGCTGTAACCAATCGTTTCGCCAAGGCCCATGTGATGTGCCACCCAATGTGGGCGACCCGACCAGAAATTCGTTAATGTGGTACCTTGACATAGTGGAGCTCTTAAAAAATTATTTGCAATATCCCAATCGCCAAAATAACTTCCGAATAATATTGTAAATACACCTCCTAAATTAGATGAAGCAAAATTAGCTGTATTGCCAATACCCGAAGCACTTGTAAAACTACCACCACCGCAACCATAGGACCAAAGGTAACTGGTTCCGTTTTGCATGCTTGTAAAGTAATCTCCGGCTGATACATTGGAAGGATGCACCAGTGGTCCAAAATTTTTATAACCACTTGATGCAAATGCTTCACCATTAAAATAACCGAAGTTATCGTCAACCACAGCTCGTTTAATTGGCGTGAATACTTTTTTACGGTAATTATGATCCTTATCTAAATAATTCTTCATTAACTGCAATGTACTTAAAGTAAAAGTTGGCATGTTACTTAAATCAACTCTACCTACCTGTAATTCCACTCCGGTTGAAACCGTGTTCTGGTCAAACTTACCATCAAATGGAACATTCTGCGTTCTGGCAGGCAAACCTGATGTAACATTCACAGTGTTATCTGTCCAAACACCATCCATATCACCGTAATAGGTATCGGCAGGCCAGGCCCCTTGATGGTCGGTATGCGCATCCGGACCAAAACTACCGCTGTAAGGAACGGGGATTTTGCCCAACAAAAATAGCGCCTTGGTGTTGAGAGGGTCTTGATTATAATAACCTGTAATGATACCTTTAACAGTAGTTACGGATGTTGTTGGTGCCACATAATCCGTTATCACTGTCCAGCCGTCTCCTTCCAAATCATCCTGCAATCGAGTAATTTCGGATGCCAGACTCGTACTATAAGTTGTTTCTATTAATAAAATTAATTTACCTCTATACTCTATCGCCGGTACCTCGATGCCGGTGTTAATGTATCCATAAGCATTGTATGATAAAGTCGGAGCTGTGCGCATCACACCATACTCGTAATTTGCACCAACGGTAACGCTGTTATCAACAAAAGAAGTAAGTGAACCGGATAAACCACTTGCTAAGGTGGTCCATGTATTACTTGTTTTCAGTTTCTTTGAAATCACGTAAGATGTGGCACCCGGCATACCCACCCAATTTAACATAACAGTTGGTGGACTGGATTGTACTGTTGCCCAGAGTTCAACAGCTGCTTGTTGCGTAGTTTGTGCAGATGAAGTAAAATGTATTTGTATAACTACTATGAGGACTATAATTTTATTAAAAAAATTCATATCTAACGTATTTGTTTGAATAGCTAAGCTATAAAAAAAAAAA
>JADBXZ010000039.1 GCA_020403265.1 Bacteroidota bacterium
CATTTTTAGCAAAACTGCAAAAGCTGTTTTGTTTTTTGTTATTTACGTGGCTAAAAGAGCATTTTATACTATATTTATATAATTAAAATAGCTTAACGCTTGCTACAAAAAAATCATACAACATTACCTTACCATGCCTTCGGTATGGAAATGCCGGGCAGGAAATGGCAAGCAAGTAATTACCGCTACAGCCACAATGGGCACGAAAAAGAGGAGGAAATTTTCTCCGGTGCGCAAAGTGCAGAATTTTGGATGTACGATAGCAGAATTGGTAGAAGGTGGGAAATAGATCCTGTGGTAAAACCTTACGAGAGTCCTTATATGGCATTTAGTGGCAATCCAATAGCTTTAGCTGACCCAAAGGGACTAGATGCAGATTCTAGAGCTCATAAAAAGGCAGAAAAAGTAGGTACTGAAGCTAGAAAGATTAAGGATGGACATTGGGTAGTAACGGAGGTTAAAACAAAAGAGATAAAAAATTCTGATGGTTCAATCGGTGTAGAAGTAAATACTACTGAACATAACTATAAGGATAATGTTATTGACAAGATTGGACATGCTGTTGCTAATTTTTTCAATGGAGCGGAGAGATTAAGAACCAAGGCAATGGGTTCAGGTGATAATTATGGTGTAGGTGAAACTTGGGTTAAAGGAGGTAAAATTGGGATAAAAGGTGGCTTTGAGTTCAATAAATATGCGGTAAATTTAGATATAAATTTATTTGCTAGTGATGAATATTCTGGGGGATTAGCAGGCGAGGCTTCCTTTGAAATTGCTGGCTCTGTTAGAGCAGATGCTAATCCTGGTAAACCCAATTTTTTAAAATTTCAAGAGTCTAATATTGGTTTTGTAGAAGGTTATGTTACTGGGCAAGACACCAAATTTGATAATGTTGTAAGAGAAGGAGGAACATATACTAAATCAAGAACAATAGCTGAAGTAGAAGCGGGTGTTACAGCTTATGGAGCCAGTGTTTACGTGAAACAAGAAGCAGATTTAACCACAAGTAAGTTCACTAATAGTGCTAATATATCGTATGGAACAAAAAATCATAATGGTGTCAAAGTAGGTATAAAACAAAAATGGTCTGCTGGTTTTTCAACAGGAGAAGGTCGATTATCAAAATAAATTATTTAATATGAAGAGAATTATCATTTGCGTAACAACAATTTTTTTAATAGTATCCTGTAATAGTAATTTTAAAAGAGAAAATTCAGAACAGGATATCTCAGATGCAAAAGAAGAATGTGATAAATATTTAAATTTTTTTGTTCAAAATAATTTGGATTCGGCTTATTCTATGACTAATGGTATCAGTCAAACCGATTTTAAGTTATATAATCATAAAACTGATAGTTTGCATGGAGGAATGAAGCAATATAAATATTTAGAAGGAGGATCTTTAGTTGAACAAATAAATAATGTTATAACAGGCGAATATACTTTAGTTTATAAAGTTGAAAGAGAAAGAAGAAATACTCAGTCGATAATTTACCTAAAGTATGTGAATGGTAAAATTAAAATCACTGGTGGAGATGAAAAATTTGAATTGTAGCTACGCATGCCTGCCTAGCTTTAAAATCCCTTATATTAGCCCCCCTACCGCACGAATCCTTTCGTGCGGTAGCGAAGAGAGTTTGTTGAGTTTATTAAAAAATATTAAGGGAATTGAAAAACAAATAATCGAAATAATTAAATCTAATGAAGCATTAAATAATCAATATAAATTAGCTACAAGTGTACCAGGCATTGGTTGGGTTACATTTTGTTACTTAGCGTTTTTTACAAACCAATTTACAAAGTATAATAATGGTAAGCAGTTAGCTTCTTATGCTGGTGTTGTACCTTTTGAATATACATCAGGAACAAGTGTTAGGGGAAAAGCAAGAGTGCATCCTACGGTAAATAAAGAACTAAAGCGACTGTTACACACAGTAGCATTATCAGCAAGAACACACAGCCAAGAATTTAAATTATATTTTGAAAGAAAAGTAGCAGAGGGTAAAAATAAAATGCTTGTAATCAATAATATTAGGAACAAGCTAATTTTGAGGGTAGCAGCCGTAATTAAAAACAACAAACATTACACGCCGCAAATGGCAGCTTAATATTCGTGCAGTGATAGATTTGAACCTTGAGTTTCTTGGTTAAAACCAAAGGGGCTAGATGCCCCTTTGGTTTTATTTTTGCATTAGATGAGTTATCACCTCTCGCTTCTTGGTAAAACAAAATTAGAAATATTTTAAGATTCATTTGGTTACATCATAGAAATCGGGGGCTATTACAGTAGAGGAACTTAAAAAAATGGCGGAACTATTTAGCATGACTACCGACCAAATAATAAATTACAATGGTAAACTACCTAAAGAGGTAGTTATTAAAGATAAAGCCGCTAACGAACAATTACGCCTTATTAGCGAACTGGATGAAGATGATAAACAAACCATCTTTAAAATCATTGATAAAATGCTTACCAATAAAAAGTTTAAAGACTTCTTTAATAAAAATGTAAATATGTTGTAATGCAAAAAGCCCGCAATTGGCTGGCTTTGCTTATTCACACTTTTTTGTATAACTACGGGAGTGTAATTACAATATTACTGCCTTCTGTCATTAAAGAATCGTTTAGTTTATAGGAAGCTATTTGACACATGTAATGCGTACCATTCATAAAATTACCTCCCCATTTATATACTTCACTTTTTATATCTGTAACACTGTATATTAAACTATCATTAATTATGATTTTATAATTATATGAGGTGTTTAAAGAAGGTCGTGTAATGCTATATTCATTTTTATTATTTGTGTTCCCGTCTATTTTTAGATAAAATGTGTCTTTGGGGTTTGTTATGTTCGACTTATCATAGACATAAACTTTACATAATGAATCAGGCTTAAATTTTGAACGAATAATTACACCATCATTATAATCAAAGCTATCACATTTAAGATTTTTTTCCTTTTCCCTTAATTCACTGTCATAGCAGCTAGTAAATACAAGTGGAAGTAGGGCTACTAAAATAGATTTTTTCATACGACTCATTTACCTAATATTAACGCTCCGTATAAACCTTTTAAATCTGCTCTTTTCTTATTGACAGGCCCAAATGGTTTATTTGTCCCTCCCCACGTTTGAGCAGTAAATTCCATACAACCGTCTTGGTAACTTTTATATGAATCAGCTTCATAGATAATATAATGATTCGGAAAATTACTTTGAGCATCACCATTAAGAACATCAGCATTAATTAATAGAATAACGGTTCTGCCTTGTTTTGCTTGGCTATTAATATCTGCAAAAAAGTTATCTACATTACCAACACCAGGCAACACACTTAATGTATTCCCAAATGTTTTTAAGCCGACTAAATCAGCCATAGCCTGCATTTGACTTGGGAGGGTTAAACCTTGCAAGCCTTCTAAATTGCCTGAAGTTTGGTTACCATATGGTAAGCCACTTGTTGCATTTTTTAATCCAGTTAACATGTACCAATCGGATTCAGAGGTCATGCCCATTTTACCCTTAGCACCATTACCTGCTAGATCTGCCTGATAAAATGTTTTAACGGCAGCTTTATACCCTTCTGGGTTATGTTTGGCTAAAGCCTGTGATATAGTTGTAGGGCCGCATAAGCTTGTATTACCTTGGTCAATTAAAGAAGGGTTAGCTGCTCTGTCATTTAATGCAGAAGATGGAGAAGTAACTACATCAGTACCATTTAACCAAACAGAGTTTTGACCACTTATTGCACCCGCTTTTGCAGCAGCGCCATCTTTGTAAGGCCCATAAATTGTACCTGCGCCTTGATTTGGCCCTTGTACACCTGCGCTATGATTAACATCGCCACTACCATTTAAATCATGTGCTTCTAATCCTTCTAATTCTATTGCATTTGTTACTCTATTTTCGGAGAACGCATAAGGGCTATTCCACGGGAATTGATGCGCTATCGGGTCAACACTCCAAAACCTTCCTAGACGAGGGTCTGCCATACGATACTCAAAGGCATATAAATTATCATCTCCATAAACCTCGTCATCGCTTTCCTGATTTTCGTAACCGTAGCGGTAATTCGTTCCACTTGTCCACTTACGTCCCAGCATTTCCATACAAAAGGCATGGTAAGGTAATGTTGTATGATTTTTTTGTAGCAAGCGTTAAGCTATTTTAATTATATAAATATAGTATAAAAATGCTCTTTTAGCCACGTAAATAACAAAAAATAAAACAGCTTTGACAGTTTTTGTTAAAAATGTGCAGTCCATTAAACAAGCAAAAGAAAATATGGGTATTTATTATATTGTTCGAATATTCGAACAGTTTTGACAGTTTTTGCTAAAAATGTGCGGTGTTCAAAACTTGCTTCCAAGCCACTGTACAGAGCAACATGATAGCGAGAGTCACAATCTCCTTGTATTGCTTAAACTACTATTCAGTTTTTCATAATAGAATTTGCACTCTTCACTACCTAATTCAGCACATTTTTTTAAATCCAAAAGAGCTTCTTCTTGTTTATCAATATTAGTTTTAGATAACGCTCTTAAATATAGTAAATAGACATTATTTGATTGAATTGATAAACCCGTATCACAATAAAGTATCGCCTTATTAAAATCTTTTAATCCAATATAGGAAATAGCATAAATATTAAATACATCAGGGTCTTTTTTTCTATGATAGGGGATATTACTTAAATCGCCCAGAGCTCCAATAAAATCACTCAAATTATTTTTATACTTGGCTCGAAATATTTTTAAGTCAATTAAATTTTGATTTTTACTAATTGCTTTATTGATATTATCAAGTGATTCATTATATTTTTTATCTTCCTCGAAATACCTTGATAACCAGAAAAAATAATACCAATTTTGGTTTTTAGAAATTGCTTTATTAAAAAAATAGTAACCACTATCTCGATTATTATCCATCATATAAGCTACGCCAATATTCCAATATGCTTGACTATAATTACTATCAACTGCTAGCGCTTCATGACAAATATATTTTGCCTTAATAGTTTGTTTATTTGCCAACAAACATGTAGCATAAGTAACTGCATTTTTTGGATTAGTCGAGTCTTTTATATATATTTTTTTAGATAATTCCCCAAAATTAAATTTACCATTATTGTTAAAACTATCTTGATAGATTGAAATTATACTATCAATACTAAGATTTAAAGACGGCTCGGGTTCATCATATACTTTTTTTTGTTGCTCAATATTGTCACAGCCGATAATATATATTAAACAAATTAAACCAATAATAATTCTCATAAATTTATATTTTTTTCACCTATCAAATTTAAATGATCCACTTACAGGTCCATACGAGCCCCCGATTGTTTGGGTCTCAATAACAGTATCTTTAGTCAAAAACCAGCCTGTTAATAAACCATTGGGATATACTTCGTTTCTGTATTGTTTTATATGCATTATCTCTCTTCCTAAGAGATTAACTTGATCGTATACATTTTGAATGTTTACTATTTTGTATGCGGCTCTAAATTCAAATGGAGGTAATGTTATTAATTTGTTTTTATTTACACTTGAAAATTCGACTATATATTTGAAATTATCTACTGTAGTACCATAACCTGCAAGACCAATATCAAAACCTTTGACGTTAACTCCAGGGCCACTCGAACTAATTGATCCTTCTATATTTTTGTGAATTTTTCTATTAATCGAAGCTCCCAAACTACCATCTTCAAGACTCAAAGATACTCCAAAGTTTTTGTACCCAACGCCAACACTACTCAATCCATTATACGGGAAATTAATTGTAGCCAATAAATTTGGTTCTCTAGAGTTCCAAATTAAAGGATAATTTTGAGTATTTAGATTTGATGCAGCAAGTAGATTGGGATTAACACTAATGAACCAAACATCGCTATCAGTATATCTAGGTAATGATGGCTCGTTTGTATTCATTGAAGAAGCATTATCTTTTATTATTCCATCAGGCTCTTTTACCATTGTATTATCTTGAGGTAACTTTGTTTCAATTCTTGGTAGATATATAGTTGATTTGGTTTCGTCAATTGGAACTGATTTAGGATTATTATTTTGAGGTTGTTTAACTTTCCATTCATTATCCTTCTTCAAATCCGAACCGCCTTTGCCACTTGATTTATTTTTTCCCTTATCTCCTCCTCCAGGCGCAAGTCCTAATAAATCGCTAAAGTAAATTGGGTTATTACTAAAACAAGCATATGGGGATTCATACTCTCTTTGTATTGGGTCAAGTTCCCACCTTCTACCTATCCTTGAGTCATACATCCAAAATTCTGCACTTTGCGCACCGGAGAAAATTTCCTCCTCTTTTTCGTGCCCATTGTGGCTGTATCGGTAGTTAGAGGCCGTCCATTTCCTGCCCGGCATTTCCATA
>JADBXZ010000004.1 GCA_020403265.1 Bacteroidota bacterium
AACTTTCTGCGAAGCAGGCAAAATTACAAGCAAAAAACTTATACTTCCGCCCGCTGACGCAAAGGTGCTGTTAGTGGCTGGTGTTATTCGTTGCGTTATTTCATTGGTGTACAAATTTCAAGTAAAAATCCGTCAATGTCTCGAATGTAACCAACTGTTTGTCCCCAAGGTTTTTGAATTGGCTGTTCAGTTACTATTGCTCCAAGCTCTATCGCTTTGTCAATGATTGTTTGAACATTGTCTGTAACTAAAGCTAATTCTATTCCAAAAGGTTTCTCTAATTGCGAACTTTCAATAAAACCGTTTTTTAAATTTGAATTTGCTAACTCTTTCGAAACGAATGAAATTGTTGTTTCTCCTGAAAGAAGTTCGCCATAGTCATTTTCGGGTGTTATAAATTTTCTTTCAAAGCCAAATGCTTTTTCATAAAACTCAATTGACTTTGTTACGTCTGAAACGTATAAAATTGTGTATCCTAACTTTACCATTTTGTATTGTTTAATTTGTTAATTTATGAACTTGCAAAGTTAAAATGCTTTGATAGTTGATAATTGTAAAAATCGGTCATTTTCATTTTTTTTCAATTCTGTCGGTGTTGCTCCTGTAAACTTTTTTATTTCTTTGATAAAATGCGATTGGTCAAAATAATTACTTTGTAGTGTAAGTCTATTTTTTGAAATGTCTTTGAAGGTTTGGTTGCACCGAATAATATTTAAGTATTCTTTCAATGATAACCCAAAAGTCAAATTGAAATATCTGTTTATTTGTCGGCTTGTCCAAAATACTCTTTCCGATAATTCTTGAACATTAAAAATTTCTTTTTTAAATATTTCAATAAATAAACGAATTTTCAAATCGTTTACAGTCTTGCTTTTTTCTATTCGTCTTTGCAAATAGTTTTCGATATGCTTACAAAAGTCTTTAAAGTTATTAAAAGCTAAATTGTCAATTCCAATAAAGTCAGTCCCTAAATATATTGAAGAGTTTAATAATGATTTTAGATTTATGTTCTCCAATAGTTCAATTGCAAGAGGTTTAAATCTTACTGCAAATATTTCTGTATGAGTTTCTGTTTGTATGTCAATTGGAATTGTCCAAATACCTGTCAGTTTAACACTTGAAATTTTCTTATTTCTAATTTCAACAATTAGGTCAAAATAGCCGTCTGGTAAAATTGTGTATTCAGAACTTTTTGTCAATGTTTCAGAAGTCCAAAAACATTTAACAAAATTCGATAAATAACCGTCTGTTTTTATTTCTTCGTATTTCATTGGTTGTTCGGTCTGTTACACTTGCCACTAACGATTTGCATGCAAGCGATGGGCGCGATACCGAAGCACTGAACTGCAAACCTATTGCAAATTTATAAAAGAAATAAGAACTTCCAAATTAGCACCAAACCAGCGGCTATCGCTTGCATGCTGTTAGCGGTTCGTTGTTTTTCTCTCTTTCGTGATATTCCAAATTAATAGTGCGGATAGACCAGTTAATAGCGCGAAAAATTTCTCAAAAAAAGTTTTTGCAAAAACATTTCCGATTGTATTCAAAATAAAAATGGCAAAGAAAATCCACAATATTCCATTTACTACTTGATTTGAAAATTTGTATTTAACAAGGTTGCCTTTCATTAACAATATCCAAGATAAAAACACATTAATGAGAATTGAAATAGCTTCAAACACATACATTTCAGTATCGTTTTGTAGCCTTCCACCCCAAGTTATGTCATAAGGAATGATTTTTATAATAATACAAATATGAAAAAGAATTACTGCTATTAGTATCCCTAAAAATAGCTTTATTGTGTTGTTGAGAATAAAATTCATAATGTGTTAATAAAGATTAATACCTACAAGTAAAGCAGTTGTAAACCCATTTAACTTGCCAATTGGCAAATTTACACTACCATAATTAATTCGAGCTTGTAAATCTAATGCAAAATTCTTTTTTCGAAAAATTTCATACCCCACACTTGATATTGCTCCAATACCTGAATAATATTTAGTCTCAATTGTGTTTTCAGGTTTAAGGTCATAAAATACTGGTGCATCAGTACCAATTCCAATACCACCCAATATCCAAAATTTATCTGAAACAAAATATTGAGCAGAAGCAAATAAACCGCCAAAATCCCTTAATATTTTTCGGTCAGACAAGTCATATTCATAAATTGAAACTGCCCCATTCAATAATAAAGCTAGTTTAGGATTTAGCATATAACCTATTTGCCAATTTAATGCAAGGTTTGTATTGTTTTGATTTTTACTTGGATAATTTAAGTTTGAATTTGTAATGCCCGTTGAAAAACCAAATACAAGTCCTTTTCTTTGGATTTCATTTTTATTTTGTCCAAACGCAGATAAGCCAAGAACGCAACTGAATATTAATATCGTCAATGATTTCATTTTATTTACCTTTTTTGTTAATTGATGGGGCAAAGATAAAATCAATGTTCTAGCAAAAAGTTATCGTATGGTAACAAATGAAATGCTACCTATTATTTCTTATTCGGCTGAGGCTTTGAGTTGTAATTCCTAAATAAGAAGCAATATGTTTTTGGGCTATTCTTTGTATTAACTCTGGGTTTTTACACATCAATTCTTCATATCGTTGTTCGGCTGTTTTGGTCAAAAGGTCTATTTGTTGTTGTTGCTTTTCTACAAAGGAATTTTCGGCACCTAATAAAAACAAAATATTTCCGAAAGGACTTTGTTTTAGTTTTACTATGTTGGTCGCAGTAATTTTTAAGGCTGTGGTGTTTTCAAGTGCAAGGGTTTCGAGTGGTGATGGTTGTTCCGTTATCAAAGACATATGGTCTGCAAAAAAATTATTTTCCAACACAATGTCTAAACAAACAAAGTTATTTTCTTTCCAAAGAAAAACGCCACAAGCACCTTCTAAAATAAAATAGGCATTTTTTTCAGTTTGTCCTGTTGGTTTTATTGTCTCATTTTTTTTAAATTTTACTTCATCGCAAAAGTCCGTAAAGCCTTTCCATACTTCAATTGGTGCTTCAAAATACTTGTCAAACGATTGTTTTAATTTTAGTTCATTCATTTGTAGGGTGTCATTTTACAATGACCGCTAACGTTTTGCCTTTAGTTTGCATCAAGAAAAAAACATTAAATTAACCGAAAAGAGAAACGGGTGAACTCAAACGTTTTGTAGGAATCAATTCCTGTAAGCTGCATAAGTCCCGTTTCCCTATTCGGACTTGCAAGTACTAATTGGAATATTGGGCGATAGGGCCCGTTAAAGGCGATAGCACAGCAAGTTTTTTTGTTTAATCCTTAAATACGAAATTATGGAAAATGTTGAAGAAACCATCGGTATTGATGTATCAAAAAAAACATTGGATGTACACCTACATCAAAAGCAACACCACAAGCAATTTAGCAATGATGAAACCGGTTACAAAAAGATTTTACAATGGATAAAATCACACAAAGTAGCCATTACATCCGCAGTGATATGCTTTGAGCATACAGGTTGGTATTGCTTGCATTTAAGCTATTATTTGCATCAACAGCAGGTTCGTTATTGTTGTGTAAACCCAATGGAAATTAAACGATCTATAGGGCTTAAAAGAGGCAAAACAGACAAAGCAGATGCAAAAGAAATTGCACGTTATGCTTGGCTTCATCGCGAGGAGTTGATAGCCAGTGTGCCACCACCAGAGAAGTTAATTGAGCTACAACGCATGATGAGCTTAAGGGAACAAATAGCCAAGCAACTACGCGCTTTAAAATGCCTAGAAAAGGGAATGCAGGTGCTAACAGTAAACAAGCAAACAGAAGATGTATCACAGGCGATGATAGCAGACACCATTTACCACCTGGAGCAACAAATGAAAAAGTTAGAAAGCGCGATGGTAAGTCTCATTAAAACCGATAGTCAGATGCTAAAACACTATAAGTTAAGCAGAAGTGTAAAGGGAGTTGGTTTGGTTTTAGCCGTACAAATGTTGGTGCATACCCACAATTATACGCGGTTTGCAAGTTGGCGTCAGTTCTCCTGTTATTGTGGTTTAGTGCCATTTCCACATCAGTCTGGTACAAGCATAAATGGGCGTATGAAAATTCATCCCATTAGCGACCGAAAAATGAAGAGCTTACTATCCATGTCGGCCATCAGTGCCATACAACATGACAAGGAACTCAAGCGGTATTACGAAAAGCGGGTAGAAGAAGGAAAACCCAAAATGGTTGTACTAAATATAATCAGAAACAAACTGGTTTCAAGGGTTTTCGCTACTATCAATCGCGGCACACCCTATGTTGAACTAAGCCAATTTGCTGCCTGAAATATTTTTATAAGAAACTTGTTTTTGATCTTGGAATGCAGATTGGCGATGGGCGGGCTTTTCAGCACAAAAGTTTGTTCGGAGAACTGAACTTTCTGTTACCACAAAACTGTCAAGCGGAGACGAAACCCCGCCTATTGCCAATGTGCTGTTACCGGCTGGCATATTTCTCTGTCAATACTGGGTCATTCAATTATTATTTGTTTGTCAAAAAGTGTCTTAAAGATTGCGAATGATTGTTCGTTGATGTCTTCGCAACCGTCAAGCATAATTGCGTAAAATATTTTTTCCTTAAATCTATTCTTGCTGTCAGAAGCTGTGTAATAATTTACTTGGTCGGAAGTTCCTTTTGGTAAAGTAACAGGACTTTCTAAAAGCAGTCCTGGATAGTCAGGCATTTTTCTTTCTACACCTATCATATACAAATGTCCGCCTCCAATGTCTTGATACATTGTCTTGTCGTGTATTTCGTAAGCAATCAATTTATCATACTTGTCAGAGAATGGAATTTTCTTTTTGTCTGGATATTTAGAAACAAAGATGCTGAGATAATTTTCTAAAGTTTCATTGTTGTCTGCCACTTTCATAAGGAGTGCAATTGTGTAATGTATCTCTTTCCCCTTTTTGTTTTTAAGTGTTGGTGGATTTATAATAAAAACTCCTTGACGCTTTGCGTAATCGTAAATTGATAATTCCCAAGTTGAGTCAACCAATATTATTATACCTAAAGGTCAGAAAACGAAAGTTGTTTTTTCTCCTGTTGATGCACTCCAAATATCTTCTTTCTTATAAGAGTTGTCTTTGTCAACCTCAACAATTCTTTTATGAATGTTGTCCCCAAGTTGAGTTTCAAAACTTCCTTGTTTGCCCGATATACTTTTTACTTTGTCCATTGCGTAAATGCAATGTGATGGCATATTTGTTACTGCGGTTGCCCAAGCGTAATCATTCCAAAAGTCAGCAGGTTGGTCAGTTGGTAATAATGTTTGTGCTTTAATAAAATTGTCAATAGCTTTTGTTGGAACATTTGAAAGTGCATAGTGATAACCAAGAAACCAATAACATCTGAAATCGTTTGGACTTGCTTTTACTGCGGTGTTGTAATTTGTAACTGCAATTCCGTAATAGGCGGTGTCGTCAAGATTGTATAAATAATGTGATATGTCGCCAAGAAGTAAAAA
>JADBXZ010000040.1 GCA_020403265.1 Bacteroidota bacterium
CAAAAATTAGAGTAGTTAAGAAATTTGGCAAGCTTAGTTCTTTTACGCTTTCTGTTTCCCCCAATTTTAATTCAATCTTTCGTGTTTTCAGAATTGTTCATTCCATTAGAGCCTCTTCTCGTAAAAAGCTTATTACATTTAAGTTTAAGCGAAGTGGATTTACTTATTTGGTTCTCCGCGATTTCGTGACTTTGTTTCCATTTAGAATCAAAACTTACGACTTTCATGATTGGCGTTATAATTTTGTTCTTTTTGCGGACTCTAAAAGTTCTACTGAATTTAAAAAATTTAATACAATTAATTTTTATTTTAATTTTTTTAACCTTTTTTAATCCTATGCGCTCAAAAATTTCTACTATCTATAAGCACTTTTCCAAAAGATCGGCTTACTCGAAATCTTTTCTTATGTTTAAACCTCTGCTAAAATCAAAATTTATTGATGTCAATTTTCGCACACTTATTAACGCCTACGGTCATAGCTATTTTAAAATTTTCCCAACCAGGTTTAAACCTTTTTGTCTCTATACAGCCAGATCTCGTGGTGTTATTTCTAACTATTATTTTTCTAGGATGACTTTTAAAAAATTTTCTATGAGAGGTGAAATAGCTGGATTCCGCAAATCAAGATGGTAAGTTTTTCTTCTTCAGTTTTTATATCTCGTTTTAATAACGCGATTGTTCGGCGAACTAAATCCTTTTCTGTTCCGGTTTCAAAGTTTTCAAGAGAGATTTTGAATTTGTTTTATAAGGAAGGTTATATTTTCAGTTATTACTTTGATTCGACCAAAAATTGTTTTTTGGTTTACCCCAATCACCGTGTTGTTTCTTTTAAACTCATTTTGTATTCCAAGCCTTCCCGAAAACTTAATTTTAAATATTTTCAGGTAAAGAAAAATATCAATTCCGGCAAATTTTTTATTCTCAAAACGGTCTTTGGGTTGCAATTTAGCGACTCTGCTAGCCTAAATAGAATTGGCGGTCAACCTATTTTTATAATGAATTATTTTTTATGGTAGTTTGGGTAAGTTACGTATTTAAACCAGTTTTTGTTGATTTCCTAGAAATTAGTAATTCCTATATTATTATTGATGGGCTTGGTGACAGTTTTTTTATCCCTAAATTTGTTACTACTAAATCTGAGTTTAGTTATATTAGGCGTCGATTGAAAAATCTGGGCAACAAGCTAAAAACCTTTTTTCAGATTCTTCATGTCAAAGGTATTGGTTTTAAGGTTTACTACTATTGGAACACTAAAAGTCTCTATTTTAACCTAGGTTATAACCATATCTGTAAGTATTGCTTGGAAAATATTGCTGAGGTCAAGGTTCGCAAACAATACCTTTTGCTATTTACCAAAATTATTTCTCTCATATTTTACGTAAACGAAATTAAGAATCTGCGCTTTCCCGACCCTTACAGGGGAAAGGGTATTCGTTTTAGATTTCAGGAAATGAAATTTAAACCGGGCAAACAACGTTAAATTTAATTTTTTATTTATGCCTGTAAAATTTATAAATCGATCTGTTCTTTCAACACAAAAACTAGGTAAATTTCTTTCTTCTATTTTTGGTATTAGCAGAAGTACCACTATGCGTATCTGTCGTCAGTTGGGAGTTCCTTATACAACGTCTATTCAGGATGTTCCTTCAACTAAGCGTGAATACATTGAGAATTACTTCAAACCTAGGCCTCTTGGAATTGACCTTCAGCGACGTGTTCAGAATAAAGTTTCAGATAAAATTCGTTTTGGTGGCTACAGTGGAGTGCGCTTGAGTCAAGGTTTGCCCAGCAGAGGACAGCGTTCTAAAACCAATGCCCAAACTTGTAAGAAAAAATTTAAGTTTAAGCTTTCTATTACGTCAAAAAATTAGTCTCAATATGGCAAAATTTTATTCAACAAAGTTCTATTCATCGTTTAAAAAAAAACCTGCCCTAATAAGTAAGGATATCATACAATTTAGGGCCAGGATCAGCAAAAGGCTTAAGCATTATAAGTCCAGAATATTTAGACGGTTTAAGCGTTTTAGTTTTTTGCAAAAAAAATTCTTTAAAAGAACTGCATTTAAAGGTCGTCGGAGAAGTGATCTTTTGTTTCTTTATAAAAAGCCACGATTGTATTCGAGATGGGTTCCTAAAAGGTATTTTTCAAGAAATAAAAAATCTAAAAGAATTAATTTCTTTATTCGCCGTATGCGTCAAAAGTACGTCCGTATAAATAATTGGCGTAATCGCCTTAGGGCGCGCTATTACCGCCGAACCCCTAAGTTGTACGCTACTTCTCCATTTCGCTATCAACTCATAGATGACAGCTACAACCGGAAAAAATTTAGAATTTGGATAACGAAAAGATTTTTTGGTAAAAAAAAAAGGTTTGTTTTTAGAATTTTTTATTTTTTTCGCAAACTTGAAAAATCTAGATTTAATTTTAAGTCTAAAACAGGGCCAATTTCTTCATCAAATTTTGATTCTAGAATTTTTTTTGAAAAATACCGAAAATTTTCTTTGTGGGCCCTGACCTATTCTTGGCACAAATTTCATCCGCGCACTATG
>JADBXZ010000041.1 GCA_020403265.1 Bacteroidota bacterium
AGTTCATCATCTTGAAACAAAGTCATTTCATACCACTTGTTGCCAATCTTTTCGTACTTGATTCCGTCAATCATTAATTCATAGAGCTGTGTCCGTATCGCAGTTACGGCATAGTCCATGAACAATTGTGGATTTAAAATATATTCGTTAAGCCTTTCCGACTTTTTAAGAATCTCAAGAATAGTACTTCTTGTTAACTCAGTTTTACTTTGTATGTATGTTAACAGGTCTGGAATTTCAAACTTTGCCGCATAGCTGTCAGTTGAACTGTCACTTAACAGTTGACTCTCAATTCCCTTATCCGTGAACAACAATCCTTTCTTGGTTGACTTTACGGATGGTTTTTTAATTTCAGGAATATCTTTTACAGCCTTGGATGCAAGTAAAACCAGTTCATCAGTTTTATACGAAACACTGTACTTGGTGTGAAACTTAATCTTCTCCCAGATTTGCAAAAACTTAGGGTCTGCTTCAAATCCCTTTCGAAGGTTAGCTGCTTGTCTGTCTCTTTTATTTTTCGTGCGACCAGAAAAATCAACGCCACAATCTTCTTCAATTTCTTTTTGAAGTGCCTTTGCGAAATCTTCATACCGTTCATTGGCAATAACAGTAAGGCGATTGATGTTCTGTCCGAAAATCCGTTGGCCGTTTTGGTCAACACAAAGTCTTAATCCTCTGCCAATTTCCTGACGCTTTTTGATTTCCGATTTAGTTTCGTTGAGTGTACAAATCTGAAATACGTTTGGATTGTCCCAACCTTCACGTAAAGCAGAGTGACTAAAAATGAAACGTAAAGGGGTGTCAATGTCTAGTAGCTTTTCTTTTTCCTGCATGATGAGTTGGTAGGTATCATCATCAGCTTGGGTCTCTCCGCCTGTATCTTTAACACGGCCTTTGTTGTCTTGTGAAAAATAGCCGTTATGAAGTTGCTCAACTTCAAAAGAGATTAGTTCTGAATAGGCTGGCTTCTTTATTTCTTCCTTATAAATTTCCTCAAACCATTCTGCAAACTTTCCTTTTACCGGATTGCCGTTTGCATCGTACTCACGGTAGTTTTTCACTTTGTCAATAAAGAACAGCGAAAGTACTTTAATGCCTTTGCCTTTAAAGCTCCGTTCTTTCTTCAGGTGTTCTTCAATGGCTTTGCGAATCATGAATTTCATCACTTCGTCATTCATTCCGCCTTGCGATTGACCTACGGAAAGCAGTAAACCATTTGTCATGGTAATACTCTGATTACCCGCATCCACTTCGTCAATGATAAAACCGTCTTTGTAAATCTCTCGGTTGTTGCTAAGCTTAAAAATATCGTCTCCTACTTTTACGGACACCGACTTTTTCGTAACACCCTTATTGGTGTTGCAATCAATTTTAATCTTGGCCGTAATTTTGGTTTTGGTTGCACTTATCTTTTCAACCTGAATAAACGCTTCATTCATGGCGTTTTCACTTACAACAGAATCTACTTCAATCTGTTTAACCAAACCCAAATCGTAGGCTTTCACAGGATTCAGCGAATAGACAAGATTATAAACATTGGTGTGCGTTGCGGAATAGCGAAGTGTGCAGAGCGGATTAAGATTTAAAATAGCCCTTCTCCTAATTTCGGTTTCCATGTTTTGCGGTTCATCCACAATCACAATTGGGTTTGTGCTTTGAATAAACTCAATAGGCTTCTTGCCTGTCTCGTTAATTTTATTGATGATGTTTTCGTCTTTGGCGAACGAATCTATATTGATTACCAGAATTTGAACGGCATTACTATTTGCATAGGTTCTCAGGTTAGAAACGCGCTTGCTGTCGTACACATTAAAAGTTATTGCCGTATTGTCGTAAAGCAATTGAAAATGTTCGTGTGTGATTTTAAGATTCTTGATTACACCTTCACGAATGGCAACCGAGGGAACAACAATCAGAAATTTCTTGAACCCGTAAAGTTTATTTAATTCATAAATGGTTCGCAGATAAACGTAAGTCTTTCCGGTACCAGTTTCCATTTCAATGGAAAAATTCATTCCCTGCAATTCAGTTACGGGGTCTTTGATTTCGTTTCGCTCCTGAATTGTTTTTACATTGGCAAGTAGTTGGTCTTCGGAAAGCTTTAAATGATTTCCGAAACCATTCTCGGTTAACAGTTGCCCGGATTGAGTCAAGGTAAATTCAAAATCTCCACCGTTTAAAGGCTGACCTTCAAATAAATCCGTTACCGACCTAATGGCCTCTAACTGATATTCCTGGTTGCTGTCAAAGTGCAGTTTCATCGGCTATTTCTTTAAACGGTTTTAAAGTCAATGCCAGCATGTTTCATCTGCAATACAGTATTGGTCTTTAACTGGTCATTACCAACAAAGAGGTTATCAAGAGTGATTACCTTTTTTGGTTTAGGGATAGCTTTAACTATTATTTCTACATTTTCAAAAGCCATTTTATCAAAGACAATAATTAACTCATTATCCTTTACAGAATAAAAAAGTAGTCTTTTATCAACATTATCAGTCAATTGATAGCCCGCCTTTAGCAGGAGTTCATAAAACATATTGTCTGTTTCGCTGCCCTCCTTTACCGGATTGGTAAATGCATCTAATTGGGTGGTGAGATTTTCTTCGGTTATTTCATTGCCACGCCAGATTTTGAAATTTGAAGATGAGAGTTTGAAAACTTTAAAACCTAAATCCAGTTTACCGTTTTCAAATAAATCTGGTTTTTCAGATTTCTCTTTTTGAATTTTCTGAATGACTTTTCTGACGCGCTCTTTTGAAATATCGGCAATTGTTTTGAAACCTGCTTTGTAGGCTTCACTATTCTCATCACATAATTCTGGTAATTGAACTAAAATAAATTTTCGATTGCCTCCGTCTTGTTTGTTGAGTTCTAAAACGGCTTGTGCGGTGGAGCCAGAGCCTGCAAAGAAATCGAGAACGATGCCATCGTCTGCACCCATCTGTAGAAATGAATTAATTAGACCAACCGATTTAGGTGTTTCGAATACAGCGATACCACCAAACAATTCTTTAATATGATTTTTAGCGGTCTCGGTCGTCCCTACGTCCTTTGC
>JADBXZ010000042.1 GCA_020403265.1 Bacteroidota bacterium
AAAAAAGGGCAGTTCCTAAGAACCGCCCATAATCGTTAAGTTTGGTTTACCACAACTAAACATTACGATGAGCGAAGTTAAAAAATTTGTCGGACAGCCGGTATTATCTCAAATATTAGATGTAATACCCAGTTCTTTGATACAGCAATCAAGTAAGAAACACCAGTCAAACAGGTACTATAAGCGTTTGCCGTTTCGGGTTCATCTGGTAAGCCTTTTATACGGGGTTTTCAGCTATTGCAATGGGCTCCGGGAGCTTAGTGAGGGCCTTTTGGCTTGTGAGGGCAAACTGTCTCACTTAGGTTTTGATAAGGCACCGGCTCGCAGTACCCTTTCAGATGCAAACAACAGGCGAGATTATCGAGTTTTTGAGTCATTGTACTACGGCCTACTCAATAAATATCACAGCTCTATCCTGGACAGCCGGTTAAAGGGGTTGAGTATCAGAAACTTAAAAATAATTGACAGCAGCACTATACAGTTATTCAGTGATATTTTGCAGGGTGTTGGCCGCAACAGATTGGATGGGGCAAGAAAGAAGGGTGGATTTAAGGTGCACGCCATGATGGATGCCTTCAGTGGTGCGGTGGAGTTTGCCCGGATCACCGAAGCCAGGGAGCACGACCAGCGATTTTTATATCATCTGAAGCTGGTAGCTAACAGTTGGGTTGTATTCGACAAGGCCTACACCACATACGGTCAGTTCTCTAAGTGGACAAGAGAAAAGATATGGTTTGTGACCAGAGAACGCAAGAATGCGGACTATCATGTGACCAAGGTAATCCTGGATAGAACGAAGAAACACAAGGCCAGAGGGGTATTGAAGGAACAGTACATTACTGTGGGAGTGAAACAAAATGGCATCGTGGTGGAACGACTAAAGCTCAGGCGCATTGAGTACTCATCAGAAGATGGCAAGCAGTATGTTTTTATTACTAATAACTTCACCTTGCAGGCGAAACAAATTGCAACCATTTATAAAAACCGTTGGATGATTGAACTATTGTTCAAGCAAATTAAGCAGAACTTTCCCCTGAGGTACTTCTGGGGGGAGAGTCCCAATGCAATCAAAATGCAGGTTTATTGTGTGTTGATGGCTCAGTTGCTGATGGTAGTTATAAGGAAAAAGGCGGCGACCAAGAAGTCTTTTGCCAATATGATTACGGTTATACGCCTGCATTTGATGAGCTATGTAGGGTTACTGGAATTTATAAAAGACACTTATAAAGCCTGGAGAAAAATGAATGGACTACCCCTAGCATTTTCTCCTTAGAAAAGGGTGGGGTACTACCCACGAAATTGAAACAGCCTATTTTTGTGCTATGACTCTTTACAGAAAAGGGTTACAGCTAATTTAAACCTGACTTTAGTCGGACTATCACCCGCCATTACGCCAAACCGCTGTTACCAGCTGGCGTTCTTTCCTTGTATCGTGAAAGTCAAGTCTGATACGGGTTTCGCTGTCCGCTTACTGCTTTTGTGTCGGCTGTGTGTTGGCGGATTTAAAAATTTTAGAAGGGAAGGAAATTTTAAAAAATAATTTTTCTGTCGGGAAAGGTGAAAGCTCTTTTGCAATTATTGGTCTGTGTGTTGGCTTGTGTGAATTGCAAATGTGCTTACACCTATGCGATGGCTTTACCAAGGATGTTCGATACCGTCAAAGTTTAAGAATTTACCGCTGTCGCCAATGGAAACTTTTGAAACGATATTGGTCAAAATGTTTGTTACAGCTTGTTCTGTTGTAAATTGAGCTTTTTGTCCACCCATGTCGGTTTGAACCCAACCAGGATTTACATTTATACAAATGATGTTTTCCTGTTTCAATTCGTTAGCCATTGATTTATTAAACACATTCAATAAGTTTTTGCTTCCAACATAGCCATAATGTCCACCAAAAGTTAAGTTTGTCACTGAGCCCAACCAACTTGAAATGTTTATTACCATTGGCTTTTCACTTTTAAAAAGTAGTTGTCTGAAGTGTTTTACTATTAACAATGGTGCAATGCTATTTATATGCAGAACGTCCAACATTTCTTTTGCATCAAGGTCTTTGAGATTAAATGCTTTTGCCATTCTTGATTTGTCCGCATAGTCTTTTGGATTTATTCCTGCATTGTTTACAATCAGGTCAATGTGTCCAAACATTTCACTTGACCAAACTGCTATTTCTTCTATTTGCTTTTCATCCTTAACTTCTAATGCTTTCGGATAAATAACTAATTCTTGTTCATTCAAAAGTTCGGCTGCTTCCTGAGCTTTTTCTAAATCTCTTGCAGTTAGAATTACTTTGTAACCTTGCTTTCCAAGTTGTCTGCACCACTCAAAACCAAGTCCTTTGTATGCACCTGTAACCAACGCTATTTTCATCGCTTCAATAATTTAAAACCAATTTCTCTTCCTTGCCCCTGAAACATAGCAAGGTTAATCCAAAACCAAGCAAATTGTTCCATGAGTTCAAACTTGTCGTTTCCGCCAATATTATAGCACTCGGCAAAACCTGCGTCTTTGGCTAATTGTATAGCTGCTTGTTTTCCTTTTTCGCTATCACCTGCTACAAATAAATCCAGAGCAATATTTCTATAATTTGGATTTTGCATATTGTTGAAACCAGTTGTATTAAAGCACTTCACAACATCTTTAGTTTTTGTGTTTTCCAAAATTGCATCTGTCGTATGTTTATATCCTTGCGGTCCTCTACCCATCACTATATTCATAGCATCAATAATAATTTTACCAGTTGTGTCGCCCAAACTTTTTACTACTTCAACGGTAGCTGTTGCAGGAGTTGAAAGTAGAATAATGTCAGAAACTTTTACAGCATTTTCTATTGTAAGAACTTCGGTATTTGGATTAGTCAATAGTTCTTTCCCTTTAAAACTGCTTACATCTCTAACACCTAATTTTATTTCGTGTTCTTCATTAGCCCATTTCGTGGCTAAAGCACCGCCTACATTGCCAGTGCCTATAATTGCTATTTTCATAATGTGTTAATATTTGAGTGAGTTATTTTTTCAGGAATAAAATACATGGCTGGAACAATAAAAAACAGGACAAAAGAAATGTAAACTGAAACAATGCTAACAAAGGATGCCAAAAGATAAATGCATAAAGCCACTCGGTTTTTATTTCTGATTTTTATGTGTGATTGCTTGTTGATACTGTCGTGCAGTAAATTATTTTTGATTACATAATTTCTAAGTGTTGTAAATGACAAAGCACTCATAAAAAAGATGAAACCATAAAAAAAGGATGCCTGCCAAAGCAAGGGATTTACTCCAATAAAATTTGTTCCAAAGGGAACTGCACTCATCCAAAATAACAGATGAATGCTATACCAAAGTAGTTTTCGGTCTGTGTGTTTAATTTGATGAAATAATTGATGATGATTAACCCACATAATGGAAAGCATTAGAAAACTAATTGCATAAGAAATAAATTTTGGAGTTAGTTTTATCAATTCACTCCAAACGGTTTTGTCGGTGGGTATTTCCTGCAATTTCAAATCAAAAACCATAACCGTAATAATGATAGCAATTATGCCATCACTAAATGCCTCAATTCGGCTCGTTGGTATTTGATTTATGTTGTTCATTAAAATAGAAAACCGTTTTCTGCTTCTAACTTTTTCGGCAAATCATTTTCTTCAAGCATTTCTCGTAAATCTCTTTCTATTGTATTACACATGGCTGTTAATGGAACATCTGTAATCCTGTTTTCAAAAGGGTCTTCGTTTACTTCTCCAACTTTACCGATAATGGCAAAGACAAATGAAATGATAATCGAAACGGGTATCATCAAATAGTCAATATTCATTTTGGTAAAATCACCAATCAATGAAAAAGGAAGCAACAGCATAAACGTGTAGAGAAATACTCTTGTGAAAAAATCGTATTGTCTTAGTAAAGGAGTGTTTTTAATACGTTCGCAACCACCTTGATAGTTAGCTAAGGCTAATAATTGACCTTCCATTTGAAAGCTGTCGAA
>JADBXZ010000043.1 GCA_020403265.1 Bacteroidota bacterium
AAGTTTGGTGCAATGAAGGGAAACGAAATTGGACCATTACTTATTTCACAACGGTATTTCAGGTATTTCTGCACAAATGGTTGATTTTCTTACATCGTTTATTCATTTGGTTTTCCAAATGAATAAAATGGGATAAAAAAACGGCCTAAGAAATCTTAAGCCGTTTAATAAATTATTAAAAATATACTTCCTTATTTGGCAGCCTCTTTTGCCGCTTTAATTTTAGCTTTAATGTTTTCGGTTGTTAAGGAACCCGGACGTTCAATTGGTGAACCTGTTGCTCTATCCCAAATTAAACTTGCTAAAACACCTAATGAACGGCTAACGCCAAACAGTACAGTGTAAAAATCATGCTCATGCATACCATAGTGAACTAAAAGAGCGCCTGAGTGTGCATCAACGTTAGGCCACGGGTTCTTAATTTTACCTGTTGCCTCTAAAATCGGAGGTGCAACTTCGTAAACCATCTGCACGATTTCGCAAATGTCATCATGTTTAATCCATGTTTTATAAAAATCCTGTTGTGCGGTAAAGCGTGGATCCGTTTTACGCAATACAGCATGACCATATCCCGGCACTACTTTTCCTTCAGTTAATGTTTGTTTGATATAATCTGCGATTTGTTCTTTGGTTGGTAAACCACCACCTAAATTCTCTTTTAACTCCATGATCCATCCTAATACTTCCTGATTAGCCAAACCATGTAAAGGACCTGCCAAACCATTCATACCGGCAGCAAAAGCCAAATAAGGGTCACTTAAAGCTGAACCTACTAAGTGAGTGGTATGCGCAGAAACATTCCCGCCTTCATGATCAACGTGAATTGTTTGGTATAAACGCATTAAACGTTTGAAATCAACAGCATCATAACCTAACATATGAGCAAAGTTGGCTGCCCAGTCTAATTTATGATCCGGTTCAATATGAACACCACCTTTGTATTTACGACGATAGATGTAAGCAGCGATACGAGGTAAACGGGCAATTAAATTCATGCTGTCTTCGTATGCATAATCCCAATATTCTTTTTTGCTCATTCCTTTTGCATAAGCTTTTGCAAATAAACTCTCGGTTTGCATGGCCATCACACCAACTACAAACTGCGTCATAGGATGCGTATCAGCAGGTAATTTTTCAATTACATCAAACACATGTTTTGGAACGTTATTACGTTTTGTCCATTCAGTTGTAATGAAAGTAACATCTTCCTGTGTTGGAAGCTCTCCAACTAACATTAAATAAAATATACCTTCGGGCAATGGTTCAGTTCCTCCCGGAGCCTTTGGTAATTGTTTCCGTAACTCAGGAATAGAGTATCCTCTGAAACGAATACCTTCTTCCGGATCTAAGCGAGATGTTTCCGTAACCATACCCACCATGCCTCGCATGCCCTGATATACCTGTGCAACGGTGATCTCACCTAATTTTAAATCACCATGGTTTTTGATAATGTCTTTAATCTCAGCTGCCAGTACTTCGGCTTTTGCTTTGAATTTCTCTTTTAATGGATCCATTATTTTGATTTTAAGTTACTAATATACAATGTCGGTTATTATAAAACAATTTTTTTGGGTTATTTATGATTTATTTTTTAAGATAGCAATGGTTTCGATAGGGTTCTGACTTGCAAAAACAGTGTTTCCGGCTACCAAAACATTGGCGCCGCATTCAAGTAATTTTTTATAATTTGATAAATCAACACCTCCATCAATTTCAATTAAAGCCTTACTTCCGGTTTGCTCAATTAGGCTGCGAAGCGCTTTAACTTTCGTATAGGTATGTTCGATGAATTTTTGACCTCCAAATCCCGGATTAACGCTCATCACGCAAACCAAATCAATTTCTGCTAGACAATCTCTCAACAATTCAACATTGGTGTGCGGGTTAATGGCTACACCTGCCTTCATGCCATGTTGTTTGATGGATTGAATACTACGGTGCAGGTGATTACATGCCTCCAGATGCACTGTTAAAACCTCTGCCCCAGCCTCTCTAAATTGCGAAATGTAACGGTCGGGGTCAACTATCATTAGATGAACATCTAATGGTTTTTTAGCAAACTTTTGCAAGGCTTTAATGACCGGAAAACCAAAGGATATGTTAGGCACGAAAACGCCATCCATAACGTCTACATGAAACCAATCAGCTTCACTGGAATTAATTAATTCAATATCAGCCTGTAAATTGGTAAAGTTGGCTGATAAAACTGAAGGTGCTACTAGGTGATTCATGATTTGTAATAATGCATTAAATGTAGCGGTTATAATGATAAAAGAACAAAAAATGAATGGAAAAGTTTTTGAATTTTACTAACTGCCATCATCTTTTTCAGCAGGAAGCCTTTTGTTAGTTTAGAGGGGATTATGAACTTTAAAATTAAGGCTTGATTTTTAAGGACTTGATAGCTAATTTTAGTAAGATGTATTGAAACCAAAAAAAATTGTGTAATTTTACGGATCTATTTAAATGCCATTTTTGGTAATCAATCAAAAACCAAGAAAAACGGTCTAAAATAGTTAGGGTCCTGTGGCCGAGTGGCTAGGCTGAGCTCTGCAAAAGCTCCTACAGCGGTTCGAATCCGCTCGGGACCTCGATAAAAACAAAAACGCCTCCCCTAGGGGAGGCGTTTTTGTTTTCATTGAATGCGTAGCAAGGTTAGCTTGCTTAAGCATGAGAATGAAAATAAGAATAACAGCCATTAGGCTGTTACATTTCGTATTCTGACCCAGGCCTTCCCAATGCGGATCATGATAATAATCCGCTCGGGACCTCAAAGAAAATAACCAAAACCCTTACACAGTGCTGGTTTTGGTGTTTTATAAATAATGAGTAGACACTAAAGTGGACGGTCTAAAATAGGTGCAATAGGGGTCTCTAAAATTAAGAAAACCGCTCCTCAAGAGCGGTTTTTTATTTTAGCGATATGCCCCATGCCCAACTTGAAGGCATGCATACAAAATAAAAAGTAAAACGCATCAGCGGCTTGTTTTCTTCATTGTGACACTAAGGCATCTCATTGCGAATAATTATAATAATCAAACTTGTATCTCTAAAAATCCATTTCATCCGTTTTTTTTATCTTCGCCTTTTTTTGTATTTTTGAATTTCATATGCTATTTTGCGGTTTATCCATTTTAAAAAGACAAGCCGGTAAACAGTTTGATGTTTACCTTTGCGAAGGTGATATGGTTGTTATTCAAACGAAAAATAATTCAACCATTGATGTAATGGATATTAAGGAAATGCTGAGCTTAATTGACCTGTTTAATTTAGAAAGTAAATCAAAATTGTTGAGCATTGCCGGGGCATTTTCGGAGTTAACGTCTGAGGCTCAAAAATTTATGCGAACCGAAGAAGCAAATGTTAACAGGCACATAGCTGAAGCCATTGTGGTGAACTCACTGGCACAGCGTATTATTGGCAACATGTACCTTAAAATTGCCTCACAAAACCGACCCTCTAAATTATTTACCGTTGCAACAAAAGCTATTGAATGGCTAAAAGCTTACTAAAATCCATTTTCGTAAAATATAACAAGAGAAATTGCTGAGATCTTCTATCCTTGCATTAAAAAGATCGTTAACATTTATTATACTTAATTACTGCATCAGATTAACTTGATAAAACAGGCTTCCCAAAAAGATAAACCACAGTAAAAAATAAACTAATTAAACTTAATACCACATAAGCCACCATACGGTTTAATTTCGAAAAATCATGCCTGAACCAATAGGTTGCCAAAAAACTTAAGCACCACCACCCAATGTAATTGTGCCAACCGGGCATGCCGTTTTCGAAAATCCAGAAATTAAGTTTAGGGGCACTTTGCTCTATAAGTAAATCTACTGCAGTGATTAAACTGGCAGAGACCAAGCTTGCTAAAAAAGATGATTTAAAATAACGAAAACTAATAATGGCTCCACAACAGACCATAATTGCCCAATTTAAAGAAATAACTAATGGCACATTTAAAAACTTAATTCCTAAACCTTCTAAATAAACATAGTTTCCAAAAACATAACCAGTTTTAACACCAATTACCTCGCTTACAAATCCAATCAAAGAAATAACCAAAAAAATAAAAAAAATGCGATTGCCTGCTGATTTCTTATATTGAACAATTAAAAAAACAAAGGCTGTAAACAATAAATTAAATGGTGTAAAAGGCGCAAAAAATGCCGGGTTTATACAAAATCCAATGGCGCCACTCACATATACCAAAGCCAAAAAACCAGTCAAAAACGTAACTAAATGATTAACAATGATCATCTTTAATGATATTAGAAACGATTTTGCCACTTAACAAAGCTAACGGAATTCCACCGCCCGGATGCACACTACCACCTGAGAAATATAAGTTTTTTATGGTTGAACTAAAATTGGCATGTCTTAAAAATGCAGCCCATTTGGAATTACTGGCATTGCCATAAAGTGAACCTCCCCAAGAAGAAGTTTGTGTTTCGATACTAAAAGGATCTAAAATCTCCTCTGCCTCAATTAGCTCTTCTATTGAAGTCTTCAGCATTCTGTTAATTTTTTCAATCACTAACTTTCTCAATTTTGTTGCATAATTAATTTGGCCATGAGAATGGTTGTGCGGCACATTTACCATCACAAACCAATTCTCGCCATCCGAAGGCGCATCGCTTTTAATTAATTTACTGGTGATATTAATATAAATAGTGGGGTCTTCAAATGGCTCTTCCGAATTAAACAGACAATCAAATTCCTTTTGATAGTTTTGACTAAACAAAATATTATGCAAGTGCAATTGCGGAAATTTAGATCGGATACCCCAATAAAAAATATATGCACTACTCGACTTTGGTTGATTTAACAACTTGTATGGTGTATACTTTTCAGGAAGCAATGTTTTGTAAACAGCGTGCATGTCTGAATTTGCGAGCGTTAGGTCACTCTTAAAAACTTCACCATTGCTTACTAATCCAATTGCACTATTATTTTCAAGCAAAATTTTGGTAACTGTTTGATTAAATAAAAACTTAACGCCTAATGCTTTTGCACATGCAACCAAAACGTGAGAAATATCACTCATTCCTTTTTTTGGTAAATATGCACCCATAGACGATTCAAGGTGTGGTATAATATTTAGTAGCGCCGGAGCCATGTATGGACTGCTACCATTATAAGTTGCAAAACGATTGAATAGCTGAACTGTTTTTTCGTTTTTAAAGCGTTTAGTATTCACCGCGTGCATGGTGCTAAACAACCTTAAACGATATGATGATAAGATGCCTTTGAGTGTATTTAAATTAAAAAGGTATTTAAATTTATGGATTGATTGTGTTAAAAAAACCGGCGCCGTTACCTTATAAAAGAAAGAAGCTTCCTTTAAATGAGCCTTTACCTGTTCTTTTTCCTCTCCTAATTTAACATGCAATTCCTCCGCCAGAGCATCAGCATTGGCAAAACCTGTAACCATTAATCCATCCTCGTAAAAATAGTGTGTAATGGTGCTTAGTTTTTCATACTTAAACTCAATTTTTTGTGGAGAAAAAGCTAACAATTCATCAACTAACTGAGGCATAGTAAAAAGAGAAGGTCCCTTATCAAATCGGTAATTATCAATTTTTATTTCGCAACATTTACCGCCGGGATAGGCGTTTTTTTCAAAAACCGTTACATTAAAACCAAGGCTTGCTAACCTAATAGCCGCAGATAAGGAACCGAATCCGGACCCAATGATATTTATAGTTTTAGCGATTGTTTAAAATTTAATACAAAAGATTAAACAAAAGTACAACTCTTTTGTTTATCTTTATTAAACAACAAGTCATGAATCATAACATCTCCATAATTGGTGCCGGTTTTTCTGGTTTATCAGCTGCATGTTACCTTGCCAAGTGGGGTTATAATGTAACTGTTTACGAAAAACACGATACAGTGGGCGGCCGAGCAAGGATGTACACTGAAAATGGATTCAGTTTTGATATGGGTCCAAGCTGGTATTGGATGCCTGATGTTTTTGAACGATTTTTTAATGATTTTGGTAAAAAAGTAAGTGATTATTACGAGTTAAAACGTTTATCGCCGGGTTACAGGGTTTATTATCAGAATTCTCATATTGATGTGCCATCCAGCCTTGAAGAGTTATATCATTTATTTGAAAAAATTGAACCTGGCAGCAGTTCAAAACTTAAAACTTTTTTAGATGAAGCAAAATATAAATACGAGGTCGGGATTCATAACTTAGTATACAAACCGGGTATTAAGATCAATGAATTAATTGACTCAAAATTAATAGGAGGCTTATTTAAATTAGACGTTTTTAAAAGTATGAGTCAACACGTACGCTCTTCTTTTAAAAATGAGCAACTCATTCAATTGCTTGAATTTCCTGTTTTATTTTTAGGTGCTTTACCACAACATACCCCAGCCTTGTATAGCTTAATGAATTATGCCGATTTAGCATTGGGTACCTGGTATCCTATGGGGGGTATGAAAAAAATCATCGATGGAATGCATCAACTGGCGCTTGAGCTTGGCGTTAAGTTTGTCAACAATGCCAATGTAACTGCCATTAACGTTACAGATAAGATAGCGAAATCAATAAAATTAGCTGAAAACAAAAATGGATTTTCAGCATTAATATCCAGTGCCGATTATCATTTCACAGAACAAACTCTACTTCCAAAAGATTCAAGAAAATATGATGATAAGTATTGGGAAAGTCGCAAAATGGCTCCTAGTTGCTTAATTTATTATGTTGGCGTTAGAGGAAAAATTGATCAGCTTTTGCATCATAACTTGTTTTTCGATGAGGATTTTTCGCAGCATGCCAAGGATATTTACTCATCACCTAAATGGCCTGATAAACCATTATTTTACGTTTGTAACCCAAACAAAACAGATAAACACGTAGCACCTGAAAATCATGAAAATTTATTCATTCTGATACCAGTTGCACCCGGCTTAAAAGATACCGAAGATATCAGAAACAACTATTTTGACCTTGTTATCAAACGAATAGAAGCTAAAACCGGTTCAAATATTAAAGAGAACATTGTTTATAGACGCTCGTATGCTCCAAGTAATTTTGTTGAAGATTATAATTCATTCAAAGGTAACGCTTATGGTTTAGCAAATACCTTGATGCAAACTGCACATTTAAAACCAAGCATCTTAAACAAAAAGGTTAAAAACTTGTTTTACACAGGTCAGTTAACTGTCCCAGGTCCCGGCGTACCTCCATCTTTAATCTCAGGGAAATTAGCTGCCGAGCAAGTAGTAAATTATTTAAACAAAAACAACTAAATCTATGAAAGCATTGTTTGACGAAGTTTCAATTAAAAGCAGTAAAATGGTAACAAGGCAATACAGCACCTCGTTCAGTTTAGGTATCCGCTTTTTAAGTCAGGAATTTCACCATCCTATATACAGTATTTATGGTTTCGTTAGGTTTGCAGATGAAATTGTTGATACATTTCATGACTACGACAAGAAGGTTCTTTTAGAGGAGTTCAGAAAAGACACCTATACAGCTATTGAACGCAAAATAAGCCTTAACCCCATCCTGAATGCCTTTCAATGGGTGGTAAATAAATACAATATTGATCACGACCTCATCGAAACTTTCTTAAAAAGTATGGAGATGGATCTTAATAAACGGGAGTATACAGCTGAAGCTTACAAAGAATATATCGTTGGCAGTGCAGAAGTTGTTGGTTTAATGTGTTTAAAGGTATTTGTTCAAGGCAACGAGGATTTGTACAAAAAATTAACGCCAGAGGCAATGGCCCTGGGCAGTGCATTCCAAAAAATTAATTTCTTGCGCGATTTACAAGCCGATTACAAAGGAATGGGCCGTGTCTACTTTCCAAATGTTAGTTTCGAAAACTTTGATGCATCAACCAAAGCAGAAATTGAAAAAGACATAGCTGCCGATTTTGATAAAGGCCTCACTGGTATTAAAATGCTTCCAAAGAAGGCCAGGCTTGGCGTTTATGTGGCCTATATTTATTACAAATCATTGTTTAATAAAATAAAAAATACCCCTGCCAGTCAAATTCTAGATGAAAGAATTCGAATTCCTAATGGACAAAAAGTGGCGTTGTTTGCCAAAAGTTACGTTAGAAATAGTTTGAATCTTTTATAATGAAACTATTTGCTTTTATACTTCTAATTCCTTTTTTAAACTCAACCTCTTTAAGCGAAATGCGAAATTTATTTGAAAAAATAAGTTATCAGGAGGTACATGTGCTTAAATTAAAGGAGATAAGCACTTCAGCTCAAAATCAAATTGCCGGTAATGTTAAACTGGCTTACTATGCAAGTGCTGTAATGACCTCGGCAAAGTATAAATTTAATCCTGCATCTAAGCTGAGTTTATTTAATGAAGGTAAAGGCCTTTTGGAAAAAGCAATAGCGGCGGATACTTCTTCTGTAGAAACAAGGTACATAAGATTTGTTTTGCAATCCAATGTGCCTTCAATTTTAAATTATAACAAACAAATTATTTCTGACAAAAAATATATTTTATCTAACTTAGGCAAAATAAAAACAAATGATGGTGAATTGTACCTAAAAATTACCAGTTATCTTTTGGCAACAAAACAAATTCAGCAAAGTGAATTAGATAAAATTAAATGACAGAATACGTAATACTTGTAAACGAGAACGACCAACCTGTTGGAACAATGGAAAAAATGGAAGCACACCAAAAAGGTTTGCTTCATCGTGCATTTTCGGTTTTTGTTTTTAACGAGACGAATGAAATGCTATTGCAACAAAGAGCATTTTCAAAATACCACAGTGCCGGTTTATGGACCAATACTTGTTGCAGCCATCCGCGTCCTGGAGAAGAATTAATAAGTGCCGCCAAAAGAAGGCTAAAAGAAGAAATGGGTATTGAAACGGAGTTAACGCATCAAACAAGTTTTATTTACAAAACCGATTTCGACAATGATTTAACTGAACATGAACTTGATCATGTTTTTGTAGGTAAGCACAATGAAAGTCCGGTAATTAATAAGGATGAGGTGAATGCTTATAAGTGGATTAGTTTAATTGATTTAAGAGCATGGATTAAAAATAAGCCTCAAGACTTTACATCATGGTTTAAAATTGTGATGCAAAATAGTTTTCCGGGTTAAAGCATTGCCGCACGCTTAACCAAATAAGTGTATAAAATCTCGTTAAATCCTTTGTTAATATCAGCCTCCACAAAATCAATCTTGTACATACCGCAACGGTTTTTTAAATTTTCATAAAAACCACTTACTTTAGCTAAATAATCTTCTTTAACCTGATTTGGATTAAGTTTTATTTCTTCGCCACTTTCTAAATCAATAAAATGATAAGGTTTGTTTTCAAATTCAAAATCCAGTTCTTTTGATTTGTCAGTCACATGAAATAAAACTACTTCATGTTTTTTATATTTTAAATGCTGCATAGCAGAGAAAAGCTTTTCAATGTCATCGGATGACTCGAACATGTCACTAAAAATAATTACCAAAGAGCGTTGATGGATTACCTCAGCTATTTGATTTATTGATTCAGCTGCGTTAGTTAATCCTGTTTTAGCCCCCTTATCAAGTAAATCATTCAATTCATTTAAAATTAGTTTTTGATGCGAAGGACTACTTTTTGCCGGGTAATGTTTATTTATTTCACGATCAAAAAGTGTTAATCCAAAAGCATCACGTTGCTGTTTTAACAATTCGCATAAAGCAGCTACTGCATAAATACTGAAAGTTAGCTTCGTATTCGGTTGATCAACCGGAAAATTCATACTGGCTGAAGAATCTATAACCAATTGGCAACGTAAATTTGTTTCCTCTTCGTATCGTTTGACAAATAACTTATCTGTACGAGCAAACAATTTCCAATCAATGTGCTTGCTACTTTCGCCTTTGTTGTATAATCTATGTTCTGCAAATTCTACACTAAAACCATGAAAAGGGCTTTTATGTAAACCCGTAATAAACCCTTCAACAACCTGTTTTGCAAGTAATTCTAAATTTTTAAATGGTTCTACTAAACTCTTTTCAATTGCCACATTAATATTTTACAAGATTAAATCACCAAATTATCAATAAATGGTCATTTTTAGCGATTATTGGTCAAATTTTTATATATTTTTATGTTTTCTCTATATTTTTTTTATATTCGTAGTTTAAAACATTGTTTTCATACAGATAATATGATAAAAAGGCTATTCACTTTCCTTACTCTAATTATAGGACCATTATCAATTAACGCTCAACAAGATACGAGTTTTTGGTTCGTTGCTCCTAATATTTCTTCTACGATGGGTGACAATCCAATCGGGCTTCATATTCAAACCGGGACTTTGCCGAGCACTGTTTATGTTAGACAACCTGCCAATGTGGCGGCACTCAACTTTAGTTTTGTTATCGCAGCTAATACAACATCATTGGTAAATTTAACATCTTCTATTACAGCAATTGAAAGTTCACCTACTAACTCGGTTTCTAACAAAGGTATCTACATTAGTTCTACAAACCCAATTAACGCTTATTATTCAATTACTTCTTCAGGAAACAAAGAACTCCTATCTCTTAAAGGCAAGCGTGCACTTGGTACCGATTTTTATTTGCCATTTCCAAACACATACAGCAGCACCACAACCTTTACAGATGTTGGTGTTGGATTTGATATTGTTGCAACCAGTGCCAGCTTAACTACTGTTTTAATTACGCCAAGGGCTGCCTGCATTGGCAGAGCTAAAAACGTAACCTTTGCTATTACCTTAACTCAAGGACAGACTTTTTCAATGAGAGACAATGGTGTCGTAAACCCAAGCGAGCTTGCCGGAAGTATTGTATCTGCAGACAAACCAATTGCCATAACAATCAACGGTGCAGTTTCCACCAATACAGCTTGTCATTCCACATTTGCTGATCAAATCACAAATACCTCTGAGATTGGCAAGGATTATGTGCTTATAAGAGGAACTGCTTCAAGCGAAGTGGCATATATACTAGCTCCGGAAAATGGCACAAGTTTATCAATTAATACACCAACTGGTTCTGCAAGTTGGTTAATTAATAGTGGCGAAACATATTCTGTGAACATTTCTAATTTAACTTACATCAAAACAGGAAAACCAACTTATTTATTTCAAATGGCAGGTTACGGTTGTAAATTAAGTGGTGCACAGTTACCAGCTGCATATTGTGCCGGATCTTATACCAACACATTTGTCAGATTAAGTGCAGATTCCTTAAATCTTCAACTATATACCAGAAATGGAAATCAAGGTACTTTTACGTTAACTAGTAATGGAACACCGGTTCCTATTTCACCTTCAAGTTTTACAACTGTGCCAGGCACCGCCGGTGATTTAGTTGCTGCAAGATTGTATTTTACTACATCCCAAATTCCGGTTAATTCACATAACGTTTTAAGAAATGCCGGCGATTTATTTGGAGCTGCTGCGCATAATGGCGGTACTGCTGGCGGCAGTTCTTACGCATTTGGAAGTGAATTTGGAAGTGAAACTTTTGTAAAAGCAAGTGCAGTGCCAAGTGCTACTATTTGTGGTAATACAACTTACACTTTAGCTGGCATTATTGGAGGTGGTCCCAATACAGGTGTTTGGTCATATAATGGTTTTGGAACTTTTGGTTCATCCTTAACAACATACACCAGTAATGTTTACACACCTGCTCTAATTGACACACTCGTAAAGCCAACACCAACAACAGTGGGCGGTATTATAAAATTTGTATTAACTAGCACCGGCATTTGCCCGAATAAAATTGACTCCTTTAAATTACACATTAAACAACCTCCAATTGTTAACCCGGGATTAGCCCAAACAATTTGTTCTAACAACGGAACTGTTCAATTAGGAGGCAATATAATTAGCTCATCCAATCAAGGTATATGGAATGCAGTAGCTCCCGCTAATGGAACGTTTGTACCGGGGGCCAGCGTCTTAAACAGCATTTATAACCTTTCAAATACTGATACCTCAATGGCATTAATTAAATTGGTACTCACTAGTACCAACACGCCGGGTTGCAATAATGAAAGGGATACATTAAAAATAACTGTTCGGAAAGCTCCGAAAGTATATGCCAGCTCTATTAATCCAATTCTTAGATGCGCCAATAATCCAACCGTTTTCTTATCGGGAATTATTTCCGGTACAACCACCAGCACAGGTCAATGGCAAACTTTTGGAACTGGCGTTTTTATACCAAATAACTTGTCATTAATCAACAATTATATTCCGAGTGCTGCTGATATAGCTGCAGGAACTGTAAAACTTAGACTGGTAAGTACCAACAACCAACAATGTAAACCTGTAATGGATAGTGTGAACGTTATTTTCACCCAACCACCAAGTGTAAATGTTGGACCTGATCTGAATAGTTGCAAAAACGCTCCAATAGTTGCTTTAAACGCAATCATTTCGGGTACTGCAACAAGCACAGGTGTATGGTATGGCGGAAGTGGAACTTTTACAAATACGCCAACATCTTTAACACCAACCTATATTGCAACCCCAACAGAAACAGCTAATGGCTTTGTAGTACTAAGTTTTAGTACTACTTCAAATGGTTTGTGTTTTGGTGCGAGCGACCAAATCAGAATTGATTTTAGAGATGAACCTAGTGCTAACTTTACTGTTAGTCCTGTTTGTTTAAATCAGCCTTCTAATTTTATTGACTTATCTATTAATTCCTATCCAACTCCTTTAAGCTCTTGGTTATGGAATTTCGGAAACGGGATTACATCAACTACTGTTAACCCTGTAATAACCTATACTGCCCCTGGAACCTACTCGACAACTTTGGAAGTTAAAAATAATTATGGGTGTGCCAATTCTGTAACCAGAATTGCAACTGTTTATGGATTACCTACAGCAAGCTTTTCAATTGGCAGAGAATGCTCTGGCTCGGCTCAAAAAATTAATTTCACAGATTTGTCAACCATACAAGCTCCGGGCTCCATTTCAGCTAATGGGTATTATTGGGATTTTGGTGGTTTTGGTTTTTCCTTTGCAAAGGATACATCATTGATTTTTCCGGGTCAAGGCATTTATAACATTACACATGTTGTAACGAGCACCAATAATTGCCAAAGTAGCATTACCAAGTCGGTTAATATTACACCAAGACCAGTTGCCAAGTTTGTTTATTCTATAAGTAATTTAGTTAGTTTAACAAGTAACATTGCTTTTATTGACTCCAGTATAGCGGCTGTATCCTGGGCTTGGAATTTTGGTAATGGTGAAACCAGCACCATTCAAAACCCTAGTACAACTTACACAGCTAATGGAACATATACTGTTTCTTTAACTATTACCGATCAATTTGGTTGCATTAGTTCATTCACCAATATAGTTAGAATAAACAATGTTGCATCAGAAATCACTAAGCTGATTCCAAATATGATTTCACCAAACAATGATGGCAAAAATGATATTTGGCGACTCGATTTTATAAATGTGTTTTATCCTAACGCCGAAATTTCAATATTTAATCGTTGGGGAGAAGAACTGTTTAAAAGTACAGGGTATTCCAATGCATGGGATGGAAGTTATAAAGGAAACCCTTTACCTGTTGGTGCATATTTTTACGTGATAAAATTAAAAGATAACGAAGATAGAATCTTCAAAGGAACAGTAACCTTATTAAAGTAAAACATGAAGTTAAAATTATATATTATTTTGGGTTTAATTTGTTATGCATGGTTAGTTAATGCACAACAACAAACCTTATTTACGAATTTCATCAATAATCCTTTTTTGTATAATCCGGCATATGCAGGCGTATTCCAAGGTCAAGAGTATGCTTTACAATATAGGCAACAATGGAATGGATTTGAAGACGCACCAAGAACTGCTTATTTGAATGGATATGGTACTTTAAAAAAGAAACCAAATATGGCTATTGGTGGTACAGTTATGAATGACCGTGTTGGTTTATTAAATCAAACTGCGTTTTCAGGAGCATATGCATATCATTTAAAACTTAATAAGAATTACAAATTGGGCTTTGGAATTAGTGCAGGTGCCGCTCAGTATAATGTTAAGATCTATGATGCAAAACCTTATCCAACAGATTTAGATGATCCGTTTTTAAGAAGTAATATTTTAAATGCGAATGTATTTGATGCGAATGCCGGATTATATCTTTATTCATCTAAATTTTTCTTCAGCTTCAGCAGCCTTTCGCTGGTTAGTTCAAGAATTAATTGGAGTAATGCAAACGGCAAACTAACTGCGCACAACTACGTTAGTACAGGTTACAACTTTACGTTAGATAAAAAGAAAAAAGAATGGGTATTGCAGCCAAGTATTTTAGCAAGATTTAATTCACCGGCACCATACCAAATAGAAGGTAATTTGAAATTAACCTACAAAAACAGTTATTGGGTTGCATTTAACTATCGTCAAAATGAGTCTCTATCAGGTATGATTGGAGCAACCATTATGGATCAATTCACTGTAGCCTATGCTTACGATTACACAACAACGCAACTACAAAATTACTCAACTGGCTCACACGAAATTGTTTTGAAGTTTAGTAAAGCTGCCAAAAAACGTAAAACCACCACTGATAAAGTGTTAGATGCTGATGAAGAAGAATTTAATAACATTGACAATTCAATTAAAAGTAACTTAAAAAACAAAAAAACTGAAGATGAAAAAAAATAAATTAGTCATACTGTTTTTTATTTTTATCGCCAACACGGTAAATTTATCCGCACAAATTGACACCAGTTTTTGGTTCGCGGCACCTTGGGTAACGCCTGACCATTGGTGGAAAGATGATATCAAATTCCATTTTTCAGGACAACCTGGAACGGTTGTGCGATTTAGGCAACCTGCTTTAAGTGGGCCAAATAAATATGATACAACTTTTGTTCTGGATTTCACCGGAACTTTTGATTACACGATGTGGAAAAACAAAATTGCGAATGCCAGTTCACTCGGTTACAATTTTTGGGAATCGCGCCCGGCTAACACAGTTTTGCCATATGGATTGTACATTTCAGCTGCAACAAACCCAACAGTACCGGCAAATACAAACGCCAACATAACTGTTGTTTATGATGTTATTACACGTGCAACTAACTTTTTTAATCCAGAAACTTTCTCACTAAAAGGTCAAAATGGCTTTGGTAAAGATTTCTTTTGCCCATTTCAAACCAGGTGGTTTAACCAAACATTAGGCGGCGATTTAAATGGAGATGCGATTGTAACACAACCAAAACAACAAATTAATATTGTTGCAACCAAAGCTAACACAACAGTTTGGATACTGCCGAAAACAACAGTTGTCGGTCATCCAGCCAACATAACCTATAGTGTTTTATTAGTTAACCCGGGAGATGTTTACACCATTGAAAATACATTTCAAAATACTAATGTTGTTGGAAATAATTTAAGTGGTACTGCCATCAGTTCCGATAAAGATATTTGTGTTACTGTAGCAGATGACTCAGTTAGAGGGGTAACAGGATGTTTTGATTTAATGGGTGATCAAATTGTACCGGTTGAAATTACTGGGCGTGATTACATCTTGAACAAAGGATTTATGAATGGGCCGGAACATGAAGGTGCTTATGTTGTTGCAACTGATAATTTTACGCAACTAACGATTAATGATGGTGTAACCACAACAACATTAATGAATAAAGGTGATACCTATCATTACAAAACCACACAGCCCTTAACTTTTATTAGTTCAACAAAAAAAGTATATTGCTTGCATGCTTCCGGTACCGGTTGTGAATTAGGTGAGGCAATCCTTCCTCCGCTGAGTTGCGCAGGATCAAGTTTAGTTGCTTTTTCGAGAACAAACGACCAAGGATTTTATATTAACCTGTTGTGCAAAAACGGTGCACAAAATTCATTTACTTTAACAAATAGTACGGGTACCCTATCCATTCCGGTTCCAAGCACAGCCTTTGTTCAAGTTCCCGGAACTACAACCCTTATTGGTGGACCGTTCTGGGGAGCTCAACTTAATTTAACGAGTTTGGTAACCTGCCCAATTGGCACCTATACAATCCTAAATACATATACTTCTGCTGCTTTTCCTTCACCAAATGATTTTGCCTTAGGTGTATTTGGCGGAAATGCCTCTACGGGCGGGTTATTTCACTACATGTCTTCCTTTTTAAGAAAAGTACAAGTTGTCACGCAACCAACAGTTCAGGTATGCGCCGGAACGCCTTCTGTTTTATTAACAGGCACAGTAACTGGAGGTGCTATCACTGGTATTTGGACTACAAGTGGGAGCGGCACCTTTTCACCAGTTTATACATCTACTTTAAACACCGTATCAGTACCTTATTTCTTTTCATCTTCCGATGCTCTGTCAACCAATATTAATTTTACCTTAACTTCCGTTGGAAGTTGTGAGCCGGTTAGCAATACGGCCACTGTAACAATTAATAAACAACCACAAATTACAATCACCAACACCATTGCACCGGTTTGCAAAAACAATGTAACATTTCTGAATTTGTCAGCTTCAGTTTTACCGGGTACTGCATTATCTGCTAATTGGACAGGTGGAAACGGCGGTATTTACGGCGTGCCAGGACCAATAACTACTTATACTCCGTCTTCTACAGATATTACTGCCGGGATTATTAATTTCACATTAACAAGTTCAGGGCCTAATCCGGGATGTGTTAATACATCTACTAATTTAACTGTAACATTCATTAACCCTCCACAAATTTCAACAACCAGTACATTTGCATGTACCAATCAAAGTGTAATTACGCTTTCTGCAACAGCGATTGGATCAACGTTAGCTCCAACTTGGAACACAGGAACCGGAACCGGTTTGTTTTTTCCAACTAATCAAACATTGATTCCAACCTATCAATTAAGTGTTTCTGATTATACACTCAGTAATATCATTTTTACAGTTACATTGCCAGGTCAAGATGGCTGTGCGCCAGTTAGCACAACCTCAACATTAAATATTATTCCTCAACCAAGTATTTTAACCAGCGCAACCGGAACAATTTGTTCTACAACTTCATTAGTTGCATTGAGTGGAACTATTTCGGGAGGGTTACCCGGAAATTGGGCCACTTACAATGGCACAGGAGCTTTTACACAAATACCAACTTCTAATGCATCTTATACTTTAAGTACAAATGATCAAAATTTAAGTGAGATAAAATTCTTTTTAACTACAACGGGAGGAATTTGCCCACCATCTAGTTCCGACACAGTGCGCGTGCGTATCTCTCAAGCGCCACTTGTTCAGATAACCTCTACAACCACCTCTGTCTGCCGAAACGCCCCTATCCCATTAACAGGAACCATTACAGGTAATTTCAATAGCTTTAATTGGAGTGCACCATTTACAAGTGCTCCCGGAACGTTTACACCTAATTCAATTTCATTAAATACCCAGTACTTTCCAACTGCTGCAAATTTGAGTGCAGGCACTGTCATTATTAGATTAGAAGCACTAAGTAATAATTGTCCTCCATCCAGTCAAACATTAGCAGTAACTTTTGTCGATTCTCCTGAAGCCTTATTTTCAATCAGTGCAAGGCGTTGTGCAAATGATCCGGTTTTGTTTACAAATAACTCTTTAGCTAATGGTACAAGCGGCTTAACCTATAACTGGAATTTTGGTCAAAGTCCAACCAGCGTTTCGAGTTTTTCAAATCCAATATTTACGTACACTAATAGTGGCAGCTATGTAATAACATTAACTGTTACAGGAACCAATGCATCTAATGTCACTTGCTCTGATACCACAAGCTTAAGAATAACAGTTAATTCTTTACCAATTGCAAACTTCTCACTTAAAAATGCTTGTCAGGGTTTAGGAGCTATGTTCTCAGACAGCAGCTTTGTAACACCCGGTAATATTACCGGTTGGTTCTGGCAATTTGGAGACGCTGCTGGTGGAACAAGCACTATTAAAAACCCAAGCTATACATATTCTTTAGCCAATACCTACAACGTTATACTAACAGCAACAAGTAACAGCTCTTGCTCAGCAACCGTGTCTAAATTAATTACCATCAATCCAAAACCAAACGCTGAATTTGGAATGACAAATAATCCTACAGTTGCGCAAGAACCGGTTTACTTTTCAGATTTTTCAACACCTACGGGAGGTGTAACAGGTTGGAGCTGGAACTTTGGTGATGAATCAGGTAGTAGTTTCAGTCAAAATCCTACACATTCGTTTTTGAATCCGGGTAGTTTTGTAATTACCTTAACAGTGTTTGATATAAATGGTTGCAGTGACACCACAAGTAAACGTATTGAAGTAAATTTATTGCCACAAGTACCAACTGCTTTTACACCAAATAATGACAATAACAATGATTTACTTTTTGTAAAAGGAGGTCCATTTGATAAACTCGTATTTAAAGTTTATAATAATTGGGGGGAATTATTGTTTGAAACAAATGACCAAAAGAAAGGTTGGGATGGCACTAAAAATGGTATACAGCAACCTGTAGGCGTTTACGTTTGGACCCTCGAGGCTGACATGTACAATAATCGCGTTATTAAAAAACATGGTGACGTTACCTTAATAAGATAAACATGAAAAGAATTTCAATATTACTGATTGTATTACAGTCTCTGTTTTGCAACACATTTAAAGCTCAAGATTTCCACTTGAGTATGTATGACATGGCACCACTCTTTCTTAACCCGGCCATGACAGGGTTAGTTGATGGTAAAATGCGTTTGCATATGCACTACCGCAATCAGTGGAATGCCATTGCTTATAAACCATTTACAACCGGTCTAGTTAGTTTTGATTTACCAAAAGGCAAATGGGGCTTTGGCGGTCAAATTAGCAACATGAGAGCTGGTTTTGGAAATTACAATGTATTTCAAGCCTTAGGCTCTGCATCTTATGCTGTACCCCTCGACAAAAACAAATACCATAATTTGTCGTTAGGACTTCAAGCCGGATTCACTCAAAAAAGGATGGAATATCAAATATTCTCTTTTGATAACCAATGGAGTACCATAGATGGGGGTAGTTTTGACAAGAGCATTAATAATAATGAAAATTTTAACCGACAAGCGCAATTTCAAGAAGCAGTTAATTTTGGTGCGCTATACTATTATGCAAAGCAACAATCTCGCATCAATCCATTTTTAGGAATTAGTGGATTTAACCTCACACAGCCAAAAGAAACTTTTTTTGGTAGTAGCAACCGCTTACCAATGCGTTTCTTTATGCACACAGGTGTTAGAATTAATGTGAGCGAATTGTTTTTTATAACACCAAAAATTTTAATCTATAACCAAAAAAATATTCTTCAACAAACCGTGGCACTAGATGCCGGTTATTACTTTAAAGGTGAAAAGTTTTATGCTTTGGCAAGTTTAATTGTAAGACCGAATGATGCCGGTATTGGAAGTGTTGGTTTCAGGAAAGATAACTACATAGCCAAAATTTCATATGATTTTAACTATTCCGGTTTAAGAAACACCTCTAAAACACGTGGTGCTTTTGAAATTGGCATCACCTATTTAGGAAAAAAATCAAGAAATCAAGAAATTAAAAACTGCCCTCGTTTATAACCTATATGAAACTCAAACATCACCTAAGCTTACTTATTTTTAGTCTATTTTTTGTTAATGTACTATATTCTCAATCTAAAAAAGTATGGATTGAAATTGCAGACAATGCATATTCAAAAGCTGACTATGCAACAGCAGCCGCATATTATGCCAAAGTTATTGATGATACCACAGTACTAAGAAATTATGTTTTGCCTTACGAGGCTCAACTTGTTAATTTAAAAATGAAATCATTGTTTAAAGTTCCTGAACTTAAAGTAACTAAACGCAAAGATAGTGTAAATACAGTTAAAGAAACCTTTGTTAACTCCAGTAAATATGACTATATCCTTTATCGTTTAGCACAAAGCTACCGTTTAAATTATGATTATCAGCATGCAGTGCCTGCCTACAAAAAATGTGTTGAACGAAAAGTATACCCGGATGCGCCATATTACTATGGTATTTCTTTAATGAATTTAAAGCAATATCAAGAAGCATTGAAGGTGTTTGACGAATACATGAATACAGGAGTAGGAACTGATTCATTACTCAAACTTTCCGCTAAAAAACAATCCAGTTGCTATTTCGCACTCGATTCCTCTTTGGTAAGAAAAATGGTTAAAGTCCGTTTAATGGATACGATGGTTTTTAATAGAGGCACAAGTAGCTTTGGAACCAGCTATTCACTAAATGGCAACAAAGTGATTTTTACAAGCTCCAGAAGAGGTGGTGTTGTTACAGATCCCGCAAAACAAGACTCAAAATATTATTGCGACTTGTATCAAACAACAATTGATGACACGATTTGGCAACGTCCTGTTAATTTTGGCCGACCGGTAAATACTGCATTACATGAAGGTTCTGGCGTATTTACACCGGATGAAGTAATGCTTTTTACAAGATGGAGTGATAACAATAGAACTGAAGCATTTATTTACATGGCACGTTCGGTTGAAGGAAAGTTTTTTGAAGCCATGAAATTAGGAACAAACATTAATATGCCCGGTTACAAATCGCAAAACCCATTTGTAAGTTTTGACGGGACAAAATTATTCTTCTCGTCAAACAGACCAGGTGGACTAGGAGGCTTTGATATTTGGGTAGCTAATATTAGTGAAACAGGTGCAATAGGTGAAGCAAAAAATTTAGGTAGCGCAATTAATACGCCCGGAGATGAAATCACTCCATTTATGCATACTATTAGTAATACACTTTACTTTAGCTCTACCGGCTGGAATGGTTTGGGAGGATTTGATGTGTTTAAATCAAGTTTAAATGTGGATGACAGTACTTATTCCTTGCCCAAGAATTTAAACGCGCCAATTAATTCCAGTAAAGATGATGCCTACTTCATAATGGAGCGCCTAGGTACAAAAGGTTTCTTTTCAAGTGATAGAATTGATTGTGAAGGCGGACATTGTTATAAAATTTTTAGTTATGAAAACGAGCCGATCGTTTTTTCAGTTGAAGGTATTGTTTTTGACGAAGAAACAAATGAAGGTATACCCGGTGCTTTGGTAACAATTAAAGATGTGCATGACGGTGAAGAACCGTTCTTTGTTATTACGGATGACAAAGGCTTCTACTCTACTCCATTGAAGCCCCACATGGAATATTTCATGAAAGCTCAAAAAACTGGCTACTTTGGTAAAGCTAACGAGGTTGCAACCAAAGGAAAAACAGAAAGCGAAGTTTTTTTACGAGATTTCTTTCTTGGTAAAATTCCAGAAGGCGATATTGAAATTGAAGGTGTAGAATATGATTTTAATAAATTTACGCTACGTCCTAAATCAATGGAAGTACTTGATAAAATTGTAGAAGTCTTAAAAGTAAATGACAATTTAGATATTGAGTTAAGCTCACACACCGACGCACGTGGTAACGATGCTTATAACATGAAATTATCTCAAGGGAGGGCTCAAAGTTGTGTTGATTACATGGTTAGTAAAGGAATATCGGCCAAACGCATCAAGGCCACCGGTTACGGAGAAACCAAACCAATTATTCCTGAGAGTGAAATTAATAAAATGGTTCCTAAGAGTGAAGAATTTGAAGCCGCCCACCAAAAAAACAGAAGAACTGCGTTTAGGGTAATTGGTGAATCTAAAATTAACATTATTAATAAGACTCAATAATCTTATATCATGTTTATAATAGTTAAATACATAAGAATAATCAACATTAAATAAAATGAAAAAAATAGCTTTATTTGTTATTCTTGCGATCATTATCACAAGTTTTTCTTTTTTACCAGCGGATTGCAGTAGTTTATTGTTTTTTAAAGAAGGTTCACAATCAACCATGACGAGTTATAATTCTGATGGCAAACTTATAGGAACAACGAAAACGTCTTACACTAAGGTAACGAAAACAACTAATGGAGCCACAGTAATTGCCACGCAAGAAAATTATGATAAAAAAGGTAAACTAAGTACAACCAGTAATTATACGATTAAATGTGATAAAGGAACTTTATATTTTGATCTTAAAATGATGATGCCCGATCAACAGGCTGAGGCATACAAAGACTTTGAAATGGTTGTAGAGGGCGCAGAAAAAGAAATGCCGTCTGATTTAGTAGTTGGTAATAATTTAAAAGATGCACATGTTAATTTTACTTTCAAAACTAAGGAAGGAAATGAAATGCCGATGATGAAAATGAGTGTTAAAATCAGTAATAGAAAGATTGAAGCGAAAGAAAATATCACAACGCCGGCAGGAACTTATGAATGTTATAAAATTACCGAAGATGTTGAAATAAAAACCATGTTTACAATTAAAGTAAAAAGTATTAATTGGTTTAACCCAAATGTTGGAACAGTTAAAACTGAAAGTTATAAGGAAAATGGGAAATATACCGGTAAAACAGAGCTAACAGAATTGAAGAAATAGTAACTTTCCTTATAATAAAATTGACTTGTTGAATAATCAAAGTTTCAAACCAATTACACAAACATCATCTACTTGCTCTAAATTTCCTTTCCACTTTAAAAAAGCTTGTTCTAATAATTTACATTGCTCTGACATAGCCAAATTTTTATTGTTCAAAATTAAATCGGCAAGCTGTTTGTATTTAAACTTTTTACCCTGAGGCCCGCCAAACTGATCAGCAAAACCATCAGTAAATAAATAAAGTAAAGTACCCTTCGTTAGTTTCAGTAAATGAGTTGTGAAATTTTTGTATGAGTCACTTTTCCCCACAGGCTGTTTGGTAGCTTTAATCTCTGTAATTTCTTCATTACAAATATACCATAATGGATTGTTAGCGCCAGACCATGCAACTTCACCGGTTCTTATATTAATTACGCACAAAGAAATATCCATTCCATCTTTCACATCATGATTACTTTTTTTAAATGTAGATACTACCAATTCTGTTACCTTATCAAGTATTTCTCCCGGTTGAATTAAATCAAGTTCGTTTACCGCCCGATTTAATGCATTACTACAAACAACACTAACCATTGCACCAGGCACACCATGTCCGGTGCAATCAGCGGCAGCTACAAAAAAATAATCATCACGTTGTTCTGCAAAATAAAAATCGCCCGCAACGATGTCTTTGGGGCGATACAGTACAAAACTCTCAGGTACGTGATCATATATTTCTTTTACCGGCGGCATAATCGCCTCTTGAAGCCGTTTGGCATATATAATACTATCAATAATCTCATGATTTTTTAAGCTGATTATTCTATTTTTCTCCTCTAATTCTGCCTCATAAGCATCAGTATAACCTCTAAAATAAAGTATGACAAAAAAAAGCAGCATAAATACAGTAAGCAATGCCAGACTAAAATAAATTCTTGAGATAGCCGGCGACAAACTCATTAAAGGCTCAAAGTAATGTTGATACAAGCTTATGACAATAAACACCAATACATTAAGCGCAAATAACATGTAAATCTTTTTTTTGTCGCGGAATAATAATAATGGAATGATGGCTGTAGTTAAAATTAAATATTTATCGCCCAGTGCTGCTCCATTATGAATGCATACGCCTGCTAAAAAAATTAAAGGCAGAATTGAAAAATAATAACGACAAAAAGAAAAACAACCTTTGTAATTAAACCAAGGCGGTAATGCAAATAAAAAGGTAAATGGAATGGTAAAAAACAGTACCTGCGTTAAATTTAATAGCGGCAATACAAAAGAAAAAATGAGCATTAAAAAGGTATTTAAAATGCTCATGCGATTAATGAAAGTTATTCCCTTACGGTTAATAGGTGCCTTTGCCATGCTTAGCCCGGCAGATGCAATGAGATTCAATAGCGTGTAAGGGTAAAATTTAGCCATCTTAGTTTATTTATACTAAATATTAAATATTAGGTTTCAAAAAATGAAGCCTCAAATTATAATCTTTATTTCAGAGTTAATAACTAATAATGACCTAATCTTAATAACTAAAGAGATGTATTCTAAATTCTGAATATGTAATTCAACAACAAATCAATTAAACTTGATATTAAAGGTTGCTCCTACTTGAGTCAGTCTTGTACTGACCGTTGTGTTCGTGTTTAAGGTATTAAATAAATAATACGTATCGCTGTAATACATTTGTAATACATAAAAATCCAAACTCATATTTTCTTTAAACCTCACACCAACTCCTATGCTTGGCGAATGCCTTGTAAATTTACCGGTAAAATTTCCTGTTAACGGATTGCTTAATATGTTGTAACCTAATCTAAAAAAATACGGATTTACATTAAACTCGGCTCCTGCTTTTAAAAAATGTCCTAAACGATACTTATTTGTTATTACAGCGTTGACGCCGTCAAAAGTTCCCAAATCATCGCTGGTTATTCTGGCGTTAGCATAATTGCTGGCTTCATAGTCCAAGGCAATTATTCCAATTTTTTTAATTACATAGGCTGCACCAAAACCAAAACGTGAAGGTGTTTTAATTCGGTATTCATAACGTCCTCCATTTTCAGGTACTTTAATGGTAACACTTTTTTTGCTGTCCCAATCTGTAGTTAGCTGATTATAAAATACATCAGTCATTTTAAAATTGGTACCGGAATGGTAATACCCGCTAAAACGAAATGCATCGCCGGTTCGGTAGACAAAACCTAACTTAATGTTGTAACCTGTTCCTGTACTTTCAAAAAACTCGGTGTAGGTTAAAGCATTAAACCCTAAATAATTCTTATAAATATCATTTATTTCGTTAGGAAAAGACGTATAACTTGTTGTAAAGGTGCCATTGGCATTAAAACCTATGCGCATGCTATCATTTGTATCTCGTTCGGTGTGTGTTAGGGTATTGGAAAAATTAATTCGAGGCACACCAACACTTGCGCCAACATACCATTCGTCTTTATAAGAATAGGCATAAGAAAAATTAAGCTCGTTCATTTTACCGGTTTGCGTAATTTTCCTATTTTGATCAACCACTCTACCCAAATCAACCAATGAAATATACTTATTATAAATTGTGTCTAATAATAAGCCGTTAAAGCCTAATCCTTCATAATATTCATTTAAACCTTTTGGTTCCCCTTTCTTTGCTGCAATGTTCATCATATCTTGGGCGATAGATGAGTTATTTGTTTTACCTCCCATTTGGTAGGTATTGGTATAATTATGCCTTTGCACACTAACTAATCCTATAGCGTGTCGACTCTCTTTGTCTTTTTCACTTCTCCAGGCAGATGCTAACCCAAAATGATTAAATACAAACTTGGCTGTGCCATCGTTAACAGCATTATTGTATAAGTTGGTTGAATTATTTAAGGTTCGCAAAGCTGCACCATAATTAATTTCTCCTTTTCTAAATAACGCCAAACCGGCAGGATTAACTGCTGCTGAAGTAACATCAGCACCTATTGCACTAAGAGCTCCACCCATGGCATTAAATCTGGCAGAGCCATAAATACCTTGCTGAGAATAACGAAAAGCATCTAAATCATTTTGAGAATAGACCGAGAAACTTAACCCGAAAGATAAGATAAATAAAATACGGTACCACATAATTATTATCTTGGACTACCACCTGAACGACCCCCTCCGCCACTGCCGGAACTTCTTCCCCCTCCGCTACTTCCACTGCTTCCACTTGTGCTTCTGCCTTCACTGCTGCTACCTGAATTCCAACTGCCGCTAGAGCCGGAATTCCAAATACTATTGCTGCTTCTGCCACTATTTTGGTTACCTGAATTGGTATTTGATGGCGTGCCTGAATTGCTTCGGATATTTCCTTGCCCGCTTGAGTTATTATTGTTATCGTTACTGCTAGAATTAGTCCAACGACCACCGTTATTGGATTGGTTTGAATTATCCTGAGTAGCATTGGTATTTCTCACTCCACCGTTTCTTGGTGAATTATTTATTACAGGATTTTCGTTAGAAGATGAATTTGTTTGAAAATTTGTAGCGTTATTCGAACGGGCTGAGCCGGTTGAATTGGAATTACCAATATTGTTGCTAGAAGTAGCACGTTTACTAATTTCTATAAAGCGTGGATTGGTCTCCTGCTGTTTTTGAATTTCGTTAAAAAATTGGTTTCTAACATTGTCAAACTCTGAAGGTACTTGCATTCCGGCAAATGAATTGCGAGGAGAATTACTTCCACCAACACCTGCTCCGCGCGGACCATATTGATATGAGCTATTTGGATCAAAAGAATTATAATAACCCCAACCATTGTTCCAATTATTATTTCCCCAGTTGTTGTTCCAATTGTTATTTCCCCAACCATTGTTCCATCCGTTGTTCCAATTGTTATACCCCCAACCATTGTTCCATCCGTTGTTCCAATTGTTATTTCCCCAACCATTGTTCCATCCGTTATTCCAATTGTTGTATCCCCATCCATTGTTCCATCCGTTATTCCAGTTGTTGTATCCCCATCCATTGTTAGGGCAATTCCAACAATTAGAGAAACCTACACCAAAATTGGGATTGAATGCATTACTTGGCATCCAATTGTAAGTACTGTAAATACTTTGCCCCCACATTGCCGGGTTTTGATTGTAATAATACGAGTTGGTGTAATAATTATCATAATAACCAGCTCCATCAACATTATTATGAAAGCGTCTTACTCTCGATGCGTATTGGTGGTCATAGTAATCATCTCCACTGAATGATGGGTCTTGATAATACGGATTCTTATTTATTCGTTCTTGTTCGGCTGCTTTTTGCGCTTCTTTTTGCGCGGCAAATTCCATTTGCTTTTTATACTCTTCCGCTTGTTTAATTTTGGCGAGTCTCTTCTCCTCCACCGGTGTGGCATAGGCATCATCTGTAGCTGTAACTTTTTCTAACTTACATGAAGATAAAACTGAACCAGTTACAATTGCTAATAAAAATAATTTTTTCATATGATAACAATTTAGGTTATGGCGGAAGATTTATACGTAAATTTACTACTTTTAACGCACATTTACAAGTATAACAACGATTAAGTATTAATAAACATCAAGTTAACAAATTTTATGAGCGAAGTAATTACACCAAGGGAGAAAGATTACAGCAAGTGGTATAACGATATAGTTGTTGAAGCGGATTTGGCAGACCACAGTAGCGTGAGAGGCTGTATGGTAATTAAACCGCATGGTTACGCAATATGGGAAAAAATGCAACAAGCACTTGATAAAATGTTTAAAGACACAGGTCACGTGAATGCATATTTTCCATTATTTATTCCAAAAAGTTTATTTGAAGCGGAAGAAAAGAATGCTGAAGGTTTTGCTAAAGAATGTGCTGTGGTAACCCATTACCGTTTAAAAAATAATCCTAACGAAAAAGGAAAACTAATGGTTGACCCGGAAGCGAAGTTGGAAGAGGAATTAATTGTGAGACCGACTAGCGAGGCAATTATATGGAATACTTATAAAACCTGGATAGAAAGCTATAGGGATTTACCAATTTTAGTTAACCAATGGGCAAACGTTGTTCGCTGGGAAATGCGTACACGTTTGTTTTTAAGAACGGCTGAGTTCCTATGGCAAGAAGGACACACAGCGCATGCAACAAAAGAAGAGGCCATTGCAGAAACTAAACAAATGTTAGATGTTTACGCTGATTTTGTTGAAAATTGGATGGCTGTACCTGTAATAAAAGGCGTAAAAACAGCTAATGAACGATTTGCCGGGGCAGATGACACATATTGTATCGAGGCACTTATGCAAGATGGGAAAGCTCTGCAAGCAGGAACATCTCATTTTTTAGGTCAGAATTTTGCTAAAGCATTTGACGTTAAATTTGTAACCAAAGAAAACAAACAAGAATATGTTTGGGCTACCAGTTGGGGCGTTAGCACACGTTTAATGGGTGCTCTAATCATGAGCCATAGCGATAATCATGGTTTAGTAATTCCTCCAAAGTTAGCACCAACACAGGTAGTAATCATTCCTATTTACAAAGGCGAAGAAGGTTTAAAAAAAGTAAGCGATGTAGCAAACGATATTAAAAAACGCTTACAACAAAAAAACATTTCCGTGAAATATGACGACCGCGACAGCCACCGTCCGGGTTGGAAATTTGCAGAGTATGAGTTAAAGGGCATACCTGTAAGAATAACGGTAGGAGAGCGCGATTTAGCTAACGGGACAATTGAAGTTGCGAGACGCGATGACTTAACAAAGACAACGATCCAATTAACTGAATTAGATAATTACATAGAGAACCTATTGACGGAAATTCAATCATCATTACTTCAAAAAGCTCAAGCAAGAATGAAGGATCTTACTACCAGGGTTGACACCTATGATGAATTTAAAAAAGTATTAGATAGTAAGGCCGGTTTTGTTTATGCACACTGGGACGGTACGCCGGAAACTGAAGAAAAAATAAAAGAAGAAACAAAAGCAACCATTAGATGTATACCTATAAATAACCCATTGGAAGACGGTGTTTGCATTTATTCAGGTAAACCAAGTCAACAGAGGGTGTTGTTTGCAAGAGCTTATTAATCAAATTAGTCGTTTATGAAATCAAATGAGCAAAACCAAAACGAAATCATATTAAAATTATTATCTGAAAAATCGGTAATGAAGCAAGATGTGTTTAACAACACAATTGAAGCGTTTAACCGAATAAAAGATACAATTAAAACTCGTGCTGAAAATTTAAGTAATGAAATAAGCCGAATTGATAAACGTGTAAATATCCAATATAAAGATACCAACGCACAAGCTGCTCAATTAAAAGTAGCAGGCGATGTTTTGGAATTTTACATGCACACAAACGTTTTTGAATTCGACAAAAGTCACCCGATGTTTAAAACGGGTTACATCAAATCAAATGAATTGAATTCGTTTTGCGGTATCATAAACGTTTATAATTTTTTAGCCGATAGTTTTAAATTTAACCGATTAAATGATTTAGGCTACTTAATTGCGAGAATCTTTATAAACCGCGAAAAAAAATTTTTCATTGAAACACGTACTCAAATTGGTTACAAATATGCCAACTTTAGTGCTGAGCCCATAAGTGAAGAAGATATTGTGGACGTAATCAACGAACTTATCATTTTTGCCGTTAGTTTTGATTTGTTTACACCGCCTTATGAAGCCGTCAAACAAGTAAGCGTGATGGAAATACAGGAAAAAGCAAATAGCAATGCTTTAAGAACAGGTAAACGTCTTGGATACTCATCCGGTTCCGGCAGCACAACCAACTTTTTTGATGAAGAAATACACCTTTAAGATTAATTAAACAGTATTAATTTAATCATACTTTTTCTACGATTATTGCGTTAGTACATAATCTCAAATAAAGATGCTAAAAAGTTCATCCTACCAAACACCGGCAAACAGGCTTTTAATGCTTGTTGGTTTAATGGTTGGATTGTGTTTAGTTACTTTTCAAATCATTGGCACAAATCTCGGTTATTTTCCCGGCGATTTAGTTGATGGAAGGCTTAACCTTTATTTTTTAGAACATGTATACAGTTATATATGCGGCAACGTTTCATCATTTTGGGATGTACCATTTATGTACCCTGAGAAAAATGTGCTCGCGTATTCTGATAACTTAATTGGTTCCTCACCTGTTTATATCTTGTTCAGACTACTTCAATTCAACAGTCATCACTCTTATCAGCTGTGGTATGTATCGGTTACCAGCATCAACTATTTATGTGCTTATTATTTTTTGAATTACCTTTTTAAAAATAGTCAAGCTGCAATACTTGGCGCATTCGTGTTTGCATTTTCATTAGCATTACAATCGCAGTTAACACATTCGCAAACTTTCCCACGCTACGCTATACCAATGGCTTTTTTGGCTGCACTAAAATTTCAGGAAAACCTTAAATTAAAATATTTGCTTTACGCGCTTTTATGGGTTGTTTATGAAATTTATTGTGTTGTTTATCTGGGTTTAATGCTTGCCATTCCCTTAGGGATTTATTTGGCACTTATTTTATTTAATGCAATTTTTATAGAAAAGAAAATTCAACTAAATCTTCGTTGGTTACTTAAATTAAGTGGAACAGGCCTTTTCATTCTGTCTTTATTAATTTTATTAATGTTTAATTATTTAAAAAGAAGAAATCATGCAGAATATGCTCATTACTTATCGGTGGTTGATTCAGTACCAACACTCACATCTTATTTCTACAGCCAATTTGGAAGTTTACTTTGGAATTCATTAAGTAGAATTGGTGAAACAACCAAAGCGTGGTGGGATCATCAATTGTTTTCCGGTTTAATAACAACAGTTTCGTATTTAATAGGATTTGCATTAGTTGCATGGCAATTGATTAAAAACAAATTCAACATCTTTAAATTAGATCATACATTTCAATTGATGTTTGTTGGATTAATACTATTCTTCATTTACTTAAGGGTTCAACACCACTCCCCTTACATTGCAGTTTATTACTTACCCGGTTTCAGTGCCATGCGCTCAATGACACGAATCATCAATATTGAATTGTTGTTTTTTTCAATTTGTGTTGCGTTTATTTATTTGAGATTTAACTCAAGCAATGTGCTAAAAAATAATATCCTGTTTTATAGCATCTTCACACTGTTAATAATTGATAACTACTTTAAACCCGAATACGCTCATCGCTCAGAGGTTACATCTTCTTTAAACCGATTAAAGGCACTTGATAAGGTATGCGAAAAACTACCTCCGAATTCAATTATCAGTTATGAACCTCAATTTATTGACATAAAAGAAGCCAAAGCCTTACACTTGGATGCTATGTTAGCAGCTCAAAAATTTAAATTACATTGTTTAAACGGCTATACCGGTAATTGCCTTTCTGCATTTAAAAACTTCATGAACTATCCTTCTACCGAAAATCGTAAAACCTGGTTAAAAGAAAACGTATTAAATGCTGATACACTATATGTTATACGCACTTCTGACTTAGTTGAGAAAATAGACTTGGCAAACTATTATCAGCATAATCCTGTTATAACCAAATCAGAAAAAATCAGAAAACTAATTAAAGACATTGAAGCCAATGAAGACCTCATGAAACAGATTGATGTGAAAGCGAAGAAAAAAAACATCCCTCTTAAAACCATGGTAATTATGGATGCATTATGGATGTATAAACAAGAAACACATACACCATTTTAATATTAGAGTATTCTCCTAAATTTATTATCTCAGTTCGGCACTAACTTTTTCTTTGTAATTTTTAATTAGTTTTTCCATCACCCCGTCAATTTGTTTTTCCGTTAGCGTCGCTTCTGTATTTTCGAGTGTAAAACTCAAAGCATATGATTTTTTCCCACCTAATTTCTCACCTTCGTAAATATCAAAAATATTTACATCCTTCAATAATTTTTTCTCCGTGGTAAACGCAATCTCACGCAAATGCTCGTATTGCACAGATTTATCAATTAATAAGGCCAAATCTCTTCTAACTGATGGGAATTTGCTTAATTCTTCTAAAACTATCTTTTGTTTACTTTTTTGTTTTACAAGACGCTCTACATTTAAAATCGCACAAAAAACAGCCTGGTCTATATCGTGTGCATTTAGTAAAACTTTGCCCAATTTTCCTGCCTCAGCAATAATAGAACCATTATGCATAAGCGCAATACCATACTCAAATTTTGGATTATTGGACAACTCCGTTTTAACTTCTGTAATACCACACTTAAGTAAAAGTTGTGTAATGATATTTTTCAAATGATAAATATCAGATTGTAAAGCTAAACCATTGGTATTTTCAGCTAAAAATTGACCTGTAATAAATACACTTAACTGCTTTTGTTCAGTATACGGTGTATCTGCACTACCTGATTTAACGTATGTTCTACCAAATTCAAATAATTTTAAATCGTTGCTTTTTCTATTGATATTGTAACTAATTGCGTCCAAACCACTGTGAATTAAGTCGCTCCGCATCACGTTTAAATCTGAACTTAATGGATTGACCACATAAACAAGTTGCTCTTTTTGATCAAAGTATTTATCCGAAATAAGGCTTAAATTCATCATCTCATTAAATCCAAATCCTACTAATAAATTACTCAATTCATATTCTGTTGAACCGGCATAATTATATGATTCGTTAAAAGCTGTGTAAGAGATGGCTTTGCTTACTTCAACGTTGTTATAACCATAAATTCTCATGATCTCTTCAATCACATCTGCCTCGCGTGTTACATCCGTTTTATAACGCGGAACGTTTAACAACAAAGCATCATTTCCTTCATTTTCAATTTCTATTCCTAAATTAGTAATAATGCTTTTGATAATTCCTTTATCAATGGCTTTACCAATTAAGGCATTACAATTTGTGAATGAAAATGCGATTTTATATGGTGCTAATTTTTCAGGGTAATGATCTTTGATATCCATACTCAAAAAACCACCAGCTAACTCAAATATCAAATTAGCAGCCATCGTCAAGGCAGTAACTGTCATTTCAGGATCCGTACCTCTTTCGAAACGAAAAGAAGAATCCGTTTTTAATCCATGAGTTTTTGCTGTTTTTCGTACAACACCCGCATCAAAATAAGCACTCTCAAGGAAGATTGAAGTTGTTGCAGAAGATACACCGCTTTGTTTGCCTCCAAAAACACCTGCTAAACACATAACCTCCTTTGAATCTGCAATAACCAAATCTGATTTCTTTAATTCGCGCTCGATCCCATCTAAAGTTATCAATCGTTCATTATCATTTGCAAACCTTACATTAACTTCTTTTCCTTCAATAGCATTTAAATCAAAGGCATGCAAAGGTTGACCTAAATGATGTAAAACATAATTTGTAACGTCAACAATGTTATTAATCGGCTTAACACCAATTGCATTTAAAGCTTGTTTCAACCAATCCGGACTATCCTTTACGGTTATTCCTGAAATAATTAACCCACTGTATCGCGGACAGGCTAAATTGTTCATTACATTTATTGAAACATTATTAACTGTACCGGCTTCTGGTAAAGATTGAAGGTGAGATAAATTAATTGTTAATGGCGAACCCGGATTTTTTGAATTATGAATTGCGATTAAATCCCTGGCAACGCCAAGGTGTGATGCAGCATCACTTCTATTAGGTGTTAATCCAATTTCAAATACATCGTCATTATCAAGCTGATAAAAAGTACTTACAGATTCTCCGACGTTTACGTTCTCCGGTAAAACAATAATACCGGCATGACTGCTACCTAGTCCGATTTCATCTTCGGCGCAAAGCATACCTTCACTAACTGCACCTCTAATTTTAGACTTTTTTATTTCAAATGGTTCTCCCGTATTTGGAAATAACTTTGCGCCAACAGTTGCAACAACAACCTTTTGACCGGCTTCCACATTTGGCGCACCACAAACTATATCTAACACTTGGTTATTACCAATGGTTACTTTTGTTAATTTTAATTTATCTGCATCCGGATGTTTGGTACATTCAAGCACTTGCCCAATAACTAAGCCTTTTAAACCACCTTTAACGGTTTCGTACTGCTCAACACCTTCTACTTCCAAACCTGAAGATGTTAAAAGTGTTGCGATTTGTTCTGATGAATAGTTTGATTTAACTATACTATTTAACCATTTATAGGAAATTTTCATGAATTAAAACTATGTTTAAATAAGTTCTAAATTTAATAAAATATAACTAATGAAAGGATTTAATAACTAAAGAAAATCCACCAATTATATCTGGCAACATAAACTAAAATTAAGTAAATTTGGTATTTAACAAATTATGAAAAAAGCACTTTTAAAGTTTATAGCCACTTTGTTGTTTTGCAATTCTTTCGCACTTATCGCTCAAATACCTTTAGGTTATTATAATTCAGCACAAGGTTTATATGGTAATAATCTAAAAATTGCATTATACAACATTATTAAAAATCATAATATTTTACTTTATAATTCTCTTTGGACATCCTTTCAAAAAACAGATGTTAAACCCAATGGAAAAGTTTGGGACATATACAGCTTTAAACCTGTTGGTGCTCAGCCCTATGAATATACGTTTGTTACCAACCAATGTGGAAGTTACAATTCGGAAGGAGACTGCTATAACAGAGAGCATAGTTGGCCTCAAAGTTGGTTCGCAAGTGCCAACGGACCTAATGCCGATTTATTTCATATTTATCCAACGGATGGTAAAGTAAATAATGACAGAGGGAATTTCCCTTATGGCAAAGTTGGAGTTGCAAGCTTAACTACACAAAATGGAAGTAAACTCGGTAACTGTATTAGCCCCGGCTATAGCCTTACTGTTTTTGAGCCCATTGATGAGTTTAAAGGTGACCTTGCAAGAAGCTACTTTTATATGTGTACCCGTTACTATAGCGAAGATGCAACTTGGTCAAGTTCCGACGCCACAAACAAAAGTATAATTTTACCGTGGCAACTAAATTTATTAATGCAATGGCATCAGCAAGACCCTGTAAGTGCAAAAGAAATTGCAAGAAATGATAGTATTTATAAAATTCAAAACAACCGTAACCCATTTATTGATAACCCAATTTGGGTGAATGCAATTTGGGCTCAAGATGCCGGAATTGAAGAACTGTATACAAAAAAATTAACTATTTTTCCAAATCCTGTTAACAACTATTTTGAGTTGCAGATAGCCAACACAGATAACTGCCATATCAATATCTATAGTTACACCGGTAAATTAATAACCGAGTTGGAATTAAAAGGAAATATTGTTTATACAGACAATCTAACACCAGGACTATATTATTTTATTGGGCATCAGGGCCAATACTCTTTTAAGGGAAATTTCATAAAACAGTAGCTGTTAATCAATCTTAAAAAGAAATTATTCAACTAAAAAAAATTATAACTTTAGAAACTAATTAAAGAAAACATGAAAGTATTAATTACCGGAGGCGCAGGCTTCATTGGATCTCACGTTGTAAGATTATTTGTAAGTAAGTATCCTAACTACACCATTCATAATTTAGACAAACTTACCTACGCCGGAAACCTTGCTAATTTAAAAGACATCGAAAATAAACCAAACTATAAATTTATAAAAGGAGATATTGTAGATGCTGAATTTATTGATGAACTTTTTCGCACAGAAAAATACAATGCCGTTATTCATTTAGCAGCAGAAAGTCACGTAGACAGAAGTATTACTAATCCTCTGGAATTTGTAATGACGAATGTAATTGGAACGGTTAACTTGCTTAATGCCTCCAAAGCGCTTTATAAATCTGACAATAACCTATTTTCTAAATTTTATCATGTTAGTACTGATGAGGTGTATGGTGCTTTAGGAGACGAAGGAATGTTTACTGAAGAAACCGCTTACGACCCTCATAGTCCCTACTCTGCCAGTAAAGCCAGTAGCGATCATTTTGTTAGAGCTTATCATGATACTTATGGCCTACCGGTTGTAATTAGTAATTGCAGTAACAATTATGGTCCAAATCATTTCCCGGAAAAATTAATTCCTTTGTGTATCAATAACATTAAACATAACCGACCTCTACCAATATACGGAAAAGGTGAAAATGTTCGGGACTGGTTATTTGTAGAAGATCATGCTACTGCCATTGACACCATTTTTCATAAATCTAAATTAGGAAGTACCTATAATATTGGTGGTCATAATGAATGGAAAAACATTGATGTTATTCGATTGCTGTGTAAATTAATGGACAACAAGCTCGACAGACCGGAGGGTACCAATGAAAAGCTAATTACCTTTGTAAAAGACAGAGCCGGACATGATATGCGTTATGCAATTGATGCTGCAAAACTACAAAATGACCTTGGTTGGGTTCCCAGTGTAACTTTTGAAGAAGGCTTGAACAGAACCGTAGATTGGTATTTAAGCAACGAAGAATGGCTTAACGATGTAACAAGCGGCAATTACGCTAATTATTACAAAGAACAGTATGTAAACCGATAGCTTATAAAGGCCATTAATTACAAATGAACAAGCTAATTCTTTTATTTTTAATGGTAGCATCGTTTATACAGCTAAGCTATTCTCAATATAATCTTATTCCTGATTCAAGCTTTGAAAAAAATAAGGGCATTCCTTTAACCTACTCTGCGATAGATTACTCAGGAAGTTGGACCTCAGCCACAAGAGCAACACCGGATTTATTTTGTCAATGTTCAAAAAAACAGGCAAAAGAATCAAAGGTTAATGTTCCAAACAACTCCATGGGTCAGCAAGAGGCTTATTCGGGCAAATGTTACGCAGGTATTTTTTTGGTTTCCCATAGCTACTACAGAGAGTTTATTCAAACAAATCTTAATTCGCCATTAGAAGCTGGTAAAGAATATACGTTTAAAATGCAGGTAAGTTTATCGGATTATTCGCCCCTGGCTTCAGATAAAATTGGGGTTTGTTTTCTGAATTCGACATTAAAATTACCTCACTCTGATCCAATAGTTAATTTACAACCAAATTACATCTCATTAGAGGAAGAAGTAGGTTTAGATGTAAACGATTGGCACGAACTAAGTTTCAGATACAAAGCAAAAGGTGGCGAAAGCGCTTTACTAATTGGAAGTTTTGCAATTAAACGTATTTGGAAAACCGGCAATACCCCTCCAAATGAAATCAGTTCTCCAATTTATAAGCGGATTGATAGAGATGCATATTATTACATTGACGATGTTTGTTTATACGAATATAAACCTGAAAAAATCGACACCAGTGACGTTGGAGAAACACCCTATTTTGCAAATCAAATTCAAGAAAAACCTGAGGAAATTATTGTTGCACCGGATACAGTTCAAAAAATGAACTTTAATGAAGTAGTATCTCTAAATAACGTGTTTTTTAAAAGTGGTGAAGATATTTTAACACCTGAATCATTTGCTGAAATCAATATTTTATTGGTTTACCTCAAGGCTCGTCCCAATTTAAGAATTGAGTTATTTGGGCACACGGACAATAGTGGTGACGAAGCGAGTAATCAACTGCTTTCACAAAAAAGAGCAGAGGCTATTGGCAACTATTTAATCAAAAAAGGAATAAGTGAAATCAGAATTAAGGCAATTGGTTATGGCAGTTCAAAACCCATTGATTCTAACTTAACTGAAAGTGGCAGAAAAGCTAACAGACGTGTAGAATTTAATCTTATTGAAAATTAATTGCTGCTTATGGCCTTTATAATACTGTCCCAAAGCAAACTTGCCGATTTTTCCCAACTAAACTTAAGCTTTTGAGTAGTAGCATTTTTGAGTAAACGTAACTTGGTTTCTTCACTAGAAACAATCTGAGCCATTGCATTTGCAATAACATCTGGTTTAGTTGGATCAATCAAAATGGCAGCATCTCCGGCCACTTCAGGCAAACTGGTAACATTACTGCATATAATGGGCACATTTGCCTCCATAGCTTCTACAACGGGTATACCAAAACCCTCAAAAAGAGGCACGTAAACCAAGGCCTCTGCCGAGCCTAAAACACCGGCTAACTCCTCATCAGACAAACGACCTGTAAAATAAACATCCTTTGAATATTTAATAGATTTTAAGGTCGATTGAACTTCTGCGTTTCCCCATGCCATTGCGCCGGCTATTACCAGTGCAACTTTGGCATCATGGTAATTTTGTTTAAAACGATCAAATGCAAGTAATAAATTAGAAATGTTTTTTCGCGGTGAAATGGCACCAACATATACAAAATAATTACAGCCGGCAGCATACTTCTCTTTAAACTTTTCTTTTTCACCCTGATTAAGTTGTCTGAAGAAAGAATTAATTCCGTTGTAAACCACATCTATTTTTGAGTCGTTAATCCCATAAGATTTAGAAATATCATTTTTACTAAAAACTGAAACGGTGGCAATTCTTGAGGCGATTCTTGCAAAACGGGGAAAATAGGAGTTGTAATATTTTTCAGTTAAAAACTTAATATGTTGTGGGTAGTGGAAAAAATTGATATCGTGGATTACCGGTAACTGCTTGATGTTGGTGTTTAAACACAAAAAACCATCAGGAGATAAAAACAAATCAGGTTTCGTTCGTTCAATATAAAGCTGCACTTTAAACTGCATCCAATAGATATATAAAATGGGATGCCTTGCTTTTGGTCCTAGAACAACCCCGGTTACATTATCCGAAAAAATATGTTCCGGATCAAAAGGTCTGTCGAACAAAAAGGTAAATTTTACCTCCGGGTGAGCTCTTGTGATTATCTTGAGGGTTTGGTATGTAAACCAGCCAATTCCTTCTAATTTATTTTTAATTAAAAGGCGCGTGTTTACTACAATATGCATGGCTTAAAAGTAATAAAAAATTAGTTAATGCCGTAAAAAATGCTATCTTTGCTGCCCTTTGGTACAAAAAAAGAAATTTATAGTAGACATTGCTATTTTACTGGTTTTAAACCTTTTAATTAAACCATTTTGGACCATTATCATTGAGCCAAAAGTTCAGGGCCAAATAGGGGATGTGAATTACGGTGAGTACTTTGTTATTTTTAATTTCACACTTTTACTCAATATTTTCTTAGACTTCGGTTTAACCAACTTTAACAGCAGGAACATTGCACAAAACAATCAATTACTAAGTAAACACCTCGGTAAGATGATGAGTTTAAAAATGTTACTTGGCATTTTTTACTTTATTATTTGTTTTGTAGTAGGTTATTTGATGTTAGGATTTACCATACCAATGCTTATGTTATTATGCTTCAACAGCTTTTTGTTAAGCTTTAATGTATTTTTAAGAAGCAATTTACAAGGACTTTATTTATTCAGAACTGATAGCATTCTTTCGGTATTAGACCGTCTCATTCAGATTTTGATTTTGGTGGCCATGCTACTTCATGTATTAGGAATGCAAGTAAGCGCCATGAGTTTTATCATAGCACAAACAGTGGGTTACTTGGCAACAGGCTTAACCTGTTACTTTATAGTGCTGAGTAAAACACACAACTATAAATTCAATTTCGATTATTCGTTTTGTCGAATGGTATTGAAAAAAAGTTTGCCTTTCGCTATTTTAGTTTTATTAATGGCTTTTTATAACAGATTAGACAGTATTATGATTGAAAAAATATTGGGTGGTGATTTTGGCAAGGAACAAAGTGGAATTTACGCCAAATCTTTCCGGCTACTAGATGCTGCTAATCAAATTGCTACCTTATTCTCAATTCAATTAATCCCAATTTTTAGTCGAATGCTAAAAAACAAGGATAACATGGAAAACATTATTAAACTCTCATATACATTGCTTATAACCCCTGCTTTAATTGTATCTGTTAGCACTTTTTTTTATGCAGAATACTTTTTTACGAAAATATATACAGGCGATACAAAAGGATTTGAAATCCTGCAGATCCTCATGAGTTGTTTTACAGCTGTTTGTTTAACCTGTGTTTTTGGCACTTTACTTACTGCAAGCGGCAACTTAAAAAAACAAAACATTGCAGCTATTGGAGGTATATTAATTAATGTTATTCTTAACTTTATCTTAATACCCAAATATTACGCGTTTGGCAGTGCCATTTCAAGCTTAATTACCCAATTATTAACTGGCTTAGCCCAAGTGTTCATTTGCTATAAAGTATTCAACTTTAATGTCAATAAACGAATTTTAATTAGTACTTTTACTTTTGTTGCCGGTTTAATTGTAGTTAATTTTTTAACCATTAATTTAACCAAAGTAACCGAAGTAAATTTTGTAATAATGCTCATTTTTAGTGGACTTTTAGCCTTTATTACAGGATTGATTAACCCAAAATCTATTTTAAGATTTGTAAAATATAAATAGAATGACTGAAATAACAAACTATAAGGACATCTTATCTAAAATTATTAAGTACAAGAAACAGTTTATAATTATTCTATTAATTGCCTTTGTTATTAGCTGTACAATTTCATTGTTACTTCCAAAGCAATATAAATCAACTGTTGTTTTATTCCCTGCCCGACATTTTTCGGTTTCAAAATTAATTATTGAACAAAACTTTGGTAACCAAGAAGACTATATGCAATTGGGAGATGAAGATGATGCCGAAAAACTTATACAAGTGTTAAACTCAGATGTTTTAAAATTAAGAGTAGCTGAACATTTGAATCTATATAAACGTTGGAAAATTAAAGACACAACATTTGCCTACCATTATCTTAAATTAAAATGGGAAGAGATGGTAAGCATCAAACGTACTGAGTTTAATAGTGTAAAAATAGAAGCGCATGATTACACAGCAAACAATGCTGCCCAATTAGCAAACACAATTAATGATTTTTGTGACACTATTAAATTTGAAATGACAAGGCAAGTTGCCAAAGAAGCTTTAAACATTGTTGAAAAAGAATTTAACCATACCATTAAAATGATGGGGGAACTTGAAGACAGTTTACAAGCCTTAAGAAAATTAGGCGTATTGGATTATAAAAAAGAAGTTGAAGCCTACACAAAAAGTTTAGGAAAAGCCATTGAAAAAGGAAATAAACCTGCAATTGCAGAATTTGAAAAAAGACTTGAAGTATTAAAAATTTACGGTGGTAATTATTTAGCGGTTGAAGAAAATTTAAAAAAATACAGATTTAAATACCCTGTTTTAAAAGCTCATTACGATGAGGCATTAGTTAATTATAACGAAAACCTCCCGTTTAAATTTACAGTTGAAAAAGCAAAACCCAATGAATATAAAGCAAGACCAAAGCGTTTCCTAATTGTAGGCTTTTCTATGATAGCTACCTTTATTTTAACATTGTTAATGTACATCATAAAAGACCGTTTTTTTCCAAATGCTCAATGACTGATTAAAGAAAAAATTATGACAAATACTCAAAATATCTTTCAATTATTAAAGGCAAATATCAAAATTTTGTTGGCCACTTTAATTGGTTCAGCTATCGTTGCATTTGCCGCAAGCTCTTTCATTCCGAAAAAATACAAATCTACTGCTGTTGTTTTCCCGGCTAACATAAGTCAATCATCTGAAGAATCGCCTACTGAACAACTTTTACAGTTTTTTTTAAGTGAAGATATTAAATGGCAAATTGCAAAAGATTTTAAGTTATATGAAAACTATGATATAGATAGCACCTCAATGGAAGGTGCCAAAAATTTATTTAATTATGCCTGGTCAGAGAACATAAGTATCTCCCCAACACTTTACGAGTCAATTGAAATTAACGTAAAAGATAAAGATCCGAAATTAGCACAAAAAATTGCCCAAGCTATTATTGCAAAAACCAATGTAATGGTAAGAGAAAGCAAAAGAAAAATTGTTCAACAGTATTATACTAACTCTCAAAAGGTAATTAATATTCAAAAAAGAGAGATAGATTCTTTAGAAAAGATAATGGCACAGCTTGCATTATCAAAAGATGAAAATAAGGATGTTAAAAAAATATTACGTGATAAAATTAAAGCCACACTCAAAGCTTACGAAAAAATAAAGGTCATAAATGATACTTATTTACTAGATGTAGATAACAATAACGACTACGTGTCTACTGTATCTTCCCCATCATTGGCAGACAAACACTGTTACCCTATTAAGTCAATTGTTGTAGCAATATCTGCATTGTTTTCTACATTATTTGCTGCACTACTTATAATTATTTTTAAAAAGTAACTAAACTTGGTTAAACTAGCCAATAAATACTTTGTAGAATTTCTAACTATTGTTTTTATAGGCTTAATTGCCTATACATTGGTTTATAAGAAAGACTATTTTTACATTGTATGTGCTTTGCCAATCTTACTAACTATTGTTTACCTTGCTATTTTTAAATTCAATTATTTGGTTTACTTTTTGGCATTTTGCACTCCTCTTGCTGTAACTCTCCAGGAGATAGGCCTAACAACACGTAGTGGTCCAAATTTAAGCTTACCAAGTGAACCCATTATGATAGGTATAATGTTTTTATACATTTTGAATAATATATATAAACCTATTAACGATAAGAAATTTTTAACTCACCCATTAAGTTATTTGATTTTAGCACAAATAATTTGGATGGCTATTACTATTGTAACTAGTACCGAAATCATCATATCAATTAAGTATTTAATTTCTCGTTTATGGTATGTATTTAGTTGTTATTTAATAATTCCATTGGTTATTAAAAACAAAACCTCTATTGTAAACTTTATTTTATCGTATGCCATTTCACTGAGTATTGTAATCGTTTATACACTTATTAATCACGCAAAATATAATTTTAATGACAAGGCAGCAGATTGGATTGTTTCTCCTTTTTACAATGATCATACTGCATATGGTGCTGCTTTAAGTATGTATATTCCAATGTTGGTTTGTCTGCTGTTTGTATCAAGCGTGAGTAAAACCCTAAAAATTATTATTGCATTTTTATTCGTTCTTTTTAGTGTTGGTTTAGTTGCCTCCTTTGCAAGAGCTGGTTGGCTGAGTTTAGTTATAGTTCTTTTTGTTTGGCTGACAATCTTGCTTAAAATCAAATTCAGAACCTTATTGATTACTTTTATCACTCTAATTACCCTATTCTTAGCATTTAGAGTTGAAATATTTATGGTGCTTGGACGCAACAATACAGATGCTGAGGGTGGATTTGCCAACAATATAGAATCCATTTCCAATATAAGCACAGATGCTTCCAACCTAGAGCGTTTGAACCGATGGAGCTGCGCTTTGCGTATGTGGCAAGATAAACCGGTTTTTGGATGGGGTCCTGGAACCTATATGTTTAAATATGCACCATATCAGTTAAGTAGCCAACGTACAATTATTAGCACAAACTTTGGAACTAACGGTAATGCCCACAGTGAGTATTTAGGTCCCTTGGCAGAACAAGGTGTATTAGGAATTTTAGGGATGTTAGCAATGTTAATCTATATCATTTGGTTTGGATATAAATTAGCTTACAGAAACTATGAAAAAGACATCAAACTTTTAACACTTGGCTTGTTTTTTGGACTAATTACCTATTTGGTTCATGGTTTTCTTAATAATTTCTTAGACACAGATAAACTCTCACTTCCTTTTTGGGGATTTTTAGGGATTCTGGTTTGCATTGATTTGTATTATACACCTGAACCAGAAACATCAAATAAAGATGTAGCGGTAACCTAGGAATAAAACAATTCTGATTTTTTCAATGTTATTATCCGAATTAAAGCGGCTAGCTCGTTGATAAAATCGACTTTTACTGTTTGAATAAAATTGAATTTTATTTTGATATTAAACCAAAGTTCATTTAAATAATCGAAACTAGAAAATCAACTGTTTGTGCAATTTGACTTATACTCGGAAGGTGATTTTCTAAATCGAAGCGTGTCCCAACTATTTTGAGTCGGGAGTTAAACCGGTTAATGAAGAAAGTTTGGCCATTAATGACCTTCTATTAAATAACTTTGGTTTAATCACTTAATTTTACTTTTATTCCAAAAGTTTCCATTTCTTTTATGGATTGCGAAGAAGTAATTCCATTATTAGTTAAGTGTAAACTTTTTAAGTTACCTAAATGATTTATATCGTTTAATTTAAGATTGATAGGATTTTTTCCTAAGTAAAGTTCTTGTAAAGCAACTAAGTTATTTAAGCCAACCGGAGAAACCTTTAAAGCATTACCATCTAGGTGCAGTTTTTTTAACTTTGGTAACCGTTCAAGTGCCAGAAGGGCTTTTGTGAAATTTAATTTCTTTTCATTTTCTAAAAATAACTCTTCAACATTTAATAAATTTTTAAACTCATTTGGAATAATCTCAATATCGTTTCCATTCAAATTTAACACTTTCAGGTTCTTTAATTCAAAAATGCTATTCGGGATTTCCTTTAAATGGTCATTGCTTAAATCCAACACCTCTAAATTTTTAAATAAGCTTAATTTATTTATGTCTTCTTTATTTAATTTTTGATTACTTAGATTTAATTTAAAAACTAAATCAGGGTTGTTGAAAGCCTTGTTTAACTCGACGTATTCTATAGTTTTTAAACTATCTATATTTTGAGCAGTACTTTTCGCGAATAACCATAAAATGAGAACCAAACTAATTATTTTTTTCATCCTTAATACCTCCTTACCTTATATTTTTTTGATATAAACAAATGCTCTATTTAGCAGGATCAATTAAGAGAGGCGTAGCACCATTTGTAATAATCACCTTGGAATTGTTACTATTAGATAAGGTTTTAAATGCTTCAATTGCATTTAATTTTAGTATTTCGGGTGTTAAACCTTCAGCAATAATTTTCTGTGCATCTCTAATACCTTCAGCTTCAATTTTCTTTCTCTCTGCTTCTTTTTTCTCTTGTAATAGCGTAAACTCCATGCGTTGAGCCTGTTGCTCTGCTTCTAATTTGTCTTCAATGGCCTTGGCTAATCCTTGCGGTAATTTAATCGACTTCATTAAAACAGATTCAACAATAAAGCCACGTGGTTCAATAATTTTACTCATTGCTAATTGAATTTCTTTTTCAATTTTTGCTCTTTCACCACTATGTAAATCTTTTGCATAAAAGCGGGAAGAAACATCTGCAGCAGCCGACCTAAATGTACTTAACACCATGGTACTTTCATAATTCATTCCTATAGTTTCTAATACCTCTTTTGCCATTTCCGGCTTTATATGATATAATATTGATATATTAGATGCAATTGTTAAACCTTCTTTGGAAGGTAAATCAATTTGAACTTCTAAATTAACTGTTTTTGTTGGCACCCGTAAAACACGACTTACAAATGGATTAAATCCAACCGGACCCGGTTTATATACTTTGTTAGATAATATCCCAAGTTTACGTTTAATACCAACTTCTCCTTGATAAATAACCGTGCATGAGCTCAACATTGAACAACATGCCAAAATGATTACTGCTTTATTCATAATTATCTGTTTTATAGTTTAAGTCTTTTATTTTGATCTAACGTGTAGAATAAATCTAGTTATAAAAGCCTCTTACAATTTTAACGAATAATTGAAATGCTTGTTTGCGTTACCCCTGTTAAAAATTTAGAAAGGGATAAAATCAATAATATAAAAATATCAATACTTAATTCTTTTGAAAAAGAATACCGTTTGATTTGCGAAATTAAATTGTAGAATTTGAAGCAATAACAGATTCAAGAATCATGGCTTCCATAGAACCTTCAGTATCAATGTCTATTAGTCTTACGTTTTGTAAAGTATTTGCTAAATTAGAATCATAAGGCACTTTTACTTTAACATAATTTGGCGTAAAACCGCACATATACTCTTGTTTGCTTTCCTGCTCAAACAGCACTAGCCATTGCTTATTTTTTTGACTCTCATAAAAAGCTCTGAGTTTTTTTGCACTTAGAACTCTTAACATTTTGTTTCTTTTTTTGCGTTCTCCTGGCGGAACTATACCAGAAAGTTCAATAGCTGGTGTGTTCACTCTTTCACTGTATGTAAATACATGTAAATAACTTATATCTAAGGATTGAATGAAATGATAAGTGTCTAAAAAATGGTTTTCAGTTTCTCCGGGGAATCCAACAATTACATCAACGCCAATGCAACAATCCGGCATTAATGATTTAATTTTAGCTATACGTTCAGCGTACAATTCTCTCTGGTACCTGCGTTTCATTAAACCCAATAATTCATTATTTCCACTTTGTAAAGGGATGTGAAAATGAGGTACAAATTTTTTTGAGTTGGCAACAAACTCAATAATTTCATCTTTTAAAAGATTTGGTTCAATAGAGGATATTCTGAAACGCTCAATCCCCTCTACTTCATCAAGAGCCTTAATTAAATCTAAAAAATTATAATCTTTACGTTTTTTCTTTTCCGCATCTAAAAATAAACCGTAGCCAAAATCACCAATGTTCACCCCGGTTAACACAATCTCCTTTACGCCATTCTTTGCAATTTGTTTGGCATTGTTAATTACGTTCTCGATGGTATCACTTCTGCTTTTGCCTCTTGCCAAAGGAATCGTACAAAAAGTGCAACTGTAATCACAGCCGTCTTGAACTTTCAGAAAACTACGTGTTCTATCGCCAATACTATAGGCATCAACAAAAAAATCAGCCTCACTTATTTCGCAATTATGTATTTGTGTATGTGTATTTTTTTGTGAAAGATTGATGTAATTGAGTAATTTAAATTTTTCAGTTGCACCAAGCACAACATCCACGCCTTCAATATTCGATATCTCCTCCGGTTTTAGTTGCGCATAACATCCGACTACTGCTACAAAAGCATCTGGATTTTGCGATAAGGCATTTTTTACTATACTTCTACATTCCTTATCTGCATTTTCTGTTACAGAACAAGTATTAATGACATAAACATCCGCAGGTTGCGTAAAGTCGCGTTTCTCAAATCCTTTTTCAAAAAATAATCTGGCAATTGTACTTGTTTCCGAAAAATTTAATTTACAACCTAACGTATGAAATGCGACAGTTTTGCCTGAAAATTGCATATGCAAATTTAAGGCTTTTATGCATTACTTTAATTTAAACTGAAAAATTAATAAACGTGTTGGCCACCATTAATACTGTAATTGGCTCCGGTTATAAAACTGGTTTCCTCACTTGCTAAAAAGCTAACTAGGTGTGCTACTTCATGCGTTCCACCTAATCGACCTAAAGGTACTTGTGAAACAATTTGAGTAAGGACTTTTTCAGGTACTGCCATAACCATATCTGTACCAATATACCCCGGAGAAATAGTATTTACTGTTATACCATGTTTGGCAACTTCCATAGCTAAACTCTTTGTAAAACCGTGCATGCCTGCTTTTGCAGCACTATAATTCGTTTGCCCAAACTGACCTCTTTGCCCGTTAACGCTGGAAATATTAATGATTCGGCCAAATTTACGTTCAATCATTCCATTAATTACTTGTCTTGTACAGTTAAAAACAGAATTTAAATTGGTGTTAATTACTGCATGCCAATCCTCAACTTTCATATTTGCTAAACGACCATCTCTGGTAATCCCGGCATTGTTTACCAATGTATCAATTGGTCCTACCTTTTCCTCAATTTCTTTAATCATCCTCCCGGCATCCTCATATGAACTCACATCACCTTTATATAAATCAATGTGAAACCCTTCATTATTCATCTGTTTGGTCCATTTTTCGGCCTTTTCCGGTGTCACATAATTACCAACGACTTTAAAACCATCTTTTAATAATTTTTTACACATGGCAGTTCCTAAACCGCCAGTAGCTCCTGTAACTAAAACAATACGTTTGTTTGATTTATCCATAATCTTTTCAAATTAATTAGTTTATTTTTATTGAGTTCATAACAGTTGCTTCTCCGGAGGTGCAAACCGCATCGGTTAATTTATCTTTAATTACAGTTTCTACAATAGCTCTGTGCTTTTCTTTGTGAACCTCTTTAACTGTAAATACAGCAACATAGGTGGTATCTACATACATAGGTTTTAAAAAATTTAAACTTTGTTTTAGATAAATAGTTCCTTCTCCGGGGAAAAGGGTGCCAAATACTTTACTAAATAAAGACGCGCTTAACATTCCATGCATGATTGGTTTTTTGAACATTGTAGTTGCTGCATATTCAGCATTTAAATGCACCGGATTTTTATCTCCAGTTACTTCAGCAAACTGTTCAACTTCCTTTTGAGAAAATTGAAACTCATGCTTATAAATTTGATTAATTTCTATCATGATGTTTTTATTTCTTAAGTAAATAGCCTTTTTCCAGGCTGATAGTTTCAGTAGTACTTTGCGGTAAGTTAATTTTTTCGGATTGCTCTTTAAAACCTTTCTTTTTGATGGTGATTGTGTATTCGCCACCTTTTAGTGTAAAAAAGTATTCGCCATTTTCATTCGTTAACGTACTAGCAACCATCGAATTTCCAGAGTCGGTTAAAACCACTTCTGCTTCAGGTAAACCATATCCTTCGTAACCATCTCTCACGACTCCTTTAATGATACTTAAACCATTGCTTATTTTCTTTTTACCATCCTTTTCAAGAATGGCGTAATCCTTCAAATCTATTTTATAAACGTCGCTTTCTCCTAAACTACCCTTTCTTTCGCTACTTAAATAGGCAAATTTAGCGTCGGCGCTAACAGTTAACTGCCCCTCTTTTGCTGAAGTGTTAATAGGATAACCTAAATTAGTAGGTTTACTCCAAGCACCATTTTCAAATACGGTTTTAAATACGTCATAACTTCCCATACTATTAGGACCATTACTGCAAAAGAAAAGCGTTTTTCCGTCAGGAGCTAAAAACATACCTGCTTCGTCATATGATGAATTAACTGCATTACCAAGATTAACAGGCTTCCCCCACTCTTTCTTATTTTTTCTTTCTACCATCCAGATATCGCTTCCGCCAAATCCTCCTTCTCGCTCGCTTGTGAAAAAATATTTTTTTCCATCACTCGAAATACAAGCTCCACCTTCCCAGTAGCTACTGGCTATTGGCTTACCAACAGGTTCAGGCGTGCGCCACTTACCATTACTAATTTTACTCACAAACACATCCCCACCTCTACTTTCTTTATCTTTTAAATCATTTTTATAAATAAAAATTTGTTTACCGTCCGGGGATATGCTTGTACATGCATCATGAGCTAAAGTATTAATAGAGCCGGGCACATCAGTTGGTTTACCAAAATTACGCGTTATACTGTCAATTGAAGTAATATAAATATCCTCAAAATATTTCCCATCTCCTTCCACATCTGTTTCAGAATTTGTTGTTTTTGGTCGACGACTGGTAAACACTAATTTTTTTCCATCTGCGGTTATACAAGGGTTTTTATCGTCGTAAATTGAATTAATTTCAGGACCTAAGTTTATGACTTCAACAACCAACGGTGAGGTCATGTAAGTTTTAGCGTTATTGCATTGACTGCTTAGGGTCGTTGCCTCTTCAATTTCCTCTTTTGAAATATTTGGTGTTCCTAAAAACTTTTTAAAATAATCAATTGCCTGATCAAAATTTTCTTCTAGTTGTAGAAGTTTTCCTAAAACCAAATAAGTTCTGGGATTTAAATTTGTATTAGCTTCAACAGCTTTATTTAATTTGTCTTTAGCCTTATCAAACTGTTTCAGTGCGAAGTGACATTCTCCTAAATAATACAATATCTTGCTATCGTTCGGCGAGTTGCGTTCAATCTCCAGTAATGTATTTAAAGCTGAAACATATTGACCACCCAAAATTTTTTGTTTAGCCAATAAAAATTTAGCCGCATCACCTACATCTGTTACTGCATTGGTTTTTTTACCTTTTTTAGATGTAGTATTTGTTTTTTCCTCTTGTGCATTAATGCAACCGATAGAAAATAACAACAAAATAACAATCTTATTTTTCATTAATTTTCTTTAATTTATTTCAAAGTTAAGATATAAAAATACAAATTAATACCGTATATTAGTCTAAAATTACCTTCGTATGAAAAAAAATAAAGCTACTTTTTTTTGTTCTTCCTTATTGCTGGTTATTCTACTGAGTAATTGTGATAAACAAGTTGGCAAAGTTGAAAAAGCAGCTCCGCCAAAACCAGGAGCTTGTGATACAATTACATATGCAAAACATATACAACCTATTTTAGTTTCAAGTTGTGGTTTGGGCGGTTCGGGCTGTCATAATTCAGTTGGTGCCGGGGGTGACTTAAACACATACGCACAAGTTAAAGCTATAGGCGAAAATGGGAAATTAAAAAACAGAGTGATTGATGGAGTTCCATCAGTGATGCCTTTAGGGGGGCCTAAACTTCCACAAGCCCAGTTAGACTTAATTCAGTGCTGGATAACCAATAACTACAAGCAACAGTAATGCAAATTGGTCTGTTTTTCGGATCGTTTAACCCAATTCACATAGGGCATTTGGCCTTAGCCAATTATTTTGCAGAATATGCCAACTTAAACGAAGTTTGGTTGGTTGTAAGTCCTCAAAACCCCTTAAAAGAAAAATCTCAACTATTAAATCAACATAATAGATTACATTTAGTTAACCTTGCCATTCAGCAGCATACAAAATTAAGGAGCAGTAGTATAGAGTTTAATTTGCCCCAACCAAATTACACAGTTAACACCTTAGCGCATTTAAAAGAAAAATTTCCAAACTACAAATTCAGTCTAATAATTGGGGAAGACAATCTGGAAAGTTTTGGTAAATGGCGCAACCATGAGTATATATTAGAAAATTATCAATTATTAGTTTACCCACGCCCTGGTTCAAAAAAAGGAGATTTTCATCATCATCCTAATGTTAAAATCATGGATGCCCCATTAATTGAGATATCTAGTACCTTCATCAGAAAAGGAATTAAAGAGGGTAAGGATTTGCGTTTTTTTGTTGGTTCAAGCGTATGGGACGAAATAATTGCTTCGCACTACTATCAATAAAATAGTTGATTATGCTTATACCATTTATAAATTAAAAGTAGTCTAAAGCATTTAAGTCACCCTGAGCGTAGTCGAAGGGTGCTTGAATATCAGACTTCGACTCCGCTCAGTCTGACCATAGACTATTTAACAATTATAAATGGTATTAGTTAACAATACCACTTAAAATGAGTATGCCCATACTAAACATGAACGCAGCAACAAACCATTTAAAAAAAGCAATACTTGTTTTTACGAATAATTTATTACCAATAAATGCGCCCACAAAAGCCGAAAGTACAGCAAGAAGAAGTAACTGATAATTAGAATCGCCATTTAAAACATTCATTTTTGAATTGTATAAAAACAAACGAGTTACATCAACTAAACACGCTACAAAAACACCGGTTGCTATGTAAACTTTTTTATCAAAATTTAACCGAAGTAAAAACGCACTTCTTATTGCTCCCTGATGACCGCTAAGACCTCCGAAAAAGCCACTTAATATCCCTCCCGGTATTAAATACTTTTGATCAAATGAAATAGCTGAAATCTTTTTTGATACTTCAGCAATTGAAAAAAGTATAATTAAGCAGCCTACAATCAGATTTAACAATGTTATATGAAATTGATTATCGAATAACTGGTAAGTATACAACGTATTGTTTTTTAAACTAAGTTTATTTAAAAAAAAGGCGCCAATAAATGCGCTAATCATGGATGGTAATCCAAACTTAATTGCAACCGGCCAGTTAATATTTTTAAAAACCAGTGCAATTTTAAATAAATTATTTAACAAATGAACAATAGCCGTTAGCGTCACAGCAATTGGCAAGGGATAATATATAGCGAATACGGGAAGTAAAATTGTGCCTAATCCAAAGCCTGAAAAAAAAGTTAAAAACGAAGCTACCAGTGATGTTACAGCTATACTAAAATAAATCATCAGGACGAATGATAATCAATTAACCCTTCAATCGGCGATTTTATTACTAAACCAATTTCATAACCGTTTTGTTTGGCTGCTTTAGTTAATTGATCGCGATATACATAACCAATTGAACCAACAATATTAACTTTATGTTTTTTTGAATTACTGTAATGATTAATTTGCATTTTAAAAAATGAATCGAAACAAGACTCCAGAATTTCTTGTATTTGCGGGTGTGCAGTGTGTTTGGAAATAAAACGACTAAGGGATGCCAAATATTTACTTGGCATATTTTTTTTATAAACATTGTTTAATATCTCTTCGCGATTATATCCTTCAGATTCAAATTCATATTTGAGATCGGAAGATAATTTCCCATCAAAATAATAAGCCACTAAAGTTTTTCCTATTTGGGCCCCACTGCCGTGATCTCCCCACAAATATCCAGCAGAAGGTACATTTTCCAAAATTGTTTTACCATTGTACAAACAACTATTGCTCCCGGTGCCTAAAATACATGCTATTCCCTCGCTTTTTTTGCATAAAGCTCTTGCTGCGGCAAGTAAGTCATGCTGAACAAAAATTCTTGGCACATTTAAATTAATGGTAAGCACATTTTCAAGCATTGTACAGTTATCAAACGTACTACAGCCGGCACCATAATAGTGTAATTCTGTAATTGCATGCTGATATTCCAATAAATATGGTTTCAGCGAATTGACAATTTCTAAACTAATTTGATCTTTGCTTTGGAAATAAGGATTAAATCCGATTGTATTAACAGTTTTAACAACTTGTTTGCCTTTCAATAAAACCCAATCTGTTTTGGTGGAGCCACTATCTGCAATTAATTTGTACATATCAGTTACCAAGTAAATAAAAAAAACCGCTCAAAGGCGGTTTTTTAATAAATGTTAATAAAAAAAATTATGCATTGTCTTCCGCAGCTGGCGCGTCAGTAGATTCAGCTGTTTCTGTTGTTTCTGCTGCCGGTGTTACTTTTGCGGCAATTTTAGCGGCTTTAGCCTCGTTTGCGGCTTTTTCAGCTTTTAAACGGTTAGCTACTGCTGACTTTTGGTCGCTACTTAATTTATCTTTTTTACCTGAAATTTTTCCTTCCTTATCTTGTAACCATTTGTTGAATTTTTGCTCTACCTGATCTTCTGTCAAAGCTCCCTTTTTAACACCATCCAACAAATGTTTTTTCATTAAAACACCTTTGTAAGATAAAATTGCTCTCGCTGTATCTGTAGGCTGAGCACCATTTTGCAACCAGCTTAACGCTTGGTTAAAATTTAAATCGATACTTGCAGGATTTGTGTTAGGATTGTAGATACCTAATTTTTCAATAAATTTCCCGTCACGTGGTGCACGACCATCCGCAACTACGATGTGGAAAAAAGCTTGATCCTTTTTACCATGTCTTTGTAGTCTAATCTTTACTGCCATTTGTTATTATTTTTAAAATTGAGGGGCAAAAATACATAAAACTTTCTTTACAACCAAATTACAAGTGAATTTGTTTAATAGGTTAAAAATCATACCTTTGAGCTTTCAAAGTAAGTAATTTATGCAAATAAAAGAGCGAGGTATAATTTTAGTCCCTATTGATTTCACTAAACAATCATTATTAGCTATTAAGCAATCTTATAATTTGGCAAAATACACCCACTCAAAGCTTGTATTATTGCATGTTTACGAAAAAAGCGGTGATGAAAGTTATGAAGCTTTGAATAAATTAACCAAGCAAACAGAGCAAGAAAGTGGCGTGCCTACCGAGTTCATGAACGTTAAAGGCGATATTTACGAAGAAACTGATCGCGTAGCAGAAGAAATTAAAGCCACCTTAATTATTGCCGGCTTGGAAAGCCACATGAAATTCAGAAATATCATTGGTTCAAGCGCCAGCAAATTAGTGCGTAAAGCGCCTTGTCCGGTAATTACAATCAGAGGCTCGGAACATAGAGATGGTTGTGAAAATATTTTGCTTCCATTGGATTTAACAATGGAAACTCGTGAAAAGGTTGATGTTGCAATTCAATTCGCCCAGTTTTTTGGTGCCAGTGTTCGTGTTTTAGGTGTTTTTGACCCAAAAGATGATATTTATGAAAATAAATTATTGGCTTACACCCACCAAGTAAAACAATTCATTAAGAGCAAAGGAATCTCTTGCACTAATAAAACAATCCCTGCTAAAGATGTAGGAGAAACCGTTGTTGAATATGCAAATAAAATCGAGGCGGATTTAATAATGATCATGAATCAACCTAGTTTAACAGTTGGTGAGATTTTTAGTGGTACTGTTGCTCAACAAATTGTTGATATAAGTAATGTACCTGTTTGTACTATCCAACCAATGAAACGTGAGAGCACACTTCATTTTGGTACCGGCTACTAAGCAAGTACTAATCTTTTATTTTTGAAAATTCGGCTTTTAAAAAGTCCATTCCACTTTGATAATCATTCGGTATAAGGCCTTCTAAAATTGCCTCCCGCAATGCATTCTTTAAATCACCAACTTTACGGGAAGGACTAAGATTAAAAAGTTTCATAATTTCTTCTCCACTAACCGGCGGTTGCCAATTCCGAAGTTTGTCCTTTTCCTCCAACTCTACTAATTTAGTTCTAACAATTTCGAAATTATGCATGTAACGCTTTACCTTATTCGGGTTTTTAGTGGTGATGTCGCTCTCGCAAAGTAACATTAATTCATCAATGTCTTCTCCTGCATCAAAAAGTAGTCTTCTAACTGCGCTATCAGTTACTTCTGTTTTAGCTAACACAATTGGCCTAAGATGAAGCAGTACCATTTTTTGAACAAATTTCATTTTTTCATTAAGCGGTAATTTTAAATCGGAAAAAATTTTCGGTACCATTTTAGCTCCTCTGTCTTCGTGACCATGGAAGGTAAAGCCCCTACCCTCTTCAAACCTTTTAGTTGCAGGCTTAGCAATATCATGTAAAATTGCAGACCAACGTAACCATAAGTTTTCACTTCGCTGAGCCGTATTATCAAGCACTTCCAATGTATGGTAAAAATTATCTTTATGAGACAGGCCATTTATTGTTTCGGTTCCTAATAATTTCACCATCTGTGGAAATATGATGTTTAACAAACCGGTTTCAAACAATGTAATAAAGCCTAAGGATGGCTTTTTACATAAAATAATCTTATTTAATTCATCTGCGATACGTTCCTTAGAAATGATTGAAATTCGTTCTTTATTGTCAGATATTGCCCTTAAAGATTCGGATTCAATACTAAAACCTAATTGGCATGAAAATCGAATCGCACGCATCATTCGCAAAGGATCATCACTATAGGTAATATCCGGATTTAAAGGTGTTTTGATAATTTTCTGATTGAGGTCTTCAATTCCACTAAACGAATCTATTAATTGTCCGTGGTTGTCTTGAGATAAACCAACGGCAAGGGCGTTAATAGTAAAATCTCGTCTGTTCTGATCGTCTTGCAGTGTACCATCCTCTACTATTGGGTTTCTTGAATGACGTTGATAACTTTCTTTACGCGCACCAACAAATTCAATTTCGTAATCCAAGTATTTAACCTGTGCTGTACCAAAATTTTTAAATGTACTTATCCTAGCTTCATCCCCGAGCAGTTCACGGACTTTTTCAGCTAATTTAATTCCTTTCCCAACACAAACAACATCAATGTCCTTACTGGGGCGATTCAAATAAAAATCACGCACATAGCCTCCAACCACATAGGCTTCACATTTCAACGAATCAGCACATTGACTGATTAGTTTGAAAATTGGTTCATTTAAGAAAGGGAACTGTGACACAAAAAATTAGTACTTTGCCAGTAAACCACGTAAGCCCATGTCAACAACTGTTTCATTTGCATCCGGTTGAAAATAACCGTCGAAGGTTACTTCTTTCCATTCAAAACTTTTATTGGTACTTAATGAAATTGTTACAGTAATATTGCTTGTTTCAGTTCCTGTAATGACTAAAGGTGCGCCCACATTTGGATTAGCATTAGTCACAAACGAACCAGTTACCAAACAACTACCGGCAGGGATTGGTGATGTTGAATTAATTGGATTAACTACCGTTGTTGCTGGTGAACTTCCATCAAATCGGTAAGGAACCCCTAAAACGTTAGTATAAAGTCCCCAATAACCTTGAGATTTATTACCAGGTCCTCCGGCTGCGGTTGGTGTCATCACTGCGCCTTTCATTTTATACTTTGTTACATATGTATTAAAGCCAACAAAGGAAGCTAGCGTCCCATCAATAATCCCTGCAGAAGTTGTTTTGATTTTAATATCATAATTTTGGTAGGCTAAACTCACTCGCATCCATTTATAAGAACCCGCAGGGATTGAGCTCAGAGGAACCTCTAAAAAAATATCATTATTTTTTACAACCAACGATTTGCAAAAGGTAATAGCTTTTGAACCGCCGCAGGTTGTTTCATTTGCTACATACAATACTTTACCTGCGCCAACGGCCACATTATCATTTGCTGCTAATTCAACATAATGAGCACTTATCCCATTAAACCTTGGTGATTGCGCTGCATTACCTGAAGCAACTACCGTAGGTTGTGCTAAATTGTTTAATCGCTGCTGAGTACTGTCTAATTTAATTCTTAAAATGAGTTTGGGTCCCGTTACACTGGCCGAATAAACAGTATCCGGAAACTCACATGTTGGACAGTCATTCGCAGGCGGAGGTGTCGTTTGTGGCGTTTCTTCCACTTTTTTCTCATCTTTTTTACAAGAAGAGAATAAAGATAGTGCAGTCAAAATCACTATTAACTTTTTCATATTTTTAGTGTATTTAATTAATAATTTAGAACTCGTTTCTAATTTGTAAAGATAAAAAAATATGCGAATCATTATACAACGTGTTAGCCAAGCAGAGGTTAAAATTTTAAATCAAGAGCCAACCTCAATCAATAATGGTTATTTAGTATTACTGGGTATTCACCAAGATGATGAAAGTGAAGATGCTGATTACTTAATTAACAAACTTGTTAAATTGCGTTTATTTGGAGATGAGGAGGGAAAAATGAATCGTTCGATAACAGATATAAATGGAGAAATATTGTTAATAAGCCAATTTACCTTATTTGCTGACACCAAAAAAGGTAATAGACCTTCCTTTATTGAAGCAGCCAGACCCGAAAAAGCCATTCCATTGTATGATTATTTTATTGCCAACCTATCTAAATTACTGCCGCAGCCATGCAAAACCGGCGTATTTGGAGCTGACATGAAAATTAACTTAACCAACGATGGGCCTGTAACCATTGTAATAGATTCGCATTACAAGTAAACAATTGATTTTATTAATGAAAACTATTTGGCAATTATAAAATTGTTATTAATTTCTTAATATTCTTCCGTTATAAAACAAGAGCAGTTGTTATATTTATTATTTGAAAATGACAACCGTAAAGCCTAAAATTTTATTAGAGAAAGATCAGTTTGATGTCACCTTAAAACGCCTGTGTCATCAACTCATTGAAGTACATAACAACTTTGAGAATTCAGTTTTAATTGGTTTACAACCAAGAGGTATTTTTTTAGCCAACAGGATTAAACAAGAACTTGAAAAAATATTAAAACTAAAAAACATACGTTGTGGCGCGCTTGACATTACTTTTTTCAGGGATGATTTTAGAAAAAAAGAATTAATTCCGAACAAAACCAACATTGATTTTATTATAGAGGATAAAAATGTGATTTTAATAGATGATGTGTTATTTACCGGAAGAACCATCCGTTCCGGCTTGGATGCAATGCTTGCATTTGGCAGGCCAAAAGATGTTGAATTGCTGGTTTTGGTTGACAGAAGATTAGCAAGACACGTGCCAATTCAAGCCAAGTATGTTGGAATTACAATAGACAGCATAGAATCCCAAAATGTAAAAGTGGAGTGGAAAGAAATAAATAAAACAGACCGTATAACCCTTTTAAGTAATTAAACATGTATCCAGCAGAATCGAGTTATCCACCATACTACACCAAATTTTTAGCATTAGTACCCGAAAAAAATATTACTGATGCATTATCAAATAATTTAAATGACGTGAGTGAATTTATAAAATCAATTCAGCCTGAAAAGGCAGATTACGCATACGATTCGGGTAAATGGACAATTAAACAAGTTATACAGCATATTATTGATTGTGAGCGAATTTTAAGTTACAGGGCATTGCACATTGCCCGAAAAGACAAACAAGCTTTATCATTTTTTAATGAAAATGAGTATGCCCAAGCTGCTGACGTAAAAGACTTAACACTGGCAGATCTCTTAAATGATTTTACCGCAGTTAGAAATAGTACTATTAGTCTGTTTAAACACTTAAAAGATGCTGACTTAATTGAAAGCGGTGTTATTGGCAACTATCAATCAACGCCTTTAAGTATTGGATTCTTTCTTCCGGGCCATGCCAACCACCATTTAAACACAATTAAAGAACGTTATTTAAAACTAACATAAAAAGATGAGTCATCTTAGTCAAAAACATTTATTAGGAATTAAAAATATCACGAAAAATGACATTGATTTAATTCTCTCAACCGCCCAAAATTTTAAAGAAGTCATCAATAGACCCATTAAAAAAGTACCTTCGCTGAGAGACATCACTGTTGCTAATTTATTTTTCGAAAACTCTACCAGAACTCGTTTATCATTTGAATTAGCTCAAAAACGTTTAAGTGCAGATGTTATAAATTTTTCAGCTTCTAACTCTTCTGTTAAAAAAGGAGAGACGCTTGTTGACACCGTTAATAACATTTTAGCCATGAAAGTGGATATGATTGTAATGAGGCATTCCAGCCCTGGCGCAGCCGTTTTTTTAGCCAAACGCGTCAATGCCAAAATTGTAAATGCAGGAGATGGCGCGCATGAACATCCAACGCAGGCTTTATTAGATGCGTTTTCAATTCAAGAAAAACTAGGTAGTTTAAAGGATAAAAAAATTGTAATTGTTGGGGATATTTTGCATTCTCGTGTAGCTTTATCGAATATTTTTTGTTTGCAAAAACTTGGCGCAAAAGTTAAAGTTTGCGGCCCACAAACCTTAATTCCAAAATACATTACCTCGTTGGGTGTTGAAGTAGAATTAGATTTAAAAAAAGCACTGGAATGGTGTGATGTTGCCAACATGCTGAGAATACAACTTGAGAGGCAAGATATTAAATTTTTTCCGTCGTTAAGAGAGTACAGTATGCTATACGGCTTAAACAAATCGTTGTTAGACAGCTTAAACAAAAAAATTGTAATTATGCACCCGGGGCCAATTAATAGAGGCGTAGAAATTACAAGTGATGTTGCAGACTCTGAACAGTCAATAATTTTGGAACAGGTAGAAAATGGCGTGGCCGTAAGAATGGCTGTGATGTATTTGTTAGCAGGCAAACAGGACTAATGAAATTCTTGAGTATCATATTATTATTAAGTGTTGGTTTTAACTTAGCCAAGGCACAAAATGATTACAGGTTAGTTAAAGATCATTCCAATAATTTTAAACTGGAGCTGCCAAGCGTTTGGAACTTTCTGCCAATAACGGAAGACGAATTTAGAATTGATGTTGCCTTGCCTGCTACCAGTGAAGAAGCCAGACTTTACAACAAATGCTTTGACAGTGTGGTGTTTTATATAGAGCGTTACAAAGGCAGCTTACAGGAAGTATTAAAACAACATCATTACGTTGTTAGAAACGATTCTGTTTACAAAACTGAAGGCAAACAGTGGAAATATTTACCTTACAATTTAAGAAACGGCTATAAAGCAATTGTAGCAACTAAATCAATTAAAATTGACTGTGCTTTATACACAGGAAAAAATAAAACCAACGGAGTTGCAGATGAAATTTTTATTTGGCAGCCCAATACAACCAAGGTTATTGTGATTAAAACCAATGGCAAACCATTGGATGCTGATGTAAAAACCAAAATACTCACTTCCTTCAAATTCATTTAATTTTTTGAGAGGTGGATCCTTACCAAGAAACGTTTAATACCTGGGATAAAATTGCAAAACTCTATGAGGAGCAATTTATGGATTTAGCATATTACAATGAGAGCTACGATTTATTTTGCAATTTGATAAAAAATAAACAACAGCAGATTTTAGAATTGGCCTGTGGTCCAGGCAATATAACCAAATACATTTTAAAACAACTGCCTAATGCCGAATTAACCGCGGTAGACGTTTCTGAAAACATGATCAGCTTAGCTAAAATAAATAATCCGGGAGCAACTTTTTTGAAGCTTGACATTAGAAACATTAATGGCATAAAACAAAAGTTTGATGGCATTATTGGTGGATTTTGCATTCCTTACATTTCAACAACGGAAGTAGAACAGCTCATTCAAAATTGCAACAATTTATTGAAAAAGAACGGGATACTTTATTTAAGTTTTGTAGAAGGAGACCCTTCTAAATCAGGCTTTCAAACAGGCAGTAGCGGGGATAGAAGTTACTTTTATTACCATGAACTTAATCATCTTCTTAACCAATTCGAAAAAAATAAAATTCGTACTATTAAAATTATGCATGTAGCGTTTCCAAGGAAAAATGGAACCACTGAAATACATACAATCACTATTGCAGAGAAAGAATAAAAATGTCGGGAAAATTATTAAGATTATACCTAGAACTAATTCTCTTTCATTTTCCCAATCGTTTTCGTAGTGGAAAAACCCTCAACAAAAGGCAATGTTAAAACCCTTCCACCTGATTTAACAACGGCATCGTAACCAACAATATTTTTCACATCGTAATCGTTACCCTTAACCAAAATGGTTGGTAATAAAAATTCTATTAATTGTAATGGTGTTTCTTCGTTAAATAAAACTATAAGGTCAACGCTTTCTAAAGCAGCTAAAACAGTGGCCCTTGCGAGTTCAGAATTAATTGGTCGGTTTGGAGCCTTGTTCAATAATTTTACACTTTCATCTGTATTTAAACCGAGTATCAAAAAATCTCCTAAATCTCGAGCCTGACTTAAATATGTCACATGACCAACGTGCAATATGTCAAAGCAACCATTCGTAAATACAACTTCCTTTTGGTTAGCTTTTAGCTTTTGAATGTTATCAAACGCTGTTTCCTTACTAACTAACTTTGATTTTAAACGTTCGTAACAACTCATAGTTTAGCTGCTTTATTATTTAAAGGTAAAATTATAAAAGCTAATAATCCAAACAAAAGTACCAATAGAAACTGGCTGGTCCACGCTAACCAAGGCATGGCAAATGCCCAAACCATATCAACATGATAGGTTGAAATCAATATTCCGCCAACAATTGCAGGATAAGCACCAAGTCCACCGGGTGAAAAAATAACTCCAAAGGTTCCGAATAACAAAAGCACCAAAGCTGCCCCCAAACCTAAGTCTGCAGTGCCCTTTAAAGCTAACATACAAAAATAAAGTGAAAGCAAATAACAGGTCCAAATTCCAAAACTTAATACAACAAAAGCAAATGGATTTTTCATGTCTTTAATGGAAGCTATTCCTTTGCCAAAGCCCTTTAACATATTTCCTAACTTACCTTTTAGTAAACCAATTATTTTTTTACGAAGTAGTAAGTACACCACAACCAATAAAATAACACCAATTGCCAACAAGATCAATTTAAATGGCTCTTGAGACATATTTGAAAACTTTATTTTAAGTTTATCAAAAATATATTCATTGGCAAGCCCACTTAATTGGTTGAATTGAGAAAACAATGAAATCAGAAAAATGATAATGAACAACATAAAATCAATTACTCTTTCTGTTATAACAGTTCCAAAAGCAATCTCAAACGGCACTTTATCATACTTAGCGGCTAATGTACAGCGAGAAACTTCACCCATGCGAGGAATGCCATAATTTGCAAGATAACCAACAAAAACATGACAATTGGCATTCACCAAATTGATTTGATAGCCGAGTGGTTTTAATAAATGATTCCAACGGTAAGCACGCAGAAAATGGCTTAAAAAAGCCATCAACATAGATATAATGATCCAAAAGTAATCAGCATTCTTAAATGCATTAATGATTTCATCTTTCTTATCTGCAACGGCGCGTAAAGAAAGCCAGATCAAAAATGCGGCAATTGCCAGCAAAACAACAAACTGTAATATAGATTTTGATGTTGTTTTTGCCACCTACTTTAGTTTATTGGTTAAAGTATCAGGAAAAACAACCCAAGGTACAAATGATTTTGCTTTTTCAAAATCCATCGTAGCATAAGAAATAATAATTACTACATCACCTAAACTAACCAGTTTGGCAGCAGGCCCATTTAAACAAATGGTACCACTACCCCTTAAGCCTTTTATTACATAAGTAATAAAACGTTGTCCATTATTTTTATTAAGAATATGTACTTGTTCATTTTCAATTAAATTGGCTGCATCCATTAAATCTTCGTCAATTGTTACGCTTCCAATGTAATCTAATTCTGCCTGTGTAACCGAAACACAGTGCAATTTAGACTTCATAACTTGAATTTGCATCATCCTACAAATTTAACCCTTTTAAACGATTTAAAAACTCTAAAGTCAATTTTATTATATTGAAAATCTTATCTTTACACAATAATTAATTAACCTAAGTCGTTAAATAAGGAGTGCGTTACAATCGATTGATTATCATCTTTACTTTCATTTTGCATGTTCTTGCATCAGCACAACAAAACGATGGTTATGGGATTAATTTACCAAAATTTTACAAATCTAAATTGCATTTTGGATTTACTATTGCAGGTAACAGATCGGATTTTGTAATTAATCCTAAACCTAATTCTCAATTTCCAGACACAGTTATTAAAGAAAAAGGCACAGTTACACGTTATCAAATTAGAAGCATTTTCAGTAAGCCCGCCCCCGGTTTCGCTATTGGTATTGTTAGTGATTTGAGAATACATGAATACATTCGTTTAAGATTTACCCCTAGTATCAGCTTTGGATCAAGAACAATAGAATATACACTGGCCAACCGAACAAACGACAGTTCAAAAATATTTCAAAAACGAGTTGAATCGGCCTTTTTATTTTTCCCTATTGAAACCAAAATTCAATCTAAAAGACTAGGAAACTTTAGTGCCTATATAATTGGAGGCGGTGGTTACCAATTAGACTTAGCGGCTCGCAAAAAAGCAGCAGGTGTTACAAGCGGGCCTAATCAGTTAGACGATAACGTAAAACTAAAACGAGACGATTTTTATTATAGTAGCGGTGCAGGAGTTGATTTTTATTTGCAATACTTTAAACTAGGTTTAGAAGCTAAATTGCAAATAGGAACTAGAAACTTACTTCGTCCGGAAAACAGTATTTTCAGTAATAGTATTGATAAAGTCAGAAGCCGAATGGTTGTTTTTACAATTACATTTGAAGGTTAAGATTCGGTAACATAATATAATTTATAGTACTTTAAACCCCTTTCTTCATCAAATCCGCGCTCAATGTACTCGTGTTTACTATGTATATAGATATGAAAATTCTTATCTAATTTAACAATACTCCGCATGTATTTCGCATTCTTTTTAACCGCGGTATTGCTTACATCAAACTCTTCAACTGCGGTTAAATTCAGTTTATCGTTATAATTAGCCCTGTAATCTTTAAATGCAGAAATGACCTCGGGTTCAACAAGTACTTCCTTTTCAAAATCCTTAACTGTAACATGATTTTTATCCTTAAAATAAGATGTACTTTTATTTAGCATCATCATTTGATTTTGTTTATCAACATTATTGGCTTCAGTTAATACCTCCTCACAAAATCCTCTGCTCATATCCATAAAATTTTTTGTATGGTAATATGCGTTAGATTTTAATTTAACATTTAAGAAATCTTCCTCCCAATAAGCTGCGCACTCTGCATATTTATTGTTATTATCAACTACACTTAACTTATAACCATTATTTTTATCAGTGTTAAATACCAAACAACCTTTATCTAGTTTATTAATATTTATTCCATTTTCGTAATTCACTTCAAACTCATCCAGGTGCTGATAAACCTTTAAAAAAGTTTCTTTATTTTCACATTTAAATAAACCAATCGCATCGCATAGTTCACCATCCAGCATAACATCCGTAAAATAACACCCAAAAAAATCCCCGCCGTTAATTTTAGGGTGAATGCTTTGGTTATATAAATGGTGTCCGATATCTTTCAATTTCTCTGCAAACAACTTCTGATTACCAAAAACATCTTCACAAGCGTTTGCAACAGATGCCAAGCTTACATCTACCTTACCTTTGAACTGGTAATATATATCTGTTTTAAATGCACCTGTGAAATACCTCATGAGTGTCTCCTTCAAAAAATCATCGCTCAAAATAAATTCATTTTGGCTGAGGGTTAATTCTTCGCCTAAGCCTTTATTTCCGACAAATCCCACATAAAAATGGGTCAACTGTGCTCTTGTAAAATCAATCATAATAAATATTCACACCCAATATACATGCTTTACACCAGTTTTGGTTTAACAAAATTTAAACAAGTTTTTAAGGTTTATGGCAAAATAGTTGCTCCACCCTATTTTAAAATCGTGAATTAAATTTTAAATTTGTATATATGCTTAAATTAAACAATTACTTCTCAAAAATAACGCGTAAAGGCCTGGTTATTGGCGGACTGATTCTTTTTTCATCTTTTGGGATTTATAAATATGTTTTTGAAAGAAATGATGTGATTTTTGAGTTAATGCTTGGAAGTCTTAATCAAAACCACTATTCTCCTCAAAAATTAGACGACGCTTTTAGTGAAAAGGTTTTTAATTTATACCTGAAAAGATTGGATTATAGCAAAAAGTTTTTGCTGCAAAGCGACTTCGATGAACTTCAGAAATATAAAAAAGAAATTGATGACCAAATAATAACTCAAAATCATACCTTTTATAAACGATCTGTAGAAATTATTAACCAACGAATTAAAGAAAAAGAAAATTGGAGTAAAGAATTATTGGAAAAACCATTGAATTATAGGACCAATGATGAATATGAAACCGATGGTGAAAAAACAAAGTACAGCAAAACATCTGAAGAACTTAAAGACGAATGGCGAAAAATGCTTACTTACCAAGTTTTAAGCAGAATTGATGATGAGTTAAATAAACAAGAAAAGGCTAAGGAAAAAAAGGATACTGCTTTCAAATTTAAATCTTTCGATAGCATTGAAGTTGATGCCAGAAAAAAAACCTTAAAGGCCAACCAGGAATGGTTTAAACGCCTTAACAAAATAAAACCTCGAGAAAGATTTGGAGCCTTTGCTAACTCGGTGGCAAATATTTTCGATCCTCATACAGAATACTTTGCTCCCGTAGATCGTAAAAAGTTTGATCAAAGTATGAGTGGTCAGTTTGAAGGTATTGGAGCTCGCCTGCAGAGTAAAGACAATGTATTAACAGTGAGTGAAATTATTGTTGGTAGCCCAAGCTATAAACAAGGTGAATTGAAGGCCGGTGATGCTATATTAAAAGTTGCGCAAGGGGATGCAGAAGCAGTTGATATTTCTAATATGGAAATGGATGATGCCATTGAACTTATTAAAGGTAAAAAAGGCACACCTGTTGTATTAACTGTGCGCAAAACAGATAACAGCATGAAAGAAATTAAAATCATAAGAGATGTGATTGAAATGGAAGAAACCTATGCGAAAAGTGTGTTATTGGAAAACAAAAATAAAATAGGATACATTTATCTTCCTTCATTTTACACTGATTTTACGAGAACCGGAACTGCCCATCATTGCTCTAGAGATATGAGGACAGAAATTGAGAAGTTAAAAAAACAAGGCATTAAAAGTTTAATTATTGACTTGAGAGACAATGGTGGCGGCTCATTGCAAGAAGTTGTTGAAATGGCCGGTTTGTTTATTAATAAAGGACCAGTTGTGCAGGTTAGAAGTAAAAACAATTATATCAATGTGATGGAAGATCGCAATCCTGATGTTGTTTGGGACGGTCCATTGGCAATCATGATAAATCACAGTAGTGCGAGCGCAAGTGAAATTTTAGCTGCTGCCATGCAAGATTACAAACGAGGCGTTATTGTTGGTACACCTAGTTTTGGAAAAGGTACTGTTCAAAGCTTTGTTGGATTAGATCAATTTTTATTGCCGCAATTAGACTCCCTTTCCCAAGTGGTTGGTTCAGTAAAAATTACCCAACAAAAATTCTACAGAATAAATGGTGGTGCTACACAATTAAAAGGTGTTACACCAGATATTAATTTACCAGACCCATACGAATTAATTGAATTAGGAGAAAAAGAAATGGACAACCCTATGCCTTGGGATGAAATTAAAAAAGCTGGTTATACAGAATTTAAAAACATCAATTATGAAAACATTTTAAAAAATAGTCAAACAAGGGTTAAGAAAAGCGAACAATTTAAATTGATCAACGAGCAAGCCAAAGAAATAAAAAATAAAAAAGATGACACGAAGTATAGCATTCATATAGACAAGTTTAGACAGGAAATGAAAGAATTCCGTGATCAATCTAAAAAGTATGAAGACTTGAGAAAAGAGATAAAAAATTTCAGTGGTAGCTTGTTAGATGAAGACAAATTAAAAAGCGCAGCAGATACCTCTAAACTAGGAAGAGAAACGCGTTGGGCAAAAAATATTATTAAGGATATTTACATTCACGAAACTACCAACATTTTAAACGAATTGTAATTAAATCGAATTGATATAAATTTGAAAGAATGAATAACACATTTCGATAGATTGAAATTATTTGTTAAGCTTAATAAACTTTTGCCAATGAAGTAAAAACAGACCACCAGTCTGTTTTGCCTTCTTTTTTACCCAACCTAACTATAATCAAATCCTTAGAAGGATTTATATAAACAAATTGTCCTAAAATACCCTCTGCCATAAAATCTTTACCAGGATTAGGTAACCACCACTGATATTGATAGTAACTCGCACTGCCTTCTGTTGTATCTAATTTGGTTGAGGATTCTACCCATTGCTGAGAAATTATTTGTTTTCCGTTCCAACTGCCTTTGTTTTTATAAAGCCTCCCAATTTTTGCAAAATCTCTTGCCCTCGCATTCAAGCAACAAAATGTTTTTTCTAATCCATTCTTGTTCTTATCAATACTCCAAGAAGCATCGTATTCCATTTCTAAAGGAGTCCAGATTTTTTCTTGTAAGTATGTTGTTATAGATTTTGTTTTTAATGCTCGCTCCAAAACTAATCCCAATAGTTGCGTGTTACCACTAACGTATTCAAATTTTTTACCCGGCTCTCCCTTTAATTTCATTTGATTAATTTTTTTTCTCAAATGACGGCCATAATAGAATGAGGCCGCATGACCAAATGGATTTACGTAACTCTCATTAAACTTGATGGCAGAAGTCATTTGTAAGAGGTGTTTGATGGTTACTTTATTAAAACCTCTTTTTTGAAGTTCAGGAATATAGTTAGTGATTGGTTCTTCAATTGATTTAATTAGGCTATCATCAATAGCACAGCCAATTAAAATAGAGGTGACAGACTTTGCCATTGAGAAAGATGGAACAATGCTTTCTTTGTTATAACCCTTAAAATAATTTTCGTAATGGATGGTATCATTCCTTATAATTAAAAAAGCTACCGTTTTATTTGATTCTAAAAATTTATTAAATGATACGCCATTAATTTCTTTCGGAAATTTTCCATTTGCCGTTGTTTCGAAACTAAAATGATTTGCGTTTGCCTTTAAAGGGCGAGATGGAAATTTTTTGTAATCTTTTATATCAGCAAAATTGTAAAAAACGAATCTTCCGATCTGACAAGAGCTTAAATAAAACAAGCACATTGTTACAAAAAATAATCTAAATTGAACTTTTCGTTTTTGGTTCATTTGTTATTAATGATATACAAATATAAAATTATTGCTTAAAAAAGCCTCAGATTATCTGAGGCTTTGTGGGAACTACCGGATTCGTTCTCCGCAGCGGCGCACAGTGACCCTATACTATATTCCAATTTTTCTTTTTAAAAAATCTCTGCCTGCTCCGGTTTTTAAATAACGCTCACGCAATATCGCTTCTTTTTTAGTACCGTATGATTCAACATAGTTTAATGTCCATTGGCCTTTATTCTTTGTATAG
>JADBXZ010000044.1 GCA_020403265.1 Bacteroidota bacterium
CGCCGAAATTTACCTCTTTTTAATATGAGAAACGCACAGGCCCTCGCACGGCCGAATTTCTCACATTAAAAAGAGTTCACTGTTGCTTCTTAAAAGTTGTTCATAATTATTTCTGCTTTACATAGGAGGTGCTGTTAGCGGGTCGTTGTTTTTTGTCTGCTCTTGTTTCATTAAATTTTTTAAGATTAAAACTAAGTCCAAGTTTTACATAGTAACCACTTAACTCTCTTGAATGGTTTGGGGTTACAAAACGCCAACCAAACCCAGTCTTAAGTTTTAGATACGTCAAAAGGTCATAACTGAAATGCAAGCCTGTTTCAATAGGAATAATGAGTTGTTTACCTTTGTTAACTTCTATTCCGTTTTGATTTAGCTGTCTGTAAAAGTTGTTGCCAATCCCTGCTTGCAGATAAGTTATCATACCAAATTTTTTATACTGGTAAAAGTCAAATTCTTCTCCCATACTTGCAAAAAACAATCTATTTTTCTTTATAATCCCATTTTCATCTACAAACTTTTCTATTTCAAAAGGAGTTCCATTAATACCTATTTTGAATCTGAGTTTTTTTCCGAAACTAATTCCTGTGTACAATCCATAGATAACGGTATGATGCTGATAAATGTGAGTTCTTCTGTTGTCAAGACCATAAACAATTTCTCTCTTTTTTTTCAAAGTTTCAAAAGGGTTCGTAATATTCTGGGAATAGCCTTTTATAAATATTACTAATGCGATTAAAGATGATATGACTTTTAAATTAAGCATTTAATTCTTGTCATTAGAAGCCCAATTTACACTAAATGCCAAAATTAGTTTTATAGAAAAGAGCTGCATTATCATTTTTGTCAATGGGTCGGAATAATTCAAAAGAGTTGATAGAAATAAGGAAAAAAGCAAAAGTGTTACAGCAATTATTCTTTGATTGTATTGCTTTTTTATATTCAAAACAATAATTGAGCTTGTCAGAGTAAATAATGATACTCCCAAAATCGCTAATAACTCACTCGGGAAAATCCAAATGAGAATTGATGGCTGTAATAGATGAAAAACAACAAACAGATATCTTTTCTTTAATGACTCAGCATAATAATTGTTTGTTCCTGTTGTAAAGTTTGCCACAACGCCACCACCAATGTCAAGTGCAAGTATTATTAGCACTATTGTTTTAGTGGCTAAAGCGTCTGAATTTGAGTTAAGAATCAGCGTCAATGCAGCAAATGACAAAGCACTTATTACAATTGCCAATAAGTCAAGTCTGGTTGTCTCAAGTCCAAAAAGCGCTCTTAATAATCGATGAATTTTGAACTTATTGTTATTCAATTTTATCATTTGTTAATGTTTTGATTATGATAATATAAGAAGAATCAATGTTGCCTTTCCCAAACGTACGTTTCACTGAATAGACCAAAGCAACATGATGCCCTTACTTCAAGCTTGTTTTCATTTATTAACTCAATCGTTGCATCAAAATACTTTTTCACCTTAGGATCATAAATCTGACACTTATATTTTCCTTCAAATTTACTAACTGATTTAATAATTTTTACTCCAATATACTTGGGTTCATCGGATTTAATAATTACTCCTTCAAATACATTATTTTTCATTTCTATTTTTACTACGGAATTATCTAATTCAGTTTTCCAACTTCCTACTAAAGTATTTTCAGAACTATAAGAGAAACAAAAAACTATTGCTAACAGAAATTGAATTGTCATTATTTTAAACTGTTTTAATATAAGCTCAAAGGTAAATTACCGCAGTAAGAATTACTTTTACATATGTTAAAAACGTCAGGACTTTTTCGTCTGCCTACCTGCTCTGATTCTACTAAGGCTGACTTGAGATATGCCAAGGTATGATGCAATATGACCTAAAGGTATTCGCTGAACAATCTCCGGATGTAGTTCTATTAATTCACTGTAACGTTGGGATGCGTCTTTAACTAATAGGTTTTTGTAATAATAATACAATCTTTGAATGATTTCTTCTAGAAATAGAGCATACCAAACCGCCCATTTATGATTTGTTTTAACAAGATATAAAATGTTGTCCTTACTAATAGATACGACTGAAGAATCTTCAGCACACCGAATATATTGGTCACATTGTTTATTAAAAAATACACTTTCAATATCTGCGAATGATTGTCCTTCAAATTCATACCAGTTTATTTTTTCGTCTTTGTTTTGAGCGTAAACTAAGCCAGACAATAGAAAATAGATGTTCTGTGAGTTTGCGTTAGGTTTAACAATACAGTCATTTTTATTAAAGCTTTTGAATACAAATAATTCCGAAGCCAATGCAACATCTTTGTCCTGAAGAATGCCTAGTGTCGGAATTATATTTAAGTGTTCTTGCTTCATTTGTCTACAATGCCCGCTAACTCCTCATACCCAGTACAAAGCCGTTCATAAATACTTACAAACGCTTACAAGCGTTTACAATTATTAATTGGTTTCCTTCTAACAAATATAAACAATTGCCTGATAATTTGAAATAACCATCATTCGCATTTACCTTCCTTTCATCCATAAAAAAAACGGCATTTTATTGAATACCGCTTTTTTATTAATCTGCTAATGGATTGTATTATTTTTTGGCCTGTAAATACAATTCGTTAACCTTGTTCCAGTTAATAACGTTAAAAAAAGCACTCATGTAATCCGGACGTCTGTTTTGGTAATTTAAATAATAAGCGTGTTCCCAAACATCCATGCCTAAAATTGGGGTTCCTTTGCATTCTGCAATGTCCATTAAAGGATTATCCTGATTAGGTGTGCTGCATACGCACAATTTGCCGTCTTCTTTTACACTTAACCAAGCCCAACCACTTCCAAAACGGGTAGCACCGGCTTGAGCAAAGTCTGTTTTAAACTTTTCAAATCCACCTAACTCAGCTTCAATGGCTTTCCCCACTTCATTTGTTGGTACACCGCCTGCGTTGGGCGCCATAATTTCCCAAAACAAGGTATGGTTGTAATGCCCGCCACCATTATTTCTAACAGCCATTGGGTATTTTGAAATGTTTTTACAAATGTCCACAATCGACATTTTTTCTAAGTCTGTACCCGCAGCGGCATTATTAAGGTTTGTAACATATGCCTGGTGGTGTTTTCCGTGGTGGATTTCCATGGTTTTTGCATCGATATGCGGTTCTAATGCGTTAAACGCATAATTTAATTTTGGTAATTCAAATGCCATAGTTTAGTTTTTTGTTTCTCAAAGTTAATGTTTAATTAATTTAGTTCTCCTTTTAAAACAGCCCCAATTACATTTTGTTTTAACAAAAAATAAACAAGCCGGTATCACTTCATCTAATTCCTTATTTTTGCCGCTTAAACTACCACAGCATGAAATTTTTTATCGATACAGCCAATTTGGCTCAAATTAAAGAAGCGCAAGATTTAGGTGTATTAGATGGTGTAACCACTAATCCAAGCCTTATGGCAAAAGAGGGCATCAAAGGCGAAGGCAATATCTTAAAACACTATGTAGATATTTGCAACATTGTAACCGGCGATGTAAGTGCGGAAGTAATTAGTACCGATTTTGAAGGAATGGTGAAAGAAGGAGAAGCCCTTGCCGATTTACATCCTCAAATTGTGGTAAAAGTACCCATGATAAAAGATGGTGTAAAAGCTATTAAATATTTTACTGAAAAAGGAATCAGAACCAATTGCACCTTGGTATTCAGTGCAGGCCAGGCACTATTGGCTGCTAAAGCAGGTGCTACCTACGTATCGCCATTTATTGGCAGATTAGATGATGTGAGTACCGATGGTTTGGTTTTAATTGAAGAGATCCGCACAATTTATGATAATTACGGTTATCAAACACAAATTTTAGCAGCAAGCGTTAGACATCCAATGCACATTATTAATTGCGCCAAAATTGGTGCTGATGTGGCAACTTGTCCTTTAAGTGCTATCACTGCCCTGCTAAAGCATCCTTTAACCGATAGTGGCTTAGCTCAGTTTTTAAAGGACGCCGGGAAGTAATTTTAAACCAAATTCTTAATCATTTCTTCGCAAATGAATTCAGCTGCTTTGCCATCACCATAGAGTTTTGGATAAGTTAAGCCTGATTTTGCAGTTAAGGCATTAAATGCCGAAATGATTCTCTCTGTTTCAGCATCAGCAATAATAGCTGTGCCACATTCAACTAATTCTACCCATTCGGTTTCGGGTCTCAAAATAACGCAAGGCTTTTCAAAATAAAAGGCTTCCTTTTGCACACCTCCACTATCCGTCATCACAAGTCGGCAATTTTTTTCCAAAGCAATCATCTCCAAAAAGCTGGCTGGTTCTGTAATTACAAAATTGCTGTTACCTTTAATTTGTCGATACAAATCAGCACTTAAATTTTGCTCCAATAATTTAGCCGTTCTTGGATGAAGCGGCAACACAATTTTTAATTGATGTGTGCTGCTGATTTGATGCATGGCTTCAAACAACGCGTTAAGTCGTTGAGGCTCATCCGTGTTATTATTGCGATGAATGGTTGCTAAAACAAAAGCACTTTTTTGAAGTTCCAATCTCGTTAATACATCTGTCTTTTGTTCGGCAATCTCGCTAAAATATAAACTGTTATCGTACATTACATCTCCACACTGGTATATCTTTGGATTATCAGCATGGTGAGGGGCTTTAGCATCCGGATTAAATCCTTCTTTAATTAAATTGGCAAATCCGGTTTTAGTTGGACTAAACAACAATGTACTTACATGATCACACATAATGCGGTTAACCTCTTCAGGCATTGCTTTATTAAAAGAACGTAAACCGGCTTCAATATGCACAACAGGTACATGTAGTTTACTGGCTGCTATACCGCCTGCCAAGGTTGAATTGGTGTCGCCATATAAAACTATTGCGTTTGGCTTTTCGTTGATTAAAATTTCTTCAATGCCTTCAATCATTTTAGCAGTTTGCTTTCCATGACTGCCGCTTCCTACATTTAAATTATAATTTGGTTGGGGGATTTGTAACTCCTCAAAAAAAACGGCACTCATGTTAGCATCGTAATGTTGACCGGTGTGTACAATCACTTCTTTTAACTGATTCGCAAATTTATTTCGGATAGCTCTACTTAAAGCAGCAGCTTTAATAATTTGCGGGCGTGCCCCTATTATGGTAACTATTTTTATCATATTAATCCTTTATCCGCTAAACTTGTATAACTATTATCTCCAACAATAATATGGTCAAGTATCGAAATATCAAACAATTTAGTTGCTTCCTTCAATTTTTTTGTTAGTTGAATATCTTCATTACTTGGATTTAAATTGCCACTCGGATGATTATGTGCCAATATCACACAACTGGCATTATTTTCTAATAAAAATTTACAAATCAGCCTTACATCTACAACTGTTGCAGACATACCACCTTTACTGATGTGTTCTGTTTTTATTAATTGATTGGCTCTGTCGAGCATGGCAATGTAAAACTCTTCATGTCTTAAATCACTTAACAAAGGTTTAAATAACTCATAAGCTTGTGTTGGTGTTTTAATTGCCAAACGTTCTGTAGGTTCTAATTCTTGTCTTCTTCTTCCTAATTCAAAGGCTGCAATAATATTAATGGCTTTAACCAAGCCAACCCCTCTGTACTTTTTAAATTCATTAATGTTCAGTTTAGCCAGATTAGCCAAACTGTTGCCGTTTTCTCGGAGCATCCGCTGAGCCAGCTGCAAAGCAGTTTCGGCATTATTTCCGCTACCTAAAACAATGGCTAATAACTCAGCATCACTTAAATTACCTTTTCCTTTGGTGGCGAGTTTTTCGCGCGGACGATCATCTTCGGCCAAACTCTTAATATTTAAATGTTTATTTTGCAAATTAAACCTTTGTTCATGCAAATTTAGTTTTAATTTTGACTTTTTATGCGATTGTTTAAAGCAGAATCTTTGGAAATTTTTAAGCTCCGTGATTTTAGAAATTTTATTGGTATGCGCTTTTTTCTGACGCTAGCCATTCAAATGCAATTTGCAACACTTAGTTTACAAATTTATTATGAATACACAAATAGAGACGAGTTTATTGTAGGACTGCTTGGGCTTGCAGAAGTGATTCCGTTTGTTATCACAAGTTTTTACAGTGGTTACGTTTCCGATAACACCGCCAGAAAAAAAATCATCAGAATTGGCGCGTGGGCCCTGACAGTCAATTCCATTTTATTGTTTTTAAATAGCGAACCTCATTTTCAATTTGGAAGCGGTTTAGGATATCATTTTATTTTTTTTATTGTGTTTTTGTTTGGTATCATTCGCTCTTTTTTAGGAGCCACAACACATCCCTTTATGAGTCAAATTGTACCCCGCCAACTATACACCCACTCCGCTACATGGAATAGCAGCGCCTGGCATTTGGCTTCTATTTTAGGTCCTGTTATTGCAGGTATTATTTACGCAATGAATAACAGTTATCATGCAAATTATTGTCATGCGCTTGTTACTGTCTTTTTTTTAATAGCCTTGGTGTTTACCGCATTAATAAAGCATAACGGTGCCATCGAAAAAAGTGAAAAGAAAGAAACTGTTTATCAGAGTTTTAAAACCGGATTAAATTTTGTTTTTAGTCAAAAATTATTTCTAAGTGCTTTAAGCTTAGATATGTTTGCAGTGTTGTTTGGCGGTGCTATAGCCATCTTACCCGCATTTACCGATAAGGTGCTGCACTTAGGGCCTGATGCCTATGGGTTTTTAAGAACGGCCCCTGCACTTGGTGCCATCATCATGGCCTTGATAATGGCAGTTTATCCGCCTAAACATAAAGCCGGCCTGGCACTTCTTTTAAGTGTTACTGCATTTGGTATTTTTACCATTGGGTTTGCATTAAGTACAACTTTTTGGATGGCATTTATCATGTTGTTTTTAACCGGTGCTTTTGATAACGTAAGCGTTGTTGTGCGACATAGTATTTTGCAGTTTGCCACACCAGATCACATGCGTGGCAGAGTAAGTGCCATTAATAGTATTTTTATCGGAAGCAGTAATGAAATTGGCGCTTTTGAAAGCGGGGCCGCTGCCAAATACCTTGGTCTGGTGAGAAGCATTGTCATTGGAGGTTCTTTAACCATTATTACTGTTGCTTCGGTAAACTGGCTTAATCCAAAACTTAAAAAACTAGACCTTACTAAATTTTGAAAGTAAATAAAGAAATAAAGATTTTATTGGATGAGGCCTATTTTAAATTCAATCAAAAAAACTTTATAGCCAACGACCCTATTTGCATTCCGCATTTGTTTTCTAAAAAAGAAGACATCGAAATTGCAGGTTTTCTGGCATCAACACTCGCTTGGGGAAATAGAAAATCGATTATTAATAACTGTGCTAAATTGATGAAGTGGATGGATATGCAACCCCATGATTTTATTCTGCATCATCGGAAAAAAGATTTAAAAGTCTTTGAAAAATTTGTACACCGGACGTTTAATAGTGATGATTGTTTGTACTTCATCAAAAGCCTCCGGAATATCTATCAGAAACATGATGGCTTAGAGAATTTATTTTGCAGTCATCCAACCAACATAAAAGATGCTATAGAAAATTTCAGAACTCTTTTTTTTGAATTACCTCATTTGAGCAGAACAGAAAAACATGTGAGTAGTCCAAACAAAAATAGCAGCAGTAAACGCCTTTGTATGTACTTGCGTTGGATGGTGAGAAAGGACGCATATGGCGTTGATTTTGGAATTTGGAAAAACATACAAACTAAAGATTTATATTTACCTTTAGATGTTCATACAGGCAATGTAAGCAGGTACTTGGGCTTGTTAAACCGAAAACAAAATGATTGGAAAGCGGTTGAAGAGATTACTTCCATCCTACGGCAATACGACCCAAAGGACCCTATTAAATATGATTTCAGTTTGTTTGGCCTTGGCGTTGAAGGACTTCTGATTCAATAATACTACTCTTTGATAAACTTAAAACGTTGCTTCGAATCAGAACTTACTATTTCAAGAAAATAAGTACCGGGATTTAAATGACTCAAATTAAGTTCAGTTGCCAAATCATATTTAGCAATTAATTTTAATTGTAAATCGTATATAAGGCATTGGCCTTTTTGTTCTTGAGGATAATCGATAAAAAGCCGGTCTTTTACAGGATTTGGTTTTAAGGTAATTGTTTGCAAAACATTTTTAGAAACAGCTGTAGGTGTTATTGTCACTACTTTTGAAATTGAATCCTTTGAGCAACCAAATTTTACAACATGGCTAATGGTGTATGTTCCTGACGCCGAATATGACTTTGACGGGTGAACAGTCGTTGAAGTACTCCCATCTCCAAAATACCATTTATGGGTAAAAAGGGTTGTTGTTGAAACAGCGCTAAATTGAACTGAAGCAGATACAGGAGTTGAAAATGTAAATGCTGCATGCGGTTCATAAACACCAATGTTCCAAGTTAATAAACTATCATTAACGGTTTTATTGGCCATCAATTGTAAGTGTGAAGCAACATTATTTGCCAAACCTGCTTTAAATGAATTATTAATAACTGACTTTTTAAACAGCACTTCATAAAACACACAGGCTGCCAAATAAGAACCTTCCATTGAAGGGTGGCTTTGATCTCCTGAATATAAATCAAGTGCAGGACTATAGGAGATAGAAGCCCTAAAGGCCTCACCAACAGGCGACATAATACTTTTAGTTGTATCAGCAAACAATTTGTACGAAGCGCGTAGTCTGTTTTGCATCCCGGTATAGGTGCACACCGGAGGATAAAACCCGCAATTAGATGCATCTCCAAATTTTCGTCCCCAGGTTTGATAAAAAACAGTTTGTGAGCAAGTGTTATTTTGATTTATGGCACTGTCAAGCTTTATTGCAAATGGCAAAGTTTGCACGTTAACTTGAGCAGGAGAAAAAGAAGGCTCTTGACTTTGTGCTTGTAATACAACATATTGCCAAGCTTGTAGGTTAATTTTAGATAAGCTGGTTGCGTTATTAAAATGATTATTAAATGTATGTCCACCCGGCGTATTTTGGTCATAAACCAAATCATCGCCATTGGCCTTGGCCAAACTATCAATCAGTAAAGGCAAATCATTTACATAAGTATAACTATTTCCTAAAAACAAACATGTAATTGTTTTGGTACCGGTTTGAGAAATTAATTGAAAATTAAATACTACAAATAAGATTGATAAGTAACAGAGTTTAATTTTTTTCATTTTATTCCAATTTTAATTAGGCTGTACCAAATATAATAAATCTAACCGAGATAGCATTTGTTGAGGATGATAACCACCAACAACCGAAAAAATTTAACAATTATAACCTCAACTGCCACCTTTAACAATGGAAAAATTCAATAACTAATTGTCATTTTTATATAATATCCATTCATTTAATGCGTTGTTAGTTAAATGAAAATAAAAAAATATTTTATTGCAACAATTATCATGGTGTTTCAAATTTGGTGTGATGCCCAAACCAAATACACCATCAGTGGCTATATTACTGAAAAAGGCAGTAAAGAAAATTTAATTGGTGTTTATATTGTTGCACCTAAACTTAACGCAGGAACAACAAGTAATACCTATGGTTTCTATTCTATTACATTGCCGGCCAATGATTCTCTGGAATTACTTGTATCATATGCAGGCTATAAAACGATTAAAGCAAAAATTAATTTAAATAAAAACATCAATCAGAATTTTGAGATTGAGGGAACCAATTTACAAGAAGTGGAAGTTATTGCTGAAGCCAATAAAAAAATAAGCGATGAGGTACAAATGAGCACAGTTGACTTACCAATACAACAAATCAAACAATTACCGGCGCTATTAGGAGAAAAAGATGTTATGAAAGTAATTCAATTGCTACCTGGTGTTCAAAAAGGTGGTGAAGGCAGTGCAGGTGTATACGTTAGAGGCGGTGGCCCTGATCAAAATTTAATTCTATTGGATGAAGCACCAGTTTATAATGCAAATCATTTGTTTGGTTTCTTTTCTGTTTTTAATGGCGACGCATTAAAAAGTGTAGAGTTAATTAAAGGTGGGTTTCCGGCAAGGTATGGTGGGCGTCTTTCATCCGTTATTGATTTACAAATGAAAGACGGCAACAAAGAAAAAATTAAAGGTGAAGCCGGAATTGGCATCATCTCTAGTAGAATAACTTTAGAAGGTCCGATTCTAAAAAACAAATGTTCTTTTCTCGTATCCGGGCGAAGAACTTATATCGATGCCCTAATTTATCCTTTTTTAAATGAGCGGAACAAAGGCGGCTACTTCTTTTATGACTTTAACGCTAAAGTTAACTATATCCTGAACGACAAAAACAAGGTTTATTTGAGTGGTTATTTTGGCAGGGATAAATTTTATTTTAAGTCAAAGGATGCCCAATTTAATGCAAGTAGCAGTGCCAATTTAAATTGGGGTAATGCCACAACAACAGCTCGTTGGAATCATTTATTTGGCAACCGCTTGTTCTCTAACCTTTCATTTATATATACCCGTTACAACTTAGGTATTTCGCAAAGTGATAAATTCAATAATGATTTTTACAATTCAAAATACAATTCAACCATACAAGATTTTGGATTTAAATATAATTTTGATTTTACACCCTCACCTAATCATTATTTAAAATTTGGTATTGCAAGTACTTTACATCAATTTGTACCGCAGGCTTTAGTCGTAAAATCATCTTATCCAAATGAAAATATTACAACCAAACCCAACAATGTTAACACCATTGAAAGCGGAATATTTCTTGAAGACGACTGGAAAATATCCAATAAATTAAGAACAAATATTGGGATGCGATTGAGCAGTTTTAATTACAAAGGAACTAATTTCTTTTATCCTGAACCCAGAATTGGCATGCGATATTTAATAACAAAAGACTTATCTGTAAAAGGCTCCTATGCTTTAATGAATCAATACATGCATCTGTTATCCAATACCGGAATTGGTTTACCAACTGATTTATGGGTACCTGCCACAAACCGTTTAAAACCTCAACAATCGCAGCAAGTGGCATTGGGATTAGCTAAAGATATAGAAAAATACGATGTAACAATTAGCATAGAAGGTTATTACAAATGGATGAAAAATATTGTTAATTATAAAGAAGGGGTGAGTTTTTTAGAGGTAGGCAACTTTGATAATTCAGAAGCAGGTAAATTATCTTGGGAAGACAAAGTTACAGCCGGCAAAGGTAAAAGTTATGGTGCTGAACTTTTTATACAGAAAAAAGTTGGGAAATTTACAGGCTGGGTTGGCTACACACTAAGCTGGATAAAATTTCAATTCGACTCTCTTAACTTCGGAAAAGAATTTTACCCGCGCTACGACCGAAGACATGACTTATCTTTAGTAGGCATGTATAAATTTAACGAACACTTTAATCTCGCTGTTACATGGGTTTATGGTACGGGCAATGCCATTACACTTCCGCTTCAATCATATAACTTACAGGACAATAATTTGACTCCAAACTCAAATTCGAATGGCTATTTTAACGGGAATTTTATGCAAGCACTTAACTATTACGGAGACAGAAATTCTTTTCGAATGGCAGCATATCATCGCTTAGACATAGCCTTTCAATTTCACAAACAGCTCAAAAGATGCGAACGAATATTTGAATTTGGTTTATACAACGCCTATAGTAGACAAAATCCGTTTTTTTACTATACAGAATATGATTCCAACAGAAAGGCATATCGTTTGAAACAAGTAGCATTATTCCCAATTATACCAAGCTTTACATGGACCTATAAATTTTAATTATATGAAATATTTAATTCAATTCATTAGCTTAGTAATACTTTTTAGCGGCTGCGTAAAAGACGCTAAGGTTAAAATTCCAAAACAAAATCCGTTTATAGTAACCCACTGTTACATTTCACCTACAGATAGTATAATTGTTGCCAAAGTTTATCTTTCTCAGCCTCTTTATCAAACTGCAAATGCAAACAATGATGAACCTGTTACAGACGCAAAAGTTGAAATACAATCAAACACACAAACTAAACAATTGCTTTATAATTCAACACTTAGGCAGTATCAGCTTAAAGCATCTGAATTCAACATTCTTCCGAATTCAACTTATACTTTATACATCTCACTCCCAAATGGGAACAATACAAGTGCCACAACAAGTATTCCGGCAGGATACCTAGCACCAACCAAATTGTACTTAGATAGTATAATTCAGCAAGGTGGTTGGTATCAACATCGGGCTAATTTAGAATTTTTAGATCCTCCAAATGAAAAAAATTATTACGCCATAACCTGGGGCTATAAGGAGTTAAAAAACACCGACACCATTCTTTCCGAAGTAAATAACTCCTTTAAATTACTGGTTAATGATAGCCGATTTAACGGTGCTTTGAATAAAGAAACATTTAATATTTATCCGGCTAGTTTTGATACAACTTTTATTGCTTATCGAATTTATTTTCTGAATACAAGTTATGATTACTATGAATATTTTAATTCAGTTAACAGAAATGCTAATAGTTCAGGAAACCCATTTGCAGAACCTGCATTGGTGTATACTAATTTTAAAAATGGACTAGGTGTTTTTGCTGGATACACAAGAGTAGATGCGAATCTTTATTTAAAATAGCAAATGGTATAAAAATTTTATCGGCACAATGAGAAACAGCTCTTAATTTAGACCCTGTAAAACCTTTATCACCATTTCATGCATTTGGTCAGTATAATCCAAATGAGTTACCATTCGGATGGTATTCTTTCCAAAGGCCGCAATTTTAATATTACTTTTTGCTAATCTAGCCTCAAATTCTGAACCGGAATACATTTCAGGCCTTAAATTGAATATTACAATATTGGTATAAACATTTAAGACGTCTTTTACGTAATTACACGATTTTAAAACAGCTTCTAACTCCTTTGCTTTTTTATGATCTTCTTTTAAACGCTTTACATTATTTTCCAAGGCATACAAACCAGCAGCAGCAATAAATCCAGCCTGACGCATACCGCCTCCAAATACCTTGCGAATACGTCTTGCCTGTTGAATGAAATCAGCATCTCCAATCAACAATGAACCTACAGGCGCACCTAAGCCTTTGCTTAAACAAATGGAAATTGAGTCAAAACTATTACCGATGTCTTTCGCGGTGTCGCCTGTTTCTATCAGTGCATTAAATAATCTTGCTCCATCTAAATGCAACTTCAACTTTTTGATTTTACAAAGTTCGGCTATAGGCTTAATTTCATTTAATTCATATATACTTCCTCCTGCCCTATTAACAGTATTTTCCAGACAAACTAAACTAGTTTTCGTTAACCAATCAAAATTACCGTTAATATTTTCTTCAACTAATTCTGCATTCAATTTTCCCTCAACACCTTTTAAAAGCTTTGCTTGCACACCACTGTTAAAAGAAATTCCACCACCTTCATAATTATATATATGAGAATTAACATCACACAACAACTCGTCTCCGGGTTGAGTATGAACCTTAATCGCTATTTGATTAGTCATGGTTCCACTCGGGCAGAATAATGCAGCTTCCTTACCAAATAAATTGGCGGCATAAGATTGCAGTTGATTGACTGTTTCATCTTCTGAAAACACATCATCCCCAACTTTGGCTGCTTGTATTGCCTTTAACATACCTTCACCAGGTTTGGTTACTGTATCGCTTCTTAAATCAATTAGCATTTATGAATATTTATTTTAAAAGGTTAGGTTAATTTTTTAATAGCCTAGTAAGCTAACAACTTCGTCAACTTGTCAGCGAAACGTTCTTTAGGTAAAAAATTAATTTCTAAATCTGCATTCATAGGCACAGGTGTATCCAAACTACCTTCACGCATTACAGGCGCATCCAAATACTCAAAACAATGCTCCGTTATCAAAGCACTTATTTCGCCACCAATACCACCTGTTAACGTATCTTCATGCAATACAAAAGCCTTCCCTGTTTTTTTAACCGACTCATAAATTGTTTCTGTATCCAACGGTGCCAGCGTCCTCAAATCAATTATTTCAACATCTAATTTTTGGTCCTTAACTAATTCTAAAGCCCAATGAACACCTAAGCCATAAGTAACAATGGTTGCAGAATTTCCGTTATTTACAATATTGGCTTTTCCAAATGGAATGGTATAATATGCGGTTGGAACATCTTCATTTATACTTCTGTAGAGTGCTTTGTGTTCAAAAAACATCACAGGATTAGGATCCTCAAAAGCACTCAACAGTATACCTTTCGCATCAGCCGGAAATGCAGGATACGCAATTTTTAAACCAGGTGTTTTAAAAAACCAGGCTTCATTACTTTGACTGTGAAAAGGTCCTGCGGCAACAGCTGCACCGGTTGGCATGCGAACTACCACATCGGCATTTTGACCCCAACGGTAATGGCTTTTTGCCAAATTATTTACAATTTGTGTGATTCCCTCACTCACAAAATCAGCAAATTGCATTTCCACCATGGCTTTATGTCCATTGATGGACAAGCCAAAACCCGCACCAAGTATGGCACTTTCACAGAGTGGTGTATTCCTCACGCGACTCTTTCCAAAGTCCTCAACAAAACCTTCCGTTATTTTAAACACACCACCATACTCAGCAATATCCTGGCCCATCAGTACCAAATTAGAATGCTTTTGCATTGCTAATTTTAAACCATTACTAATAGCATCAATTAAACGCATGTTAACGGTTTCACCGCTTGATGGTTTCGTATCCGGAATATTTGCCGGTTTAAATAACTCGCTTAATTCCTTTTCAGTGTTAGGATTCGGAAGCGTTTCGGCGAAAGCGATTTCTAAACCTGCTTCAATTTCCTTTTTAATATCAGATCTAATGGATTCAATTAACTCCTCGGTTAAAACTGCTTCATTCAATAAAAACTTTTCAAAATTGTTAACCGGATCTTTACGTCCCCAAAGATCAAACAATTCTTTAGGCACATACTTTGTACCGCTCGCCTCCTCATGCCCACGCATTCTAAATGTTACACACTCCAACAAAATTGGACGTGGTTTTTCGCGAATACTCTCAGCAAGAGATTTAATGGTTTCGTATACTTTTAAAATATTATTCCCATCAATGCTATGCCCTTCTATACCGTAACCGATGGCTTTATCTGCGAATGATTTACACCTGAACTGCTCGCTGCTAGGCGTACTTAATCCGTAACCATTTGCCTCTACAACAAAAATAACGGGCAAATCCCAAACCGCAGCTGTGTTGATACTTTCGTGAAAATCGCCTTCGCTCGCTCCACCATCACCTGTAAACACAACAGTAGCTTTTTGTTCTTCTTTTAATCTATTTGCCAGTGCAATACCATCAGCTACTCCAAGTTGTGGACCAAGGTGTGAAATCATACCCACTATTTTATACTCTTGGGTTCCAAAATGAAAACTTCTATCGCGGCCTTGCGTAAAACCACCCGGCTTACCTTGAAATTGGGAAAACAACCGATTAAGAGGTATACCACGTGTTGTGAATACACCTAAATTACGATGCATAGGTAAAATGTACTCTTCACTATTTAAAGCACTTGCAACCCCAACTGAAATTGCCTCTTGACCAATGCCGCTGAACCATTTGGCTATTTTACCTTGCCTTAATAACACAAGCATTTTTTCCTCAATTAATCGGGGCTTTAAAATGTTCATGTAAAGTGTAATCAATAAATCATCTTTATGTTTTTTTCGATCAAACTTTACCGGTGTATCTGCTGTAATTTGCATCATAAAATCTATTTTGTTTTTTTATCAATTAATACGTTAAAACCAAAGCCAAAACTTAACCAGGCAATGCCGTGTTTGTTTGACTTTTCTCTAAGCTCATCATACTGGTTCATTCTTGGTGAACGAGGATCAAAATTGAACAGTACTGACTGGTAACCCAAATAAATATTAAAACATAGTTTTGGATCAACAATAAAATTAAAACTAGTTTGAGCCTTTATAAATGGTGTAGAAAATTTCATTGCTTGGAAAGGTTTATTTTTGACGGTTGTATCCTCTATCACCTTTTTAAATTCACTTAATGCAATGCCGCTTTGTAAATTATAGTTGATGTAAAATTTATCAGAGTAAAACTTATCATAACCCAAATTAATAATAAAAGAATTCACCATAAACCTTGTATCGTAAGGTATTGTAAAGGTTGTCTTTGGATCTTTGAAGTAAGTAAAATAATCAGGATTATTCTTAAAGGCTGTTTGACGATAACCAATACCCATGTGAAAATTATCAAACAAACGGTAATTGGCAGTTAAATCAAATTCATATACACCTTTAAATGCAAAACGGAACATATTACTGCTTAAACCAGCCGGCACACCTGCATGCCCCCGAATCGTAAATAAAGCGTTTTGTTTATCTATTTTAGGCGCATCTGTTTGACCGGTAAGAAAGCCAAAAAAAAGGGCTAAACTGATGGTAATGAAATTTTTCATTGTAAGGCTAAAGATACAGCTTACAACGTAAAAATGAAAGAAATTGGATTTTAATTTATAAGCTTATTTTTAGTTGTTTTGAGCCCCTGCATCAATCCAACATTTGATTTTATTTCTATCATCTAAACTCAAGGCTCCACTAGGTGGCATTGTTTTTTTATCAAGTACCTCTTTTTCAACTGTTTTATTTTCAACCTTAGCAACAAAGCCTTCATAGGTTGTGAAATCACCATGACTGGATTTTGAACCATGGCATCCGCTGGAGCTGCAATTGGCCGCTAAAATTGGTTTAATTTCGTTTGTGTAACTTGTTGCTGTGCTGCAATCCAAATTTTTATACTCGTTTTTACGACATGTTACCGTTAGTAAAACAATTGGTAATAGAACTAAAAAAATCTTTTTCATGTAATTTTTATTTAAAACTGTAATTAATGGCAATGTTTAAATTTGCTGCCTGACGTGATTGCCAGCCATTCAACCGCTGGTAAACCGGTAGACCAAACTCTGCGCAGAGACGAAAATTTTCGAAAAACGTTTGGCCGGGCTTGTATGTAAAACCGGCATAAACAAAATTCCTGAAGCCACCGGTATTAGCAACATTGGCAGCCACTTCTCTGTTGATTTTCAAATCAGAATCCAGACCTATAATCTTTTCTACCCAGGCTGACTCCAATCGAAGGGATGCGCTTAATGAGTTATTAATTTGCCATGCTATCCAGCTATTCAGAGCGTACTCATTACCGAGTTGATAACCTATTGAGTTTTTATAAGGCCTTATTATGACATTGGCTTGTGTAGATAAATAAATTTTATCAAAGGACCTTAAGTAGCTAAGTGTTAAAAGTGCATCTACCGTTCCACTTCCTAATTGCATCATGTAAGGAAATCGTGTGTTTGGATACATCATACTTGATGCTCTGCCTTTTTCATTAATGCTGCCGCTTGGAATATTGACACCTAATGCCGCAATTACCTGTTTGTTTGATTGCTTAAGTAACGAATAAAGAAAAGTAACTCGGCTATCTGCAATACCACTTGTTCTCATGGTATGTGTGTGAAAACTTTCTGAACCCGGCATCATCATTTTCATTTCATTTCCCATATAATGTAGCATAAACATTGCTGTTAATTTGTCAGTAATTCCATACATTCCCATAAGCATATGCATCCTCATTTGCATGTTCAATGAAGCCGCATCATATGCCTTAAATTGTTCATCAACCCCAATGGAGCTTGAATTAGCATCCACTACATTATCCATGTACATACGCGTATGACGGTAAGAAAACATCCACTCGCCTTTTGAATGAATGTTGCTAATCATCACACCGGCAGGTGCAGGATTGTTACTACAACAAATTCCCGCCGAACTGCATGTAGAATCGCACTGTGCTATTGCATGGTTAACACAGAAGGTTAATAAAAATAACTTAAAAAAACACTTCATCGTTAATGACAGATTAGGTATTAGTAAAACAAATCTGATTAATTTTGGTTTAATTAAATCAAAAGAACCTGAGATTACATAACTGTGTGCAAGCCGTTCAGGTTCCTTTGATTAATTAGATAGATTTTAATGAAAGAATTAATTTGTTACTGAAACTACGCTAAACATGTTTGCATAATTAGCAGCTATGTTGTTTGCCATCATACCAGGCATATGAATCACACTGTTGGTTGCAAAACTTATAGTGTTTGGCGCAAACCACTCTTGTAAATCTGCTTTAAAGAGAACCTCAGATGTTTTAGTCCCATTAACTACAGCTTCCGTAGGGAAATTGAGTGTAACCATTTTTAAAACATTATTAGTTCCTTTAAAACCACCGATGTGAAACATGATTTTTTTATTTATATCATTTGATTGAGGTGAAGTCCCTTCTAACTTAGCCATGATATAACCGCTGTTCCATGTCCAAAAATGTCCCTGAGCAGGATCTAACGCACCGGTTTGAGCACCTGATACATTTCTGGTACTATCAACTCCAATCATAAATGTAATTGACTTGTAGTTTTTAACCGGTATTTTTGTTAAATCAAATGTTAGAGATGCAACATCATCTGCTTTAATTAAATGATAACTTTCAGTTTCTGTGTAAACAGAATTATCAACGGCAGTTAACTTAATATTTGTTACATAATAGTTAAACTTACTAACTTTAAATGTATCATTGTTATTAACATAATTAGTAGAATTTAATACTAATGCTGCATTACCGTATCTGTTATCAAATTTTAATTTTAAACTACCTTCGGTTGGTGCAGGCGTGGTGGTATTGTGATCATGATCGTCATGACTATCATCTTTCTTACAAGATGCAAGAACTAAAAGTGAAGCAATAGAAAGGGCCAATAAATTTTTTGTTTTCATAATTTGATTTTAGATAAATAATAATTCCTAATAACCTCTATTTTTAATAATAGAATAAAGTTTGATACGCTGAAAAAGCATTTTGATCCGTCTTAATTTAAACGAATGCCGGCGGACGTTCTAACAAAGAATTATATTTATTAGTTAACACAAATGAATTTGTTACAAATTCATTTGAATAAACTAAATTATGACTGTTCACTGTGAACTGTTTATTTGTATTAGCTAAAAGTCCTTCAAATTCCGATTTAACTTGTGTAACTCCTTTAGATTCTGAATCTTCAGTTTTCTTTAGCTGTTTTTTCAAATGGCAACTACCCTTACAAGTATTGTTTTTTTTGAAACGTTGAACACATTTTGTTTTTGAAATTGATATCTTATTAAGCTCAAAATTAATAACCACGATAAGTTTAGCAAATTGGCAAACCAATAAGGAAGTTAAGATTGATATACTTATAAGCCTATTCAACTCTACAAAGATAAATAAAATTATAAAGTTAAACAGGGTTACATCCTAAAAATCAATGTTAAATTTAGGAATTAACCATTTAAGTCACCGTAGTCTAATTTTTTCTTCTGAAATTTCAGTATGATGGTTGTTACCAATATAAAAAACGGTACATACATCATGAACTTTGGTAAGTCAAAATGTTCCAATATGATAATCGATTTACGTTTTAATCTTTCACTCATTAAGTACATAGCAGGTACTAAAACCAGAGTTAAAAAAGTGGCGAAGAACAAACCAAAAATCATGGTCCAGCTTAATGGTCCCCAGAATACAACATTATCACCTCCAAAATAAATGTGCGGATTACCTTCACTAAACAATTTTTCGAAATCTATATTTAAACCAACTGCTAACGGAATTAAACCTAATATAGCCGCTGCAGCTGTTAAAATAACAGGAGTCATCCTAGTGCGACCGGACTCAATGGTTGCATCCCATAATCCCATACCCCTTTTGTGACGAAGCTCTTCAGCAAACTCTATAAGCAATATTCCATTACGAACAACTATACCGGCTAATGCAACAACACCAATACCTGTCATAACTATACTCATATTCATTTTAAAAATAGCCGTACCCAAAATAACACCTATAACACTTAGAACAATTTCACTTAAAATTATAATTGGCTTACCAATAGAATTAAATTGTAATACTAAAATGAACAATATTAACAAAATAGAGGTTTGCAAAGCACCACCCAAGAAACCAGCTGTTTCAGCTTGTTCCTCCTGTTGTCCGGTAAATTTAATTTCAACACCATCAGTTGTTGTTTTGAAGTCTTCGGCAACTTTTTGAACTTCGGCAACTACATTATTTGGATTATATTCTTGTTTTACATCACTTGAAAGTGTAATAACACGTTTGTTATTTCTGCGTTTTATTCCACCATACGTATTTTCATATCTTACATCACAAAAGGCTGAAATTGGCACTGAACGCAACATCCCACCCATATTAAAATCTCTAAAGGTAATTTTTAAATTACGAATATCTTCAATGTTAGTGCGTTGGGCGTAATTATATCTTAATTGTATAGGATATTCATCATTCGCATCTCTAAACTTACTTGGATTATCAATACCAAATACCGCCTTTCTGATTTCCATGGCCAACTGAGCAGTTGAAATTCCTTCACGATTTGCTCTTTCTCTGTTAACGTCAAACACGATTTCAGGTTTACTATCCACAAAGTCGCTTTTGTATTCTACAACGCCTGGTACTGCTGCTGATTCTAAAAAGCGTTTTAAACTCTTTGAAGTACTAATTAAATCTTCAAATTTATCCCCGGTGATTTCTATATTAATTGGCTTCGCAACAGGTGGACCACTTTGTTCTTTATTCGCATTAATCTCAACACCCGGCATATTCCATTTCATATTTTGAAGTTCAGTTAAATATGGCATGGTGCTTTGTCCATTTCTATCTGCAAACTCCACAAAGTTAATGGCGATTTTTCCTCTGTTAGGATAAGCACTCTGATCCTCATCCTGTGGGTCGGTAACACCTACCGTAATATTTGTTATGATTGAAGACACAATCGGATTATCTTTACCAATCACATCATTAACTCTTTTTTCCACGACTTTTACCACCTCGTTAGTTTTAAGCGGGTCAGTTCCTTCAGGCAATTTGATGTATACAAAAATATTGTTAGGATCACCCTCAGGAAAAAACACCACGTTTGGTTTGCGAATTGCAAATAACACTATAGAAACGACAAACAACATTAATGTATAGGTCAACATTCTACCCGGACGTTTGAGTGCATATGCCAATAAATTAGCATACGCATTTTGAACTTTTGGCCAAATTTTAGTCTGAAATTTTTCAATAACACGATACAACCACAAGCGGTGCAAAACCATGAAGAAAGCCAAGAATACTATAAAGTTTGCCATTCCTATACTTCCTTTTGCGTAACAGAAGATGGCAATTAAGGCATATACTCCAAGCCTCATATAAGCTTTTCGGTTAATCTTCCCGTAGTTTTTAAATTCCTCGTGATGAGGCTTCATAAAATCAACCGCAAAAACAGGGTTAATGATATATGCAACAAACAAAGATGCCAGTAGCGATACAATTAAAGTAATTGGTAAGAAAAACATAAATTTCCCGATAACACCATCCCAGAATGCCAATGGAATAAACGGAGCCAAAGTCGTTAATGTACCGCTTAAAACCGGCAAAAACACTTCTCCTGCAGCCATTTTGGCGGCTGTTTTTATATCCCGTTTTCCGTTGTCAAATAAACGGTGTGTGTTTTCAATTACTACAATAGCATCATCCACAACAATACCAAGTGCCAGTAAAAATGCAAACAACACAATCATGTTCATTGTAAAACCAAGACTTGGCATGAAGATAAAAGCAATGAACATAGAGAGTGGAACAGATAACGCTACAAATAATGCGTTGTTAACACCCATAAAAAACATAAGGATAAAAGTCACTAAAATAAATCCAATGATAATTGTATTAATTAAATCATGCAGCGTTATTTTAGTTTTTACCGATTGGTCAGCAGTAATATTTATTTCAATGTTACTAGGAAATTCATTTTTTTTCAAATCATCTACAATCTCACGAATCTTATCAGACGCTTCAATTAAATTTTCTCCAGCACGTTTAATAACATTTAAAGTAATTACATTTTTGCCACCTAATCTTGCAAAACTCTCTGCTTCTTTAACAGTATCAACAACTGTTGCAAAGTCTTTCAAATACAATTTAGCACCACTTTGAGAAATGATAACTAAGTTTTTAATTTCTTCAACAGACTTAAATTCGTTTTTAATACTAATGAGTCGCTTACTCCCATCCATTGGTAATACGCCACCGCTAATAGATAAATTTTCTGAAGAAATAGTACGCTCCAAATCACCCATTCCCAAATTGGCACCTTGCATTTTATACATGTCAAGGTTAATTTGAATCTCTCTTTCCGGTGCACCTACTAACTTAACTTCTGTAATTTGTTTTAAGCCTTCTATTTTATCTTTTAAATCGTCTGCATATTTTTTCAATTTGGTTAAATCCATATCACCTGCTAAATTGATATACAAAATAGGAAGTTCACTAAATGCTAATTCTTTAATAAAAGGTGCTCTCATTAAACCTTGAGGTAAATCAGTTTTTGCTTCATCTACCTTGTCTTTTAATAATTGTCTTGCTTTATCAGGACTAACATCGGTTTTAAATTCTACAACAACCAAGCTAACGTCTTGCATAGAAGTAGAGGTTAACTTCTTGACACCCGGAATGGATTTAATTTTCTTCTCCAATGGCTTTGTTACAGTATTCTCAATATTTTGAGGTGAATTACCTGCATACACGGTGCTAACAAAAAACTTTGGAACAACAATATCAGGAAAGCTTTCTTTAGGCAAACTATTGTATGTGCTAATACCCCATACGGTAATTAACAAAGTAATTACATAAATAGCTATTTTATTATCAATGGCTAAACTACTAAGTTTAAACTCTTTAAATTTCATATATTATTAAATAAATTTTGTGAAGCAAATCGGCAAGGTTAATTAACTTTTGAGTTATTGATTTTTAAATCATCCCCTTCATTAACATTTTCAAAACCATTTGTAATTAATTCGTCTGCAGCAGATATACCTTCTAGAACCTCCACGAATGAATTGTACTCTTTACCTTTTTTAACGTTGCGTTTAGTTGCTTTATTATTTTCGTTAACCAAAACAAAAGGTTTACCATTAAAATCGGTTTGAATATATTTTACTGGCAAAACAATAACAGGCGTTGCAGATGTATAATCGTTAATTTTAATTTGTGCGATTTGATTTGGGTGATACTCTTTTTTATTATCTAAATTAATTTCAACATTAAAAGTTCTGCTAATTGGATTAATTGCTCTGGCCGCGTAATTAACCTTAGCGGTTAACGAGTCTTTTAAATCAGGAAAATAAACAAGAACCTGATCGCCTTTATGAACTTTACTTATATAACTTTCAGCTAAATCTGATTTCAATTTTAAATTGTTAAAGTTTATAATTCTTATGGCCGGCATACCCGGAGCAGTCAGTTGGCCTAATTTCACATCAATAGCATCAACGGTTCCGTCTATTGGAGATACAATTTTGGTCATTCTTAATTGTTCTTGCAAGGTTGCCAATTTTTTATCCATACTCTCTTTATTTGTTTTTGCAGATAAAAACTGAACCTCCGTTCCTATTTTTTGATCCCAAAGAGCCTTTTGTTTTTCGTACAATTGATTAACCAATTCTGCATTAACTTGTAAATCAGCCAATGACTGTTGAATTACTCTCGAATCGGTTTCAGCAAGCACGGTGCCCTTCTTCACGTCTTGCCCAACTTCTACATTAATTTTAGTAACTGTTCCGGGCATCTCAGCTGCTAGACTTACATTCTCATCCGCATCCACATGAGCCTGAACATTTATATAGGTCTTGAAAATTTGTGGTGTTAATTGTTCAGTAGACACCAAATTTGTTTTTTTAACTGAGTCACCTTGCAGTTTTTTAATTTCAGCCTGGATGCCGAGTAATTCCGCTTTTAACTCTCCCTCACGTTTAGTAAGCTCTTCAAGTTTTTTATTTCCATTGTCTGAACATGCAGCAATAAAAAGTGCAAGTAAAATTAGATTAATTGAATGTTTCATAGTGATATATAAAATTGATAGTATTGATTTTTTATTTGTTAATTAGAGCTCCCGTTGCTTTAGAGTAGTCAATTTTTGAAATAATTGCGTCATAAAGCGAATTGAAATAATTAATTTCTGCCTCTCTCATTGCGGTTTGTGCATTAATAATTTCTAAATTATTTCCAACACCCTGCTGAAATTTCTTTTCTGAAACCTCAAAAACATGTTTAGCTAATTCCATGTTTCTTTTATTGGTGGCCAATGATTTTAAGGCATTGTTGTAAGTAATCGCAGCCATGCTTGTTTCCAATTGGGCTGCTAATTCCAAATTCCTTAATGTATTAACGTTTTTATTTGCTGTCACTTTTGCTTGTTGAATTTTATAATGTCTCTGCAAACCATCAAATAGGGTAAAATTCATAGTAACACCAACTAATGCAATCGGAAACCACTTTTTAACTGGATTGTTTTTATCGAACTCAAATATATTTGCATTTGGACGCATTGTGTTGTACTGATAGGCACCATAAGCAGCGATTGTTGGCAGATACCCCCATTTTAAACGTTTAACATCGAGGTTAAGCAAGCTCTCTTGTGCTTTTAATAGCTGATAATCATCTCGTTTGTTAACATCGGAAATCATAGGATTAAGTTCTTGGTTGAGTTCACTATTTGAATTTAAACTATCAGTTAACTGAATAGGATTATTAATTGGATAACCCATTTGAAATTTTAATAAATTTTCACCTATACCAAGCATTTGGTTTACCTTCTCTTTTTCTGTAGTTAAATTATTCTTTGCAACCTCCAAGCGCTCAACATCAATTAACTCTACAAACCCTTGTTGATTGTATTGCTTTAGCTCATTATAAGATTTTGTTAATTTTTCAATATTGGCATCTAGAAGTTTTAATCTTTCTTTATTAATTAAAACAGTATAATACGCCTTTGATACTTGTGAGATGACCTCCGTTTTTGTTCTTTGTGCATTAATTTTTGAAAGAGCAATATATTCTTTTGCAGCTTTAACACCAAACAAATAGTCGGAACTAAATAAAAGCTGTGAAGCATTTACCCCTGCAGTTGAATTGTATTTTAATCCAAATTTGATTGCTGCAAAAGCGTCTGCGGGTGCCATCGGGTTAAAAGCATTTGCAGGCAATAAAGTTGTGGGTATTTCAATATAATATTTAAAATCAAAGCTTCCGGTGATTTGCGGTAAACCAATTGCCATAATCTCATTTTTGCGATACGCAGCTAACTTAAGGTCATCATTGGCGTTCAAATAATTGGGACTGTTTTGAATTGCATAATCTACAGCTTGCTTTAGTGTGTAGCCGGATTGTTGTTGTGAGAAAAGGCTATAGCTTTTAATTACAACTAATAGAATGGTAAAATTTAATTTCATAACTATTCTTCTTCAATATTTTTGTATTTATTTATCAATCGGTGGCCCTTTAAAGTGCATACACCATATAAAAAATGTTCAGTTAAGGCTAATTGAACCTCTAAAATCTCGAACTGATCATGTGGAAACATTTCCCCTTTCATACCCAATTCAACCAACTCAACACGTAGCTTTGAAAGTAACTTAACATTAATGTTTTCACGGATATAACCCTCTTTTTGTCCTCTTAGCAATGAGTTCTCAACAGTTTTTAAGATAAATTCATTTTTAAACTTCATAAACATCTTCCATGTTTCCGGATAATATTTATTTAATTCAAAAAATAAAATTGGATTTACCTTCGAAAATATCTCCCGCATGCTATCCATAATCTTAAAAACTTCTTCAACCACATTTTTCGAATTATCATGTGCACTTTGAATTCTGCATTTATCGTCATCCAAACTAAGCGCCATTAAACTGTGAACCATTTCATCTTTATCCTTAAAAAACTGATAAATTGTTTTTTTGCTTATCGATAAATGTTTGGCTACATCATCCATGGTTATGTTTTTGATGCCATACTTAAAAAATAATTGTTCAGCACCTCTCAATATTTTAACCGCAGACTCTTGACTCATAAAATCGGGCACAAAACTAAGGAAACTTTTTTTGTCTTGCAAGTTTCCAGTAAGAAAATTATATTTTTTTCGCATCTTTACGTTCTTGGTAGATAAAAAACTAAATAGATGGCAAAAAATTAAGAAATGGCTTAATAACAAGTATAGGCTGGTAATCCTTAATGACAGTACATTTGGAGAAAGCTTTTCACTTAAGCTAACACCAACAGGCCTGCTTATTGGTATAGCTGCAATTACCATTATCATGACTAGCTTGGTAATTAGCTTAGTAGCATTTACGCCTTTAAGGGAATACATTCCAGGTTACGGGAATGTAACCGAACGTAAATTAATTGTGAATTTGAGTAACAAAGCTGATTCCTTAGAAGGTATTATTAGTGCCCGTGATTTATATATGCAAACTGTACTTAACGTTTTAAATGAGCAGCATGAAACAAAATCTGAAAAACCTTTAAAAGATACAAGTGGAAAATACAAAAATGTAAATACTTCTGCCGGCAACGCCGATAAAGCTTTCAGAGAAGATTATGAAAAAAATGTAACCAATACCAGTATAGGTGTTAAGAATCCAAAATTAACAGTACTCACAAACCTGATTTTTTTCAGTCCGGTAAAGGGTATCATTAGCGAGTCATATAATTTAAAAACGAAACATTTTGGTATAGACATCTTAGCTAAAGAGGACGAAATAGTTAAGAGTACTCTTGATGGAACTATTATCTATAGTGGATTTAGCGCGCAAGATGGCTATGTTATTCATATTCAACACAGCAATAACATTATTAGCTTTTATAAACACTTAGGAAGCACATTTAAAATATTGGGAAATAAAATAAAAAGCGGTGAGGCAATTGGCACGGTTGGTAATACAGGTGAACTGAGCCGAGGAGCTCATTTACATTTCGAGATTTGGTATAATGGTTATGCCATTAATCCACAAGAACTAATTTCCTTTTAGATACAGCAATAATTTAGTTGTTAATTCAAAAATACTCAATGTTTTGATAGGTAATTTTTCAATTTATCCATAAACAAAAGGTCATTCTTCGCAGCATGAATTTTTAAATTAATTAAAATTTCAGAAGCATGATTTAGAATAATTTCTTTCTGAATTTTCTGTATGAGTTGATAAACCTTGTCACTTTCACCCTCCACTACAGTCTCAAAGGGACAAACCAAGTGTTTCAAACCACTTTCCGTTATTAAAGCAATTGCTTCATCAATTACTGCTAACGTGTTTTTATCAGTTTGCAGCGGAAGCAATTGTATAGCCACATTAATTATCATTTAGTTTTAGTTCGCTTAATTTTAAAGACATGGTATTTACTAAAGATTGTAATGCTTTTTCGGCCATCGATCGGATAATAGGATTAAGATCGCCGGTTAAATCAACACTGCATGAGCCGGTTAGATTGGCATCACCTATAAAATTGGCCTTTAGTGAAAAATTAAATTTTGCTAAACCTTCACTTGAAAACAAGATGTGCGATGAAGGAACTTTTTCAATTATTCTTACCTTCATCGGTGTTATACCTCTTATATTGAAGCTACACTCGTTTTCATTAAAAACAAAATTCTCAACTTTATCGGTTGGTAAAATATGATGAAAGTTTTTGAAATCTGATAAGAAATTAAACAAGCTTATCAGTTTACTTTTAGTTGAATAAACCTCACTATTAATTGTAAAAGCAGCCACTTTGATTACTTTATTATTGCTTTTCCCCACTCAGCAGGGTTATTCCTCCATTCGTTCAAATTAGCTACCGAACCTTCGTTTATATAATTTTTATTTACCGCAGTGTCTATTAAGGTTGAATAGTTTGATAAAGTTTTAAGTGTGCATTTTGCCTCGTCAAAATTTTTAATTGCCTCGTCAAAACCATAAGTAAAAATTGCAACCATACCTTTCACATTACATCCTTTTTCTCTAAGTGCATTTACTGCCTTTAAACTACTACCGCCTGTACTGATTAAATCTTCTATTACAACCACTGTCTGACCGCTTTCAACGTCTCCCTCAATCATATTGGTTAGACCATGTTTTTTTGCTTCACTCCTAACGTACACAAATGGTAAACCTAGTTCTTGCGCTACTAAGGCACCTTGAGCAATACCACCTGTGGCAACACCTGCAATAACGTCAGGTTTCGCAAAATGTGTATTTATTGTTTCAACAAACTGTTGCCTTATGTATGTTCTAATTTGCGGATATGAAAGTGTTTTTCTATTATCACAATAAATTGGGGATTTCCAACCGCTCGCCCAAGTAAATGGATTTTCAGGTTGTAATTTAATTGCTTTTATTTGTAAAAGAAATTCTGCAACTTTAACAGCAGGATCATCAAAAGTAGTCATGGTATAAAGTTACTCCATGTTTTAATTGAATATCTAATTTTTTATGAACAAAAGAATTTATTATAATGACTCTTTCATCGAATTTACGGATGATACAACACAATCAGCACATAATCAACAAATTGTAAATGGCATTTCAAGTTATGATGAAATAGAAAAAGTTGTTAAATCACTTTTAAATAATAAAAATCAGACCGCTTCTCTTCAAAATTTTGATGTTTTGATTAATCATTTCAAAAAATATCACTATTTCATCATTGCAGCAGGCGGGCTTATTAAAAATCAAAATAAATACTTGTTTATTAAACGTTTAGGCAAATGGGATTTACCAAAAGGTAAATTGGAAACTAATGAGGGGCCGGAGGAGGGAGCAATAAGAGAATGTGAAGAAGAATGCGGTGTAAAAGATTTAACCATAATTAAAGAACTGCCTTCGACATTCCACATATATGAGTATAAAAAATCTTATGCTCTAAAAGAAAGTAAGTGGTACTTAATGGAAACAAATTATTCCAAAACATTAACGCCTCAGACAGAAGAAAATATTACGGAAGTTAATTGGTTTTCTCTAGATGTTTTAAGAGAAAAAATTTTATCGAACACTTATGCAACTATTAATGAATTAGTAACCAAGACTTTGTATTGAAGATGAATATTATTCAACTAGAACAAAAGGTTATAGAATTAACTAAGGAAGTTGGTTCATGGATCAAGAACGAACGAATTAATTACAACCCATTGCATACAGAAGTTAAGGCACTAAATGATCTCGTTAGTTATGTTGATAAAACCTCAGAACAAAAATTAGTTGAAGGTCTGAAAAATATTTTACCCGAAGCAGGATTTATTGTTGAAGAACAAACTGAAACAGAGACGAGAGATTATAATTGGATAGTTGACCCCCTGGATGGGACAACCAATTTTATACATGGCATTAACTGTTACGCTATTAGTATAGCTTTGGAGTTGAAAGGTGAAGTACTTATAGGCGTAGTTTTTGAAATCACACAAAACGAATGCTTTCATGCATCGAAAGGCAATGGCGCTTATTTAAATGGCAAACCAATTAATGTGAGTGATACTGATCAACTGCAAAATAGTTTAATCGCCACCGGATTCCCAATCAACAACTTCTCTAAAGTAAAAGCCTATTTACAAACACTTGAAGTTTTTATGCGACAAACCAGAGGCATAAGAAGGATAGGTGCTGCAGCCGCTGACCTGTGTTTTTTAGCATGCGGAAGAGTTGATGGCTTTTTTGAATTTAATTTAAAACCATGGGATGTGGCAGCCGGGGCATTAATAGTAAAAGAAGCCGGTGGAATTGTAACTGACTTTAGTTTAAAAGATAACTGGTTGTTTGGCAAAGAAGTGATTGCAAGTAACACCAAATTAAATGCAGATTTTTCAGAAATTGTGTCTTCTCACTTTAGAAAGTAAATTAACTTTTTGTAATACGCTCGAGATCTTTCCAAAATTCGGGATATGATTTAGATACGACTTCTGAATTTATAATAGAAATACCTTCAAATTTTAACGCCAAAGGTGCAATACACATAGCCATGCGGTGATCGTGATAAGTCTCTATATCCAAATTGGCAATAGGATTAACACAAGCCGTCATTACGAGGGTTGAATCAGTAGATTGCAAAAGCGCACCAAATTTTTCAAGTTCAGCTTTTAAAGCTTCAATTCTATCTGTTTCTTTTATTTTTAATGTTTGTAATCCTTTAAACTCAAATGGAATATTTAAACCCACACAGGTTGCTGCAAGTGTCTGTGCAATATCCGGAAATTCAGTAAAATCAAGATTTAACTTTTTTAACTCCAACGATTTTTTAGTTAAACGAACACCGTTTGCCATGAATGTTGTTTTAACCCCCAGTTTATCATAAATACTTGCAATATTGGAATCAGATTGCGTACTGATTTCATTAAGATAATTTAACTGTATGTCGCAATCTTTACTTAAAGCAGCTAATTCATAATAGTAGGAAGCAGAAGACCAGTCAGACTCAACCACAAATGTATCTTTTGTTTTTTGATAAATGCCTTGATTTACTTTCAGTTGATTCTTACTTTCTTCAATCAGAATGCCAAATTTGCGAAGCAGCTCCAATGTCATATTAATGTATGGACGCGATACACCTTCCCCTTTTATGGAAATAGTTAATCCATGCGTTAATTTTGGCGCAATTAATAAAAGTGCTGATATAAATTGACTGCTTATATCACTCCTTATACTAACCTCACCTCCTGCTAATTGTTTACCGTTAATTTTTAATGGAGGAAAACCTTCCTCTCCTGCATAATTTATATCGGCTCCCAGCTCTAACAAGCAATCCACCAGAGGCTTTATTGGTCTTTGCTTCATTCGGTCTGATCCTGTCAGTATCCACTCACCTTTTGTCACGCTCAAAAAAGCAGTTAAAAAACGCATGGCAGTTCCTGCATGGTTTATATCTAATGTAGCCTGATTTGTATTTTGTATAAGTTTCAACGCATTAAAAAGCAATGTACTGTCTTCTGAAGTTGAACTATTTTGAACATTTAAATTAAGGTCGCCGATAGCATTAATAAGCAATATACGATTGGTAATGCTTTTTGATCCTGATAGATTTACTTCACCCTTCAAAACAGTTTTATCAAACTTCAATTTTAGATCCATAACATCACTAATATATTTGTAACACCTATCTATTCAAATTGAAAAGGTCTTCACTACTTTTTAAGCCAGTTTGTGACTTTGTTGAATCAAATAATAATCAAGAATAACCAGCGCTGCCATTGCCTCAACAATTGGAACAGCTCTCGGCAAAACACAAGGATCGTGTCTTCCGTGTGTTTCCAAGGTAACTTCCTCTCCTGATTTACTGACTGAGTTTTGTGCTTTACGTATACTGGAAACAGGTTTAAACGCAACGCGGAATGTAATATCCTGTCCATTGCTGATACCACCTTGTATACCACCACTATTATTAGTTTTGGTTGTAATTTTACCATCATTCATAATGAATTCATCATTTAATTCTGACCCCTTAAATGATACTGAATCGAAACCACTTCCAATTTCAAAAGCCTTAACCGCATTAATGCTCAACATTGCCTTTCCTAATTCCGCATGCAACTTATCAAATACCGGCTCACCCAATCCGGCCGGCACACCCTTCACAACTACACTTACAACTCCTCCTACCGTATCACCCTCTAATTTTACAACTTCAATTAATTCAATCATGCTTTTCGAAACGTCCGAATCGGGACAGCGAACAATTGACGTTTCAATTAAACTAAAATCCAACTCTTTATAAGACTTAGATGTTTTTATAGAACCCACCTGAGAAACATAAGCAACAACTTCAATACCTAAAGAATCTAATATTTGTTTTGCAATGGCACCTGCTATTACTCTTGCTATTGTCTCTCTTGCAGATGATCTGCCACCCCCTCTGTAATCCCTAATTCCGTACTTAGCATCATACGTATAATCAGCGTGAGATGGACGGAATTTGTCCTTTATTTTAGAATAATCTTCAGACTTTTGATCGTTGTTTTTTACTATAAACCCAATTGGAGTACCGGTGGTCTTCTCTTCGAAAAATCCAGATAAGAACTCAACCTGATCGTTTTCAGAACGCGGTGTAACAATAGAAGATTGTCCTGGTTTCCTGCGATCTAATTCTGCTTGTATCTTTTTAAAGTCAATCGAAAATCCGGGAGGACAGCCATCAATAACACCTCCAATTGCAGTACCATGACTTTCGCCGAATGTAGAAAGCGAAAATAATTTTCCAAATCTGTTTCCTGACATTATCTACTTATAAATTTTAAAGGTACAAATTAGTATTCAAATGAATTTAAATAATAGTTGCAAATTAACTAAGTAAAAAGTACTAATTACGCATCCGTTTTACCTTTTTTAGTTTGGATTTTAACAACCTGCTTTCCTTCTTAATTAAATCTGCTATACTCGTATTAGATAAAATCATTAAAGTAGATATCCTAACTTCTGTCATCACTTTTTTTATCCCACAGGTAACTTCATCCTCGCAATCAAGACATTTTTCATAAAAATTCAAACTAGCACAAGGTAATAATGCAATTGGACCATCCGTTAGTCTAATAACTTCTGTTAGGTATATGTCTGATGGAGATTTTAATAAATAATAGCCTCCATTAGCGCCCATTTTGCTTCCAAGTAATCCATTTTTTCTTAACTCTAAAAGAATAGCCTCTAAAAACTTTCTCGGTATCTTCCCAACTTCAGAAATTTCAGAAATCCTCATTTGCTCCTCTTCTGCATTTGTTTTAGCAAGAATCATTAAAGCTTTAATGGCGTACTTGGTTTTCTTGGATAACATAAAATGGTTAATTCCAAATTTACAAAGAAATACTCCATAAACAAATATAAAAATGCAATCTATTTAACATTAACTACAGAAAATATTCTACAATCAACTTAAAAACATCGAAAATATTTTTTTCTTTTTGATCTGTTTAAATTTGGCAGATACAGGAATATCAACTCAATTTTGATCACAATTCCTATTAATTCACTAGAATATATAGAATATCTTGGTCTTGGTCTTAATTTTCAATTTATATTTGTACTCGAATGGTTTTAGAATATATAAATACTTCAAATGCAATGTCAATGTTCATGTGCTGCATGATGCAACGATGTTGTTAACGGAAGTTTATTTATAAAATAATAGCCCCTCCGTTAACATGGTGGGGCTTTTTTAATCACCTAATTTTTAAAACAAAATGGAAAAAATATATATCAGTGACTCAGGTCCGGAAATTTCAGCAGCCATCTACGGATTTTGGAGATGGAATACCAAACCAGAAACTTCAATTAAAAAAATTGAAGATATCATCAACTTTAATCTAGAACTTGGAATAAACACCTTCGATCATAGCGACAATTATGTTGATGGAAAAATAGAAGAATTATTCGGTAAAGCCATTAAAGCTAAATCCTTTAAACGTGATGAAATAGTCATTTCAACCAAAGCAGGAATAATAACATCAAAATCAGCTCCATTTAAACGTATAGATTTAAGTCCCAATTATCTCAAAAAAGCAGTTGATGCCAGTTTAAAACGATTGAATACGGATTATCTGGATATCTTTTTGCTTGAGGAATTCGACCCACTAATTAATGCGGAAGAAACAACCTCTGCACTTACCGAATTAGTATTATCAGGGAAAATTAAACACATTGGTGTTTCTAATTTCAATGTCTTTCAGCATCAGTTATTAGCCTCACGATTATCAAAACCGCTTATTACCAATCATATTGAACTGAGTGTTTTAAATACAACAGCCATTAATGATGGGAGACTGGATTTTATCAAGGAGCAATACAGCAAACCAATGGCTTGGGCACCTCTAGCCGGCGGGCGAGTGTTAAACGGAAAGGACAAAAAAGCAATTAAAGTACGTAAAACACTTAAAGAAGTTGGTAATAAATATGATGCTAACGTTGAGCAAACTGCTGTTGCGTGGCTATATCAGTTGGGTGCATTGCCAATAATTGGTAGTACTGATAAAAACAGAATTAAAAATGCAGCAAGCGCCTACAACATTAATTTAACTCCGGAAGACTGGTATTTAATTTATAACTCTACTAAATAAACCATGCAAAGTTTTAGAACAGAATTAGAACTAGTTAATCATTCAACCAAAGCACTAGTTGAGAAGGATATTATTGAGTTAGATAAAAAGATTAAGGAATACCATGCTGGTAAGTTACCTGACGAAAAATTCAGAAGCTTACGCCTAGCAAGAGGTGTTTACGGGCAACGCCAACAAGGTGTACAAATGATACGCATCAAATTGCCGTTCGGTAAGGTGAGTACAAAACAATTGTTGCGCATTGCAAATATCAGCGATGAATATTCAAATGGCAATTTGCATTTAACAACGCGTCAGGATATTCAGATTCATCATGTGAGTTTGGATCGTACCCCTGAGTTATGGGCCAAATTGGAACAAGATGATATCACCTTACGTGAAGCTTGTGGTAATACGGTAAGAAATGTAACGGCCTCTGCCGAAGCCGGCATCGATCCCAATGAACCATTTGATGTGTCGCCATATGCGCATGCCGTGTTCAGTTACTTTTTACGTAAGCCTTTTGGGCAAGAGCTTGGTCGTAAAATAAAGATCGCATTTTCAAATAGTGACAAAGATACTGCTGTAACTTACATACATGATATTGGTTTTATTCCAAAGATCAATGCGCAAAACGAAAGAGGTTTTAAAGTGTTGATTGGCGGTGGCTTAGGTGCACAGCCGTTTTTAGCGCAGGTAGCTTATGAATTTTTACAGGAGAACAAACTGATACCATTTATTGAATCAAGTATTCGCGTGTTTGATAGATATGGCGAACGCGTAAGCAGACATAAAGCGCGTATCAAATACCTGATCAATAAAATTGGCGTTGAAGCATTTTTGAATCTGATCAAGGAAGAAGAAAAAGCACTTTTAAATAAAACGGTTGAAATTGATTTGGATACAGTAAAGGTTCTTCCTCAATTAAAAAAGACATTACCTTTTGAAAGACCATTAATTGAAAGTGAACAATTTGTAAAATGGTTAAAGACCAACACCTTCAAGCAAAAACAAAAAGGTTACCATGGTGTATACGTTAAAATTCAATTAGGAAATATTTCGTCATCCAAAACGAGAGATCTTATTCAAGTGATCGAGCAATTTGCTTTATCATCAGATGTTCGCTTAACGATCAATCAAGGTGTTTTATTGAAATATGTTTCTACCGAAGAATTACCTTTTTTATTTGAGGCATTAAATAAATTGAATTTAGCAAGCGTTGGTTTTGATTCAGTAGCAGATATAACAGCATGCCCCGGAACCGACACCTGTAATTTGGCAATTTCTAACAGTACAAATATATCGGTAAAGTTAGAAGAGGTTATTTATAATGAGTTTCCTGATCTGATTTATGACCGTGATATTAAAATAAAAATTAGTGGCTGTATGAATTCTTGCGGTCAGCATGGCTTGGCACAAATTGGTTTTCATGGCAGTTCATTTAAAGTAGGAACAACTGTTGTGCCTGCATTACAAGTTTTGTTAGGCGGTGGAACATTAGGAGATGGAAAAGGACGCATTGCTGAGAAAGTGATCAAGGTGGCAAGTAAACGTGCGCCGGATGTACTTCGATCGCTATTCAATGATTTTGAAAAAAATGCAAGTGACGGTGAGTATTTCAATTCTTATTACGACCGAAAGGGAAAAGACTATTTCTATCAATTACTAAAGCCAATTGGTGACAATTCAAATTTAACAGAAGATGAATTTTATGATTGGGGTTCAGAAGAACGCTTTAAGACCGAGATTGGCGTAGGCGAATGTGCTGGGGTGATCATAGATCTTGTTCAAACCCTATTTTTTGAGGCGGAAGAGAAATTAGCATGGAGTGCAGAAGCTTTTGATAACAAACAATTTGGCGATAGTATCTATTATTCATACGCAGCATTTATTCATGCGGCTAAAGGGTTGTTGTTGAATGGCGGTTTTCATGTGAACACACACCACGCATTGATCAATGATTTTGAAAAGCAGTTTGTTGAAACGGGGTCATTTGTTTCATTCAAGGAATTAGTATTACAAATAAATAAGAACGAACCCTCTGAGGAATTTGCTGCCAAGTATTTTAATGAAGCAAAACTATTTTTAAACGAAGTAAAAGCATACAGAGAAAAAATTAGTGCAAACACTTTTGAAACAGTAAAATGAAAAAGAATTTCTACATCTATATTAAATACGATTATTGTTGTTGCTGTATGATAATGCCATGCTTGGCATAACTTTTCCCCGGTTATGCTAAGCGGAACCAAAGTATAACGGGGATAAAAAATTATCAAACAACTAAAAAAATACAATAATGAAAAAAGAAATATATCCAAAATTAACAGTAGTAGGCGCCGGTCCGGGCGACCCAGAATTGATCACCGTTAAAGCTATCAATGCTTTAAGCGAGGCCGATGTGATTTTATATGATGCATTGGTAAACAAAGAACTTTTAAAATACGCACCAATAGATGCCTTAAAAATATACGTTGGTAAGCGTAAGAATAAACATGAGTATACCCAAGAACAAATAAATAATTTGATCGTTGATCTTGCATTTACGCACGGAAGGGTAGTAAGATTAAAGGGCGGTGATCCGTTTGTATTTGGAAGAGGGAGTGAAGAGATCCAATTTGCGGATGCCTTTAATATTGAAACAGCCATAGTGCCGGGCATAAGTAGCTCTATTGGTGTGCCGGGGGCAAGCGGCATTCCGGTAACACACCGAGGTATTAGCGAAAGCTTTTGGGTAATAACTGCCACCAAGCAAAATGGCGAATTATCACAAGATATATATGATGCAGCTAAAACAAATGCAACCTTAGTGATCTTGATGGGCTTAAATAAATTGCAGCAGATCACGAGTATTTTTTCGAATGCAGGAAAAGTAAACACACCGGTTGCGGTTATTCAAAACGGAACGCTGGCAACCGAGAATGTTGCTATTGGCACTATTGATACAATAGTTAACGAGGTAAAAGAGCAGAATATAAAATCACCTGCTATTATTGTCATTGGCGATGTAGTTAAGTTTCATAAATATTATGAATCAGTTGGTTCACATATCAATTATTCGTTGAATTAGTAAAAAGTGAAGAAACGTTTTTTCATATTATTAATGTTGGCAACACGCATCTCTTTTTCACAAAAAAGTGAGGGTGAAACTTATGCCATGTATTGGGCTGGTTATTATAATACAACCCAACTTCATTCAAAATGGAGCATCAACACGGATATCCAACATCGCACAAAGAATGGATATGAGATTCAGGCACAATCACTCATAAGGTCCTCTCTTGCTTATAAAATAAACGGATCCATTCAGTTAAGTACCGGATTGGCGCATTTCCGACATTTTATAACGAATCAATTGAACAGGGGTGAATGGCGACCATGGCAAGAAGTATCTGCAACACAAGAGCATGATAAATTAAAGTTCATCAATAAATTGAGAGTAGAGCAACGTTTTAATCAAACTGTTTATCAAGATGCCTTAACAAATAATTATGTTTTCAATTGGCGATTCAGATACAGGTTTGAAATAGAGATGGATTTATTTAAACAACGCACACATATGCATTCGTTTAATGTTGGTAACGAATTCATGATCAATGCTGCCAGATCAATTGGAAATCCATTCGATCAAAACAGATCCTATGTTTCCTATAATTATCAGTTAACTGATAATATCAAGTTACAATTGCAATACATGTATATCATTCAATACATCGCATCACGAACAAATTACGATCATGTTTCAGTGATCAGATTTAATTTATATCATACAATAAATAATGAGCACTCCAGCAACAAATAATCTTTTCCCGGTTTTTTTAAAACTTGAGAACCTTAACGTGTTGTTAGTAGGTGGCGGAGTTATTGCGCATGAGAAATTATCTGCGATCTTGAATAATAGTCCGCAAACAAAGGTTAAGCTCGTTGCGGAAAGCATCAGTGAAGAGATCAGGCAATTGGCGGCAAAGAATACCTCTGTTGAATTAAATGAGCGAAAATACATAAAAAGTGACCTTGCTAAAATGAATGTAGCAATTGCGGCAGTGGGTGATAAGAAGTTAAGTGAAGCCATCAGAAATGATGCCAAGGCAGCCGGTGTTTTAATCAATGCAGCAGATAAACCTGAACTGTGTGATTTTTACTTGGGTTCTATTGTTCAAAAAGGCGACCTGAAAATTGCAATATCAACCAATGGTAAATCGCCAACAATGGCCAAGCGTATAAAAGAAACTTTGAATGATGTTTTCCCGGAGGAAACGCAAGAGGTTTTAGAGAATTTATATACGATCCGCGAGAACTTAAAAGGCAACTTCGACCATAAGGTAAAAACGCTTAATCACATCACACGTGAATTATCGATACCTAAGGAAAAACCAAATTTATCAAAACGAATCAGAGTTGCGGTTTTTTATTCCTTGGCTGTAATTACATTAATGATCTTTGGTCATCTCATTTTGTCTTACGTGCCTGTGCAAAACATTTATGATGTATGGTCTGCCATTACAAGTAATGTGGATTCCAATTTTATGCTTTTTGTTGCCGGAGGGTTTATTGCGCAAATGATCGATGGCGCACTTGGAATGGCATATGGTGTGAGTGTTACTACTTTTTTATTGAGTTTAGGTATCCCTGCTATTTCTCCGGCTGTTGCCAGTGCAAGTATGCATGCTTCAGAAATATTTACAACAGGTTCATCGAGCTTAGTGTATATGAGGTATAAGAACATCAATAAAAAACTCTTTAAAAAATTAGTGTGGCCTGGTATTTTTGGCGCGGTTTTAGGAGCAGCATCGGTATCTTTTGTGAGCAAGGAAAATATTGCCTGGATAAAACCGTTAGTGGCTGCATATACCCTTATACTGGGTTCATTGATCGTAATTCGCGCATTGAATATTCAACTGCGAAAAAAAGAGAAGATCCGGAAAATATTTCCGGTGGCATTGATCGGTGGTTATCTAGATTCTGTTGGCGGCGGTGGATGGGGCCCTATAGTTACAACATCTTTAGTTGCTGGAGGCCGACATTTACGTTATTCGATCGGCTCATCTCATTTAGCAAAGTTCTTTGTAGCCTTGATAAGCACCATCACATTTTTTTTAATAATAGGTTTAAGTCATTGGCAGATCATATTTGGTTTGGTTATTGGTGGGATGATCGCTGCGCCAATTTCCATCTACCTATCAAACAAGATCCCAACAAAAAAAGGATTGATACTCGTTGGCACTTTAGTAATACTCATTAGTTTAAAAACAATTTTACAAACATTATTAAAATAACATGATCACAACAGATATTGCCATTATTGGCGCAGGTCCCGTAGCATTGTTCGCTATTTTTGAAGCAGGCCTTTTGAAAATGCGTTGTCATTTGATTGATTATTTGCCGCAAGCAGGTGGTCAACTTTCAGAGATCTATCCTAAAAAACCTATATATGATATTCCGGGTTACCCAAGTGTATTGGCTCAGGAATTGGTTGATAATTTACTAAAGCAGGCCGAACCATTTAAACCAACATTTACGCTTGGTGAAAGAGTTGAGAAACTTGACAAGATCGCTGAACGTGATTTTATTCTCACCACTAATATGGGCACAAAAATTAACGCACGTGCAGTTGTTATTGCCGGTGGATTGGGTTGTTTTGAACCGCGCAAACCGGAAGCCGAGAGTCTTGAACTTTTTGAAAATGGGAAAGGTATTTCATACATGGTGCTCGATCCGGAAGTTTATCGTAACAAAAAAATTGTATTAGCGGGTGGCGGTGATAGTGCATTGGATTGGACCATTTTTTTGGCAAACATTGCAAAGGAAGTAACATTGGTACACCGCAGCGAATCGTTCAGAGGAGCGCCTGATAGCGTTAATAAAGTAATGAATTTAGCAGAACAAGGAAAGATAAGATTGTTCCTTAACTCTAACCTTACTCACGTTGAAGGAAATTCTGTTTTGGAAAAAGTAGGTGTGATCAATATCAAAACGCAAGAAAAGCAGATCATTGATGCTGATAATCTGATCCCGTTGTTTGGATTAAGTCCGAAGTTGGGCCCTATTGAAAACTGGGGATTGGAAATTGATAAGAATGCGATTGTTGTGAATACCGAAGATTACAGCACCAATATTGATGGGGTATATGCAATTGGCGATATCAATACCTACACCAATAAACTAAAATTAATACTATGTGGTTTTCACGAAGCTGCATTAATGAGTCATAGTGTTTATAAATACATTAATCCAGGTGTAAAGTATACCATGAAGTATACAACAGTAAACGGCATTAATGAGTTTTAAAACACATCAATAAGAATTGAAAATGAAGTTAGTAGATGATTTAAATAGGTTAGTCAGAAATAAATCTGCAATTGAAATTCTTGAATTGGTATCAAGTATGAAAAACGAAAATGCGGTATTTTCAACTAGTTTCGGCTATGAAGATCAGGTGATTACACATATGATTTTCAGCCAACAACTACCAATAGCCATATTTACGTTAGATACCGGCAGATTATTTCCAGAGACCTATTCTGTTTTTAACAGTACAATAGATCGGTATAAAAAAACTATTAAGGTGTTTTATCCCAACACCTCATTGGTAGAGAATTTACTGACAACTAAAGGACCTTTTAGTTTTTATGAATCAATTAATAACAGAAAGGAATGTTGTTTTATAAGAAAAGTAGAGCCGCTGAAGCGTGCTTTAAAAGGTTACACCATCTGGATTACAGGCATTCGTGCCGATCAGTCAGGCAACAGAAGTGACATGCCAATGGTAGAATGGGATGAATCTAACGACATTATAAAAATTCATCCAATCTTAAACTGGGATTTAAAAATGGTGAAGGACTATATTTTTGAGAATAATATTCCATATAATCCATTGCATGATAAAGGCTTTGTTAGTATTGGATGTCAGCCTTGCACAAGGGCCATTCAGCTAGGAGAAGATTTCAGGGCCGGAAGATGGTGGTGGGAAGATACTACCAAAAAAGAATGTGGACTGCATTTAAGAAATTAAAATAAATAAAATTAAGGTTATGCGTAAAATAGATTATTTAGATCAGTTAGAAAATGAAGCTATCCACATCCTAAGGGAAGTTGCAGGTCAGTTTGAAAAACCCGCATTATTATTTAGCGGTGGTAAGGATAGCATTTGTTTGGTGCATTTGGCTTTAAAAGCATTTCGGCCAGGTAAATTTCCTTTCCCGTTGGTTCATGTTGATACCGGACATAATTTTCCTGAGGCATTAAAATACCGTGATGATTTGGCTGCTCGCATCAATGAGAAACTTATAGTTAGAAAAGTGGAAGACACTATTAAAGCAAAAAAATTACAAGACGCAAAAGGTAAATTTCCAAGTAGAAATGCATTACAAACTTATACCTTGCTGGATGTAATCGAAGAATTCGAATTTGATGCCTGCCTTGGAGGAGCCCGAAGAGATGAAGAGAAAGCAAGAGCCAAAGAACGTATCTTCTCTGTTAGAGATGAATTTGGTCAATGGGATCCTAAAAAACAACGGCCCGAACTTTGGAACATTTATAATGGAAAAATAAATAAAGGAGAGAATGTACGCGTATTCCCAATCAGCAACTGGACAGAATTGGATGTTTGGAATTATATTAAACGTGAAAAAATTGACTTACCTAATATTTACTTTACACATGAACGAGATGTTGTTGTCACAGATAACGGTCAACTAATGGCAAACTCTGAATTTCTTCAATTAGACCAAGGCGATGTGATAATAAGAAAAAAAGTAAGATATAGAACGGTTGGAGACATGACTTGCACCGCTGCAATAGAAAGTGAAGCATATTACATAGATGACATAATTCAAGAAATTAAAGAGGCAAAAATAAGTGAACGTGGCGCAACACGCATGGACGACAAGATAAGCGAAGCAGCCATGGAAGACAGAAAAAAAGGTGGATACTTCTGATTAAATAAATAAATAAATTATAATTATACATATGGACTTATTACGATTTTTTACGGCTGGAAATGTTGATGATGGAAAAAGTACGTTGATTGGAAGATTACTTTATGACAGTAACTCTATATCAACTGACATTATTGAAACGTTAACCAAACAAAGTAAAACAACCGGCATTAATACAGATATTGATTTAGCATTGTTAACAGATGGCTTAAGAGCCGAACGTGAACAAGGCATAACAATAGATGTAGCCTATAAATACTTTACAACTGAAAAACGCAAATTTATAATTGCAGATACACCTGGGCATATTCAATACACCAGAAATATGTTTACAGGTGCATCGAATGCTGATTTAGCGATAGTTTTAGTTGATTCCAGAAATGGGATAACCGAACAAACAAAAAGACATAGTATAATTGCCTCAATCTTAGGAATTCCGAACCTAGTTGTATGTATAAATAAAATGGATCTTGTTAATTTTTCGGAAGCTGTTTATAATTCAATTATTGAATCCTTTGAAGAATTTGCTAAACCACTTAATTTAAATGAGATCTCGTTTATTCCTGTAAGCGCTTTAGCTGGAGACAATGTAGTAACAAAATCTCAACATACTGATTGGTATCAAGGAAAAACACTTTTGGATTATCTTGAGACAGTGCAAATTGTAAACAGTGCAAAAAAAGTAGATTCACGTTTTCAAGTTCAATACGTTATCCGTCCACAAACAGAAGATTTACACGATTACAGAGGATTTGCCGGAAAAGTCATTACTGGTCATTACCACAAAGGACAGCGTGTTACTGTGTTACCATCCGGAATAGAGACAACTATTCTTAAAATTGAACAAAACTTAAAAGAGTTGACGGAAGCTAAAACTGATGATCCGGTTATACTTCATTTATCAGATGACATTGATGTTAGCAGAGGTAATACGATTGTACCTATAGAATCAAAACCGAGAACAGAAAAGGAGATAATCGCTACAATCTGCTGGATGGATAATGCTGCATTTATACCCGGACAAAAATTAATTTTACAGCAAAACAGTTTTAGAACTAAAGCCGTTCTAAAAGACGTGTTAAATAAAATTGATATTCATTCGTATAAAGCGATTGAAAGTGATGGAAACATTAAATTAAATGACATTTGCCAAGTAAATATTAAAACAGCTGAACCAGTGAGTTTTGATTCTTATTCAGAAAACAGAAGTACCGGTTCCTTTATTTTAATTAATGAAAACACCAACAACACAATTGCCGCTGGTACAATTCATTAAAACAGTTCCGCACTTTTTTACAACTTTTGCAATTGATCCTTGATTAACTTGCCGTTAATCCATTCATCATCCAAAACAGCATTGTACTTTTTATAAAATTGAATGGCAGGTGTGTTCCAATTTAACACTTGCCATTCCATTCTTTCCACGCCTTCTATCTTGGCTACCTTTCCCACCTCGTCAAATAATAATTTTCCATAGCCATTTTTACGTTCGCTTTCCGTAATAATAATATCCTCTAAAAAAACACACTTCCCTTTCCAGGTACTGTATTTATAGTAATAAAGTGCAAGTCCAATAATTTCATCGTTTTTTAACAACACAAAAAAATCGAATATTTTATCTGAACCAAATCCCCAATTTTCCATTTGTGATATGGTTACCACAACTTCGTCAGAAGCCTTTTCGTAAACAGCCAGTTCTTTAATCAACTTTAAAGCCCCGGTTAAATCTTCCTTTTGTCCTTTTCTTACTTCAATTTTCATTTATATTTCAATCTAAATATTACTTTTTGTAAAATTCGTTTCACAATTAATTCACTTGCGCCGTCCAAAAATTCCAATTGATTTATTTTACAATAGTTTTTTAACTGTGCTTCACTAATATCAACTCTATAAAGTAAAGCTTCAATTGAAGATTGTTTTAATTGACTCTTTATTGTCGCAACAATTTGTTTATAATCACCATTCAAAGTATCTATAAATCCAATTTTAATACCGCTCATTTCAAAGTCTTTGCTTAATTGCTCAATAAATAAATTAAACAATCTGTCATTAATAAAATCCGGTATTAACTCATCGTTTTGCATTCTCTAACAATAAACGCTCTACCGGTTTTTTATTAATTATATGAGAGGTTACAATTTCTTGAATGTCTTCTTTTTTAACGTTAACATAAAAAATTCCTTCAGGGTAAATAGCAACAGTTGGACCATAATCACAAATCCCTAAACACCCGCTTTGGTTTGCTCGTGTTTTTAATTGAATATTTAAGTCTTTTAACTGTTTCTTAAATTCGGCTACCAATTCTAATCCATTACTATTTCCACAGCTTAAGCGTTCATTTCCGCTTCGTTGGTTGGTACAAACAAACACATGCACATCAAAAACCATAAACTTTATTCTTATATTTTTGTTTCAAATATATGGCTAAAATTTTAATCAGTGGTGGTAGCGGATTGGTTGGTAAAAAGTTAACTGCTTCGTTACTTAATCAAAAGCATGAAGTTGTATGGCTCTCCAGGACTGAAGATTTAACTGCAAAAGTTAAAAAATATAAAATTGATTTAAATGCCAATTATATTAATAAAGCAGCTTTTGAAAATGTGACTCATATTGTACACTTGGCTGGCGCAGGAATTGCAGATCGCCGATGGACGGATAACTACAAAAAAGAAATAATATATTCCAGAGTCAAAAGTGCAGAATTGATTTATAATTGCATCATATCGAATCGGTTTCCGATAAAACAAATAGTAGGTGCCAGTGCCATAGGTTATTATGGCGGGAGACAAAGTAAAAATCTTATCACAGAAACAAGTGAGCCACATGATGATTTTCTTTCTCAAAGTTGTGTTGAATGGGAAAACAGCTATAAGCCCTTCATAAATGCCAATATTCCAACTTCTATCGTTAGGATAGGTGTGGTTTTAGACAAAGATGGAGGCGCCTATCGAAAGATGGCAACCCCATTTAAGCTCGGTTTTGGATGTGCCATTGCAAGCGGAGAACAATTTTTTCCTTGGATTCACTGCACAGATGTTGTCGGAATATTTGAACACCTCTTATTTAAAAATACAAGTCCCGGAGTCTTTAATGCAGTTAGTCCAGGCACAATTACCAATTCCGAATTTAGTAAAGAACTAGCGAAAAGCTTCCATAAAAAAATCTGGCTACCAAATGTTCCAAAAGCAATTCTTCAATTGATCATGGGAGAAGGTGCAGCAATGGTTACAGAAGGTTTAGCCATTTCAAGTGAAAAGATAAGAAAAGACGGGTATATTTTCCAATATCCAAACATTCAAAATGCTGTTGCAAACCTTAACCAGCATGTTTAAAAAATAAGTAAATTTAAGCTTTATTATGTATCGCTTATTTAAGCTGTTTTGGACCTACAACATGCCACGTTGGTCAATATTATTTATTGATACATTTATTTGTGCTTTTGCATTAACCCTAGCCTTCTTATTACGTTTTAATTTTGAAAATATTCCTGAAGTGGATGCGGCTAACTTTTTTAAGGATTACGTCGTTCTTCTATCGGTAAGATTCATTTCCTTTTTAATCTCAAAAACATATAAAGGTGTTGTTAGATACACAAGTGCGAAAGATGCGATTCGTATTTTTTTAGTAATACTAGCAGGCAGCTCATTAGTTTTTGTTTTCAACCTCTTCGATTATCATTTTATAAGTAATACTTACTTCATTCCTAATTCGGTTATTATAATCGATGCGCTGGTAACCTTATTTCTAATGATTAGTTCTCGACTAGCTGTAAAAGCAATGTATAGTGAAATTAAAAATCCTAACAAAGAAAAATTAAATGTACTTATTTTTGGAGCAGGAGAAGCCGGTTTAATCACAAAATATACTTTGGACAGAGATGCCTCCATCAAATATAAGGTAATTGCATTTGTAGATGATGATGAAAAAAAGAAAGGGCGAAGTATTGAAGGTGTATTTGTTTATCATAGCAACCAGTTAAGTGAACTGTTAAATGAATTTGAAGTGGAATATTTGATTATTTCTATTCAAAAAATTTCTTCAAAACGCAAAAACGAAATTACTGATTTCTGTCTTGAGAAAAATATTAAAGTTTTAAATGTACCCCCGGCTTCCAAATGGATTAATGGCGAATTAAGTTTTAATCAATTAAGAAGTATTAACATTGAAGACTTGCTGGAGCGAGAGCCAATTAAACTTAATACCGATTCTATTCAACAACAATTACAAAACAAGGTTATCTTGATTACCGGTGCTGCCGGCAGCATCGGAAGTGAACTTGCAAGGCAATGTGCAGCGTTCCGTCCCAAAAAAATATATCTACTTGATCAAGCCGAAAGTCCTTTACATGAATTAGAACTTGAATTTTCCGATAAATATAAAACTGTGCAATTCGAAGTAGTGGTTGCTGATATCAGAAACATTGAGCGCTTAAGAAACGTATTTAATACCTTCAAACCTCAAATTGTTTTTCATGCTGCTGCCTACAAACATGTTCCCTTAATGGAAAACAATCCGTCTGAATCAATTCTAACTAATATTTTAGGAACTAAGAATGCAGCGGACTTAGCTAACGAATTTAAAGTTGAAAAATTTGTATTTGTTAGCACAGATAAAGCAGTAAATCCTTCAAATGTAATGGGTGCCAGCAAGCGAATAGCAGAAATTTACATCCAAAGTTTAGGTAAAAACTCTAGTACTAAATTTATTACCACTAGATTTGGAAATGTACTTGGTAGCAATGGCTCTGTTATTCCTCGATTTAAAAAACAAATTGAATCAGGCGGACCATTAACTATAACACATCCCGACATCACCCGATTTTTCATGACCATACCAGAGGCAAGTCAACTTGTTGTTGAGGCTGCATGTATGGGTAATGGTGGAGAAATATTTGTGTTTGACATGGGTAAATCAGTTAAAATTGTTGATTTAGCCAGAAAAATGATTTCACTGAGTGGTTTAAAGGAAGGTAAAGACATTAAAATTGAATTCACCGGCTTAAGACCAGGTGAAAAACTTTATGAAGAACTTTTAGCTGATAGTGAGAACACACTGCCAACTCATCATTCTCAAATTTTAATAGGAAAGGTTAGAGAATATGATTATAACGACGTTAAATTAATTATTAATGAATTAATTGAAAGTTTTAAAACTCAAAACAATCAACTAATTGTTCAACGCATGAAAGAGCTGGTACCTGAATTCATCAGTAACAATTCTATCTTTCAAAAACTAGATAATTAAATGGAAAATTACATTCAAAAGGCACTCGATTATCCAAGCTACATTAAACTTCTTGAGGAGCTAATGGAACAAGGTAAAACAACCGGAGAGAATCAATCAGCTGAAATGCTAAATTACGCTAAACTAAATTTAGCTCGCATTCATCGACTTGAAAAAACGACAGAAATACTACCAGAACTTAAATCACTTATTGAAAAAATCAACAAAACTTATACTTGGTTAATTATTACCGAAGGTTGGTGCGGTGATGCTGCTCAAAATATAACCCCATTATATTTTATGAGTTTATTAAACCCTAACATTAAAGTTGCACTGGTGCTGCGTGACGAAAACCTTGAATTAATGGATCGCTACTTAACAAATGGTGGTCGTTCCATTCCAAAATTAATTTGTTTGGACGAACAACTAAACGAAGTATTTACCTGGGGACCTAGACCGGAGGCGGCACAGGCATTAGTAAAAGAATTATTAGCCAACAAAGCAAGTCTTGAAGAAAAAAGTTTGGCATCACAAAAATGGTACAATGCTGATAAAACTGTTAGTCTTCAAAATGAATTTTTTGAATTGATAAACAAATACATGAATTAGTAGTTAAAAGAATATGCTTACATCACTAAAATATTGCAACAGTTTAACAGAATATAGTCGTTTTATAACCAGAGAGGTGAACATTGGCGATTTGAAAATGGGTGCACATAACCCAATTCGTGTACAAAGTATGACCACAACTGATACCATGGACACTATTAAAACTGTTGAGCAAAGTATAAGAATGATTGATGCAGGTTGCGAGTTGGTTAGAATTACAGCACCTAGCTTAAACGATGCTAAAAATTTGGAACTAATTAAAAAAGAACTAAAAGCCAGAGGTTATAATACCCCTATTTGTGCAGATATTCATTTTACACCGAATGCTGCAGAATTTGCAGCAAGGGTTATCGAAAAAGTTAGGGTAAACCCAGGTAATTATGCTGACAAAAAAAAATTTGAGGTAATTGAATATACAGAAAGTGCATATGCTGCTGAATTGGAAAGAATAAGAGAACGCTTCACTCCGCTGGTTAAAATATGTAAAGAATACGGTACAGCAATGCGCATTGGCACTAACCATGGTAGCTTGAGCGATCGGATCTTAAGTCGTTTTGGAGATACACCTTTAGGTATGGTAGAGAGTGCTTTGGAATTTTTGCGTGTTTGTGAGGATCACAATTTTCACAACATTGTTATATCCATGAAAGCAAGTAATACCCAAGTTATGGTGCAAGCTTATCGCCTACTTGTAGCAAAAATGATGGAGACAGGTAGAAATTACCCACTCCATTTAGGTGTTACAGAGGCTGGCGACGGAGAAGACGGAAGAATAAAATCAGCAGTTGGTATTGGGACTCTTTTAGAAGACGGGCTAGGAGATACAATCAGAGTGAGTTTAACTGAAGAACCTGAATTTGAAATTCCGGTTGCCAAACAATTAGCAGATAGATACACTCAGCGAAAAGAACATCAACGCATTAAAGAATATACATCTGAACTACCCTATAACCCTTTTGAATACGATCGCAAAAAAACCAAGGAGGTAATTAATTTAGGCGGCCATCATGTGCCACGTGTTATTGCAGATTATAGCATGAAAAATGAAGTAACAGCTGCAAGTTTATTTGCGATTGGATTAAATTATTCGGTGCCATTGGATAAATGGAATTTAACTGACTCCGCTGCTGATTATGTTTTTCTTGGAGATAACACCATTAAATTTGAGATCCCCGGAACGTTAGGTTTGATTTACAATTCTCAAACTTGGCTAAACAATAAAAATCAAAGGCAAGCTTATCCGTTATTTTGTGGAGAAGAGTATTTCAACAGTGCAGAAAAATCAGAATACTTAAATTTTATTGCAATTGATATCCACACTTTAACCCAATCCTTCATAGATAAATTAAAAAATGAGGCTAATTGCTGTTTGGTTTTAGATTCATTTAACTTGCATACTATGCCCGAATTGAGAAGAATGTGCATTGAACTAAAACTAAATGAGGTTAAATGTCCAATTATTATTAAATGCAATTACAAAGATTTAAATGAATCGCAATTTCAATTAAATGCCAGTACTGATCTTGGAGGCTTATTGCTGGATGGCTTTGGAGACGGCATCTGGATTAAACAAAAAGATTGTGTGAACACACAAGTTTGTAACTCAACCGCTTTTGGCATTTTACAAGCAACACGAACCCGAATTAGTAAAACAGAGTACATTAGTTGCCCAAGTTGTGGACGTACGTTATTTGACCTTCAAGAAACAACACAAAAAATAAGAGAAAGAACACATCATTTGAAAGGTATAAAGATTGGGATTATGGGTTGCATTGTGAATGGGCCAGGCGAAATGGCAGATGCCGATTATGGATATGTTGGAACAGGTGTTGATAAGATTAGTCTTTACAAAGGGAAAGAAGTAGTTAAGAAAAATGTAAACAGTGCCAATGCTGTAGACGAATTAATTTCGTTGATAAAAGAAAATGGTGATTGGGTTGAAAAGCCTTTATAACATTATGATTAACTTAAATCATCCTGAGGCAGTTAAATTACTTCAAATGGCTTACTCAGCGGAGCGTGCCGCGGCATTTGCATACGTCGGGCACGCTAACTCAGTAAAAAATCAAAACGAAAAAAAAGCCATCAAACAAATTGAGGACGATGAATGGCATCACCGAAGTGAGGTATTAAAAATAATGAAGGAATACAATATTCCTGTTTCCAAGTGGTATGAATTTAGATTTTATGTCATTGGTAAATTAATTTCATTTTCATGTTACGTGATTGGCTGGTTTATGCCATTTTATTTTGCCGGAAGATTAGAAAGTGGTAACGTATGTGAGTATTTTCGCTTGAAGATTTATTTTAATTCATTGGGGATAACTAAGCATGATCAAGTTTTATACGACATGGGGATTAAAGAAAAAGAACATGAAGTTTACTTTTATGAGCAGATTAAAAACAGTAAACTACTACCTTACTTTGAAAAATTTTTCAATTGGGGTGCAACCCAAAGTTTTAATAACATTGATTTACAAAATCAATTACCGGTTGAAAAATCAGATGTATACTGCCAAGTAAAAAGCAAAAGCGATAAGACTTAATTTTCAAACTATTTTACTTAGAAACTATCATTTACCCTTTCTGGAACTTTTTTGGATCCATCTAATCAATTGAATTCACCAAGTGAAAGTCCTATTTCACCATTTATGGAATTTTTGAGGTTAATGCATCTATAATTTCGAATCATTAATCTTTAAATCTAATTGTATGAAAATTATCTCAAAAATGACAGTTTTAACCTGTTCGATAGGGCTGGTTGGCTTGTTAGCCGTTAAAAACAAGTTAAACGCTAAAGCATCAAAAGGTGAACAACCTTGTGTATTTTTATCCTTAATGGGCGAACAATCAGTTGAAGGTTTTGCTAATTCAAAATCATTAATTGGTGTAAACAAAGCTATAGAAACTGGTGAATCTTTTTTAGCCAAATCACAAAACAAAAACGGTGGTTGGGGTGCAGGTTCGCATGCAAAACAAGACGAGATGAATCCATTAGCTGTAAGCACAGATCCAGCTACAACCGCCATGGCGGCAATGGCACTTTACCGTTGCGGGCACACTATCTATAGCGGGGAATTCAAATCGAACTTACGCAGTGCATTAGATTACTTATTAACTGAAGTGAATAAAAACAAAAACTCCGATTACATCACTTCAATAAGAGGAACACAAATTCAATCTAAACTTGGCCAAAATATCGATGCTGTTTTAACCTTGCAATTCTTTAATCAATTATTACCTACCATAACAGAAAATGATTTAAAAGAAAAAGTAAAATCCGCTGTGCAAATTTGTGTAGATAAAATTGAAAAGTCATACGACAACAATGGTAAAATAGTTGGCGCAGGATGGGCTGGCGTATTGCAATCATCCTTTGCTAACACAAGTTTAGAAATGGCGGCAAAAAATTCCGACATAAAAGTAAACAAAGAGAAACTTGAAAAAGCAAGAGCTTATCAAAAACAAAACTACGATGCCGATAAAAACACCGCTAAAACGGATGATGGAGCTGGTATTATGTTATATGCAGTAAGTAGTTCTGTTAGAAACAGTGCAGCCGAAAATAACGAAGTCAATCAAATTATGGAGAGAGCAAAGAAAGAAGGTAAACTAGATAAAAAAGCAGAGGTAAGTCAAGAAAACCTTCAAAAAGCAGGGCTATCTAAAGAAGAAGCAACGAAATATGTAGTAGCCAACAAAGTATATAATGCTGCTAAAGGTAAAGCCATGCAAGAAGACGTGTTAAACGGATTCGGAAATAATGGTGGTGAAGAGTTCTTAAGCTTTTTACAAACCGGTGAATCTATGATTGTAAGTAAAGATAATGATTGGAAAAAATGGTACGATAACATTGGAGGAAAGTTAATTAAAATACAAAATGATAATGGAAGCTGGAACGGACATCATTGTATTACCAGCCCGGCATTTTGCACTGCTACGTGTTTATTGGTGTTAAGTATCGAAAACGATATTGATGCTTTGCAAAAATAAATCTAATTGAGTGCAAAAAAGGTTGACACTTTGGTCAACCTTTTTGTTTTCTGAATTAAACTGTAATTAATTTGTTTCGCACTAGGTGAATGGCACCAAGCGAACACCCACTGTGAAAGCATTTAATTTTGGACCCTGACCGGATTTAAACATTTCATTTAAATTGTACTCGCCAAACATGGTAAAGTTACTATAACCAACGCTAACATGACCTTTAAAACCGATAGGTGCCAGATTATAATTATCTTTTCTTACTTTTTCAAAAGTATTTCCATTTTGAGTTAACACTTGTTTTGTGCGAGAAGCAATTAAATACTGCCCTACCACACCAATAGCAATGTGAAAAGATTTATTCGGATTTTTATTCGTGTTAAATTCAACTAATAAAGGTACTTGCAAATAGGTATTTCGGAATCTGTTTCGTTTGAAATCAAAAGTATTCGAACTATCAATTGTTCCCCAAGTAAAACTACTATCGGCACGTAGGTTGGTTTTATTGTTTAAGGCATAAATGTGATAGTCAAATCCAATACCTGTATTTAAAGTAATGTACTTTTTGTATAAATCAAGTTGTAATTGCCCAAGGTTAAATTGAAAATTAAAACTGCGGCTGTAATCCAAATCCATGTATTTGTATTTTGTTTCCATGTTTGAATTAAAGTTAGGCGCTAAATAGCCGTTTACACCCATGCTAAAGCCTGCCCAGTGTTTAAAGTCATCCTCATCATAGCCATGTTTATGTTTTGAATTGATTGTATCGCCGGCATTTTTCCCAGCAATAATGATAATTTTCTTTCCGCCAAGATTAATGAAGGTTGAATCAGGATTGTTGGTTGTTCCACCAACACCAATTGAAACGCTGGTGTTTTCATCTATCACCTTTGAGATGGACGAACTGGATGAAGCATCGGCCTTAATGTCTGGCGCATTACCTTTTAAGCGAATACTACTGGCACCCGTAGCATTTGCTACTACTTTTTCAGTTACAAATAACTTTGCAGAACTCGCCCCACTAGCAACAACATCAGCTTTTTTAGCAGTAAGTGAATAAGACTTTAATGAAGAGGCACCTGAAATATTCGCTCGAATAAAATCAGTAGTACCAGTAAATTTAATGTCACTTGCTCCACTTAAAACTAAACTAATAAATTGGTTTGCTATGTCTGCTTTAATATTACTGGCGCCACTTGCATTAAAAAATAAAGAGTCAGTAGTTAATTTGTTTTTTGATTTAAAATTAGAAGCGCCGCTTATCTCCAATGACCTAATAGAAGGGGCAGATAAATAAAATACGATATCTTCCTTATAATTTCCTTTAGTTCGGAGATAAAGCGTATTATCTTCTTGTCGAATAGAAACATTTTCAAATTGTTTTTCGGTTGTAACAACTTTTAATGAGGTTGAATCTGCTTGAGTAAAAATAACCTCAGCTGCTCCTGAAATGGTTAAGTTGCTAAATTTATTTACATCGTAATTTTTGCTTTGCTGAGCGTTAACGGTTGCAAAGATTGTACTTAAAATGCCTGCGTAAAAAATTGGTTTCATATGATTTAATTTTAATTTTTTTGAAGCAACTTTATTTTTTGGTTGTTATAATTTTCTATTTTAATAATTTGATTTACCGGGTTATCAGATTACTTATATATTTAAGCATAAGACGTTCGCTTTTTTTGAAAAGTTACAAAATCAGTTAATTTTTTTCATTTTATTGATTTTCAACAAGATAATTTTTCTTTTTTAATATTTAGGCTGAGCTTTTTTTGCACAAGTTTTTAAAATCATCATAATCCAATCTTTTAGCAGTATATTTGCCAATTGCTATTTTATGATTGAAGAAAATACACCGGCATTATCCGAAAAAAAACTTTACCCTTATCAGGAAGCTGCGGTTGCAAACATTTTCAATAAGTTAATTGAATTGCCACCTAGTGCCAATATCCTTTTTCAATTACCAACCGGCGGCGGTAAAACCATCATTTTTAGTGAAATTGCCAAACGTTACATTACGCAGTTTAATCGTAAAGTTTTAATTCTTACACACCGTATCGAATTAGGCAAACAAACTTCCGACGTATTAAACAGTGTAGGCATTACCAATAAAATTATTAATAGCGAAGTAAAACAATTACCTCAACAAAGCCACTACCAAAGTTTTACTGCATTGGTGGAAACGCTTAATAATAGATTACAAGATAATGACCAGTTTTTAGAAGATATTGGTCTAGTAATTGTGGATGAAGCGCATAATAATTCATTCAGAAAAATATTTCATTACTTTGAGAACGTTAATATATTAGGTGTAACCGCAACGCCATTAAGCAGCAACAAAAAATTACCGTTGTATCAAACATACACTACGCTAATTGTTGGCGAAAGTATTGCAGATTTAATTCAACAAGGTTATTTATGCGAAGGCCAAACATTTAATTTCGATGTTAACTTAAGTTCTTTACGTGTAGGTAATAATGGTGAATTTACGGTAGGGAGTCACGAATTGCTCTACACACAGGCGATGATGCAAAGTAAACTAATTGAAGCTTATGAAGAATATGGAAAGGGCAAAAAAACGCTGATTTTTAATGCAGGTATTCTTACAAGCAGAGTTGTTTATGAAACTTTTAAAAAGAAAGGTTACCCTGTAAGGCATTTAGACAGTACTTTTAATGACAGAGATCGTGCTGAAACCTTAGAGTGGTTCAGAAACACAAAGGATGGTGTTTTAACCAGTGTAAGTATTTTAACCACCGGTTTCGACGAACCTGAAGTAGAAACAATTATTTTAAACAGAGCCACAAAGTCTCTTACCCTTTATCACCAGATGATTGGAAGGGGTAGTCGTGTTTTACCAACTAAAAAACAATTTAACATTGTTGATTTAGGAAATAACTCCCGTCGTTTTAATTTGTGGCAATTCCCTATTGACTGGAAGCACGTGTTTGTAGCGCCTCACCTTTATCTAGAACACAAATACAAAGATGAATGGGATTACGAACTTGAAAATGATTACGAACTTCCTCCTGAAATAAAAGAACGTTTCTTAAATTCTAGTGCAGAGGCTTTTATAGTAAAAGACCGCTATTTAATGTCTTTAAGAAAAGGTTTTAAACCAGGTGTAGTATTAGATGAAAGTTTAGAAGATCACTTCGGACGAATAAAAGATAATGCTGCTGATTTCGATGAAGCAATGGAACTATTTAATTTACTTAGCGAAGAAATGAAATACCGGGTAGCACAATTTGGTAAATGCATTAATTCAACAAAAAATCATACCGATTATCAATACCAAACATACAGCAGCAAACTAAGGAGAAGAATAATGAATTACTTTGCTGAGTAATTTATTTTTTCTTGAAAAACTTTTTACGTTTAAAGTTTCCTTTTTGCGGTGGCTTTGGTTTTTTTATTTCTTCGGCATTATAGGCAGGTACTGGTCCATAAGACTCATCTATGATTGGTTTTTCAACTTCAATGCCCATTAAATTTTCGATAGTCAAAAATCTCATTTGATCCTTAGGATTAATAAATGTGATGGCTACACCAGTTCTTTCAGCTCTTGCAGTTCTGCCAATTCTGTGAATGTAATCTTCAGGGTCCGGTGGCACATCGTAATTAACTACCAAACTGATGCCATCAACATCAATTCCTCTGGATAAAATGTCTGTCCCGATTAAAATTCGTAAACGTCTGCTTTTAAATTCACGCATGATTGCCTCTCTTTCAGATTGCTCTAAATCACTGTGAAATGCTTTAGCATTAAACTTGTTTCTTAAAAAACTTCGCTCCAAATCTTTTACTTTGTCTTTAGTTGAAGAAAAAATAATTACACTTTGGTACTCGCTGTTACTGAGTATTTCATCCAATAATTTATCTTTTTGTTCATTAAATACATTGTAGGCTAATTGCTTAATACCTGCTGCAGGCTTACTAATGGCAATATTAACACTAACAGGCTCATTGGTTATTTGTTGTGCCAATTGCCTCATTTTAGGAGGCATAGTTGCCGAAAACAAAATGGTTTGTCGCTTAGTCGGTAAATGTTTAATGATGCTTTTAATATCATCAAAAAAACCCATGTCTAACATTCTGTCTGCCTCATCTAATACCAAATGTTGTAAGCCAGAAAAATCGATATCACCGTTTTGTAAAAGCGCCATTAATCTGCCTGGGGTTGCGCATACAATTTCTGCACCATTCTCTAGTGCATTTTTTTGATTGGTCCAAGTAATTCCATCATTTCCGCCATATACGGCAATGGAACTTACGCCTGCAAAATAGGCTAACCCATCGATTTGCTGATCAATTTGCAACACTAATTCTCTAGTAGGTGCAATTATTAAGGTATTTAAATGTCTGTTTTCAGAGCTTAAAATATTATGAATAATTGGCAACAAAAATGCTGCTGTTTTACCTGTACCTGTTTGAGCGCAAGCAATAACATCTTGTTTATTTAAAATAATTGGAATTGCTTGCTCTTGTATGGGAGTTGGTTGTTTATAACCCATACTCAATAATCCTTCCATCAAGTCCGGATTTAATTGATAATCTGTAAAAAGTGCCATAAAGGATGTAAAGATAACATAATATTGATGCCTTATATCAATTGATAAAATTTAGCAGTTAATTAACGCCTTGTGTTTCAATAAATACTAAATTTACTATCTTATTTTTTTAGAATGAAAAAATACTCAATCAAAAAAGAACACGTACGGGAATTGTTTAAATCATTCAATAATTTAAATGTTTTAATTATTGGTGATGTTATGATTGATAGCTATCTCTGGGGTAAAGTTAATCGGATAAGTCCTGAAGCTCCTGTTCCTATTGTAACGGTTGCCAAGAAAGAGCGTCGCTTAGGTGGTGCCGCCAATGTTGCACTTAATATTCAAGCTTTAGGCGGCAACCCAATTCTTTGTTCCGCAATTGGAGTTGATAATGAGGGTCAAAATTTTTTAGATTTACTTAAACAACAGAAATTAAGCCAAAAAGGTATTTTAAAATGCCGTGATAGAATAACTACTGTTAAAACAAGGGTGATTGGCAACAACCACCAGTTAGTTAGGATTGACGAAGAGGTTGAAGAAGAAATAACCAACGCCGAAACTCAACAACTTCTAACACTTATATCCTATATCATCAACCATGATAAAATAGACGTGATTATTTTTGAAGATTACAACAAAGGTTTAATAACTACAAAAATTATTAATAAGGTTGTAGAACTCGCTAAAAGTAAGTTTATACCAACTTGTGTAGATCCTAAAAAACGTAATTTTAATGCTTATAAAGGGGTTAGTTTGTTCAAACCGAATTTAAAAGAACTAAGTGAAGGCTTAAAAACTGATTTGAGCCTGGAAGAAATAAAGGACATACAGCGAGCCGTAAGTAGCTTTAGAGTTAAACAAAAAGCAGAAACCATTCTGGTAACACTTGCAGAAAGAGGCGTCATTATCAACTCAAGGAAACAAAAAGAACATGTTAAAGCTCATATCAGATCAATAGCTGATGTGAGTGGTGCAGGAGATACTGTAATTTCAGTAGCTGCATTATGCAGAGCCTTGGAGTGCAATGATTATTTTACAGCAGCCTTATCCAACTTAGCTGGTGGTTTGGTTTGTGAAGAGGTTGGTGTTGCACCTATTGATAAGTCCAAATTATTAAATGAAGCGTTAAACCTTGATTTTGTAAAGTAAACGATTTCACAATTTGTTTGTTGTTAAGACATGTTACACGATTCAGTTACGCCATATCAAAACAAAGACGTAGAAAAAAAAGAACAGGTTGCGCAAATGTTCGACACTATTGCCAATCGATATGATGCACTTAACAGTGTTTTATCTTTAGGAATCCACAAAGCCTGGAGAAAGAAATGTGTTGCTATATTAGCTGAGACTAAACCTGCCCTGATACTTGACGTAGCCACAGGAACTGCAGATTTTGCGATAGAGTGTTCATCAATAAATCCTAAAAAAATAATTGGAGTAGATATTAGCGAAGGGATGATGAAATTTGGCAGAGAAAAAATTTCTCATTTAAATTTATCAGAGACAATTGAGTTAACTTACGGTAATGCAGAAATCCTATCATACAATGATAACGAGTTTGACGCCATTGTTGTTGGTTTTGGTGTTCGGAATTTTCAGAATCTTGAAAAAGGATTAACCAACCTTTACAGAATTTTAAAACCTGGCGGACAACTTATTATACTTGAATTCAGTTATCCAACCAACTTTTTTGTAAAAGCATTTTACACTTTTTACTTGAGCGTCATTACACCTTTAATAGGCAGACTGTTTTCAAAAGATAAGCGAGCATACAGCTATCTTGCTGAAAGCGTGAAGGCGTTTCCTCACAATCAAAGTTTTGTTGATGTTTTAAATAAAAACAACTACCAAACAACTTATTTTAAAAAGGTCTGCTTTGGTGTAGCAGCAATATACGTAGCAAAAAAATAATACTAATATGGAAGCATTTGTAAAATCAGAAATTAAAAATGGTGTTGGAACAATCACATTTTTTCATCCACAAAGCAATAGCATGCCTGGTCAACAGCTAAGAAATCTGACAGCAGAAATTGAAAAGCTAGGGAATGATAGCGCTGCAAAAGTGATTGTTTTAAAAAGCGAAGGAGATAAAGCTTTTTGTGCCGGTGCCAGTTTCGATGAATTAATAGGCATTAAGGACAAAGAAACAGGCTTGAAATTCTTCACAGGTTTTGCAAGTGTAATTAACGCCATGCGTAAAGCTCCTAAGTTTATTATCGCTCGTGTGCAAGGTAAAGCAGTTGGAGGTGGAGTTGGAATAGCAGCAAGTGCAGACTACACATTTGCAGTTCAGGGAGCTAGTTGTAAACTTAGTGAATTAGCAGTTGGTATTGGCCCGTTTGTGGTTGGTCCGGCTGTTGAACGAAAAGTAGGAAAAAGTGCTTTTTGTGAATTAACCATTAACGCCACTGAATGGCGAAGCGCGGAATGGGGGAATGAAAAAGGACTTTATACAGATTTATATGAAACTACCAGCGACATGGATAGAGCAATTTCTGCCTTAGCAGAACGCTTAGCGAATAGCAGCCCTGAAGCAATGGCAATGCTTAAAAAAATAATGTGGGAAGGAACTGAAAATTGGGATACGCTATTGATTGAACGCGCAGGAATGAGCGGCACACTTGTTTTAAGTGACTTTACAGTAAATGCCATCAATAAATTTAAAGGGAAATGATTTATCCCAATTTATTCAATAGGAGGCTAAGAATTAGCCGAACTACTTGTATTAATTGGGGTTATCCCGATTTAGAAAATCACCATTTGGGTTTCATGTATTCCTGAGCAATTGGTTGATTTTCTTACATCGTTTATTCATTTGGTTTTCCAAATGAATAAAATGGATTTATCTAATTCTTGTGATTAACTTTTAATCCAAGTATTAACAAGTCTCGCATTACCCCGTCCATATTAGCAATTTCTGGGAAATTAGCCCAAACTTTAAAACCATAATTCTCAAAAAGTTTCAGACTAACATCATTGTGTCCAAAAATAAAACCTAACAAGGTATGTACATTAATTTCTTTTGCATAAGCAATTGCTTTTTCTAGTGAGACTTTCCCAACACCTTTCCCTCTTGCTGATTCTTCAAGGTAAATACTAATTTCCACACAACCGTTATAAGCTGGTCTACCATAAAAACTGTTAAAACTTAACCACCCGAGGTAGTTGTCTCCCTCTTTAATAATCCAAAGTGGACGCGTTGTTTGATTGTGAGCCTGAAACCAAGGTATTTTACTTTCAACCGAAACCGGTTCCAAATCAGCAGTTACCATTCTGCCTGCAACTGTGGAGTTGTAGGTAGCTACTATTGCTTCTAAATCATCTGGCTTTGCAAAATCAAAAGTTAACATTAATACAACAGATTATGATAAGGATATCGTTTTACATGAATCTCTTTAACAATTTTATAGAGGACAGCCTTAAACTCTTCTAGATTCGTTTTTTGATGAGCACTTATAAAAACACAGGTCGTATTTAAACTTTTCATCCAAGTCTTTTTAATATCATCTAAACTTAAGTTTTCTCGTAACAAAGGTGTTAAATCATCCTCATCTTTTGGAATATAAGTAAAAGCATCTACTTTATTAAACACCAATATGGTTGGCTTATCGCCTGCACCAATATCTTGCAAGGTTTGCTTCACAACATTAATGTGATCTTCAAAACTTTTGTGCGATATATCTACAACGTGAATCAATACATCAGCTTCACGCACTTCATCTAATGTACTCTTAAAACTTTCAACTAGTTGTGTAGGTAGTTTCCTAATAAAACCAACCGTGTCACTTAATAAAAAAAAGAGATTATCAATCGTTACTTTTCTAACAGTTGTATCAAGCGTTGCAAACAATTTATTTTCAGCAAAAACCTGGCTTTTGCTTAACATATTCATCAGCGTACTTTTTCCGACATTGGTATAACCAACTAATGCCACTCTCACTAACTCGCCTCTGTTTTTTCGTTGAGTAGCCATTTGTTTGTCTATCTCTTTCAGTCGTTCCTTGAGCAAAGAAATCTTATCTCTAACAATTCGTCTATCTGTTTCAATTTCCTTTTCACCTGCACCACCGCGCGTGCCTGTTCCGCCACGTTGTCTCTCCAAGTGAGTCCACATGCCCGTTAAACGAGGTAAAAGATATTGATATTGCGCTAATTGAACCTGTGTTTTAGCGTGAGCGGTTTGGGCGCGCTGTTCAAATATCTCAAGTATTAAAGTGGTACGATCTAATATTTTCTTACCTAGAACTTTTTCTAAATTTCGTTGTTGAGAAGGAGATAATTCATCATCAAAAATTACTACGTTGATGTTATTTTCAGTAATGTAATTTTTAACTTCTTCAAGCTTTCCTTTGCCTATAAATGTTGCCTTATCGGGTTTTTCTAATTTTTGAGTAAAGACCTTTTTCGTTTCTAATCCGTATGTTTCAGATAAAAAAGCTAATTCGTCTAAATACTCTTTGGCAATGGTTTCATCCTGCATTTTATTCATCACTCCAATTAAAACGCAGGTATGAACTGGAATTGCAGTTGAAAAAGGTTCAGGTTTCATTCAAATTACTTACCTTGAATATTGGCTACAACATAATCTGCAATAGCTGCTGCTTGCTCAGGTGTAACATCTGCAGCAGGCATAGAGTTTTTTCCATTCATGATCACTGCTTTAATATCTTCTACTGAACTTGTTAACACAGTTAAATTTTTTGCTCCGGCAGCACCTAACTTACCATCGCCGCCATGACACAATGCACATTTGGCTTCATACAATGTTTTCCCGTCGTTTGAAACAACTTCCGTGGAATCTGTCGTAATGGCTTTTCGCTTATGATATACTTCTGCTAGACCAAAACTGCCTGTAATAAGCAATAAACTTAAAGCCGCTAATATTTTATTTTGCTTCTTAAACCCAATAACTGCCAGTGGAATTGATAGCAATACCATAGCAATTTTTATCCAAAATAAGTAATCATATTTGCTTCCAAAAGGTAATTGGGTTGCCAAGTAAACGCCTGTAGCCAGAAATAAAAAGCTTATTACCATTTCAGGTACTTTTACCTTTTTAGTAAATGTTTGTAATAAATCTGTTTTGTTACTTAATAATAAAATAGTTTTAATTACGTAAATGATTAAAAACAGTGTTACTACCAAGTAATGTGTGTGAAGGATTCCTTTATACATGTGTGAATTTTAGAATGTAAAATTAGCGATAATTAATTAATTTTCAATAGGACGTTTATGCTTCCAGCGCCTGTGACTCCATAACCAATATTCAGGCTGTTCTCTTATTAAAGCTTCCAAGTATTTAACATACCTAATCGTTATTTCACCCGCAGGCTCATTTGCCGGTTGATCTGTTATTAATTCCGCATCAAGTTCATAAGTATTACGTTTTACTTTTCGCATAGCAATAAAAAGCACAGGTAAATTAAACTTCTTGGCTATTTTTTCCGGACCACCAAAAAAAGGTGTGTCCTGATTCAGAAAATCGAGCCAAAAACTGCTTTCTTTTGGAGGTGTTTGGTCAGCAATTAACCCAATGCTACCCGGTTTATTTTTTGGTTGATAACCAATTAAAAATCGGAAAGCATTTTGCATAGCTACTAATTCAACAAGTCCTCTATCTCTTAACTTTGATATGAGAGCATCCATGTTTTTACTCGATAGTGGGTGGTAAATACCGATGATTTTATGTTGATAGTTAAGTTGATGCGCGATTAAACTCCATTCCCAATTCCCATTATGACCTAATGCTAAAATAGCATTGGTAGGTTGTTGATGAAAACGATTAAATAAATCAATCGCTTGAGGTGTAAAATAACAATACTTTTTAAATTGTTGATTGGTGATACTAAATAACTTTAAGTTTTCGAATATTAGATCGCAGAAATGTTTATAAAACTCTTTTTCAATTTTAGTTCTCTCGGCTACTGACTTTTCAGGAAAAGATTTTTCTAAATTACTTCTCACTACGCTCTTTCTATAACCAATGAGTTGATATGCTATAACATAAAGAAATCTGCTTAAACCATTAAGTATCCAAAATGGCGCCAATGACAATAGAAAGAGGAATGGATAAATAAATATTTTAAAGAAAAAACTCAAATTAAAAATTTGGTTTTAACATGTATTTACTATAAAATTCAACAATGTGCTTAACTGCTTCATCAGCAGTATCAACAATTTTAAATAAATCTAAATCAGCTGCATTGATGTTTTTTTCTTTTTCCAACATGGTTCCTTTAATCCAATTTATTAAACCCTCCCAATATGATTTTCCAACAAGCACTACAGGAAATTGGGCGATTTTATGAGTTTGAACCAGGGTAAGCGATTCAAATAATTCATCAATAGTTCCGAAGCCGCCTGGCATTCCTATAAACCCCTGCGAATACTTTAAGAAAATAGTTTTCCTTACGAAGAAATAATCAAAATTCAAGCATTTATCTGAATCAATAAAATCGTTGTGCTTTTGTTCAAAAGGCAATTCAATGTTTAATCCTACTGATTTTCCGCCTCCTCTTCTTGCTCCTTTATTAGCGGCCTCCATAATACCTGGCCCACCCCCGGAAATAATTCCATAACCTTCTTGAACCAACTTATAAGCAATTTCCTCAGCCATATGATAATATAGATTATCCGGCTTAGTTCGAGCACTTCCAAAAATTGAAACACATGGTCCTATTTTGCTCATTTTTTCAAAACCTTCTACAAATTCGCTCATGATTTTAAATATCTGCCAGCTATTTTGCGCTTTGATATCACTCCAATCTTTAGTTGCAAATGCATTGCGAATTTTATTTTCTCCCTCGTTGGTCATATATTTTTTTTTTATAAATGTAGTACAAAAATTTGGGATGGCTTGGTTGACTTTAAAGATGTTTTAGAAACAAAAAAACCTACTAAAAAGTAGGTTTTAAGAGTAGCTCCCCCTCCTGGGCTCGAACCAGGGACCCCGTGATTAACAGTCACGTGCTCTAACCAGCTGAGCTAAGGAGGAATTTACCGATTAGGGCTGCAAAAATAATACGTTTTTTCGAAATAAACAATATCTTTACCAAAATTTTTAAAAATTATTTAATGAGCTTATTAGTAGTTGGAACAGTTGCTTTTGACGCAATTGAAACACCATTTGGTAAAACGGATAAAATCGTTGGGGGCGCTGCATCATATATTGCCTTGGCCTCCTCATATTTCTATAAAGATATTCAATTAGTTTCGGTAATTGGTGATGATTTTCCGGACTCATTTTTAAATACATTAAAATCGCAATCTGTTAAGTTAGACGGACTTCAAATTAAAAAAGGTGAAAAATCATTTTTTTGGAGTGGTAAATACCATAACGATTTAAATAGCCGCGACACATTGGATACACAGTTAAATGTATTGGCTAACTTCGATCCAATTGTTCCTGAAAACTCTAAAGAATGTGATTTTTTGATGTTAGGAAATTTAGTGCCTGCCGTTCAAAAGAAGGTAATTACTCAACTTAAGAAACGCCCAAAATTAATTGTATTAGACACCATGAATTTTTGGATGGATATAGCTTTGGACGATTTAAAAGAAAATCTGAAATTAATTGATGTACTTACCATCAACGATAGCGAAGCTCGCCAGCTTTCCGGCGAATACAGCCTTGTTAAAGCTGCTCAAAAAATTCTGGCCATGGGACCAAGCACCTTGGTAATTAAAAAAGGAGAGCATGGTGCTTTACTATTTAACAAGAAAGAAGTATTTTTTGCGCCGGCTTTGCCTTTGGAAGAAGTTTTTGATCCCACAGGTGCAGGCGATAGCTTTGCCGGTGGTTTTATAGGCTATTTGGCAAAAACCGGCGACATCAGTTTCGAGAATATGAAACGCGCCATTATTTACGGAAGCGCAATGGCAAGCTTTACCGTTCAAAAATTTGGAACAGAAAAATTAATAGGCCTTACAGAAAAAGAAGTTAATGAACGCATTCAGGAGTTTGTAAGCCTTGTTCAATTTGATATTTCACTGGTAAGCTAAGATAATTTGCAATAAAAAGCGTATTTTTACGTTTATTGTTCAATGAAGTTAAAAACTTTAGCAGTCATTTTTTTATTTGGTTTGTTGTTGGCCTGTAGCACAAAACGTAATACGTTTGTTAGCAGAAATTACCACAACGTAACCGCACGTTTTAACGGTTATTACTATTCCTGCGAAAACTTAAATGAAGGAATTTATAAGATAGAAAAAAACAACAAAGACAATTTTGAAAAAACACTGCCTGTTTTTATTTATCCAAGTCTTGAAAAAGCAAAAGTAACCTTCCCTGAGTTTGACAAAGCCATAAAGAAGTCATCTTTTTGTATCCAACGTCATACGATAAAAGACAAAAAATTAAACGAAATCCCAAGCGCTGGTAAATGGATTGACAATAATTGGATTAACATAGGTATTTCTCAGTTTTACAAAAAAGAATATTACACCTCATTAGAGAATTTTGAGTATGTAGCCCGAACTTACACAAAAAGTCAGGATAAATACGTTGCAATGCTTTGGATAGCAAAAGTTAATAACGAAATTGGTGCAGTAAGCGTTTCTGAGTCTATACTGAGTTTATTGCGAAATGAGAAGAAACTACCTGCTTATGTGAAAAGAGAACTACCTCTGGTTGAGGCTGATTATTATATGCGCCAAGGATTAAACACCGAAGCATTTACTAAATTAATGGCTGCCGTAAGAAACACAAATTTAGTGCACGGATTAAGTAAAAAAAGAAGAGCAAGGTATGCTTTCATCGTTGCTCAACTTTTAGAGCTAAACAAAGATAATAAACGAGCTAAAAAATATTATGAGAAAACAATTAAGTTGAATACTAACTACGATTTAGTTTTTTACAGTAAGATTAAACTGGCAAGAATGCTGGATGTAAAGAGAAACAATTCTGAAAAAACAAAAAAGGACTTATTACGAATGGCAAAGGAATTTAAAAATTCCGATTACTATGATGTGATTTACTATACTTTGGGAGAAATTGAAGAGAAAGAAAATAATAAAGATCTAGCACTAAAATATTACAAAAAATCAGTTCAAACCAGTGTTGTTAATCCAAGTCAAAAAGCATTATCCTACTTGAAAATTGGGGAACTGAATTTCGACAAAACCAATTATCAATTAGCCGGCACTTATTACGATAGTACTGTAGTAACCTTGCCAAAAGATCATCCGCAATACAATTTAATTGTTGCCAGAAAAAAAACACTTGAAAATTTAGTAAAGCAAATTAACACCATTAAAAATGAGGACAGTTTGCAAAAAGTTTCGAGATTAAGTGAAAGCCAGCTAAATGCGTTAATTGATAAAATAATTGACAATGAGGAACAGGAAGAGTTAAAGAAACAAAAAGAAAAAGAATTAGCAGAAAAGGCGCTTGAAAGCGGCGCAGGAGGTGTTCAAAGTGGATTAAATCAAAATCCAAGAGATAATCAAGTTCCATCTGCTAACGGTGCGTTATTTTATTTTTATAATCCAAATACTGTGGCGTTTGGTGTTGCTGATTTTCAGAAAAAATGGGGAAATCGTAAATATGAGGATAATTGGAGACGGTCTAATAAGAGTATTTCAGTTGATGATCCCAATCAACAAAATCAAGATGTTGCACAAAACAATGGGCCAAAATCTACCAGAAAAAGTAGAGATAATTATAAAAAAGGCTTATACACATCTGATAGTTTGATTTCTAAAAGCAATAACAGAATTATTGAAGCTTATTACACAATGGGAAGTATTTATAAAGAAGACCTCCAAAACAATAAAAAAGCAATTGCTACATACGAGGAATTAAATAGTCGCTTTCCAAATAACAAGTATTTGCTCAATAATTATTATCTACTTTACAGAACACATACCATTGAAAAAAATAATGATAATGCAGAAACTTATAAAACAAAAATAATTAACGAGTTTCCTGAGAGTGAATTTGCGGCCCTCTTAAAAAATCCTGAGAACATCGAAAAAATTAATTCAAAGAAAACAGAAGTAGAGGCTTTTTACATCCCTGTATATAAAGCATACCGAAAAGAAAAATACGATGAAGCTTATGCCGGCGCGCAAGAAGGTATTGTTAAATTTGGCAATAATGATTTTCGTCCTAGGTTTGAATTCATTAAAGGTATTTGCGAAGGGAAAATAAAAAGTGTTGATACCATGGAAACAACCCTTAAATTATTAGTTGCGCGTTACCCTAAAGCAGATGTAACCCCTGCTGCAACTGATATTCTGCAGGCCATCAAACGTCAAAAAAACCCCGAATTATTTGAACCTAAGCCAAAGAACAACAATAACGCAAAAGACACTTTTTTAATTGATTTCGATAAAGAACATTTCATTGTTGCTGTGCTACCTGATGATCCAAAAATTGCTAACAGTTTTAAAAGTAATCTTGATGCTTTTTGTACAAAATATTACCCGGACAAATCCTTTAACATTACAAGTAATATTTTTTCTGTAGGAAAACAAATAGTTTTACTAAAATCGTTTAATGGTGGTTTGGAAAGTAATGTTTTTGCAAACAATTTGCTGAATGACAAGGATCTTTTTAATGGAGATGCCAAACGAGAAATGGTAGATTTATTCCCGATTTTAAACAGCAATTTAACTTTGCTTTACAAAAATAAAAATACAGAAGGCTACAAGGCCTTTTATATCGATAACTACAAGAATTTATCTAACAAGCCTAAATAATATATACTTCGCATGAGTAACAAAAATTATAAATTTGGTACCAAAGCCATTCATGCTGGTGCCGAACCAGACCCAAGTACAGGAGCCATCATGACTCCAATTTTTCAAACCAGCACTTATGTTCAGGAGTCACCCGGTAAACATAAAGGTTATGCTTATGCCCGCGGTAAAAATCCAACACGAGAAGCATTACAAAAAAACATTGCTGCTCTTGAAAGTGCCAAGCATTGCCTTTGTTTTAGTAGCGGTATGGGATCAATGGATGCAGTAATTAAATTGTTACGCCCTGGTGATGAGGTTATCACCGGTGATGATTTGTATGGTGGAAGTTACCGTATGTTTACTAAAGTATTCGCCAATTACGGAATTAAATTTCATTTTGTTAATATGACGAATGCAGAAAATATTACCAAATTTGTTAATGATAAAACTAAACTAATTTGGGCTGAAACACCAACTAATCCTACCATGCAAATCGTCGACATTGAAGCATGCGGAGAAATCGCCAAAAAACATAATTTAATTCTTGCTGTTGATAACACTTTTGCCTCACCGTATTTACAAAATCCATTGGCACTTGGTGCTCACATTGTTATGCACAGTGTAACTAAATATTTAGGTGGCCATAGCGATGTTGTAATGGGAGCATTAGTTATGAATGATGATAAATTATTCGAGCAACTTGCATTTATACACAACAGCTGTGGAGCCACACCTGGTCCAATGGATAGCTTTTTGGTTATGCGCGGTATTAAAACCTTGCATTTAAGAATGGAACGCCACTGCTTTAATGGAAGAAAAGTTGCGGAGTTTTTAAAAACACATCCAAAAATCGAAAAAATTTACTGGCCCGGATTCACTGATCATCCAAATCATTCCATTGCCAAAAAACAAATGAGAGATTTTGGTGGCATGATTTCGATTGTGCTTAAAGGTGCCGACTTAAATGAAACCTTTAAAATTGCTTCTTCTTTTGAGGTGTTTTCACTTGCAGAGAGTCTTGGTGGCGTTGAGTCTCTGATTAATCACCCTGCAACAATGACTCATGCCAGCATACCAAAGGAAGAACGAGAAAAAGCAGGCGTGGTAGATAATTTATTGCGATTAAGCGTTGGTGCTGAAGACATTGAAGATTTGATAGACGACTTAAAAAAAGTGCTGGGGTAAATATAATCAACTCCACCATTACACTGTTCCACAAACCAAACGTTAAATCGAATACTGATGCAAAAAAATAAATACATTGAATTTTTGGGTGAAAAGGGGGCGGAACTTTTAAACTCTTTTTTTATGGAGATAGAAAATGGTGGGTATGATAAAACAAAAACATTAACCGTATCGCTCAGCAATATAGAGCATCCTATCACATTGCGCTGTATTCGTGCAGACATGCAATCTTTTGTTAACACATTTATAGATCCATATCTTGATAAAAAGATTTATTTAGATAATCCCAATTTCATTATTGATGCCGGGGCTAACATTGGCTACACTGCCGTATTATTTGCCAATTGGTGGCCAAATGCAACCATTGTTAGTATTGAACCTGATTTAGAAAATTACGAACTAACTTTACTTAACACTAAAAAATACACGAACATTCACGTTTTACATGCCGGTTTATGGTATAAAAACGCTAAGTTACAAATTGAAGCAGGCCAAGAAGATGGATTTGTAGTTAGAGAAGTTTCTAACGAAACTAAAATTAGCTCTCAAAACCTCAGTGAAGGAATAAGTCTGGATGAAATCTTAACTCGTTTTAAAAAAAATAAAATTGATTTTTTAAAAATGAACATTGAAGGTAGTGAAAAAGAAGTGTTCTCGTTTAATTATCAAAATTGGCTACCTAAAACAAAAGCCATGTTAATTGAGTTGCACGATGGAAAAAACAAGGGATGTGCAAAAGCAGTTTTTAATGCCACCAATGAATATAATTTTGCTGTAGCCGAGACAGCTAATTATGGAATATTGTTTTGTGAAGAAAATACATACCGAAACTGGTATGCCCAATGGTATAAAGAAAATATTTATCAACCCAATATTAATAAAACAAGATTTCCAAAATTTTATTTAGATCAGGAGATTAGTAAATAATTTAACCTTCCACACAACAGAGTTGATTTTCTTAAATTTTAAGTATAATAAAACACACTAAGCTAATTTATTTATAAGTGTTTATTTTTATTAACTTTGCACTGCAAGTTGTTCTATCGCTGTAATTAAATTTACAGAGGAAAGTCCGGGCAACGCAGGGCAACCCACCATTTGTTAAAAATGGGTACATAATGCTAAAAGTTATGTAACAGACAGTGCCACAGAAACCAAGTAGCCATGCTTTAGTGTGGTGATAATGAAACAGTGAGGTAAGAGCTCACTCATTTAATTAGTAATAATTAAATGTGGTAAACCTTGGGTGTTGAAAAACCAAATAGGTTGCAATTTACAGGCGGCCCGCTTGTTCTTAAGTAATTAAGAGTTGCAATGGGTAGGTTGAAAAGATAAATGATAGATATATTCAGTTTACTGAATGAAACAGAACCCGGCTTACAAACTTGTACTATAACTAAAATCTATTAGCGATTCGCCAAATATTTTACAATTCCTTCTGCAATAATTTTGCTCATCTTATAATTGCTTTCATGTGTCCACCCTGCAATGTGCGGAGTTAAAATAACCTTATCACTATTTAATAAGTACCTGTAATCTTCAGGCAACTCTGAAAAGTCTATTTCTTCAAATGAGGTACTTTCATATTCTAACACATCAATACAAGCACCTTTAACCTTGCCACTTTTCATGGCTTCAACTAGGGCAGAGGTTTGCAAACATTTTCCTCTTGCAGTATTAACAATGTAAATCGGTTTTTTAAAGGAATTAAAAAAGTGCTCATTTGCATAGTGATAGGTTTCTTCTGTTAATGGCAAATGCAAACTAACAATATCTGCTTCATTAAAAATTGTACCCAATTCAGCCTCTGTAACGAATTCGTTGCCGTAATTATTTTTGTATTTATCTAAAGCCAGTACTTTCATATTAAACCCTCGCAGTTTTTCGGCAAAACTACTCCCCATTTGCCCGTAACCAATAATTACAATTGTCTTTCCTTCCATCTCGTAACCTCTATTCTCAGCTCTTAACCAAATACCAGCCCTAACTTCTGTGTCGGCTTTTTTCAGATTATTTAAAAGCATTAATAGCATGCCTAAAGCATGTTCTCCAACTGCTGTCCTATTTCCTTCGGGCGCACTTAAACAAATAATTTTTTGTTTGTTAGCAAATGCCACATCAATGTTTTCCATACCTGCTCCTACTCTTCCAATAACTTTTAATTTGTTACATTGACTTAAAATTGTTTTAGTAAGTTTGAATTTACTTCTGATAACAAGTCCATCATATTGTGGCAGTATTTTTATCAATTCATCCGCAGATAAATTCCACAAAGCATCATATTGAAGTTGATTTTCAGCCAAAATATGCTCCAAAATTTCATGATTTTTATCCGCCAATAATATTTTCATAGTTATCAAATTTAAGTTATTCTTAAATATGCAAGTCATTCCAAACTAAATTTTGTAATCATCTGATAACTAAGGCCCCTATTAATTAACAACTACTGCACATCCCTGCTGTTTATAAAAAAGAATTAGACTTATTAACATACTTATCATTGTAACACACTGGTTTTTAAGGCTCAAGTACAGTAGCTTTAGTTATAAACAGGTTATTAATAATCAAGGGAATTCATTAAATTTATAGTAAGCTAAAATTGTTGCACTTTTGCCCTCCCCTTATGAATAACGATAATCAAAATAAAACCCGCAAAAGTATTTTACGCAACCAACCTGTGACTTTAAGTGAGTTAGGAAAACTGCCGCCACAAGCTGTAGATTTGGAAGAAGCAGTGCTTGGGGCCATGTTGTTAGAAAGAGAAGCTTTAAGTAATGTAATTGATATTTTATCTGATAAAGCTTTTTATAAAGATCAAAACGGTAGAATTTACGCAGCAATTGTTTCTTTATTCAATCGCTCCGAACCTGTTGATATATTAACTGTTACTCAAGAATTGAAACGTACCGGTGAATTAGATTATGTTGGAGGTGCTTATTACATTTCATCACTCACAAACAGAATTGCATCCTCTGCTAATATTGAGTTTCATGCCCGAATTGTTGCCCAAAAATATTTGCAACGAGAATTAATCCGAATCAGCACAGATACTATTAAAACAGCTTACGAAGACAGTACGGATGTTTTTGGTTTACTGGATGAAACAACCAAAAACATTTTCGAAATTCTAGACTCGAATGTTCGTAAACAACACGACAAAATGAGCACCCTCATCAGTAAAGCAATCGAAGAGATTGAAACTGCTTCTAATCAGGTTGACGGTTTAAGTGGTGTACCAAGTGGTTTTACAGCTCTAGATAGAATTACAGGCGGTTGGCAAAAATCCGACTTATTAATACTTGCTGCACGACCTGGTATGGGTAAAACAGCATTTGTTGTAAGTATGGCCAAAAATGCAGCTGTGCAGTTTAAAAAACCGGTTGCCATTTTTAGTTTGGAGATGAGTAGTCTTCAATTGGTGAAGCGCTTGATTAGTAGCGAAACCGAAATTAGTCAAGATAAAATATTAAAAGGCAATCTTGAAAATCACGAATTTGTTCAATTAAACGAACGCATTAAAAGCCTTGCTGTTGCACCATTATACATTGATGATACACCTGCACTTTCTATATTCGAATTGCGTGCTAAAGCTCGAAGATTAAAAGAAAATCAAAAAGTTGAAATGATTATTATCGATTATTTACAACTTATGAGTGGTGGGCCCGATGGTAAAGGTAACCGTGAACAAGAAATTAGTACTATTTCACGAGGGTTAAAGAGTTTGGCCAAAGAACTTGAAATTCCAATCATTGCCCTATCTCAATTAAGTCGCCAGGTTGAAAACAGACCCGGCGGAAGTAAACGTCCACAATTAAGTGATTTACGTGAGTCCGGCGCTATTGAGCAAGATGCCGATATGGTAATGTTCATATACCGCCCAGAATATTACGGATTAGAAGTTGACGAAGAAAATCAACCAACTAAAGGCAGAGGTGAATTAATTATTGCTAAAAACAGGCATGGAGCTTTGGAAACAGTAAAATTAAGATTCCTAGGGCAATTTGCTAAATTTGCGGATTTAGATTACATCGAAGGCGGCGATGCCATCTACTCTCACAATACCAACACAGGCTTACAACAAAATGATTCGTTTTTAAATAACGAAGGCAGAAGTGTAAAAACAGTAGAATCTAAAAACTGGAATAAAGTGGATGATTCTAGCTCAGACATTATTAAACGCAACGACATAGAAGATTTTTAAACCATAAAACTAAAAATGAAAAAGTTAATCCCCTTAATTCTAGTATCTACAAGTATGAGTGTGTTGCTCATTAACTGTAAAAGTTCCAAATCAACAACAGCTAGCATTGATAAACAGGTTCCTACAGAGAAAGAAGTAGAAGTTTATAAAAAAATAAATAATAATATTACGCTGGCTGATTTACAAGCAGGCCACAAAATATATTATTCGAAATGTAATACCTGTCATCAAAATTTTGAAATTGTAAGTTTCAGCGAAAAAAAATGGCGCCACGAAATTGACGACATGAGCCCGAAAGCAGAGTTAAATGCGGAAGAAAAAAACAAACTGACACTTTATATTTTATCTTACTTAGCAGCTAACAAAACGCAGTAATTTAAGATATGTTCTCTTATAGATTGCTATTAGTTTTAGTTCCTTTAATTTTATCATATCAAACTTACCTTTCACAAAGCAAGGCTGATAGCCTCTTGTCTATTATTAATTCTTTAAATTCTGACACCTTAAAAGTTAAAAAAATAATCACGCTGTCAGACAAATTAATAGAACAGAATAATACTGAGCTTGCAAAAAAATTTCTGGATGATGGCTTTAAACTTTCAGAAAAAATAACTGATAAAACTTATCAAGCGAAAATCTTAAGAGGATACGCAATTTACTATAGACAAATAAAGTATTTTAATAAATCTGTTGAGTCATGTAATAAGGCCCTCGATTTAAGTAAAACCAATGAACTGTTGCAAGGAAATTACTATCATTTACTGGCTTCTATTTATGAAAACATGAGTAAGAATGATTTGGCCATTGAAAATTACTATAAAAGTATTCGGATCCGAGAAAAAATAAATGATTTCAGAGGACTTGGCGGCTCCTATAATAATCTTGGGAACGTTTACAATTCATTGCAAAAAACAGATTTAGCGATAGAATCTTTTGAAAAATCACTTGAATATAGAAAAAAGAGCAATGATTTAGTTGGAGAAGCAGCCACCTTAAATAATTTAGGATTAAGTTATAAAGAAAAAGCAGAGTATAATAAGGCGATTACGTATTTTGAAAGTTCTCTTGAACTCAAGAAAAAAACGAATGATACTAAACGACTAGGTTCAGGCTATAATAATTTAGGAACCATTTATTACAGACAAAATGATTTTGAAAAAGCCAGAAATTATTATGCAATTGCTGTTTATTACGATAATAAAGCAGGATTAACTGATAAAAAGGTGACTGCTACGCTAGGAATTGCAAGATGCTTTATTCAACAAGGAAATAAAGATTCATCAAACTATTTTATTAAAGCGGCGGAAACAAACATTAACGAACAATCACCATTAGAAACCCAGGATTTATTGTACTCTACTAAAAGCGAATATGATTCATTAACAAATAATTTTGTAGGGTATATTCAAAATGTCCGAAAATCACTTTCTATCTTAAAACAAACATTCAATGAAAGCACTGCTAAAAACATGGCAGATCTTAAAGTTACTTTTGACATTGAAACTCAAGAAAAAAAGATTGAATTACTCAAAAAATCCAGACAATTACAGGAAACCGAATTAAAAAATAAGGAACTACAATTAACAAAAAAACAACAGGCACTTGAAATACTGAACAAAGAACAAGCGTTTAACCAACTTTTAATGAAACAGAAAAATTATGAAATTACACAATCTGAACTTAAAAATGCCAGTCAATTAAAGGATATTGAATTGCTCAATAAAGAAAAATTAATTCACTTAAAAGAAGCTGAACAACAAGCAAAACTATTAAAACAACAGCGTTACATAATTTACTTATTTGTTTTTTTAGGTATTTTTTTAATGGTTGTTGTTTTTATCATATACAAAAATAGCTTACAAAGAAAGAAGTTTACAGCGATTATTCTTGCTCAAAAAAATGAAGTGGAACAACAAAAAAATATTGTTGAAGAAAAACAAAAAGAGATTATTCAAAGCATTTTTTATGCTAAAAGAATTCAGGATAGTTTGTTACCAAACAGATCATATATTGAACGAAATTTAAAAAAGAATGGGTAGAATTTTAGCGATAGATTATGGCTCAAAACGTGTGGGATTGGCTGTTACCGACCCATTAAAGATTCTTGCTACCGGCCTAACAACCATACATAGCAAAGACCTAATTGAGTATCTAGAAAAATATTGTAAAGCAGAAAACGTGGAGATTATTGTTGTTGGTGAACCTAAACAATTAAACAATCAACAAAGCGATAGTGCCAGATTTATTGAGCCCTTCGTGAAACATCTTCAGAAAAAGTTCCCTCATATTGCCATTGAACGATTTGATGAAAGATTTACAAGTAAAATTGCACAACAAACTATGTTAATTGGTGGATTAAAAAAGAAAGACCGACAAAATAAAGAATTAGTGGATATGATGAGTGCCACAATTATACTTCAGGATTACATGCGATTTAAAAATATTTAATAATAGATTCGCTCAAAACAAATTAATGGCTGAGCATCACCAATTTTTTTACCTCTGACTTTCCGGAAATCATTACAAAATAAATCCCTTCGGCTAATACACTCAAATCTATTTTTTGATTTTCTATTTGTACTAAATGTTTATAAATAACAATCCCTTGTAAATTAACTATCGTCAGTTCTTGTCCGGGTTGAACTGAACCTAAACTTAATTCACCGTTTGTAGGATTCGGAAACATGGTAAAGTCCGTATCCATGCGATTTGACGACATAGTGGTAGTAATACAATTAATACCGTTTGTTGTTGCAGTAGTTGTTAAAACACCACTAGTTACATACCAATTTTGCCAGCTTCCGCCGGCAGCGCTTGGGTTGGTCCAATTTTTAATATTAAAAGCATTTACACCAACTGAAGTTCCTTTAACAGCGTATACTTTCAAAGCTGCATTACTCCTGTTCCATGTAAGCGGTTGCGAAGAGTTGCAGGTTTCGGGTTGATTAGGTAAAATACAATTTGGTTGTATAAAATAGGCATTATCGTCATAAGTAGGAAAACCACCAAAAACCTTTGCCATACCTGTACTATCTATACAAATGGCCGTATATTCATCACAAGCCAATCCATAAAAAGCAATTGCCGAATCTTGAAATAACCTGGCTAAAAAAGCAGTCTGCCTGCCTCTTCTATCCGGATTATCATAATGTGTATCAGTGATTACACGTCTAAGTAATTTGTGTTTTAAAAAATCATTATTTCCGATTGTGACCATTGAGCCATAAGGATTTGAAAGAGCAACTGGAGATGTAATAGAGCCCATTGCAGCCGTATAATAAGCCTGACCTTGAATAGCCATTCCCGCACTGGTGCCGCCTATTGGTACCTTTTTTACATTAATTAAATAATTAAGTGCACTATCAACTGCACTATTCTTCCAAAATGTTGCATAATCATTTTGATTACCACCTGCAATAAAAACCCCTTCTGCCTCCCTTAATCGTCTTCTAACGTAAGGGTGGTTTGCAGCTGCCATACTTGGTATAACAAGTGTTTCAACAGAGTTTAATGTATAACCTAAACTTGAATATAAATAACTGTTGTAACCACTACTTCCGGTTACTCTTATAACCACTACATCGCCCCCACCCGTTCCCGCTAAAAACCATTTCATGGCATTATCATCTTCGGTTGCACCACCCATTAAACAGATGCGATATTCTGTTGTCGGATTCACATTACTTGTATCTCCCGTAAAAAAACTGGTATAAGGTGTTTGAGCGTTGATGTTCAAACAAAATAATAATGCAGTATAAAATATTATTGTTTTCATAGTTGTTGTTTACATTCTATCGGGAACATTGATTCCAAGTAAATCCATAGAATTTTGAATAACATGTGAACAGGACTGGCTTAAACTTAATCTGAAATTTTTAAGTGTTGCATCTTCCTCTCTTATAATGTTAAACTCATGGTAAAAACGATTAAATAATTTAGTTAATTCGTAAGCATAGTTTGCCACTATAGAAGGATTATATAATTTTGCAGCCTCTTCAATAATTGCCTCAAAATCATAAATCGTTCTGATCAATTCTCTTTCAATAGGAGTTAATTCAATTCGATTAATATCGAATTTTTCTATTTTTTCTGCCTTACGTAAAATAGATTTTATCCTTGCATAGGTATACTGAATAAACGGACCTGTGTTACCATTAAAATCGATACTTTCAGCAGGATTAAATAACATTTTTTTCTTAGGATCCACCTTCAAAATAAAATACTTTAAAGCACCTAAACTGATTGTTCTGTAAAGTGTTTTTAATTCTTCCTCTGTAAAACCTTCTACCTTACCTAATTCTGATGTTGTTCTTTCTGCTGTTTCATACATTTCCTGCAACAAGTCATCTGCATCAACCACTGTTCCTTCTCTACTCTTCATTTTGCCATCCGGTAATTCAACCATGCCATAACTTAAATGATAACATTCCTTGGCCCATTTGTAACCAAGCTTTTCAAGAATTTTAAACAACACTTTAAAGTGATAATCCTGTTCATTACCAACTGTATAGATTAATTGTTGAAGCTCCGGAAATTCTTTAAAGCGCTCTATTGCTGTGCCGATATCCTGTGTGATATATACACTTGTTCCATCACTGCGTAGCACTATTTTTTCGTCTAAACCATCATTACTTAAGTCGATGGCTACACTGCCATTTTGCTTTTTGTAAAAAACATTTTTAGTCAATCCCTCCTCTACTAATTCTTTACCTAATAAATAAGTATTACTCTCATAGTACATTTTATCAAATGCTACGCCAATGTTTGCATAAGTTTCTTTGAAGCCATCATAAACCCAGGAATTCATCAACTTCCAGAGCTCAATAACATCTTTATCGCCTGACTCCCAGCGTTGCAACATTTGCTGTGCTTCTAATATGACTGGAGCAGATTTTTCTGCCTCTTCTTTCGATTTTCCCTGCTTAACAAGTTCTGCGATTTCTGCTTTATAAAGTTTATCAAACTCCACGTAATACTTACCAACCAAATGATCCCCCTTCATTTTAGAAGATTGAGGTGTTTCTCCTTTGCCTAATTTTAACCAGGCCAGCATACTTTTACAAATGTGAATACCTCTGTCGTTAACTAAATTTGCTTTAATAACTTTGTGACCATTTGCTTCCAGTACCTTAGCCATTGAAAACCCTAATAAATTATTGCGGATGTGACCCAAATGTAGCGGTTTATTGGTATTTGGCGACGAATATTCCAGCATTATAGTTTTACCACTGCTATTTTTCGCTTTTAAACCAATACCTGAATTCTCTCTGATATTTTCAAAATAACTTAGCCAAAAATTAGATTTTAAACCAATGTTTAAGAAACCTTTAACCACATTATAATATTCAACAATAGGTTCATGCAGCAAAAGGTAATCTCCAATTGCTTTGCCAATTGCATCAGGGCTTTGTTTTGTTGGTTTGGTTAAATTAAAGGTAACCAGTGTAAAATCACCTTCAAAATCAGATTTAGTTTTTTGAAAACTTAATTCAACTGAACTTAAATTATACAGTGATATTAAGGCATTAGAGATGGAAGTATTAAGAATTTGCAGAGCATTAAACATGTTTAAAATTACAAATTTTAAACGTATTTTAAAGAGATTATTTTGATTAATAATGCTATCTTTATACACTTGTAATGAAAACGGTAATCACGAGTGAGGATAAAAGTTTTTTTAGACTAAATGAAATTATTGCTTACAAAAGCCTTATTAAACATTTAAGTTTAAGAGATTTAAAAGTACGATACAAACAAACATGGCTTGGATTTAGCTGGAGTATTATCAGACCCCTTGTAAATAGTATTATTTTTGGTGCACTCAGTTTACTTATTAATAAAGAAAACTCCATTTCTTCAAATTTCATTACTGTTACCTCTGTTGTTATTTTCTGGCAACTACTATCGTCTGTAATAACGGATGTTAGTAATTCCCTTGTAGCTAATTCCAACATCTTAACAAAAGTATATTTTCCTAAAATAATTTTACCTATCTCAAGCATCACTATCAGTTTAATTGATTTTTCCATAGCCTTCGTAATTTTCATCATCACCAACATTTTTGTGGTTGGTTTACCTCCTTGGCAAATAGTGCTTTTACCCTTAATCATTATTTATGCCCTTTTCTTTTCTCTTTCCATTGGTTTGTTTTTCGCAACGGCTTCTGTAAAGTTTAGAGATGTTAAATTCTTACTTCCATTTTTAATGCAGATTGCCTTTTATTCGATTCCCGTTTTTATACCAACCTCTAAATTTTTGAGTCTTAACATTCCATCCATTCTTAAAGACATTTATTTTCTAAATCCTTTTGTTGGCATCATCAATGCTTTTAAATACTGTTTGTTTGGTGTATATGAAGGTCCGCCATTCAACTACCTCGTAATTAATTTAGTTACCATTCTTATTTTAAGCATACTATCAATCAGATACTTTTTAAAATTCGAAAAATCGTTTGCAGATTATATTTAAGTTATGAGTGAGATCGCCATTAAAGTAGAAAATCTCGGAAAAAAATATCATTTAAAGCATCAGCAAACAGATGCCGAGGATTCTCTCGTTCGTTCACTTTTTAAAGGCACCAAAAATTTGCTTAGAAGTCATTCGAAGAATGCCGCGGAAGAATTTTGGGCGTTACAAGCTATCAATTTCGAAATAAAAAAAGGGGACCGAGTTGGTATTGTAGGAAGAAACGGTGCCGGCAAATCAACGCTCTTAAAAATACTAAGTCGTATAGTAAAACCTACAACAGGCAGAATTGAATACGAAGGAAGAATGGCCAGTTTACTGGAAGTTGGCACCGGTTTCCATGGCGACTTAAGCGGGCGTGAAAATATTTTTCTTAATGGGTCTATTTTAGGGATGACAAAAACTGAAATTGAAAAACAGTTTGATGAAATTGTGGCCTTTAGTGAAGTTGAGCAATTTTTAGATACGCCTGTAAAACGCTACAGCAGTGGAATGTATGTACGATTAGCCTTTGCAGTTGCAGCACATTTGAACCCCGAAATACTAATAGTAGATGAAGTACTTGCTGTGGGTGATGCTGCCTTCCAAAAAAAATGTATTGGTAAAATGAACGACATCAGCAAAGCTGGTGACAAAACGATTTTGTTTGTTAGTCACAGCATGCAAGCTGTTCAGAAATTATGTAATACCGGCATTTATTTGAGCAAAGGGAAATTGATGGAACACGGTAGTATTGATAGTATTATCAATCGCTATTTACATTCAGGTGAACAATCGCAGTCAATTTATCAACTTCAAAAACCAGACTCTGCAACACAAGGGTATGCAGAAACCGTATACATCGAAAGCGAAAAAGGGCAGCCATTAATGGAAATACCCGTTGGTGATAACTGGAGAGTGAGGATTACCATTAATCTAACACAAGATGTTGAACATTTTATCGGGGGAATGGGAATTGTATCTGCATTGGATCAGCCTATCAGAACAACCTGGACAAAGCCTCTAAATATCAAAAAGGGGAATTACGAATTAATTTTTACTAACAATGATTTAATGCTAACCACAGGTACATACAAAATTGTAATTGGTTTATCCAGCAACGAAAGAACCTTTCATTACGATGATTCAACCGTGAGTTTGAACATATCAGATGCAGGTGATACTGCCAACAACAATCGCATTGTTAATACACAAAGCGGTTTAATTTTAAACCCAATGCCTTATGAGTTCAATCAATTAAACTAATAAATTTTTAAAATAAATTAAAATGAAACTACACTTGGGCTGTGGCCAGAAATACATGGAAGGCTATATTAATATCGACTATCCTTCATCAGAACATACCATCCAACAAACCAGCGTGGCAGATGAGTTTCATAACCTTTATGAATTAAAATACTCGGCACAGAGCATAGAGGAAATCAGATTACATCATGTTTTTGAACATTTTGAACGAATGAGTGCCTGTGCTTTTATGGCAGCATGGAACTCCTGGCTTAAATTGGGAGGTATCCTTAGAATTGAAGTTCCGGATTTTGAAACTACGTTTAAGAAAAACTTCTCCCTACTGGGCTCTAAAAAAGAAGGTGTTGGCTTAAGACATATTTTTGGTTCGCAAGAAGCAAGCTGGGCAGTGCATTATGAAGGATACTCAAAAAAACGTTTAGAAAAAATTTATACCGCTTTTGGGTTTGAAATTCAACAAGTGCTTCCTAACGATTATAAAAACACTTATAATATTGAAGTAATTGGAAAAAAAATAAAACATTTAACATTACAGGAAGCTAAAATTGCCGCTAAAAATTATTTATCTGATTATATGGTAGATGACAGTGATACTGAAAAGAGAATGTTGGAGGTTTGGTTTACCAATTTTGAAAAGCAATTAATAAAATCGTTTGCCGGATAATTTTCAAATATCTGTTATTATACCAAACTATAACCGAGCAGAACTTCTGGTTAAAGCAATACAAAGTGCGCTCAAACAAACCCTGCCGGTATTGGAAATCCTCGTTTGCGATGATGGTTCAACTGACAATTCAAAAGATTTAGTTACTCAATTAAACCATCCAAAAGTAAAATGGATTAATTGTGGTAAAAATGGTAGACCGGCTATTCCAAGAAACAGAGGGATTAAAGAAAGTAAAGGAAATTGGTTAGCTTTTATAGATAATGATGATGAGTGGCTACCTAATAAATTAGAAGAGCAGGTTAAACGCATTCAAACCCATCAGCTAAAGGCTGTTTGCACTAATGCTTATGATGTTAAATTAAATGATTCAAATTCTCCGAAACCTCTGCTAGGTTATACAAACTCTGAAATCACGTTTAGTGATTTAATCAAGGAAAACAATGTGGTTTGTAGTTCAATGCTTGTATCGAAAGATATTTTGCTAACCTATTCTCTGTTTCCAGAGGAACCTGAATTTAAAGCCATCGAAGATTATGTGTTATGGTTAAGATTATCTACTCAACTGAATATTGGGTATATTAATCAACCACTCTTAAAATACTTAAATGAAAATCAAACATCTATTAGGACTGCGCACTCAGATCCTTACGTTATTTTTGAATTGGCATTTAATAACCTAGATAATTGGTTGAGGGGAAAAAATTTTAAACTAACTGCACTGCAACAAAAATCATACAAAGCAGCTAAACAAAACGTCAAACGCAGAGGCATTCCAACTGAATGGAGTGAGTTTAAGAGAAAACTAAATTCTAAGCTAAATCAAATCTTCAAGTCGTAAATACTATCATAACACCAATATTAATCTAATACATATAATTCATTCATACTTGCTAAATACACCTCTCATATCCATTATACTCCCTATTTACAATGCAGAGTTGTTTCTTGCAGAATCTATTGATAGTATTCTAAATCAAACCTATCAAAACTTTGAACTGATTTTATTAAATGATGGCTCAACCGATAATTCCGAAAAAATTTGTTTGTCTTATACCGATTCAAGAATAAGGTATTACAAACATGCTAACATGGGTTTAGCCGCAACACTTAATAAAGGAATTGACATAAGTAAAGGGCACTACATTGCAAGGCAAGATAATGATGACATTTCAATGCCACAGAGGCTTGAAAAACAAGTGAACTATTTAATACAACATCCTCAAGTTGTATTGTTAGGTACCAGAGCATTGATTTTTAGTGATAAATATCCAAATTATGGACAACATAACCACCCTACTTCTTCAGCCATTTTAAAGTTTGATTTACTATTTGACAATCCATTTGTGCACTCCTCAGTGATGTTCTCAAAAGAAATTGTGCAATCGGTTGGTGGCTATTCATTAAACAGGAATTATTATGAAGATCATCATTTGTGGTCGGCATTAGCTTTTAAAGGAAAGGTTGCTAACTTGCCTGAGTACCTGGTAAAATACAGACATCATGAAAAAGGTTTATCTAAAATTACAAGTTATTATGAAGCTAGTCCGCTTTTTAATCAAACCCTTTTTAATCTCAACAAATTGCTGGCACAAGAAAGCAATGGGAATCAAGAATTAGCGAAGTTATACCATCATAATTATAAAATTACCGAACAATTTGATTTTGAATTAATCCTTTCTACCCTTACAAAAATCAACTTCAACTTGCAGGAGGAATTCCCTGAGGAATCAATAGAACTTAAAAAGCGTTATGAACTCTATAAAAAAGTACTTCAGAGTAGGTTTAACATGTATCAACGAAAAATAACACCAAAATTCTCTTTGAAACAATTTTGGTTAAAAATCGAACACAAATTATTCAGATATAAATCCACCATTTACGATTAATAAAAATGAAAATTATACATTGTGTAGAATCTTATTATCCAAATGTTGGAGGCATGCAGGAAGTTGTTAAGCAACTTTCTGAAAGATTCGTTAAATTAGGTCATACTGTGATTGTTTGTACCAGATTTCATGAGCAACGTACTTACAATGAATTAAATGGCGTTAACATTGAAGTTTTTAAGATTGAAGCAAATCCATTTGATGCAAAAACAGAGGAAGAACTTCGTTATCAAACCTACTTATTGAATACAGATGCAGACGTTATTACGTTCTTTGCTGCGCAGCAATGGGCTACAAATTTAGCACTGCCAATTTTAAACAAAATAAAAGCAAAGAAAGTGTCTGTACCAACCGGTTATTCGGGTTTGTATTGGCCCGAATTTAAACAGTATTTTGAGGATATGAAAACATACATTCATGGTTATGATATGAATGTATACTTGAGTAATGATTACCGTGACATTAATTTTGCACGGGAAAATGGTGTTACTAAACTGATGATCATTCCAAATGGTGCGGCAGAAGATGAGTTCTTAAAAACAGAAAGTATCAACGTAAGAAAAGAACTTGGTTTAAAGGATGATACTTTTCTGCTATTACACGTAGGCAGTTACACGGGCTGGAAAGGGCATGATGAATTAATTGAAATATTCAGAAAAAGTAATCTGAAAAATGCAGCTTTAATTATGATTGGCAATAACTATGAGCATTTTTTTAAAGCTATGCCTAAATATCCTAAACGATTATTGAATTGGCTGCTCATTAAATTATCGCCCAACAAAAAAGCTTTCTTTAACCATTACTCCAGAGCCTTTACCGTTGCGGCATACAAACAGGCTAATATTTTTATTTTTCCTTCTAATATTGAATGTTCGCCAATTGTTTTATTTGAATGCGCGGCTGCCAAACTACCATTTTTAGCAACTGATGTAGGCAACTCCATTGAAATTGCTGACTGGACAAAAGGTGGTAAAATTCTACCTACCAATAAAGACAGTAACGGTTTTTCATTTGCAAAAATAGAAGAGTCGATTAAAGCCTTAAATAGCTTTTACGAAAATGCAAATGAGAGAAAACAAATGGCAGAAACATCGCATGCCATTTGGCATGAAAAATACAGTTGGGAAAAAATAACCCTGGAATACGAAAAACTCTATCAACAACTGCGTCATTCATGATCATCACAAAACTAATAGGTGGGTTGGGTAACCAAATGTTTCAGTTTGGAGCCGGTTTGGCTTTGGCAAAAAAATGGCATGTACCATTAAAAATAGACGTTAGTCATCTCAATGCAGATCCAAATGGTGCTTATACGCCACGCCAGCTGGAATTAACCATTTTTGATTATCCCTTTGAAATTGCAACTCAAAAAGACATTGATCAATTTCAGGAAACAACTTTCTCAAAAGTTCTTTATAAATATTTCAAAGTGGTTTCTAAATACCAGGTAGCCAATGAATCGGGACAAACACTTAATTCCCAATTTTTTCATTTACCTGCCAATACGTATTTAAATGGCTTTTGGCAAAACGAAGCTTATTTTGATAAGGTAAGTATTGAACTTAGAAAAGCTTTTACGTTTAAAAAAGAGATTATTACAAGTTCTACAACTTTAAAAAATCAACTAAAACCGGTTTCTGTTTCATTGCATGTGAGGCGTGGAGATTATGTAACGCTAGCCTCAGCTAATCAATTTCACGGATTATGCAGTGTTGATTATTATGTGAACGCAGTTAACTTTTTAAAAGCGCAACTTCAAACCGAATTAGTTATTTATGTTTTTTCTGATGATGTGCCGTGGTGTAAAACTAATATACCAATTCAGAATTGTCATTTTCTTGAAACAACTTCAGCAGCGCAGGATTTGTATTTAATGAGTCAATGTCAACACCACATTATTGCCAACAGCAGTTTTAGCTGGTGGGCGGCCTGGCTTAATGCAAACCCTTCTAAACACGTGGTTGCTCCAAAATATTGGTTTAATGGTGTAGAAAGTAAAACCCTCGGTATTATTCCGAAAACTTGGCATTGTATTGAGTGAAATTAGGCTTTCTCATATTAGCACATCGTTACCCTGCTCAATTAGTAAGGCTAATAGAGGCCTTATTGTTGGTTGATGAAAGCAAAATATACATTCATGTGGATCAAAAAAACACGGCAGAATTCCAATCAATAATCAATCAATTTAAAAGCAACGCTCGTGTGGTTTTTATTGAAGAAACCTACAAGGTGTATTGGGGTAGCTATAACCAAATACTCGCTACGTTAGCCCTTATTAAAGCAGCCGTTAAAAGTAACAGCGAACATTACTTTATGCTTTTAAGCGGACAAGATTTTTTAATTAAAAAACCATCGGAGTTAGTAAACTTTTTTAAAATTAATCAAGGTTCCGAATACATGGTTCACTTTAAATTACCGGATGTGCAGTGGCAGGATGGAGGTTTGAACCGGCTTGGAAATTATCATTTAAATTTCCCGAAACATCCTTGGTTGACTAATAAAATAAATGCCGCAATAGGCAAACTACAAACTGCAATTAAATTTAAACGTCGCTCATATTTTCAACAGTATGGCGGCTCTAACTGGTTTAATTTGTCTATCGATGCCTTAACCTATATTGTAAACTATGTGAACCAACATCCGGTTTATTTAAAAACGTTTAAATACAGCTTAACCGCCGATGAAATTTTTATCCAATCCATCTTAATGAATTCGGAATTTAAATCCAAAATAGTTCCTCAGGACTTGAGATACACCAATTGGTCAACCGGACCGGAATATCCTAAAATACTCAGAGAATCAGATTTTGAAGAACTCATACATGCCCCATCAAAATTCTTCGCCCGTAAATTTGATGCCACAAAAGATTCAATTATATTAGACAAATTAAAAGCTTATATTGAATCCTAGTCCAAAAATATCTGTTCTAATGCCTGTTTACAACGGGCAAACTTATTTGCATGAGGCAATAGAAAGCATTTTGAACCAAACCTTCACTGATTTTGAATTCATTATTATTAACGATGGAAGTACAGATGAAACAGTAACTATTTTAAAAACGTATACTGATTCAAGAATTGTGCTCATACAAAACGACAAAAATTCAGGACTAATTGCAAGTTTGAACAAAGGCATTGCCTTGGCTAAATCTGAACTAATAGCCAGGATGGATGCAGATGACATTGCCCTACCCGATCGATTAGCCAATCAATTCAATTATCTTAAACAACACCCGCATTGTGAAGTTATAGGAGGAGATCACAACAATTTACATCATGGAAAAATTACAAAGGTGAGCAATCGTTACACCAGCGGACAATTAAAAAGTATTTTGCTATTTGCAACTTGTTTTATCCATCCATCAGTTTTATTTAAAAAAAGTGAAATCACGGTTTACAACAGCGAATTTTTACATGTAGAAGATTATGAACTCTGGACCAGGCTGGCGCTTCAATCAGAATTAGGACATTGTGAACAGCCCTTAATCATATACCGAAGTCACTCCAACCAAATCAGTAAATTAAATAAAGCTAAACAATTAGAAAGCAGTGCCCGTATCAGAGAAATTTATTTGAAATCTCTTGGCTTTCAATTCACTGAAAAAGAACTGCAAATGCATAATTTAATTGGCAACAATGCTTTTATTAAAAATGAAAGTGTTTTAATAGATATTGAAAACTGGTTAAAATCATTGGTGAAACAAAACGAAAAAATAAATGCCATACCGATTAATGATTTTAACGGTATTATTCATAAATTTTGGCTGGATAGTTGTGGAAATACTGCTTTGGGATTGAAAGCTTATCGCCGTTTTATTAAATCTTCGTTAAGTAGTTTAAAATCAATTAATACAAGCACAACATTGTTACTGGCCATTAAATGTTTAATTCGTAAATTTAAAAGATAAAACACATCACTCAATAATCGTCCTTCCAAGAAAACGTGGTTAGGACAGATAGGACTAAAGACAATTAAAAAACAAAAAATAAAGACACATGAAACAAGCCTATTTAATAAATGGCGTGAGAACAGCCATCGGAAATTTTGGAGGAACCTTATCAACCATCAGAACAGACGATTTAGCTGCGCATGTTTTAAAAAAATTAAAAGAAAAAAACAGTAACGTTGATTTTGAAGAAGTGGGTGACGTGATTTTAGGTTGCGCCAATCAAGCAGGCGAAGACAACAGAAATGTAGCCCGCATGGCAACTTTATTGGCCGATTACTCTGTAAAAGTGCCCGGACAAACCGTTAACCGTTTATGCGCTAGTGGTTTAAGTGCGGCTATAGATGCGGCAAGAGCAATTATGGTTGGCGATGAACAATTAATGATTGCAGGTGGTGTAGAAAACATGACGCGTGGCCCTTTGGTGATGAGTAAAGCCAGTTCAGCATTTGGGCGTGACCAGCAACTCTATGATTCAAGTTTTGGATGGCGTTTTATTAACCCGAAATTAAAGGAGATGTACGGTGTGGATGCCATGGGCGAAACCGCTGAGAATGTTGCAGCGCAATACAATATCAATCGTGCGGATCAGGATCAATTTTCATTGTGGAGTCAGCAAAAAGCTGCTAAAGCTGTTGCGGCAGGTCGTTTTGAAAAAGAAATCGTTAGCATAGAGATTCCGCAACGTAAAGGAAATCCATTAGAATTTAATAAAGATGAGTTTTCTAAACCGAATACAACTTTAGAAGGATTAGCCGGTTTAAAACCCTCCTTTAAAAAAGATGGTACCGTTACGGCAGGTAATGCCAGTGGCTTAAATGATGGTGCTGCAGCCCTATTACTAGCAGGCGAAGAAGCTATTAAAAAATATAATTTAAAACCTTTAGCACGTATTGTAAGCATGGGCATTAGTGGTGTTGAACCAAGAATTATGGGGATAGGTCCAATTGAAGCAGCTAATAAAGCTTTACAACGTGCAGGTTTAAGCATAAAAGATATTGATTTAATAGAGTTAAACGAAGCATTTGCAGCGCAGGCTTTAGCTTGCACAAGAGCATGGGGCTTAGCGGATACTGATGAGCGAATTAATATTAATGGCGGTGCCATTGCGTTAGGACATCCTTTAGGCATGAGCGGTGCACGCATTTTAAATTCAGCAGCCATTGATTTAAATCTACATCAAAAAAAATATGCTTTAGTAACGATGTGTATTGGTGTAGGCCAAGGTTATGCCGCAGTAATAGAAAGATGTTAATCCATACATAATTTGAATTTGCTACCAGTCACCCTGTGCGAATCATTGTCACCCTGAGCGGAGTCGAAGGGTGAATTAAAGAATTAAATGGAATTACATTCGAACGTTACCCTGAGCAATTAATTGTCACCCTGTACGAATCACTGTCACCCTGAGCGGAGTCGAAGGGTGAATTAAAGAATTTTATGGAATTCCAATCGAAAGGCACATTTACAAACTTTCGATAACAGGCTTCGACTGCCGCTCAGCCTGACGTGAAAAAGTCACCCTGAGCGAATCATTGTCACCCTGAGCGAATCATTGTCACCCTGAGCGGAGTCGAAGGGTGTCATGTAGAATATAGTATTAAGTCGTATAGTGCATGTTAACAGGCTTCGACTCCGCTCAGCCTGACGTGTAAGGATACCCTGAGCGAATCATTGTCACCCTGAGCGGAGTCGAAGGGTGTCATGTAGAATTAAGTACTAAGTCGAATAGTGCATGTTAACAGGCTTCGACTCCGCTCAGCCTGACTTGAAAAAGTTACCCTGAGCAATTAATTGTCATCCTGAGCGAAGTCGAAGGGTGTCATGTAGAATTAAGTACTAAGTCGAATAGTGCATGTTAACAGGCTTCGACTCCGCTCAGCCTGACGTGTAATTTCAATAGAACTAAAATAGGATTTTATAAATTAATTAACATTGAACTGTTCCTCTTGAATTAATCAGAATAATACTTAATTTTAGAGTAAATAAATGGATAAAGGTTTATATGTATACATTGCTCTATGTAAAGACAGCTCCTACTATGTTGGAGTTACCAATAATGTTGAAAAGCGAATAGCACAACATAATAACGGAGAAGATTCTAACGCGTATACTTTTTACCGAAGACCAATTAAATTAGTTTGGCAAAATAAATTTTCAAATAATTTAGAAGCAATAGAATGGGAAAAGAAAATAAAAGGTTGGACCAGAAAAAAGAAAGAAGCCTTAATGAAAGGTGATTTTGATTTAATCCATGAATTAGCAAAATGTCAAAACGATACAAATTCAAAATTTAATGAATAAAAAAATGAAAAAAATGAAAGTTAGTTAATTAACAGGCTTCGACTCTGCTTAGCCTGACGTGTAAGGATACCCTGAGCGAATCATTGTCACCCTGAGCGAAGTCGAAGGGTGCCATGTAGAATTAAGTACTAAGTCGTATAGTGCATGTTAACAGGCTTCGACTCCGCTCAGCCTGACGTGAAAAAATCACCCTGAGCGAATCATTGTCACCCTGAGCGAAGTCGAAGGGTGTCATGTAGAATTAAGTACTAAGTCGTATAGTGCATGTTAACAGGCTTCGACTCCGCTCAGCCTGACGTGAATAAGTCACCCAAAGCAGAGTCGAAAGATGTTTTAATAAAAATATAATGAGATAAAGGACTATGAACGTAAACACTAAAGATACCATTGTTGCTTTGGCTACCGCGCACGGTAGTTCGGCTATTGCCGTCATTCGCTTGTGCGGTGAACAAGCCATTAACATGGCCGAAAAACATTTTTATTCGAAAAAAACAAACAAAGCAAAATCACTGCAACAAGTTAAATCACACACTGCCGTGTTTGGTGTTTACATTCATAACGACGTTATTATTGACGAAGTGTTAGTTAGCATTTTTAGAGGTCCTAATACATACACCGGCAATCACATTGCAGAAATTTCCTGTCATGGTTCGCCCTTCATTATTCAAAAATTAATACAATTATTTTTAAGTGAGGGCGCCCGAATGGCTAACCCGGGTGAATTTACCATGCGTGCATTTTTAAATGGTAAATTAGATTTAAGTCAGGCCGAAGCCGTTGCCGATTTAATTGCCAGTAATAGTGCGGTAAGTCATCAGGTAGCGATGCAGCAGATGCGTGGCGGCTTTAGTACAAAAATTAAATTACTCCGAGACAACTTAATTAATTTTGCTTCCTTAATTGAATTGGAATTAGATTTTAGTGAAGAAGATGTGGAGTTTGCCAACCGTGATGATTTAAAAAAACTCATCAACACTATTTCGGGTATTTTACAAAAATTAATACAAAGTTTTGAAGTTGGTAATGTGATTAAGAATGGCATACCGGTTGCCATTGTCGGTAAACCTAACGCAGGTAAATCAACCTTGTTAAATGTATTGTTGGAAGATGACCGCGCCATTGTGAGTGAAATACCGGGCACCACACGTGATACCATTGAAGATGAAATAACCATTGACGGCGTGTTGTTCCGTTTTATAGACACCGCCGGAATAAGAACCACCAGCGATGTAATAGAGCAAATTGGTGTGAACAAAGCTTTTGAGGTGATAAAAAAATCGGCTATTGTTGTTTATTTGTTTGATGGGCATGAAATTAGCAGTGGTGATTTAAAATTAGAATTGGAACTGCTTAAGCCACACATTGGCAATTCGCAATTAGTTGTTGTTGGAAATAAAATTGATGTGGAAGGAGAGGAAACGCTGCGTAAAGAATTTTTTGAATATCCGGAGATGATTTTTATTTCAGCTAAAGAACATAAAAACATTGAGCTGTTAAAACAAAAATTAGTATCGTTATTTGACACCAGAACCGTAGATGCCACTGACACCATTGTAACCAACGCCCGCCATGCTAACTCCTTAAGCAGAGCATTTGAAGCTTTGCAAAAAGTAAAACAAGGTTTGGATCAACAGGTGGTTGGCGATTTACTGGCCTTAGACATCCGTTATGCTTTGGAAGAACTAGGCAGCATCACCGGCGAAGTTACGAATGAAGATCTCCTCGACTCTATTTTTACAAGGTTTTGTATCGGAAAGTAACCACCACAAAACAACCAAACACAAAACAATTAAGAAACACACATAAAGCCTTATAATACATGGCTTTTTAATGCTTTCAAATATAGGTTTATTTTGCGTTATTACTTGTTTATTTATGGAATATTTGTACCTTTGTTGTACCTTAATGCAGTTGAGGTACAAAAAACGGGATTAAGCCCTTTTTATTTTGCACTTAATTGCACTTAAATAAACGTAAAGACATTAAAAGATATTAAATGAGTTCAAATATTAAGATACAACGTATTTGCCAATATTGCGGTAATGAGTTCACAGCCCGAACCACAGTAACCCAGTATTGTAGTGATACGTGCAGTAAACGGGCTTACAAAGCAAGGTTAAAAGCTGCAAAGATTGAAAGCAGTAATAAGGAAACACAGCGTATAAAAAGCCAACCTATTGAGGAATTGAAAGCAAAGGAATTTTTAACTGTTCGTGAAGTTGCCCGTTTGCTTAACTGTTCGGTACGTTCAGCATATTACTACATTGAAAGCGGAACTATTAAAGCCGTGAATTTGGGGCGAAGGATTACAAGGGTTAAGCGTGCCGAAATTGACAAACTATTTGAGCAACCCCAAACCGTTGCACCTCAACCCGAAAAGCAACCCCAACAAAAGCAGTTTGATATTGCAGATTGTTACAACCTTACCGAAGTACAAAACAAATACGGTATTTCCGAAACAGCCTTACAAAACCTTATCAAACGAAACAGTATACCCAAAATAAAAAAGGGCTGGTTTGTATACGTTCCGAAAACGGTAATTGATAAACTATTAAGTTAAACACCAAAGCATAAAAGACAATGGCAATAAAAGTAAAGCTAAGAGAAAGGAAAATTTCAGGGAACAGGCAAAGTTTGTATTTAGATTTTTACCCACCTATTCCCCTTGAAAAGCCCGTTAAAAACAAAAAGGGTGAACTTGTTACTGAAACCCGAAGGGAATATTTAGGGCTGTACCTTTTTGATAAGGCAAAGAACCCTATTGATAAACAGAGCAACAAAGAAACTTTACAGCTTGCTGAACAGATAAGGCAGAAAAGAGATAAACAACTAAACGGGAACGAAGCATTAACCGAACTTGAAAAAAGGTTACTTGAAAAGGACAAACAGGAACAGGAAAAGAAAAAAGAATTTGAGGAACGGGACTTTTTAGAATACTTTAAAACCCTATCTGATAAACGAAAAGCCAGTAACCACGATAACTGGGTTTCGGCTTACAATTACCTTGAAACATTCACAAAAGGAAATTTGAAGTTTGCCGACCTCAACGAAAAGTTTTTAGAGGATTTCAAAGAATACCTACTTACAACCAAAAGTAAAAAGAGCGACAAAACGACCCTTTCACAAAATTCAGCCGTTTCGTACTTCAATAAGGTAAAAGCTGCATTGAAACAAGCCTATAAAGACGGCATACTACAAACCGACCTGAACGGCAAAATAAGCCCCATAAAAGCAGCCGAAACAAGACGGGAATACTTAACCATTGAGGAACTGAATAAACTTGTAAAAACATCGTGCAACAATGATTTATTGAAACGTGCAGCCCTGTTTTCAGCCCTTACCGGGTTGAGGTTTTCCGATATTCAAAAAATGGTTTGGGGCGAACTTGAATACATTGAGGGGCAAGGGTATTTCCTGAATTTCAGCCAAAAGAAAACCAACGGAATTGAGTATTACCCTATTTCAGAACAGGCAGTAAGTTTATTAAATGAAAAAGGCGAACCCACAGCCAAAGTATTTGAAGGTTTGGAATATTCAGCCTACCATAACAAACACCTGTTTCAATGGATTGGAGCAGCCGGAATAACTAAGGATATTACCTTTCATTGTTTTCGCCACACGTTCGCCACCTTGCAACTGTTTAACGGAACGGACATTTACACCGTTTCCAAAATGTTAGGACATAAAGACCTAAAAACAACACAGATTTACGCTAAGATTGTGGACGACACCAAACGCAAAGCAGCCGACAAAATTAAATTAGATATGTAACCACTTAAAGCATAAAGGACAAATGAATAAACCATTTATTGAAATTGACGCTGAACATTTTACCCTTTCAGCATTTGAAACAAAACCAATTGAAGGGTATGAAGCACCAACAAATAAAGAAACAGGCGAACAGTTCCCGAATTGTTGCCCTTTTCATAAAAGCGTATTTGAAGGGGCTGAAAGTTGGTTTTTGAAGTTCCCGAATTGTTGCGACCAACACAAAGCAATGGTTTCAAAATGGTGGTACAATAAGGCGAATTATTCAGGAATTGCCGAAAAGATTGTAAAACAACTTTCATACACCGAACACCATATTTCAGAACGTATAAATATTGACGACTGGTATAAAGATTTAACCGATTACATTGAATACAATGTTTCAAGTTTCGGACACCCGGCAATTGGTTTGCACTTGTATTTGGGTAATGTTCAGCACTACATTAAAAATGCAAATAGTGAAATACCTAAAGACAAAAGGCAACGACTAATTGAGTTTATCGAAACGTATTACAACAACCCAAAGGAGCATACTAAAACCGATTTGAATATTTTATACGGCACTTACCAAAAATGGCTTAAAGTATTCCCGTTTGAAATTAGTTTTTTCGCAAACCTGAAACCACATTTTGAAAAGCAGTTACCTATATTGAACGGCAAACCTGAAACGAATAAATATACAGGAATTGCAAAAGTAAAAATGCACACCAAAGGCAGTTTAATTGATGTTTTGCTAAACCTTACAAACAACCTTTTAACGCAAATAAATACAACCACACTACACGAAAAAGGGCTATTGACTGAACCCCAAAAAATCAAACTGGAATTGGTTTTGAATGAAAGGAAAATGAAGCTGAAACAGGGCTATGTAAACAGTTCAAAAGATGAGGAACAACGGTACAGGAAAATATTAAAAGAATGGTTTGCAGACGAAAAGCGGTTTATTGATGAGGTTACACCATTAGTAAAAGCGTTGCCCCCTCAACCGATTAGCGTAAACGAAAGCAGGACAAAGAAAATAATTTTTGACACCATTACCAATATTGATAAACAAGGTTGGCAATACGCCTTTGTTTCTGAACAGGATTACAATTTGTTTACTGATTTACTTACAAACTTTTTTGAATACAAGCCTTATACATTGCCTGAAACAACAATACAACTAAAAAGAACCTGTAAAACAAAGGTTGCAAAAGCATTAGGCGAAATACATAAAGAATTGAGTAATGAAAATAAACTAAGTACCGACATAAAATATTTTCAACTTATTAGGGTTTTAAGCCACTTTGAAAAAGAAACGGAAGGGGATTTATACAAGGCATTAACAAGGTAAAACCAACTAAAAATAAAGAAACAAAGAAGCCCGTAAATACCACCTTTTTACCCGTAAATACCACACCGAACATTGCAAAAGAAATAATAAAAATCTTTTGTAATGGAACAAGTATTAACATTTGACAAGTTACCCGAAGCGGTAACAATGCTAACAAAAGAAGTTAGCGAATTGAAACGCCTGTTAATTGAAAAACAGGAACAACCAACCAACGACCAACCGGAACAGCTTTTAACCATTCAGGAAGCAGCCGAATTTTTGAGCCTTACAGTACCCACAATGTACAGCAAGGTATCAAAAGGCGAATTGCCTGTAATGAAGCGAAGCAAACGCCTGTATTTTTCCCGTACTGAATTACTGGACTATCTTAAAGACGGGCGTAAAAAGTCAAACGCTGAAATTGAGCAGGAAGCCAAAGCGTATTTAAAAAAGAAAGGGGGCAACAATGAATAAGACATTGAAAACCCCCGTTAATTCTTTGCATAAAAGACAAAGCAAAGATAAGAATTTAACCTTACAATACATTGTTAAACAGGTTGAAAAAGGTACTGGATTAAGTTTTTCAGAACTAAAAAAACAGTATTCAGAGGAACATTTATTTACCCTTGCATTAAAGCACGTTACCACCACTAAAAAAGCCCTTTGTACAGCGTTCAATATTCCCGTTGAAGCAGGTTGCAGATACAAACGAACACTTGAAAAGGAAGGGAATTTAGTACAGTCAATAGATGAGGTTATTTGCCCATTTACAAAGCACCCGGCACACTTAATAAGCACCAACCCCAAAGAGTTTGAAAGGTTGCTAAAATCAAATACTAACCAATTAAACTTATTTGAATAATGGAGGCAGTAAAGATAAACCCCGTATTTGATGACCTCAACAACCCGGCTACTATTTTAAACCACGTTGAGCAACTGAAAGGCAAAAGCGAAGCAGCAACCCCACACGCTGAAATATTGCAACAACTTATTGAACAGTTTGAGCCGTTGGACTTTGAAGTATTGGCGTTTCCACAGGCTGAAAAATTACGGGAACAACTGGAGCAACTGGATAGAAAATTAACCAACCCGGACGGAAGTTTAAACACCGACAAAGCATTAGACAGGGAACGGGAACAATGGAAGGATTTAAAAAAGCAGTTGGATAAACTAAAATTGAACCTTAAACATTATTTGGTTTTATCAATTGAAAACGCCTTACAATTTGCTGAAAAAAACCGTTGGGGCTTGTGCAAAAACCACGATTTTATTTACCTGTACAATGGTACATTTTGGGCTGAAATTGACAAAGAAACATTCCAAAAGTTTTTGGGCGAAGCAGCCGAACAAATGGGCGTTGCTAAGTTTTCAGCAAGGTTTTACCAATTTAGAGAACAGTTATTTAAACAGTTCCTTGCAACGGCATATTTACCCACACCCGAAAGCAATAAAGATACTGTACTGATTAACCTACAAAACGGAACATTTGAAATAAGCCCACAGGGGACGAAATTAAGACCGTTTGACCGTTCGGACTTCATTACATACCAACTACCATTTGAATACAACCCACAGGCAAAAGCACCATTATTTGAAGCGTATTTAAACAAGGTATTGCCCGACCCTGAACGCCAAAGGGTATTGGCTGAATATTTAGGCTTTGTATTTATCAAACACGGAAGCAATGCACTAAAAGAGGAAAAAGCCTTAATACTGTACGGTACTGGAGCAAATGGGAAAAGCGTATTTTTTGAAGTTGTAAACGCCTTATTGGGTACTGATAATGTAAGCAGCTATTCATTACAAAGCCTTACAAATGATAACGGGTATTTCCGGGCAAAGTTGGCTAATAAGTTGGTAAACTATGCAAGTGAAATAAACGGCAATTTGGAAGCCTCAATATTCAAACAGTTGGTTTCAGGCGAACCCGTTGAAGCCCGTTTACCTTATGGGCAACCCTTCATTTTGAAGCAGTACGCAAAACTGATTTTCAACTGTAATGAATTGCCCAAAGACGTTGAACATACAAACGCCTATTTCAGACGGTTTTTAATTATTCCCTTTGATGTCACTATACCACCACAGGAACAGGATAAAAACCTACATACAAAGATTATTGAAAAGGAACTTTCAGGCGTATTCAATTGGGTATTGGAAGGGCTTAACAGATTACTGGAGCAAAAGAAGTTTTCAGATTGTGAAGCAGCCCAACAAGCCATAGAACAATACAAAATTGAAAGTAACAGCGTACAGATGTTTTTGAATGAAAGCGAATACAAAGGCAGTTTAACCAATTACAAGTTAATCAAAGACCTGTACCCGGAATATAGAGCCTTTTGCATTGATGACGGAATGACACCTTTTAAAAAGACCAATTTTATAAAACAGTTACGGGCGTTGAGTTTGGTTGTAGATAGGGTTTCACAAAACCAATTAGCGGTATTTATTGAAGCACCCGGAATAAGTTTTTAACGCAATAAAAAAAGGTTTTTTCAATGAGTAACTTTAATAACTTTAGTAACCAACCACACCGATACAGTTTAGAAAAAGGCAGTAAGAAACACCATTGCCCCGACTGTAATAAAAGGACGTTTGTACTGTATATTGATACAGAAACAGGCGAATATTTACCCGAACAGTACGGACGTTGCGACCGTGAAAGTAAATGTTCGTACCACCTCAACCCGTATTTGGACGGTTACGCAAAAGCAATTTGGGAACAGGAACAGGGCAACCGTTCGGAATTACCGAACAACTGGAAAATACAGCGAAAAAAGGCAATACCACAGCCCACACCTGAAAACGTATTTTTTGACTTTGATACATTCAAACAAACATTACAGCCCGAACGCTATGAAAAGAACACGTTTATACAAAACCTATTTTACAGGGTACAATTTCCCTTTGAAGTTGATGAGGTTACAAAGGTTATACAGTTGTACCGATTGGGGACGGTTTCAAATGGTTACAGAGCAGGGGCAAATACTTTTCCTTTTATTGATATAAAAGATAATGTAAGAGCCGTTCAGGTTAAACAATTTGACGAACAGAACCACACCACAGGCACGGACTTTTTACACTCAATAATTGAAAAGCACCACACCCGAAACAACAAGCCGTTGCCCGAATGGTTGGAAGCATACACAAAGCAGGATAAACGAATTTCCTGTTTATTTGGCGAACACCTTTTAAGTAAATACCACAGCAACCCCGTTGCATTAGTTGAAGCCCCAAAAACAGCCGTTTACGGTACGTTGTATTTTGGTTTACCCGAAACACCTGAAAGCCTTATTTGGTTGGCAGTTTACAACAAAAGCAGTTTTTCATTTGACAAGCTGAAAGTATTACAAGGGCGTTTTGTGTATGTATTCCCCGACCTTTCAAAAGACGGTAATACCTTCAAAGAATGGGAAACCAAAGCCAAAGAATTTGAAAGCCGTTTACCCGGAACACGTTTTATATTTTCGGATTTACTGGAGCAGTTAGCACCCGAAAGGGACAAAGGCGAAGGCAACGACCTTGCAGACTATTTAGTGAAACAGGATTGGCGACTATTCAGGAAACGGAATATTCAGGAGCAACCACCACAGTCCGAACCTGAAAAGGTTACTAAAGTTACTAAAGTTACCCACCAACAAAACATTATTTTTTCACACGCTGAACCATTGCCAAAAGTTGAGGTATTCAAAACTGAACGAATTGAACACCCTATAAAGGAACAGCCCCAAAACTGGAGCAATGATATTGCAGAACTTGAAAACTACTTTGCAAGTATTGAACTACCAACCCAACCCGTAAAGCTGAACAGGTGCAGCACAATAACGGATTGTTCCCTATTCATTGAAAGCCACTTTGCCACCGTGAAAGGAAACAACGGGAACAGAACCTTTTTACCCTACCTGAACCGATTACAGGAATTAAAACAAGTATTAACCATAAATTCAAATTGATATGAATACAAAAGAAGCACAGGCACTTGAAAGCTACTTTAAAACAGAAAACGAACATTGGAACGGTTACGCCTTAAAAACTATTCGTAAAGCATTAGAAAAACAACTATTCAGCGACTTTAATAAACTTATGCAGTTGTATGAATTGAGTATAAATATTGCAAGTGAAAGCCACAGGGAAAAGCCCTTTGAAGGTTTGCAGCTTATTATTTCAGAGTACGACAAAAACGAATTAAGCACCGAACAGAAAGTTTATTTACTGGAGGGCGTTTTTGAGTATTTGGATTGTACAGAGTTTGACGGTTGGTATTCAAATGAAATTCAGGACTTAATGAAAAGTCAAATTGCAGTTTACAACAATGAGTTGAAAAACAAACTACCTGAATACAATAAACCATTAACCGGGAACATACGGGACACCCTTAAAGACTTAATGCAAAAGGAACTGGAGCAGTTACCCGAAACACTCAAAGAACTTGACCCCGTGCAACGGTTAAACATACTTTGTAAACTTATGCCGTATGTATTGCCAAAAACCGAAAGCGTAAAACACAATTTTGGCGAACCGGACGAATTTAAAATAAAGCGTTGGCACGATTAAGCCCGTTTTATTGCAAGTTCCTTAATTATTTAGGTTTCATTTTCAAAATAAATTTCAAATGCCAAAGCCCCATACATTCCCAACACTTTACAATGAAGCGTTGCAAATACATATTTCAAAGTTGAAAGGTTGGGGCTACCTTAACCCCGAACAGATTAAAAGCGGTACACTAAACTGGAGCAGGAACGGAAACCCCACAGGCAGTATTTCAATACAGGTAAACACCCACAGCGAACAACCATACATTGAACTGGATTACAAATACAGGGACGAACCCCGAAACTACAAAGTATATTTAACATCAACCCCTTCAAACCTGAACAGGGGCGAAATATGGTATTTCATTTGCCCACAGACAAAGAAGCGTTGCCGTAAACTTTATTCAATAGGCGGTTACTTTTTACACCGTGAAGCGTTTAACGGTTGTATGTACGAAACCCAAACCCAAAGTAAGAAATACAGGCAACTGGATAAAACATTAGGGGCGTACTTCAAAAGTGATAATCTATACAGCGAACTGTACAAAAAGAATTTCAAAAAATCGTATGCAGGAAAACCAACCAAAAAGTATTTGCGAATAATGGAACAAATACAGAAAGCTGAAAGCATACCATACCACGAAATTGAAAGGGCAATGTTAAGTTGAAATGTTAGCCGGAAAGTTTCTTATTTCCCGTTCGGGAAGTACTCAAAATAAAAACTGTAATTTTGCCCCGAAAGGGGCTTTTTAATGTAGTAATGTACCTTATTTGTACCCTGAAAGCGTAAAGTATTGATAATCAATACAAGTTACTTTTTGTATCGGAAAGTAGAATTTTACATCTAAAATAATCACTCAATAAACTCAACATTCATTTATGAAGCAATGCTGCATTGAACTACAACCCATTTAGAATTAAGTTATTAATGCTCATTTATAGATTCAAATAAAACAATTATCAACACATTTCAACTTTATAGTTACTATTATTATTAAATATTAATATTTTAACACTTTAAAGTTGTTTTTTGCGTGTTTATTGTGTATATTTGTACTATGAATTAATTTATGCTGAATAGTAAAGCGGTTGAACACTTCCTTAAGGAGTTTAAACAAAAAATGAAAATATGGGATGTGTTGTTCCGCGATGATCGAGGGAAAAATGCTCAAACTTTAGCCGACTTAGAAATAAGACCAAGTGATAGAAAGAAAGTATTAGAAGATTTAAAAGTAGAAGATTATTGCCAAGGCCCATTAGAAGAAACCCTTTACTTAGGCAACGACATGTGGGTGTTTGGCAGAGTGATAAAGAAAAAACAAGTATATATAAAAATTACAATGGGGTTTAAAGGCGCTAGTGTATTATGTATCTCCTTTCACCTTGCAGAGCATGAGTTAAACTTTCCTTTAAAATAAATTATTATGAAAAGTCCGATAACAGGTAAAGTAATGGAACTGCGCAAAGAGGAGCGCGAGATTGAATTTAGAAAAGAACCTTTTAAAGTAGTGTTTCATTATTATTATTGTAAAGATTCGAAAGAGCAGTTTACAGATACAGTATTAGATGAATTGAACATGAATCAATTATATAATCAATATCGTAAAAAACACAATCTGCCTTTTCCCGAAGAGATTATTGCGATAAGAGAAAAGTATGATTTGCCCGCCAATAAAATGTCCGAAGTATTAGGTTTTGGCATTAACAGTTACCGTAACTACGAAGCCGGTGAAGTGCCTAGTGCATCCAATGGTAAATTAATACAGTTAGCAGCAGATCCCATGTATTTTAAAAAGTTATTGGAATTATGCGAAGATTGCGATGAAAAGGTAAAAACTAAAACACTAAAGTTAATAGAAGACTTGATTGAGAAAAACAAAAGCGATGATTTTGCTTTTGAAGAACATTTGCTGGATGGTAAGTTGCCTGATGAGTATACGGGCTACCGCAAAAGCAACTTTAATAAGTTTAAAGAAATGGTAGTGTATTTTACAGAGCAATTACAACCATGGAAAACACAATTAAACAAGCTCTTGTTTTATGCCGATTTTTTAAATTACAGTCGAACAGGTTATTCTATTAGCGGGGTGCCTTACAGAGCTATTGATATGGGACCCGTGCCTAATAATTTTAATAGCCTATTTGAATACATTTCCGAAAAAGATCATGTGGATGTCTGGTTTACTGAATTCCCGAATGGAGCAATTGGCGAACAATTTAAACCACACGGTAAACGAAAATTTGATGCGGGTTTATTTGATGTACATGAATTAAAAGCCATGAAAGAGGTTGTTGTGAATTTTAAGAACAAAAGCACGAAAGACTTAATTGAAATAAGCCACAAAGAAAAAGCTTGGTTAGAAAATGAAAAGAAAAAGGAATTGATTAGTTATAGATATGCGTTTGATTTAATCCATTTTCATTTGAAATTAAAAAAGGTTTAATTAAGGAATACAACAATAGCAATGTAATTATTATTGGACAGGAATTAAATGGAATTGCAAAATCATAAAATATGGGATGTTCCAAATTTACAAGAATTCAAAAATAGGCTTTTAGAAGAAGTTACCTTAAAGGGCCAAGTACCTGAAGAAATTAAAGAGAAATTAAGGGTCATTGAAAAGCTAATGATTCACTGCTACTATGAATTTGATTTTATAGATGTAGCCATGTTACAAGCAATCATTGTTTTAGAAAAAGCACTTAAATATAGATATGTTGAATTGGGCAACACTTTAACAAATAAAATACATTTTGAAGACTTAATCAATTGGGCATTACGAGAAAAATTATTTGAAGATGATAATCCGGACATTTATCATGGATTAAGAAGAATTAGAAATGAGAAAGTACACAGTCAAGTAAACGGGAAAGGAGGTATTTCTTACTTAAAAGGAGTGTATAGAATTTTTGATTTTGTAAATGATCTATATGAAAATGTGGAGTTAAGAAAAGAACGCTGGAAAACATTAAAAAATATTCATGAAACTTTTGAATCAACTTTCCCGAATGGATTAATATTTAATGCCAACGGAAAAAGATGGATAGGTTACAAAGTAATACCTGTTTTTTTTAATAACAAAAAAGCAAATCCGGACTTAAGCTTGAGCCTGACAAAAATATCTGAACCAAATCGATTTTTTGCAATCAGAGGAAAACCTGATAATTGTGTGGAAATTATTGTATCTGACTGGCGATTTGAAGGGAATGAATTTATAGCTCAAAACACCAAAGAAAATGAAGAATTTAAGATTTGTAAAATAATTGACTCTGAAAACATAAGTAAATACAATAATTGGAAAAAGGATTGTAACGAGCATGGTAATATAAGTTTAATATTTCAAGATGCTTACGAAAAATATGGGTATATAGAAAGATTGAGAGAGTTTCATTTCACTCAGTGCTAATCATTGAAACGTTCTCAAAAAAATGAAGGCAATAACCGTTTTTTATATCTGTTAAGACAATTATTCTTCTTTGCTATAAAATATTTACGGGTTAGAAAATTAATTTTGATAGCTAATTAACTCGAAAAATAAAAATTTGAAGATTAATCCTTTTGTTTTTTCTTTTTGCTTAATTCAACAAAATTAACAGGTTGTAATAACACTGTACCAATTCCTGCCTTGGAAGTAATAGCAGCAATTTCTTCTCGTACAAAAGGAAAAATAATCGCAGGCGCATTTATGTTAATAAAATTCTCTAATGCATTGTCATCAGCACTTGTATTGGATTTGTTGAAGGTACCCGAATAAATAACATTAATCTCAATAAGTTTTTTTGAATCGTATAGAACGTTAAAGTCTAGATGCAGATAAACAGAAAATCTGTCTGATTTTAATTCAGAATTTGTTATATCTATGTTTAAATCCTGAACGATTTTACTTTTGTCCTGCGCATCAATAATCAAATCCCTGAAAAAATTAGATTTAATTAATAAAATACTTTCGAGTTTAATTTGACTATTATTTTTTGCAGAATCTTCCATGATTTAATTATGCAGCCATTGCATATGAAATTTCTTCTCCATATTTAATGTTTTTTTCTATTGGCTGATATTGCAAATCTTCTACACCACTATCTACAATTTTACAAGTATTAGCTACTTTTGACGAATTATAAAAACTCCCACTTGTAGTTAAAACGATTTTTGGTGGATTGATTAATAATTTAGTTAAAATATTTTCAGCTAATTGATTAAAGATTAAATTATACTGTTGAATTGAAACGCATTCAAACTCAAATTCAGATGTTATTTCAATATTTTCTCTTTCAACAAAATATAATGATTCATAAGGAAAATAATTAATGAAATCAATTTCCAAATCTACCTGTTCTTTTGCAAAAGTATCATCTGAATATATGTTACTCGGAGTAACAACTATTACATGTTGAGAATATAAGTTATCAAAGAAATAAGACAGTTTTACATTCTCAAATTTATTCGCCAACTCTTGTAATTTGTCTTTTAAAAACAATTTTGCTTCCATTATTTCTTTACTTCAATAAAAACTTGAGCTAATTTACTATTTATTTTTTTAGCAAGCTGTATTGAAACACTACTTTTAGTTTGATCGATTATACAATCCTTATAATCAGCATCCACTCGTTTCCTCTTAAAATCTTCAATATTTCTCTTAAATTGTTGATTTTCAGAATAATTTGTGCTTCTTCCAGCTAAATTTTGAAAAGTTTTATTGATTATAAAATCATGACTACCAATTTTATTTCTTGAACTTTCATTATACAGAGAGTCAGCTGTATAACCATAAAATTCTATTAAAATATCACACATCTTTTGTAAGCAACTATAATAAGCACAATGAACAGTTGGTGCATGGAAATTATTTTTAAATAATATTTCAGCACTTGCATAATTATGCTCTGATTTATTCGCCAATTCAGACATAATACAAATATAATTATTTTTTCATTATGGTTAAACCTATCCCCCCCTAAAAGCCCTCTGACTCAAAGCGCCATACAATTGTTCCAACTCTTGCAAATGCTCTTTGTATTGCGCTTTTAAAGCTTCCGTTTTTTCTACAATTTGAGCAAATTGGGTTTGAAGTGTAAGCGGGGGAAATGGAGTTTTAATTTTTTTAAGGGCAACAATTTTTAATTCTGCAAATGTTGTACCTGAAGCAATATTGTTGTAGTTTAATCTAAAGATCTCTTTCAAGGTTTTTTGAAGAAAGATATTATTGAATTTAGATTTACTAGATTTAATCCATAATACTCGACCATCTTTAAAATAAAAGGGTTCATTGTTGATTACTCTTAATATTCTTCCATCGGGACATATTGATGGCAATAGTAAATCTCCAACCTGAGGAACGTCAGTGTGAGATTTTAATTCTTCAAAATGTTTTTGTGTAATATATAATGTTGGTATAATTGAAATACCTTCGGCCATTTGGCCTATTTCTGTTCCTCTATAAAATGGTATTCCATTGTCAACTAAATCTTCGACAAACACTCTTTTACTAGAACCAATATCACAGTGCTCTCCAAGATTTACAATTTCCCACCCCTTCTCATTTTTCACCGGATCCCCAAACATCTCCAAAAAGGTAGATTTTAAATACTCATCTAAGAGTTGTATGCTTTGTTTGCGCTCGGCTATTAAGGCCTCGGCTTTGCTTAATACCACCGCTATGTGCTTTTGTTCTTCTAAGGATGGGATTGCTAATTTAAGTTCATCAATATGCTCATTCTTAAGATTATTTATATTAGCGCCTTGTATAGAATTTCTTATATGATTTTTATATATGGGAGTTTTAAAAAAATGACTAATAAATTCAGAATTTACTTTTTCATTAATTCTAACTACTTTGCAGAACGCTCCAAATACAGCTTCATAATCATTTCTGAAATAAATATTTTTTCCAACAATTTCTTTACTTCCACTTGAAGCAGCTATCAAAATATCGCCTTTCTTTATTTTTTGTTCTGTTTTAGTTTTAGACTTATCTATATAAATTAAATCTGTATCATCTAAAACATTATCTTGAATATTATTTGCTTTTAATATAGCAATTCTACCTTCTTGATATTCATCATGAATCTCATTTGGCTTATATGATAAGCCTCTTATTTGTTTGATGTAATTTCCTAACCTTTCTAACTTCATCACATCAATTCATTAAGTTCTTTTAATCCTTTGCTAATGTTGCTTTCCAAATCCTGCAACTTTTTAAAAATTACCTGGGGCTTTTCGTAAGTTACTTCTTCGTACACTTCTTGTTTGTATTTACTAAGGCTTAGGTCGTAGTCGTTGGCAACTATTTCGGTTTTGGGTACAAAAAAGTGTTTTTCAGTACGACCCCCTCCGCTGCGCTCGTCCCCCTTAGCAAGTGGGACAGCAGAACGAGAGTGGTACTGTCTAATAATATCCTGTAAATCGGATTTATCGAGTTTAGTGCGTTTGTCGTCGAGGCTATAACCATCGCTATGCATGTCGTAAAACCAAACATCGCGGGTTTCGCCACCTTTGGTAAAAATTAAAATAGCACAGGCTACTCCGGCATAAGGTTTAAACACACCACTTGGTAAAGTTATCACCGCTTTTAGTTCGCTGTTTTCTACCATTAGTTTTCGCGCAGCTACAAAAGCTTTGCCGCTGCCAAACAATACGCCTTGCGGTACTACTACGGCACAAGTGCCTCCCATTTTTAGCATGGTGTAAATGCGTTCAATAAATAACAACTCGGTTTTTGTGGTAGGTAATTGCAGACTTTCGTTAATGTCGCCTTTATCTATATTACCCGTAAATGGTGGGTTTGCCAGTACAATGTCAAATTGCGCATTTTCGTTATAGGCTTTGCTTAAGGTATCTTTATATTCAATATGCGGATGTTCAATACCGTGCATCATCAAATTCATTAAACCTAAACGTACCATGGTGGTATCAATATCATAACCGTATAAACTACTATCTACAATGTTTTTTAGTTTATCGTTTAACATTGCAGAGATGGTTGCGCGTATAAATCCATCTTCATCTTGCGCCACCGCATCGGGGTTATCTTTTAATACCAGTTGCGTGAGCATGTATTGGTAAGCGCCTAATAAAAATCCTGCGCTACCGCAAGCCGGGTCAGCAATGCGCTGACCTATTTGTGGTTTTACCAAATCAGCCATTAATTTAATAATGTGGCGCGGTGTTCTAAACTGTCCGTTTTTTCCGGCACTGGCAATTTCACTCAACAACATCTCATACACATCACCCTGTATATCCTGAAAAGATTGTCCGCCATCGTTCGCATCTTTTTCTACTTCTAAAAAAATAGCATCAATGGTTTTTACGGCTTCAACCAATAAACTAGGCTTTGGCATAATAAACACCGCATTGGCCATACTTTTGGTAAAGGCATCACCACCTTCAATGGCTTTTAAAAACGGAAACACTTTGGTTTGCACATGTAAGAGCATTTCGTCGGCAGGTAAGTGTTTAAAGTTGCTCCAGCGTAAAGTACCTTTATCAATTTTTTCTTTGGAGCCTTGTGGGGTGTATGTGCCAGTGAATAGCGAAGTATATTTTTCGCCTGTCCAATCAGCATCACGTTCGCGTTTAGATTCGTTTTCATCTAAACGCTTCATAAAAATTAAATAGGTAATTTGTTCGATAGCCGTTAGTGGGTTGCTAATACCACCACTCCAGAAGTTGTTCCAGAGTTTATCAATTAAGGCTTTTATTTGTGCGTTGTTGAGCATAGTTTAGTTAGGTTGTTGCCATAAAGGTTCTTGTTCCCAGTTTTTAGGAAAACCAATGGCCTTGTAATCTACATTTGGATATTTACCCAATAAGTTTTTAAATCGTGTTCTAAATGTGTTTTTAGGATTAACAGTTTTCAATAAATAGTTAATCATACTTAAAATAAAATAAGTTCTATTGTTGCTCACATTGGTATTGTTTAACCAAGGCTTTCGCGGGCTTCTTGGAGCTTGCGGTCTAATGCTCATTGCACGGTTCCATAAACGTGTATGATGTGCACAAACATTTCTTAAATAAACAATACTATGCAGCCAAGTTTCAAATACACTATCCGGTAATCCGAAATAATGTGCTATGTCTCTTTTTTCCTTACCGGGTTTTAAATTTTTATACAGCATTGAAAGTGATCCAAATGAAGTGATCTCAGATGTCATCCAGCTTGGAGGCCAAGGATCGGAATATTTTATTTTAAATGCTTTAATAAAATCTTCATCACTTCTATTAAATTCTTCACCAATTTTACTTAATGCGTTAGCGTGCTTTAGAGGGTCTGAAAATAATTGGGAATCTTTAAACCAAAAAGCGCCATGTTTTTGAGATAGCACATGAGTCATTTTTGCGCGAATTGCCACTTCAATCTTTTCAAGTTCGGCAAGCACCATTTGCCTTAATTCTCTATCAAAACAATATAATTTAAAAGCCGTATTAAATGTGGCGTCTAGTTTAAACTTATGATTTTTTTTATCGGCCAGTAAAGGATACCAATAGCCACTTAATCGATAATAGCTAATTACTTCTAAAAGATGATTAGCCTTGGCCTCATCTTCAATTAATAAACCTCTTTGCTTTAACTGATTTAACTGGTCGGTGTAAGAAAGCACCGGTTTTATGTAAGGTACTTTACTCATATGTATAAAAATAAAAAGTCCACTCTAAGCGCGCTGATCTAACGGGAAGCGGAGTGGACATGTTAACACAAATATAAGGTAATTGATTATTAAAAATCAAGTCATTTGTTAGTTTTTTAAGTGTATTTTTGTTAATAACCTGAAAATCAATCATTTTTTCTTAAAGTTTTTTCAGTTCGTTTTTAATGAAGTTTTCTAATTGTTTTTTACTTGGCAAGGCAACGGCATATTTTGATACAAATACTTTTTCGCTAATACCTGTGGTTGTGTACTCTACCAGAGCTTTGTTTTTATTAGTTACCATTAAAATACCAATAGGTGGGTTATCGCCTTTTTCTTTAAAATTTTTATTATAAAAATTAACATAAGCTTTAAGTTGTGAGGCATGTGCATGGTTAAACTCGTCTACCTTTAATTCAATAATCACATGGCATTTAAGTATACGGTGATAAAACACCATGTCTACAAAAAAATATTCATCGCCAATTAAAATTCGTTTTTGTCGCGCTTCAAAACAAAAACCATTACCCAATTCAATAATAAATTTTTCGAGATGATTAAGCAGTTCGGTTTCTAATTGTGCTTCATCAAGTATTTCAGGAACCGGTAATTTTAAAAAATCAAAGAAATAAAAATCTTTAACAGCATCGCCAACTTTAGTTGGTTTTATCTTTTGTTCAATTTGTTGTAAGCTAAGTTTTTTATTTTTTGCAAGCCCTGTTCTTTCGAAAGAGAGTGTATTTATTGAACGGCGCAATTCACGCACCGATGGGCTGGTTTTAATGATAAGTAATTCGTAAAAGGTACGTTTGATGTCATCATCTATTTTTATTAACTCGGCTAAATGCGAGAAAGACGCATGATTAAAAAGTAGCGAAAAATGTTGATTTTTTGATTTTGAAATAGTTGACGAATTGCCCGCTAGCAATGCGTTTGAAGATGTTTTGAATTCTTGGGACACTGTCCCAAGAATCTTAACATTAGAGGTGTATTCCAATTCTTGGGACACTGTCCCAAGAATTGAGGGATAGGTTAAATAAAATTGGCGATAGCGCGAAAGCTCTGTAGCAGCAAGGCCTTTGATGTTTTGTTTAGCAAAACGGATTTCAATTTTTTGTAATAAATTTTTGCCGTATTGCGCCCGATCTTTACCCTTTTGTTCAAACTCAACAATATAATAACCAATAAGCCAGTTGCGCAAGGTAATGTGCTTGTTAATGGCATTAACAGCAGATTGCTCAAGGCTTGTATGCGTATTGTAAATAGATTGTATTAATAATTTAAAATTCATCATTAAGCTGCTAATAATTTATTAGTTAACACTAAAATTTCGTCAATTTCTGGTTTTGTGAATAAACCGAATATACCATTAGGATGTATAAATGTAAATGGAGATTGAATTAAATCGCGTTTCTGTAAGTCGCCTTTTTCTAAAATAAATTTCTTCAACAAATCCATAAACTGCAATTGGCGGCTACTTAAATAACTGTGTTCTTTTATAAATGTATCAAAGGCTTTGCTCACTGTTTCAGGAAAGGTTTCTAAAACTTCAATGCCCAAAATATGTTTTATGAATTGCGTGAGAGCTGCTTTACGATGATTGTATACACGACGTAATAAATCAATGGTAATATGCGGGTGTTCGTTATGCAGCTCTTCTGCCAATTGTTCCGATTCAGTATCGCTAATAGCATGCCCTAGTTTTAATTTTTGTAAAACAGGATTGCTACTCACTAATTGATTTATTTTTTCTTCAACCAGTTCGCGGTAACGCGCCACGCTTAAAGCTTCGTGTTGCGGACCAAACTCTACATACTCCTTGGCATACAACTCATCTTTAAAATTAAATTTAGCAGGGCCTAATGGTACAGTAAATGAATCTTTATGTTTCATTAAAGGAGCCAATTTATCAATGAGCTCATTTAATTTTTCTTCGTTGATGCTTGCCCAAAATTTATTGGTTTGACTTTCTCTTATTAATGATTCTTGTGAGGCCACTATATTAATAGAAAGCGGTAGCTGAGAAATTTCTTCAACGATGCTTTCTTTAAGTGCTTCAAATTTTTCCTGATCGTTTTCAATATGCGCAATCGAAACTTCTACAATGTCTTTTTCAAAGCGCATGGCTTTAAAATCAACGCCAGAGATGGTGCGCATTAACGGTTTTACATTTTGGCGTAAAAACTCGAGTTTACTTTCAGTTAATAAATTCCAAAAATTAGCGTCTTCTAATTGTTGCAAACTATGTTTAGCTTCCATAACCACAACAGAGTTATTTGGAAGTTGAGAAATTTGTTGCTTTAGCTTTTCGGTTTCTGCAATTACTATTTCAGTTTGATTGTTATCCCGTGCTTTTTCAATTTTATCCACACGCAACCCAAACAAGCGCACAGGCAAAGGTATTTGCGCTGCTAATTCTTTGCCTTTTGGATTTACTTTAAAGTATTCGAAATTATCCCAGCAATCTAAAACCAGAAACACATCTTTTTGTATGCACCATGGTTTCATTTTTTTAGGCTCCAACAAACGCGTACCACGCCCAATCATTTGCCAAAACTTAGTATAGGAATATACAGGTTTTGCAAAAACTAAATTCACAATTTCACGCACATCAATACCGGTATCGAGCATATCCACACTTATGGCAATGCGCGGAAAATCATTATTAGTAAATTGATCTAACAAACCACCTTTACCATGTACACGTGGATCTTCAGATACAATTACTTTTGCTAACTCGCCATGATATTCCGGATACAATGCATTAAATATTTCCTCCATTCGTCTCGCATGGCCTTTACTCATGCAAAAGAAAATGGTTTTCCCAGGCAATACACCATTCGCATCTTTAATGCTTTCTTCCATAAACTCTCGGACGATGAGTGTATTGGTACCTTTATTGATTACGTTTTTTTCTAAATCTGTTCCTTCGTAATTAACTTCTTCAATTTCTTTTCCTTCCAGTATTAATTGTTTTTGGTCTTCTAATGAAACTGTGCGTTTATTAATTCCATCTTCCTGAAACTTAGTTTTAATTTTCATGACTTGAAAATTGCATAAGTAAGGAGGAATGTTGTTTACCGCTTCTTCATACGAATAGGCAAATGATGGTACACCATCTTCGCAATCAAATAATTTAAAGGTGTTATGATCAATTACATCTGTTGGTGTGGCTGTTAAGCCGAGTGTAATGGTATTAAAATAATCTAATATTTCTCCGTAGGTATTATAAATACTACGATGACTTTCATCTACTACAATCAAATCAAAAAAGTGAGGAGAGAGTGGTTTTTTTTCATCACGTATCACATTCAACATGGTTGGGTAGGTTGAAACATAAATGCGTCTGTCGGTTGCAATTTCTCTTTCTCCAACTTTAGGCCAACGAGGCTCATTTGGTAAATGTTCTTTGAAGGCATCCAGCGCTTGACTTTGTAAAGCAATTCTATCTACTAAAAACAAAACGCGCTCGGCCCATCCAGCACGCATTAATGCATCTACAAAAGCAATACACGTACGTGTTTTACCGGTACCAGTTGCCATTACCAATAAAAACTGTTTTTTACGTTTCTCTATTCCCTCAAGCACAGCACGAATAGAAGCAATTTGATAATCACGTCCTGCAATCTCTGTATTAATTAATTCACCTGTTAGTGGCTTGCGTGCTTTGCGAATGTATTTGTAACGTTCTAAATCATCACGCGTTGGAAAGCCATATACTTTTTTGGGCGGATAGTTTCCTAAATCCCAAAAGTAGATATCGTGTCCATTGGTGTAAAAACAGAAAGGCAATTCACCACCGTGTTGCTTCACAATATTTTCGCAATACTGTTTGGCTTGTTCTTTACCGATGTTAGCATCAACTGATGATTTTTTGGCTTCTACAACAGCTAATGGTTTTCCATCTTTTCCAAGTAACACATAATCACTGTACTGATGTCCGGCATAGGGTGTAGCTGCTTCGCGGGCCAAAGAGGTATCTACTATAATATCGTATTCTAAAACAACCTGAGTAGAGTCGTTTACATTCCATCCCGATTCAGCTAAGCGCTTATCGATGATTTCCTTGCGGGTATGTTGTTCGTTGCTCAGATTAGTTATATCTTATCAACCCAAATATAAGACTTGCAATTCAAATTTCCATGTTAAAAGGCAATTAAAAAGCTTAGTTACTGGCTGTTGGATTCCCTTTATTTTTTGTACATTGCCTAAGGATTATGCTGCGCTTTGCTGTTAAATTTTTTGCCCTTGTTTGGTTGCTTTGCTTCTGCGGCTATTGCCCTCCAATACAGGCGCAAACCAAAGCCTGTGAAACCCTTATTGAAAAAGCCAACAGCATTTACAGTTCCAACCCCGATTCTTCTTTTGCAATCAGTCAACAAGCCCTGCAATGCGCCACGGCCAACAACGATAGTTTACAACTGGCTAATGCGTTAGCGCAAATTGGGCGTTACCAATTACTCAAATCAAACCTGCACGAATCAGAAACATCCTTAAACAAAGCCCTTACTATTTTTAATCGCTTCAATGAAAAAAAAGGCATTGCCTACGTTTATAAACTCAAAGCGATTTTACAAGGTAGGTTGCACAACAACAAAGGCGCCATTGAGTTTGCCGAGCAAGCCGTGGCTCTTTATGAAGAAACAAAATCAGAAGACGGAATAATTGCTTCACTTCTAAACTTAACCAATTACTATCTTGATGAAAAGGACACCAACAAGTTACGCATAACATTCGAACGCCTTGAGCAACTGTTGAAGAATAAACCACCAAATAATCAATACTATTATTATCAGAATAAATCCAAGTATTGGATGTTGTTGCAGCGGTATAGTTTAGCAGATAAAATGTTGCGTGTAGCCTATACCATTGCCTCCAATGAAAACATGATTGACAGCAAAGCCACCATTACCATGATTAGAGGCCGGAATTACAGGTACATGAACAAGTTACCGGAGTCTGAAAAAATATTGTTGGAAAGTGAAACCATTTGTAAAGCCAATCAACTTAACCACGAATTAGTAGAAACCTACACAGAGCTGGTAGAAACCTATAAACAAATGGGAAACTACAAAGCAGCACTCACTTATTTTGATACCTTAACAAAAATCAACAACTCCATTATTAACCTTGAAAAGGTTAATGAAATTGCTCAACTCGAAAAAAAATTACTTGAAACCGAAAAGCAAAAAGAGATTGATTTTGAGAAAGAAAAAACCAGCGCTGCCCTCGGGAAAAATAAAAAACTCCTCACCTCCCTCCTACTCATTACCATTTTACTGGTCATTTCTGTTTACCTGTTTATCCGAACTCGTAAATTAAAAAACAACATCCACGAAAAAAGTGTTTTGATTGAACAAAAAGCCGCTGAACTGGCCTCACGCCAAAAAGAAATTGTGGACTCTATTAACTACGCTAAAAAAATTCAATATGCCTTATTGGCCAACCGGCAATTTATTGCAGAGCACCTAAAAGACAATTTTATTTTTTTTAAACCCAAAGCCATTGTAAGTGGCGACTTTTATTGGGCAGCTTCTGTAAATGCAATTAATGAAAACGGCACTGCGCAAGAATTATTTTACCTGGCTGTTTGCGATTCAACCGGACACGGTGTTCCGGGGGCATTTATGAGTTTATTAAGCATTGGCTTTTTAAGTGAAGCCGTGAATGAAAAACACCTTCAAAAACCCAACGAAATTTTTGATTACGTGAGACAACGGATTATCAGCAGCATGTCGGCTGAAGATCAAAAAGACGGTTTTGACGGTGTTTTAATTTGCGTCAATAAAATTAGCGGTGAACTAACTTACGCTGCTGCCAACAACCAACCTGTTTTAATTGAAAACAATGAACTGACTGAATTAGGTGCGGATAAAATGCCGGTGGGGCTCGGCGAGCGCAAAGAGCATTTTACGCTGAGGCATATTAATGCAAAACCCGGCAGCATGCTCTACCTGTATACCGATGGTTTTGCAGATCAATTTGGCGGCCCAAAAGGCAAAAAGTTTAAATACAAACAATTGAATGAACTGTTAATTAAGCATCACATTAAACCGCTCAATGAACAACAAAACTCTTTAAGCGAAACCTTTGAAAACTGGAAAGGCGATTTAGAGCAAGTGGATGATGTGTGTGTGATTGGTATCAAAATCTAAAAAATGAATCAGAAACCCATCAAATAAAAAAACCGAAGTGCAACATCTTCGGTTTTTAATTTTCCCGTATCCCGATAGTGCTTAAATCTTATCGTCGGTTAATGGTGTTTAGTGTCGGATCAAAATTAAGCGCCATTTATTATCCTAACGTTAACAAATCACTACCGGAATAGCTTGTTTTTTTTGTTTTAACAAATACTTTCCAACAAACTATTACTTCTGTTAATAGTTATTCACTATTCTTAATTAATGTGTCAATTACTTCTTAATGGATACTGTAATTTATACACCAACATTTAATTCGATAGGCACGTACTTGTTAAAACTATAATTAACGCGGCAGGAAATCTGCCAAAACAGTCAGGAGCTTGCTTGCGAATCCACTAATGGTTTTTAAAAGGCATAGATCATCACTTTGTTTCTGAAAATGTTTGATTTCCTGAATTCATAGGCGACCTAAATCCACGCTTATAACACTGTGCGTGTGTTTGATTCATTTTAATTTTATAAGCTTCGTACTCCTCCTCACTCATGCTTCTTATTCTGTCAGTATAGGCTACCTGCAGCATAGGTTTAGCATACCAGAATACCCTTCGCCAAAAAAGCATTCTCATGACAGCCCCAATAATGAAAAACAAAGCCACTATTTTTAATGTCAAAAATGGGGCAAAAAATAGGGCAGTACCTAAGACAACACCACCAATTACAAATTTTAAAATTTTCCGTTTCATGTTAATTTATATTTAATTGTTTACAAGTAGGAAGACGAAACCATTAATCATTTACTTTAATGAATGCTAACATTTTAGGTTCCTTAACAGTTATGTTTTCCATAACGCTCTTTCAACCGCGCTTTAAATTCTTCACGTTCCTCTTCGCTCATGGCCTCAAATTTTTCTTTCCAACGTTTGCCTGTTCTATTTTGATATCCGCCATTCATTTTAAATCCACCGAACAACAATTTGCATAAAACAAGTAAGCCCAAGGCCTGCCAAAATCCAAGCCGACCGACCTTAAGCAAATCAGGTATTATAGCGTTCCATAAAAGCATTACTATATAGCCAATGGCAGCAATCCCTGCTGCAGCTAATATACCCATGCCAACTCCTTTGGCAATTTTTTTTGGCAATGTTGATGTATTAATCATAGTAAATTTATTTAGGTTTTGATAAATTCGTTATAAAGTGTACTTAATCGTTTTCGTAAATGTTTTACGGCATACCCCTTTCTGCTAATAATGGTTTTTAAATTTTCACCCACACTATCAGCAATACTTTGCAAACTTTCTTCCTCTAATTCGTTTCTCACAAACACCTCTTTTTGATTGGCAGGTAATTCATCTAGTGCTTTCAGTAGCTCGTTCCAAAACAAATTTTTGAATTGTTTTAATTCAGGTTGTTGCTCGTCATCAGAAAGTAAAATAGATTTAAAACTAAACTCACCGTCTTCATTTTCATACTGTAAATCTTCAATAGAATCCACTCGACGCTTACGGTAAAAATCCGTAACAAGGTTTCGCGCTACCCGGTATAACCAACCACTCACACTTTCAACCTCATCTAAATTGGAAAGCTGCGAAAACCTATACCATACATCCTGCAGCAAATCTTCGGCATCTTCGGTTGTGTTTACCTTTGAACGGATGAATCCAAATAACTTTTGGCCATACAATTTAATGGAATTCGCTAAATTACTACGTTTAGTATCTGTCATCAGTTCAACTTTTGATAGGGCCTCCATGCTAAAGGTAGACGAATAAGTAGTTAATTTACTTTATGCAACACTAGAAATGTTTAGTAAATTGAAAATCAACAAAATACAGCACGTTTAGCTAGATTAAATCCCCTTGAATTAAAACCAAAAAGCGACCTGGACAGATTTAACTTAATATCCGGTGACGAAGACTTTTTTATTTTTAACTTAACAGAATGAATTTTAGATTGTTCATTTTAATTATCTATTATTTAATTTTGCCATTGCTTGTTGTTGCACAAAACAGAGAAAGCGATTCTATTCGAACATTACTGCATCAGACCGCTAATGACACAAATAAAGTAAAATGCCTCTATCGGTTAGCTTATTTATTAAGATCAGACTCTTCTAAAGCTGCATTTAAATATTGTCAACAGGCTATCTATCTTAGCAAACAATTTAATTACGAAAGAGGATTAGCATCAGCATATAATAATTTAGGAGCCATTTATGATGAAATTGGCGACAAAGAAAAAGCCGTTGAGAGTTTTGTAAGCGCCTTTGAATTGAAAAAAAAATTGAAAGACTCTAAATCCTTGGCAACAACCCTTGCAAACATAGGTGTAATTTACAAACGGGATAAAGACTATAAAAATGCCTTTCGGTATTATCAACTTGCGTTATTATATGCTTCAAAAACTTCCAACCAGTCCTTATTGGATAATCTAAACTACAATATTGGTAATTTGTATAAAGCCACAGGAAATAATGATTCTGCATTGCACCATTACAATAAGGTTGAACAAAATTGTATTAACCGTCGCGACACCGGATTATACATAAAGCTTATAAAACAAAAAGTTTATGCATTAGTTAATTCAAAAAAGAAAAACGATGCGTTAATTGTTTTAAAAAACACTAGTGCTAACTACAAGGACTACTTAATAAAAAATAACCTTTATTTTCATAACTTACTATTTGCATTTTGTTATTTAGAAAAAGACAATATCGACTCGGCGAAAACCTATCTTGAAAAAATTAAACTCACGGCCAAAGATTCATCAGACAAAGAATTTTTGTTAGAAAATTATGAGTTAAAGGCGAGCTATTATCACAAATTAAGCACCAAACAACCTACCATACAAAATTTAAAGAATGCATATCACTTCAGGGAACTGCAACTTCAAGTCATCAATCAAATGAACGATAAACAAAACTCTAAAGCACTTTCAAATAGTTTATTACAATCCGAAATTAATAATATGGAAATTGAGTTATCTGAAATAAAACACAAAGAAGAACTTGCAAAAGTAAAATCAGGTCAACAAAGGCTTCTTTTATCCGTATCGATCATTGGGTTAATAATTATATCGGTTTTATCCTTTTCAATTTTCAAAAAATACAAGGTTCAGAGTAGGCTAAGTGAAGAACTTGGTAAGAAAAATCATATTATTGAAACAAAAAACGAAGAAATTTTAAGTTCTATTCAATACGCTAAACGCATACAATACACCCTATTAGCGCATGAAGATTTTTTGAACATCCATATTGCAGAATATTTCATCTACTTTAAGCCAAAAGATATTGTTAGTGGTGATTTTTACTGGGCCGCAAAAAAAGAAAATAAATTTTATTTGGCTGTTTGCGACTCTACAGGTCATGGTGTGCCCGGGGCATTTATGTGTTTGCTCAACATTGGCTTTTTAAGCGAAGCCATTAACGAAAAAGGAATTGAAAAACCCAATGAGGTATTTAATTTTGTTCGTCAGCGATTAATTGACAACATCAGTAAAGAAGGGCAACAAGATGGGTTTGATGGTATATTAATTTGTATTGATCATACAACCAAACAAATTACCTATGCTGCTGCTAACAACAACCCCGTTCTGATTCAAAATAAAGAGCTTGTTGAACTAGAAGCAGACAAGATGCCGGTTGGCATTGGCGAGCGCTCAGTAGATTTTAAGTTATACACCATTAACTCAATGCCGGGTGATACCTTATATTTGTATACCGATGGTTACGCCGACCAGTTTGGCGGACCCATTAGCTATCGGGGAGGAAAGAAATTTAAATACAAACAATTAAATGAACTTATTTTAGCAAATAGTGCTAAATCATTAAATGATCAACATCAACTCTTAAAGCAATCATTTGATGAATGGAAAGGTGATTTAGAACAAGTAGATGATGTGTGCGTAATTGGTTTAAAAATATAAAAGACACTTATTTATAATTAATTCCCATACCCTTTCAAAACTTATCTATTTAAATCATAAATAAATCTGATTAACCCATTTTATTCATTTGGAAAACCAAATGAATAAACGATGTAAGAAAATCAACCATTTGCTCAGAAATACCTGAAATACAGATGTGAAATAAGTAATGGTCCAATTTCGTTTCACTTCATTACACCAAACTTCTTTCTAATCGGTATA
>JADBXZ010000045.1 GCA_020403265.1 Bacteroidota bacterium
CTAAATAGTTAGCAGCAAGCGTAAAAGAAGGATGTGCAGAAAACGGGGAAATTGAAAACCGAAAAGAGTAAGTATCATTATAAAAAATAAATTAAAATGTTTGACAAATTCGAACCGTTTCAAGGGTTACAAAAACAAGATTTTGCATTTAGACCAACTCGATATGAAATATGGATTGGTGGTAAAATGGTTGCCAACGGCAAAACAAATTCTATAATTTCAGCAAAGGCAATAAATCTTGACGGAGCAGAAAAAATGGAAGTAACATATAATGATGCTCTGTTGAATACAGAATTAGTATCTAAAATCATATTTGACGAATTTGTAACAGCGACTGACAGATTGCAACTAATTACAATCCCAAATGAAACCAATAGTGATAATATGGGGATAATGATGTTCAAGATGACAATTGGACCAACAAGACATAGTAAAAATTTTAATCGTAACGAACCATACTGTTGTAATTTATTTATGCAAAGTGGGACGATTGCTAAACTTACATTTTCGTACAGCAACCCTGAAAAATTAATTGAATTTTATTCGGAACCTGAAAATGAAGAATTGGACTTAGAATTTGTATTTCTTTCTTCTGATCATTTACGTTATGAAAATGGAAGACACGTATCGGGTCCACACGGTGGTGCCCCAAGAGCAGTAAAAGTTGAAGCAAATATCAGCGGCAATGAAGGCTTTACTGTTACAATGTTTAATACAGACGGTGGGCAAGCAGTTGTGCAAATGGCTCCTAAACAAATGAAATTAGTAGGCTCCGACAATGAAAAAATCCAACTAAAAGGTTACGGACATGATGCAATGGGTGCATCATTTGCGGATTACGGCTTGACAATTTTTCACACTAACGGAAATATTGAAAAATGTAAACTACATATGTATGACAGAGGGGTTGATATTGAATATCTTCCATAAATAAAATATTACAGTTAGAAAAGTGAATGAAAAAATATACGGCTAATTACACTTATACTAACCCGAATTTTGTAATTCAAAATTTGGTAGAAAATCCGAATAAGTCGGACTTATTGCCAATCCTTTGTGTGGTCAAGAATATTCTGCAACGTGGTTTTCCAACGACACTTTCAAAAAACCTACAATCGACTTTAGGTGAAATTCACAAATTGGACAATTTTAATGACCGATTTTTGTTTGCTACAAATCAAACTCCGATTTGGCAAAATACAATTAAAGGTGACAAAGACAGAAATTATTACCCAGCAAAAGACTTTTTTGAAACAATAATTCTAAACGAATTTGGGGACTATTCTTTTGTTCAATCTTTAATCATTCCAGAAATTGAGATTAACGAAATAGTTGGGGAAGACAACAAAAATTTTATTAATCAACAAGTGGATTTTTATTTACCACAGGCAAAACTTGTAATTGAAATTGACGGACAGCAACATAAGACAGATGAAGTTACAAGAGTTTCAGATGTAACAAGAGACAATTATCTTGGGCAACAAGGTATAACCACCATTAGAATTAACACGATAGAATTACGAAATGGTAATTATAAAGAAAAGGTAAAACAAATTTTAGAACACCTTTCAAGGTATGAAAAACTTCTAACTTTTTATAAAAACGCTTGTGATAAAATAGAGAAAAATAAAATGAGTGTAACTGAAATAAAAACAAAATTATTGCCTACGGCAATAATTCGTTTTCAGGTTCTACTCATTGAGTTGCTTACTCACAATTATTTAAGCCTTACTGAAAATTGGAATTTCAATATTCTATCAAACGAAGATTTAGGCGATTTTCCCGAATTGGCAATTAATGACTTGCTTATTTGGTTGGACAATTTGTATAAACTTAAAAATAAGAAAAGCCTTGAAAAGCCTAATTTCAATATCAAAATCACAAACAAGAAAAGTGATTTTGCACCAACAACCAAAGCCATAAATATTGATTTTTCATTATTCAAGAGATATACCGATGAGAACAAACTAAATCCTGATGTAATTTATTTACGGACTGATTATTTTGATATTGTCAAAGATAAAAACTATTTCAGAGTTAGCACAACCGAACCGGTAAATTACAATGTTACTGACGAAGACAAAGGAGTTTTAGAGTTCTTTTTGGAGAATATCTTTGATAAACCTGCATTCAGAGAAGGACAATTTCCAATTATTTCAAACGCACTGAATAGAAAAGATACAATTGGATTATTGCCAACTGGTGGTGGAAAATCTTTGTGTTATCAACTTCCTTGTTTATTGCAACCAAGCATAAATTTTGTGGTTTGCCCAATCAAATCATTGATGTACGACCAAAATGAAAACTTGGTAAATATGCTTGTTACAAATGTTAGTTTCGTTACAAGCGATTTAGAAGCTAACGAAAGAAGACAAATCGAAACAGACTTTGAACAGGGTAGATATTTATTTGTTTGGATTTCACCCGAGAAATTTCAAATTCCTTCATTCCGTGAAAAAATCACTTCAATTGTGGCGAATTTTTCAATTGCCTATGCAGTTGTTGACGAAGTACATTGTTTGTCGGAGTGGGGACACGACTTTAGAACTTCCTATTTGAATTTAGCGAAAACCATTGATAAATTAAGCCC
>JADBXZ010000046.1 GCA_020403265.1 Bacteroidota bacterium
AGGAAGCAATATAAGAACTATCTAAACCGCCACTCAGGCAAGAACCGACTACCACATCCGATCGTAACCTAATATTGATTCCATCATTTAACTTTGAAATATAAAAATCAATTGCCTCTTGTTTATTCAATTTATTTACTTCCATGTCAACTTTCAAATCATAATATCTATATATTGTAGGATTGACATCACTAAGAGATAAAGTTAGATTGCAACCAGGTTCTAGTTGATAAATCCCTTCAAAAAACGTATGAGGTGTATGATTTGAATAACCTAAATAAAAATAATCTGATAACACTTGTTTGTTAACTTTAGCTTTCATACCAAAGCCAAGCAATTGCTTAATTTCAGATCCAAATGCAAATTTTTCAGGGGTATTAATATAATACAAAGGCTTTACACCAAATCGATCTCTACTAATAAAAACTGTTGCATTCAACTTATCAAAAATTGCAAATGCCCACATTCCATTAAAATGATTCACACAATCTTCGCCCCAGTATTCAAATGATTTTAATATAACTTCCGTATCAGTTACCGTTTTAAAAGTAATTCCGGCTTTTACCAATTCAGATTTAAGTTCGATATAATTATATATTTCACCGTTGTATGTAATAAAGTAACGGTCATTTAATTCCATGGGTTGTTTGCCCGAATCAGTTAGATCCATAATAGCCAGACGCCTATGCCCAAATCCTAAATTCTTATATATATAAAATCCATCTCCGTCTGGGCCCCGGTGTTTGATGCTATCATTTACTTTATGAAGCAATTTTTCATCACATGGAAGACCATTTTTTGTAATTATACCAGTAATTCCACACATACTAATTTATATTAACTTCGAAATTAATTGTTCGTAAAATTTTTTTTGATAGTCTGTAACAGCATAATTATTATGAAATAAAAGAGTCATATTGCCATTGTAGAACCTACAAATTTTATTGATTTCCATAATTACATTATTCATATTCTCTTTTGATTTTAATTTGAATGCGCATATATCCATTACTAATAAAGGAAATTCTATAAGTTCGAGAGGCTTTTTGGTAATAAGATTGAAAACTGGAAACTCAAAACAAGTTCCGCATCTGAATCCCATATAATACTCACTACCCAGCGATGAATCATATTTCAATCCAACATCATTCCATATCTGCCATGTTTCAGGATTTTTCCACCGGAGGTAATGTTGACGTCCACCAAGATAATCTGAGGGAATAGAAAGATTGTCAAGTATTCCCTTTAATTTATCGTACTGACCAGATAACAGATCAAAATTATTAAATGTTTCAAAACTTGGGTGCAAACCAATCACATGTCCTCGTTCATAAATTTCCTTCAACAGAACACCAAAGTAGCTCTCAGCTATTTCATAATTACCATCAATATTTCCTTTCCCATTGACGGTAATAAAGTTGAACTGACTCCTAATAGAGTATTTTTCACTAACCATCATTAAATAACGAAAATTATTATACGGATCAAGTTTATATTTAAGAGATTTTACTGGCAATAACCTAGCGGCAATTTTCTTTATAAATATTACAAATGACTTCCGCAAAAGTAAATCTGCAAAGATATTCCTGAAAAAATCAAAGACCCGAGCATTAAAAGAAAATGGAACATCAACATCATGACTTACGATTAATTGATATTGCCTTTTATCAGATATAGATGCAAAACCGGCTCTAGCAAATAAAGCTTTCAAAATTTCCAGATATTCATTCACCACTGGTCTAAAATACAGTTCTTCTTTACATATGATGGATTCCAAATTACTAAACCTGCCATACTCATCATACTTTCTGATTACAATTTCTTCATATAACGTCAGTAGAAAGAATATACCACCAAAAAGGTCAACATCACATCTTAAATCTCCATCTTGCTCATACGCTATTGTGCCAGATTTTTTTCCATATAATATTGGAGCATCATTGAATAAAAAATTTCCGGTAATTCCATCTAAACTTATATATTTTAAAGGAGTAATCGGCAATGATACCTCTGTCAACCATTCACTTTCATCAAAATTAAAGAGTACATTGTTAAGTACAACTTTTTTGGCGGAAGGACAATCTTCGCAAATTATATGTACCTCATATTTACTAACATCTTCAGAGAACTCAAGTAAAATATTTTCCAACTTAAAAAAGTGACGAAATATTGTATCAACGATGTATTGCTTTTCACTTTCATATTTTGGAGGATAAATAATCCTAAATTTCATATATATATAAAGATTTACTAAAATCTAAATTTCTTTGTACATATAATAATTTTCAAGTAGAAAACTTTCGCCATGCCCGCTATAAATCAATGTGTCTGGGCTACATTCTGTTTTGAGTTTATTGAAGGTGTCTTTAAATTTTAGAACAGAACCCCCCGGCAATTTTGTTATTGTTTTTTCGCCTTGAATAAGTAAATCACCACAAAAGAGCATATTATCTAGTCGAATACTGATAGAACCTTCTGAATGACCCGGTGTATGAATAAAATAAAATTGCTTCCCACTCCAATTAAATTTATGGCTTAACATTTCTACAGTCGTTACTTGATTTAAAATAGCAAAGCCGACTTGATTATGAAAAAGCGATAAATTTTTTTTGGGATTTACAATCGAATTCGCACAGTTTTGATTACAAATTAATTCAAATGTAAATAGTTTTGACAGGCCAATAACGCCCCAAATATGATCAAAATGTTCATGTGTTAATACTATTGTTGTCGGAGATAATTTTTCTTTCTCTAGATAGCCTAATAGTATAGAATTATCATCTGAACCCGGATCGATAATCAAACATTCACTACCATTGTGTTTATGCAAAACAAAACAGTTTGAAGTTATCGGCTTGTTTAGAATTCGTTCTATATGCAAATCAACCGGAAATATCAATGGTTCTTCCACCATCTACAGTAAATTGTTGACCTGTAATCCACTTGGACTTATAAGACAATAAAAATTCAACCATGTTTGATATATCTTCTGGAAAACCTTCACCTAATGGATAT
>JADBXZ010000047.1 GCA_020403265.1 Bacteroidota bacterium
CCTGGCAACCGCCTTACCATTAGCAGCGCCGCAGGCGATCCTTATTTTGGTGCAGCCAGCAGTGGTTTACGCTTTACAAATATGACAAGCGCATCGCCCACAATCTTAAATCCTAGCAATAAGGTGCTTTCGGTAGATGCACACGGTGATGTGGTGTTGGTTCCCGATGGCCCGGGTGGCGGTGGCGGTACCACAAACGTTACGGCACAAAATGGTTTAAGTAACATTAGCCCAAGTATTGTTGAGTGGGGTGGCACCTTGCTGCACGATACTTATATTGACCAAGCCGGTTATAATATTTGGTGGCACAACCAAGGTGCTTTTACGCATGGCGCCAGTATTCCTTTATCAGGCACCTTAAATTACAAATTTGGGTTGTTAAATCAAAACTTTGATAAGGCCATGGTTATCAATAGCAGCAACGTTGTTTCCGGTACATCTTCAAGTCAACAATTAGGTTTAGAAATTATTAATAATACACCAAACTTAATTGCGCCCGGTTATACCAACAAAGGCATTATTGTTTACAACAGTGGTAGTTATGATAACAGAAATAATTTTTTTAGTAGCGTTAATGGCGGCGTAACGCCATCGCCAGCACCGGTGGTACCAGGAGCATTTTCGTATGGTGTGGATGCAGGTGCCTACAATACTGACAATAGTTATGGGGGCTCGTTTGCTGCAAGTACTTTAGATCCGAATGCTACTTTACAATATGGTATTTTTGCTCAGGCAGACAGAGGTATAGATGTTAGAGGTGTTGTAGGAAAAGTTAGATATTTTGGAGATGGTGTAGCAGGTAGTTTAAGTGCCGGTTTATGGGGAGAAACAGAAGCAAATAGTACATCTAATTTTGGATCCTTCAATTATGTTGCACCAAATTCAGGATATCAAGCAGGTCGCTTGTACTTTGGAACATATTCTGAGGTAAACACCAATGGCTCAACTAATTCACCAACTAATGTTTATGGCGTTTTTTCAAGAGTATTTACACCTAATAATATTGTGCCCGGTGCGCAGGTTTATGCCGTTTATGGTCAGGCAACAGACATAAATAGCTACGCAGGTTTTTTTAATGGCGATGTAAATGTTACAGGCCAATTAACAGCTGGTGTTTATGGACCATCCGACCAATTATTGAAAACAAATATTAACAACATTACCAATGCTAAAGGTATAATTAGTCAATTAGAACCTAAATCATTTTTCATGGATACTACCAAATACTTTTTAAAAGGCCATACTCAAAAGAACTATGGTCTTATAGCTCAACAAGTACAAACTGTTGTTCCGGAGTTAGTAAGCACTTTCAATGCACCCAATAAAACCGATAGTTTGGGTAATATTTTGCAAATGGGAGGAATTTTTAAAACCCTTAACTACAATGCCTTTATTGGTATTTTATTAGCCAATGCTAAGGAACAAAATGCACGCATTGATAGTTTAATTGCCGCCCTTGGCAGCAGCGCACGCGCAGCAAACCCCAACAATCCGCAACCAACAGAAGTTAACAACAGCAATACAAGCGTAAATAAACATGCTGTAACACTCAGCAAGGCCGATATGCTGGTGTTGGATCAAAACCAGCCAAATCCGTTCAATGAAAAAACCATCATCACCTACAACGTACCAGAAAAATATGGTTACGCCCAAATTATTTTTACCACCACCGAAGGAAAAATTATTAAAATAGCCGACATCACCCAAAAAGGCGCCGGCGAACTAACCGTTTATGCCAACGATTTAAGTGCAGGCATTTACCAATATAGCCTTGTGGTTGATGGCAAAACCATTGAAACTAAGAAAATGATTAAACAGTAATCAATAATTAAGCAAAAACAAAAAAACCGAACTAATCAGTTCGGTTTTTTTTATGTTGTATGAAGTCTTTTATACTCTGATTCCGATGACACACACATCATCCACCTGCTCCAGATTACCTCTCCATTTTTCAAATGCATCAGTTAGTTTTTCTTTTTGTTCGTCTAAACTCAAGTGACTAGTGCTTAATAATAATTCTTCTAATTGTTTATATTTGAATTTTTTTCCTTTTGGTCCGCCAAACTGATCGGCAAAACCATCTGTAAACGTATAAATAGTATCGCCTTTTTGTAAATCTATTTTGTGCAATGTAAATGGCTTTAACTCTTCACTGTATTTGCCAACCGGCATTTTATCCGGTTTGTATTCGGTAATTTGTCCGTTACGCACCAACCACAATGGGTTGTTTGCCGCAGCAAATTCCAACTTGTAATTTTTAAAATCATAAGCGCATAAAACACAATCCATCCCGTCTTTACTTTCTTCTTCACTGCCTTCAGGATTCAACGAGTCGATGATACCTCTTCTTACATTATCCAAAATTAAATTAGGGTGAATCAAATTTTTTTCGATGATACTTTCGTTTAAACGAGAAATTCCTACCATACTCATAAGCGCACCCGGTACCCCGTGTCCGGTGCAATCTGCCGTACACATATAAAATAATTCATGATTATAACCGGGAGGTTGATGTGCTTGCGCATAATAAAAATCACCACTTACAATGTCCTTAGGTTTGTAAAGGATAAAAAAATTACGTGTGCTTGTTTCTGTTATACTCATGTTATAAAATTAAACATTTTTTTGTTCATTCAAAATTATAGCCAAAAAGAATTAAAAATATGAATTTCCTCAATTTATAATTCAAGATTTTACCAAAAATAAGCGCTTTTGCGTATTTTTAGCTAATGATTTTACGCGGCGAAAATTTAGTGAAGCGATATAAAACCCGCACAGTGGCCAATAATGTGTCTATTCAGGTGGAGCAGGGCGAGATTGTGGGTTTACTTGGACCAAATGGTGCGGGCAAAACCACCTCTTTTTACATGATAGTAGGAATGGTAAAACCAAATAGCGGCAGAATTTATTTAGACGATAGGGATATTACCAAAGAACCAATGTTCAGACGTGCTCAGTTGGGTGTTGGTTATTTGCCTCAGGAGGCTTCTGTTTTCAGGAAATTGAGCATAGAAGATAACATCAGGGCGGTTTTGGAAATGACAAAATTAACAAGAAAAGAGCAGGAACTTAAATTAGAAAGTTTGTTGGATGAGTTTGCACTGCATCATGTAAGGAAAAATTTAGGTGACCAGTTGAGCGGAGGTGAGCGTAGAAGAACAGAAATAGCCAGGGCATTAGCCACCAATCCAAAATTTATTTTATTAGACGAACCTTTTGCAGGTGTTGATCCAATTGCAGTTGAGGATATTCAAACAGTTGTTAGAAAGCTAAAAGAAAAAAACATAGGTATTTTAATAACAGACCACAACGTTCATGAAACTTTAAGTATAACCGATAGAGCTTATTTATTGTATTCAGGAAGTGTAATTAAAAGTGGCACTGCTGAGGATTTAGCCAACGATGAGCAAGTACGTAAAGTATACTTGGGTCAAAATTTTGAATTGAGAAAGTAGTTTTTATTTTCTCTTAAACAAAGGTACTGTGCTGCAAGGTTCGCCATACATGATGCTTTTAGCATGTGGTTGTAAAAGTGCAGTTAATTGTACATAAGCATTTTTTGGTAAATCAATATCACCACAACCTTTGATTACAATACGCGCATCTTTGTAATCTTTTACATTTAATTTTTCCAGTTGTTCTGCAAACAAAAGGGTATCCAATGTTTGTAAATCACCAAAAACAACTTTTTTAGCGAATGGTTGTAAAGCCAGTGTTAGCAACATGTAAGCCCAAGTTGGCACAATTGCATCGGCAGTGCAGGTGAGTGCAATAAATTTATTTTGATATTGACTCCAATCGTTATTTTTAATAAACTCTCTAAAATCTTTTTCCTTTAAAATTAATTCTTGAAATAACAAAGGTTTAATATCAAATAATACACGTTCTCCTTTGATGTAAAAGTCTTCCAGGTTAATGGTAACAATACCGCTGGTGCTAACTTTATTTACAATTTCATTATCCATTTACATAAAACCAAGTTCTAATTGAGCCACTTCACTCATCATCTCTTTTGTCCAAGTTGGTTCAAAAGTTAAAGTCAATTCAGTGCCGGTAATGCCTTGCAATAATTTACATTTACTTTCAACTTCGGCAGGCAGGGTTTCAGCAGCCGGACAGTTGGGAGAGGTAAGGGTCATTACAATTTTTAAATGGTTTTCTTTGTTAAGATGTAATTCATAAATTAATCCGAGTTCCCATACATCAACAGGAATTTCAGGATCAAAGCACGTTTTAATTTCATCTATTACGCGCTGCATTAACTCCGTATTTTCAGTTACAATAATGGCTGCCATTTGAACCACAAAATTAAGTTATTTTTTAGAATTAATCTAAATAAAAAACTATAAACCGCCTTCTTTTAATCTTTCGGCATTTTCTGCGAATTGCAGTTTGTCTATCATTTCCTGTATATCACCGTTCACAAAATTTTCCAAATCGTACAAAGTTTCGTTGATGCGATGGTCTGTTATTCGGTTTTGCGGGTAATTGTAAGTTCTAATTTTGGCACTGCGGTCGCCGGTGGTTACCATTGTTTTGCGGCGTTTACTTGTTTCTTCCAGTCTTTTCTGATATTCAATATCGTATAATTTGCTTCGTAACATTTGCATGGCTTTTTCGCGGTTACCAAGCTGGTTACGCTCTGTTTGGCACATCACAACCATTCCCGAAGGTTTATGTGTTAATATAACTTTACTTTCTACTTTGTTAACATTTTGTCCTCCCGCTCCACCGCTTCGGGCAGTTTGCATTTCAATGTCGCTTTCTTTTAGTTCAACATCAAACTCTTCGGCTTCAGGCAATACCACAACAGTTGCAGCACTGGTATGAACTCTGCCCTGAGTTTCTGTTGCAGGTACACGCTGCACACGATGTACGCCACTTTCAAATTTTAAAACACCATAAGCACCCGGTGCAATTACGTTAAAAATAATTTCTTTGTAACCTCCCATCGTACCGGGGTTACTATCCACCACTTCAATTTTAAATCCTTTGGTTTCACAAAAGCGGCTATACATTTCAAAAAGGTTACCGGCAAAAATACTGGCTTCATCACCACCGGTGCCTGCTCTTAGTTCCATTACACAGTTTTTAATGTCTTCCGGGTCTTTTGGAATCAGCATCAAACGAATTTCTTCGGTAAGTTTGGTTTCCTTTTCTCGATTTTCTTCCAACTCAAGTTTAGCCATCTCCAAAAAATCTTTATCTTTTTCGTTGGCTAATACTTCTTTGGCACTTTCAATGTTATTTAGTGTTTTTTTATACTCGTCTATTAATTCAACAACCTGTCCTAATTCTTTATATTCAATATTTAATTTTTTAAACAGTTTCATATCCGAAACAGTTGAAGGATCTGATAATTTCAGTTCCACTTCTTGATACCTTCTCTTAATTTCTTCTAACTTATCTAACATCTTTTGTTTTACTAAAATAGCCTGTAAAGATAGGTTAATTTATTTAGCCAGTAAAATCAAAAAATTTGTTATATTTGGTGATTAACCAAACAAAAACCTATGAAAAATAAATTACTTTTTTTATGTTTAATAGTTATTGCTAAGTTATCCGCGCAGGATTATTTAGGTTTACAAAGTAGTAATTATGCGGGCGTAGCTGGCATTTATTCAAATCCGGCTAACATTGTTGATAATAGAATGAAGTTTGATTTGGTTTTAGGAGGTTTAAATTTTATTGCAGAGAATAATTATGTTTCAGTTAGAAGATCAGCACTAAAATATACAGGGAAATTAACTGATCCTGAAAATTTAAAATTCCCTGATTCTTGGGAAAACACTAATAAAAACTCACCGGACTATTGGAAAAATAATTTTCGGATTGTTAATTCAGACCGCAACAAAAGCGTTTATTCTAAAGCGCGTATTACAATGCCTTCATTTATGGTTAACATCAATAATAAAAATTCTATTGCCTTTACTTGGAGTATTAGAAATTATTTAAACATTGATGGTATTTCACCCGATTTAGCGCGATTAGCATTTGAGGAGTTTAATTATCCAACGCTTTTTGTACAAAAGTTAGAAAATAAACGTTTAAGTATTCAACAAATGACTTGGGCCGAGTATGGCTTAACGTATGGTAGAGTATTAAAACAAGAAGGCGCTCATTTTTTAAAAGCTGCTGCAACTGTAAAACTTTTGCAAGGCCTTGGTGCTGCATATTTTTTTGTTGATAATTTAAAGTATGAGTTTATTGCTGATACAACCTTATCCTTGTTTCAATCCAATATTCAATATGGGCATAGTGATAATGTAGATTTTACGAATCAAAATAACATTAAATATGAGTTTAAATCTTATCCGGGAGTAGGCTTTGATATTGGTGCTGTTTACGAATGGCGTCCTGATTTCGAAAAATATAAATATGATATGGATGGCGAAAAAGGTTTATGGCGAAATGATAAAAATAAATATAAACTGAAGGCAAGCTTCGCTATAAACGATATTGGCAGTATTCGCTATAATTTAGGGACTTTAGCTAACAACTTTCAGGCGGATATTGGTTATTGGAATATAAAAGACGTACAGGTTAATTCTGTTGGTGGTTTTGATACACTTATGCTAAACATGTTTCCAAGCAAACGTGATGGTGATGACTTCAGAATGATGTTGCCAACTACAATTAATGCTAATGTAGATTATCATATTTGGAAGCCGTTTTACGCCAATTTAATGGTTAACGCCGGTAATTTTTATAAAAACAGACCAACAAAAGTATCTGAGTACACCTTAATTAGTTTAACTCCAAGGTTTGATCATAAGTGGTTCGGTGTTTCAGTACCAATAAGTTGGGGTTCTATTGCATCTGTTCGAAGAGAAGATTTGATGCTTGGATCAATGGTTAGACTTGGTCCATTGGTATTTGGTGTAAATAATATGCTTGGCCTATTAACCAAAGATATGTATGGAGTTGATTTTTATACCATGGTTAAAGTACCAATTCCATATGGTAAACCAAAAGACAGGGATAAAGATGGTATTAGCAATAAGAAAGATCAATGCGTTGATGTGCCAGGGGTTTGGGAATTTATGGGCTGTCCTGATAAGGATGGCGATCATATTCAGGATAAAGATGATAAGTGTCCGGATGTGGCAGGCGTTAAAGAATTACAAGGTTGTCCTGATAAAGATGGTGATGGCATCACAGATGCTGAAGATGCTTGTGTAGATGTGCCTGGATTAAAAGAATTTAAAGGTTGCCCGGATAAAGACGGTGATAAAATTATTGATAAAGATGATGAATGTCCGGATGATGCTGGTTTAGCTGAATTTATGGGTTGCCCTGATAAAGATGGTGATGGCACACCTGATAAATTGGATGCTTGCCCAGATGTATTTGGGCCAAAAGAATTTAAAGGTTGTCCTGATAAAGATGGAGACACCGTGTTAGATAAAGATGATGGTTGCCCGGATGTGAAAGGACCTGTTGAAAACAAGGGTTGTCCTTACCCTGATACGGATAAAGATGGTGTTTTTGATAAGGATGATGCTTGTCCTACAACTCCAGGGTTAGTTGAATTGAAGGGTTGTCCTCCGCCACCGCCAATGAAAGAGGCTGAACTTAGAATTTTAGAAAAAGCATTTGAAAGTTTAGAGTTTGCTACCGGTAAAGACATCATTAAGCCGGTATCTTTCCCATCATTGAAAGATTTGGCTAAATTAATGAAAGAACATAAGCTTGACTGGAAATTGAAATTAAGTGGACATACCGATAACCAAGGTGATGCTGCTAAGAATATGTTATTATCTGAAAAGCGTAGTAAAGCAGTGAAGGCTTATTTGGTTAAAAATGGCGTTCCGGCAGAAAATATTACTGCGGAATGGTTTGGTTCAACTCAGCCAATTGCAGATAATAATACCGCAGCAGGCAGACAGAAAAACAGAAGGGTTGAAATGAAGGTAAACTTTAGAGAAAGTACAGAGAAACTCGAAAAGAAGTTTTAGACTTAAAAAAACCGCAGTAGAATTTACTGCGGTTTTTTTGTTAGTTACTCTTTTACTTTTTAATTTTTTGCGCCTGATTAAGTTTTACTTTTACCCAAAACTTGGCTCGTTTACACATATTTTTTTATTTTTTCCCGGTTCTCTTCGGATTTTGTTTACCATTTGGTGGATACGTATTATCCTATATCATTGTTGCTTGGTTATTATTTTCGTTGTTTGCTATTAATAAAACTAAATGGTTAAGTGGGTTAAAACAACTACCGTTTGTTTTTAGCGTTTTATTTTTTGTTGTAACCGTTATATCAGCAATTTGGAAAGGTGGACCGGAAAGATGGAGTAGTATAGAAATAAAATTGAGTTTTATTATTTTTCCTTATTTGTTCTACTGTTTTAATTATCCTGTTTCTATTGTAAAACGGATGTTGGTGGCATTTGTTTCTGGTAATTTTTTTGCAGGCTTATTATTACTAATTAGAGGTACTTATTATGCACTTCAAAATCAACCTGAGTATTTAACCTATTCCGGTTTTTCGAATTTTATTCATACTGCATACTTTGCTTTATATTTAACATTAGCGGGAATTATTATAGTTGTTTATTATCCTGCTTGGTTTAAGTCTAATCCTCAATTACTAAAGTTTTCTTGGTTTATGTTAGCTTTTTTTATGATCTGCATTTTTTTGTGCGCTTCTAAAATAGGAATACTTGGCATGTTTGTTGCTTTTATAGCCTTGAGTTTACACAAAATGAAATCTATGTTAACTATTAAGAAGGTTTTGGTATTAATCGGTGGCGTTTTTGTCGTCCTCTTTTTTTTAGTTCAGTTGTTTCCTGCCATTTACTATCGTTTTGACAACTTATTGCATTTAGACATTAGTCATCTTAATAAAAGTTCTAGTGAAAGTTCTGAAGTTCGGCTACTTATTTGGAATGAATGCCTTGCTATTTTAAAATCTAATTTTATTGGCGGAGTAGGAGTTGGAAATGCTAATCAAACGCTTTACGATTTTTATAAAATTAATGGGTTAATTGGTGCTTTGGATCATAAATTAAACGCGCACAATCAGTTTTTTCAAACTGCAATTGGTCTAGGCTTATTTGGGCTACTACCTCTAAGTTTATTGTTTTTTAAAGGCTGGCAGAAAACAATCAAAACTAATTTTATTTTGTTTTTGTTAACTTCATTATTGTTTTTAAATTTTTTAACCGAAAGTATGTTGCAGGCTGCAGCAGGTGTTTTATTCTTTAGTTTTTTTACAAATTTGTTTTTCAATTATAATTATGAATCGCTTACAAAACAAGGTTCTTAAGCTAATTATTTGTCTTTCGTTACTAACGGGATCTTTATATGCGCAAACATATGCATGGCCGTTGGATAGTCCACTAATAATCACTGGTAATTATGGCGAGTTGCGTCCGAATCATTTTCATGCAGGCTTGGATTTTTCTACAGGAGGTAAACTAAACCAGTCTGTTTATGCAACTGCTTCCGGGTACATATCCAGAATTAAAATTAGTTCAGTTGGATATGGCAAAAGCATTTATGTTACACATCCAAATGGCGTTACAAGTGTATATGCACATTTGAATAGTTTTGTTAAAAAGATAGCAGATTTGGTAGTAAAAACACAATATCAAAATAAAAGTTTTGAAATTGATATTAATTTAAAGCCAACTGACCTTATTGTTTCACAAAAGGAATTGCTGGGATTTTCAGGTAATACAGGTAATTCTACGGCCCCACATTTGCATTTTGAATTAAGAGATGAGAAAACAGAGATACCTTTTAATGTGCTTAAAATTTTGAAAGTGAGAGATACTATTAAACCTAAATTGAATAGAATTGCGATTTATAATTTGGCAGATACCACTATGCCCCAGGTTTTATTGACCTTGCCTGTTAAATTAAATAAAAAGAATAAATTAGGTTTACCAAAGGATACGGTGGTTCTAAAGAATAATATTTTAGGCGTGGGTTTTAATGGTTTTGATCTTTTATCGCAGCAAGGTAATCCAAATAATGTTTTTAGTGCTACTTTGATACTTGACAATAAATTAATTTACAGTCATCAATTGCAAAACATTTCTTTTGCAGATCAACGTTACGTGAACGAATTTAGTGAAGTAATTGAAAAACAAAAATACCAACGTTGCTTTTTACCAACTCTCTTTCCAAAAGAAATGTATCCATCCTATAGTAGAAAGGGTCGAATTATTCTCACAGATACTTTACCACATGAGGTAATGATTACTTTAAGCGATGAGGTTAATAATCAAACCGTTCTTAAGTTTTATATTAAAGCAAACAAGTTGGCTTTGTATAGCCCACCTAAAATTAAAAGTGATGTATTTGTGAATTGCACACAAGATTTTCTGATTTTAAGAAACAATCTTCAAATTTTTATTCCGGCATTTACCTTGTATAATAGCACCAATTTGATTTTTGAAAACACAATCGAGCGGAGTGGGAAGCTGATAATTCTGCCTAGCGAAGCAAACTTAAAATCAACTAGTATTGTTGGTTTTGAGGTGCCAAAAAAGTACTTATCTGTTAAGAATAAATTAATTTTAAAAAGTGGTTCAAATACCTTTGTTCCCATTAATGTTAATGATTCAGTTTTTTATTCGGTTAAAAATTTTGGTTGGTTTCAATTAACGGTAGATACAATGAAGCCTAAATTGAAGTCATTGTTTAGAGTGACCAAAACATCATCACAAAAAAATATAAATAGCATTGACTTTAGTATTGTTGATGATGATAGCGGGATAGGCGCTTATAATTTGTTTGTTAATGATACTTGGGTGCTCGTGGAGTATGATGCAAAAAACAACTTGTTGACTTATAAACCAGACAGTTCTTCACCGACCGGTAATGTTAAGTTTAGGTTGGAGGTTGAAGATAAAGTTAAAAATAAAAGTATACTCCAGTTCGAACTGAATTTAAAATAGGATTCGGTATTGAGGTAGAATGAAAAATTTTAACTGATAATTAGTTTTAATTCTTTGGTTAGTAATATCATAAACCTGTTGAAATACATTATCGTTTTGTGTTAGGTTTTGAATATCAACACTAAATTCATGAGTGGTTTTTTTAAAGTTTAGCCTAAAGCCAGGCTTCAGATCTAGTCGGAAATAATTAGGGTATTTTTTTTCGAAGGCGCGTGTGCCATCCCTTATTTCATCTTTGGCTAATTTGCTGGCCTCTAAATCTATCGGAACAAATCGTTTTCCGCCTGCATAGGTTGCTCGTGCATCTATGATAAGAACGAATTTTTGGTTGACTTTAAATTCTTTTCCTCCTAATAAATTAAAAACATAGTTACCATTGAAAGCCGTATTTCTTAAAATATTGTCACTTCCTCTGTATTTACTTTCAAATAAACTTGAGGTAAATAAAAAATAATAACCTTTGCTATAGAACTTCTCCAGAGTTATTTCTAAGCCATAGTTATAACCAGTGCCTTTACTAACTAAATTGGTGATATTGGGGCTGGTGAAGTCAGCGCCAAGATTGAGAACCGAAAAATAATTAGGAGTGCTCTTTACCGGAGCATTAAAAATATATTGGTAATAAACTTCTGTTTTTATTCTAAGATTTTGTGAGAAGTTGAGATCATATGCTCCAATAACATGCACAGCTCTTGTAAAATCGAGTGCTCTATTGGTTTCAACTCGTTGATTGTTGACACTATCACTCGCAAAATAAACATAAATAGGTTGTAGCTGTGAATGCATGCCGGCTCCAATACTTATACTTTGTTTTTCATTTATATTGTACTTTAATCCTAGTCTTGGTTCGATTGCATTACTATTATTGAGCATAAAGAATTGATTGGAAATGCCTGAGTTCAAAACTAATTTATCAGTGAATTTATGCTGCCACTGAATAAATCCCCTAAGTAATGAGGTAATACCTTTATAATTACGGAGTGTTACAAAAGTGTTATAGCCAAAATAATTATCAATACTATCAACAAAAAGAGTATTAAAAACATCTGCATAAATACCTGCATTTAGAAAGTTACGCGAATTGTATTTTTTATTGTAAGTGGTATTGATGGAATACTTAATGGTTTGTGTTTTCTGCCGATACTCAGGCTTTAAATTTTTTGGTGTTTTAAATGACGTATCAATTCTGTCTGCTAAAATATGATTATAAGTGCCACTGATGCCAATATTGGTTTTTAAGTATGCATTATTTTTCATTAAAAATGTGTGGGTTAAGCCACTTGCACCAACGTTGGATTGAAAGTAAGTGTCGCGCGCACTAAACCCAAACAAATCATTTTCACCTGATTTATTGCTTTCTAATAAAGCAATATAACTAATCCCACCAATTCCCCAAAAGGAGAATTTACCAAATTTATTTGTAGCAAAATCTGTTTTAAAGGTAATGTCTTGATATTGTGGAATGGCATCGCCGGTACCAAAGTCCATATTTAACGCATTAAAAACAGATAGAGTTGAGTATCGGTAGTTAAGTAAAAAGGACGCATTTTTCTTTTTATTCAATGGTCCTTCTGCACCAAGTTCAAACCCATTAAATCCTACCTGCCCTAAAAATTCAAATTTTTCTGTGTTGCCTTGTCTCATTTTTAAGTCAAACACACCTGAAGTTGCATTGCCATAATCCGCAGCAAATGCACCACTCATAAAATCGCTATTATCTAATGTATTATTGTTTAATATACTTATAGGACCACCTGTGCTGCCAGCGTTGCCAAAGTGATTTGGGTTTGGAATATCCAAACCATTTAAACGCCATAAAATACCTAGAGGCGAATTTCCTCTGATTATTATATCATTTCTACTATCATTGGCACCACTAACTCCTGCAAAATTAGCTGCCATTCTTGCGGGATCATTTCTGCTACCTGCGTACCTTGCTGCTTCTTCTGCGCTAAAAACTCTTGAGCTAACGGTACTCATTTTATTGTTGGTTTTGGTTTTATCTTGCTCAGCAATCACTTCTACTTCTTCGCCTTGAATAACATGTTCCTCCAACTCAACAACACTAATACTTTCTTTACCTGAATTTAAAATTACAGTGATGTATTTTTCTTTGTATCCAATTAATTGAATTTTAATTTGCCAGCGTCCTATTGGGACATTGGAGATTTTGAATTCACCTTTTTCGTTAGAGGTTGCGTTTAAAACGGGATTGGTGTTTAGCACTTGAACTACCACACCAGGTAAAGGTACCTGACTCTGTTTGTCATAGATAGTTCCTTTAATGGTTTGTGTGATAACTTGCGCTAAAAGTGAATTTGAAATAAAAATGACGAATAACGAAATCTTCCAAACGGTTTTCATTGTTTCATTGGCGCTTGATCAGTTTTGGTAAGTGCCTTACTTTTAAGCAAGCTAGTTGGTTTGAGCATCTACTTGCGCTGATCTCATAATAATCTAAAGTAAAATCATCTTCTTTTATGGTTAACTTATAATTTGGTTTAGCCCATTCTTTTACAAGACAGGCCTTATGGAAATCCGTTATTGGTGATGCGTCAGGTGTTTTTTTAAGAATTTTCCATGGTTCAAATAGGTAGTAAGTGCCAGGCAAGTATTTAATTACGACTTTGCCACTATCGTTCGTAAGCAAGGTATCAACACATTTGTTATCTAAGTACACATAGAAGGTTTGTTTGTCCAGAGGACGTTCAGTGTCAGCTGCAGCTTGCTGCTCTGCTGTTGGTTTTGCTGAACCACAGTATGGTTGCTTATATTTAAATTCTAACTCAACTTTAAATTTTTTTTGTGCAATTAATTGTAATTGAAGCAAGCTTAAAATGCAAATGATTGTTTTCATGTTTTATGGTGTTGTTGATGAGACCGGTAATACTTTCCCATTATAATAATAATGTCCCTTGTTGGTAAATTCAAAAATGTATTCTGCCATTTCATTTGCCTTCAAAGGCGCTTTATAACCCGGAAATGCTTTCGTTAACATCTCCGTTTGCACTGCTCCTATTGCAAGGCAGTTAACAGAAATATTTTTAGATTTTAATTCTTCTGCCAAACATTCTGTTAAGCCGCTTAATGCAGCTTTGCTGCTACTGTATGCACTTAATCCCGAAAATTTTGCACTCCCTTGAAAACCACCCATGCTACTGATGTTAACAATATGTCCTTTCGTAGTTTTACCCATCAGTGGAACCAAAGCTTGTGAAAGCATAAAGGGTGCAATAAGGTTCGTGGCATAAACTTGCTCAAGCTCTTTTTTTTGAATTTCAAGAAAATTCTTATTAAGTATGCTACCTGCATTGTTAATCAGAGCCGTAACAGGGAGTTTTAATTTTTTAATCAATTTTTTAAGTTCTGTGATGGATTTTTCTTTTGTTATATCTGCTTTAACGACTAATAAATTATTGGTTTTGTTTTTTTTAACAAACTCCGTTAAACTTTGTATATTTCTTGAAACAGCAATCACCATTATGGTTGGGCATTCTGAATATTTTTTCACCAATTCAAAACCAATACCTTTTGATGCTCCTGTAACAACTACCACCATTATTTCGTAAATTTGAGTTACAAATATAAGAAATGAGATTTGTAATACTTTCTATAATTTTTATTTTTTTAAGCTTCACTGTTGTGTCACAAACAGATCAGGTATTTACAGGCGATACAAGTGAAGTGAAAAAGCAGAAAAAAGATAAGTTAAAAAGTAATGAATGGAAAAAGCGTGTGTTTTTTGGAGGAATGGTAACTCCTATATTTAGTAATTCTGCATTTTACCTTGCCGGCAATCCACATGTTGGTTATCGGATAACAGATAAATTCATTGCCGCCGCCGGTGGAACGGGAATCTATTTTAGTCAGAGATTAGGGAGTAATGTTTATAGACAAGGTATTTTTGGACCATTCGCATATACACGCTATTTTTTAACTGAAAATTTCTTTGGTCAGGTACAATATGAACTTTTAAGCCAGCAAAATTTCAATTTATCAGCCAATCAGGTAGAACGAATGTGGGTTCCGTATGCGTTTTTTGGAGGTGGATACGTTCAACGTTTTGGTGACAGAAGTGGTATTGTATTCTCTATACTTTATAATGTATATGCTAATCAAAACTCAGTTTACTCCAATCCACTGGTTCAAATTGGATTTAACTTTGGGTTGTAACCAATCCATTTTTAAGTATTTATAATAACAAGACTAAAGTATTATATTTGCAGAATGAATAAGTTTAATAAAGTTATCACTATTTCATTACTTGGATTTATATTGTTAAGTTCAATACAAAGTTGCTTTTTATTTAAAGGTAAAAATAAATGTGATAGCTGTCCCGGCATTATTAAACATAAGAGAACGAAAAAAAGTACAAAGGGAAGTATTTAATTAAATCTAATATTACTTAGCTTTGATTTTTCCTTTAATGATGAAACTTTGTGGAAAATCAACTTGAATTTTTTTAAGTTGCTCTGTCGCTTCTAGTTTCGTTTTAAAAGCTCCTGCAAGAACAACGAAATTAGGTTGCTGATAGTCAATGTCACAGTCTAAAGAACTGAATTTTTGAGAAAATTTTGAACGAACTGTCTTAGCATTCTCTCTATCAACACCAAAATAAATTTTAATTCTAAAGCCATCTGTTTCACCTCCTGTCAAACGGTGGTATTCTGCTTTCTTTTCCAGAAACTGTTTTAATTTTAATTGAGTTTGGGTTTGGTTTTCCTGTGAAAAACAAGCCATTGACATCAACAAGCTGAACACAATAAAACTCAACAATTTCATATTGCAAATTTAACTAATTATTTGTTTTAAATGTTATGCAAAATGCGCATTCAAAAGTATGGCCAGATTCTAAAGCTATAATTCCTTCTTTCTCCTCTAAAATCTGATTATGTTGGTGATGGTCTGTTATGCCATACCATGGCTCTAAACAGATAAAATCCTTAGAATTTTCTTTAGTCCAAATCCCAAAATAAGGCCAATTCGTACAGGTTAATTTAACTGAGTGATTTTGACTTTGATGAATCAGTTCAATGTCATTTATTTGATTATTGCCTAGTATAATGGCATCGTTCTTAAATAAGTTTTTATCAAGTTTTAAAGCTTTTTCGTTTAATTGAATCCTGTTTCTTTTTTCATTTCTGAGTCCGTTTTCAAGTGGTTGGGTAATAAGTTCGTCAACACTAAATTTTAAAGAATAATCATTTAAATTACCGTTATTAAAATTTGTGTTAAAGGCTGGATGCGCACCTATACCGAAGTATAAATTGTTGTTACCGGAATTATAAATATTATAATTTACTGTTAATTTATTATCAATCAATTCATAACTTATTTCAAGTGAAAATGAAAATGGATAGTTTTTTAGAGTATCTACATTACTTTTTAAATTGAATGTAAGCTTATTTGTTGTTTTGGAAATTAAAGTATAAAGCATGTCTCTTGCGAATCCATGTTGATTTAGATGGTAATTATTTTGTTTAAAAGAGTATTTATTATCAATAAGCCTACCAACTATAGGGAAGAGCACGGGGGCATGTCTTTTCCAGGATTCACCTGCTTGCCAAATATATTCAAATCCGGTTATTTTATCTATAACGCTTGAAAGTTCTGCGCCATGATGCTTAACGTTTAATATTAAAAAATTATTTTCTAAGGTTTCGTAACTCATTTAAAGAAAAATAATGCCGGGTATTTCGTTTGCTTTTACATAAATATTGGTAATACTATCTACATCCATGGCAACTTGTTTAGCTGTTATACTTGTGTACTTTCCACTGCTACTTTCTTTAATATGAATTTCAGCATCCTCATCGAACATATTTTCAACAAGAGCAATTAATCGGTGTTCACTTTTTACGATGAACTTAAACATATATACGGTTGGAAACGTTGTTGTTTCCAATAATTTATTTCTAAAGTTACTTAGCTGTTCGGGGTTCATTCAATAAAATAATGTTTGTAGATTAATAAAACTCCAAATGAAATCAGCAGAAAACCGGTTATTCGATTAATGGTAGTCATGATCTTTTCGGTTAGGAGTTTGTTTAGTTTTGAAGCAGCACTTACTTTCGCAACCTCTACCAGCCAAACTAACCCGAGTGTAACACTAAAGAAGCTAATCATTTTGAATAGTGAATAATCTAATGATTTACTAACCGCAGTGACATTTCCAAGCCAGATAATCCAAACCGCAGGATTTAGGATGTTTAAAAAGAAACCTTTTAAAATCATACTAATGGTACTTGGTTGTTTAATTTCAATTGTTTCGGTTGATTTTTGAACATTTTTTCTGAAATAAAGAGACCCAAAAATAATCAGGATAGTTCCTGCAAGAATACCCATGAAGCGTTGATTTTTGTCGTCTTGTATTACACTGGTTGCGCCATAATGAACTAAAAAAATGATGGAAAGGCAAAGTAAAAAATCGCTAAGTACAACGCCGGTAGCTAGCATAACACCAGTTTTGTAACCATGCTTAATGGCAGTATTTATTAACGCAAAAAATGCAGGACCAAACGAAAACGTTAGGAACAACACGATGATAATGATTTGTGTTATTAAACTAATCACTGTATACTTGTTTTTTATGAGCTTCTAAAAATGCCTGCCATTCGTTTAAGTGCTTGCCTTTTAAAACGCGTGGAAATTTGCTTTGGCCACCTAATTTGTTTTTGCTTGCCAGAAATTTAATAAATGTTTCATTTGGTAAAATTGTAACCAAAACTTCTTTTAAAGCATGTTGCCTTTCAACAGCATAGTCATCATTTAGTACTTTTAAGTGGGCATCAATCTTTTCTTTTACGATTTGATTATCAATTTGTTTGTCTGAACCAATATACCAATGGTGTGCGAACAAACCTTGATAACGTTGTCCAACAACGCAGTATTCGTTCGAGTGTATATCTAACTCCTGAGCAGTTAATTTTAAAGCTTGATTCATGTTGTCTACACTTAAATGTTCACCACAAAGGCTTAAAAAATGCTTAGTTCTGCCCGTTATTATAATTTCATTACGCGCCACATTGGTAAACTTAACCGTGTCGCCTATGAGATATCTCCATGCACCGGAACAATTTGTAATAAGTAATGCGTATTCCGTTTTTTCGTTTACATCCATAAGTGTTAGTGCATTTGCGCCCGGTTTAATATTTCCGTCAGAATCAAAATTATCTTCAGTGAAAGGAACAAATTCAAAAAACATTTTGTTGTCGGTCATGAGTTTCATGCCCTGTTCTTCATTAGGTCTTTCTTGATAAGCAATAAATCCTTCACTTGCCATGTATGTGTCAAGAAAGATGAGAGGTTTGGCGCACAGATTGTTAATACTGTTTTTGTATGGATGAATAGCAACGCCACCATGCACATAAACTGCAAGATTTGGCCATATATCATGAATGTTATTTACATTGTAGTGTTTTATAATTCTTTCAAAAACGATTTGTATCCATGCAGGTACGCCACATATAAATCCAACATTCCAGTCTTTAGCATTCAATACAATTGCTTCCAGTTTCTTTTCCCAATTTGTAATTGAACGAATCTCAGGACTTGGTAACGTAAAGTTTTGAAACCATCTTGGCTGTGTTCCGGTGGTAATCCCACTTAAATCGCCACTATAGTTGGTTCCGTTATAATTTAAATTTGTACTGCCACCTACAAATAATATTTCCGTTTCATATTGTTCTTTAGTAAAATTAAAATGCCTTGTTGAAAGTATCTGCTTTAAAGTGCCTTTCTGGACTGTTTTAATAAAGTCTTTAGTAACGGGAATATGTTTACTGCTACTTTCACTTGTACCTGAGCTTAGTGCAAAGTACTTTGTTTTACCCGGCCAACATACATCTTTTTCTCCCTTTAAAGCTCTGTGCCACCAGGCGTCAAAAATACTTTGATAATCATATATAGGAACATTTTTTTGAAAAGTTTCAATTGGGTCAGACATCAACACCATGTCCGAAAAATTAAACTCTTGACCGAAGCTTGTGTCTTGACTTTTTTCAATTAATTTTTTAAGTTGCTTTAACTGCTGTGAATAAGTGCTCTGTAGAGTTGGTATTCTCGATCTAATGTTTATCGCGCCTTTTATGATGGATCCTAGTATGGGCATTTTAAGTTGTTTCTTTTTTGAACTATTTAATGTATCTGAAATCTTGGTTGTTTCTGATTGATTTAACCGAATGGAAAATTAATTGTATTACATCTTCCACATCTTGTTTATCTACACTTTCAACTGTTGTATGCATATATCGTAATGGTAATGAAATTAAGGCAGAAGCAATTCCATCTGTGCTGTAGGCAAAGGCATCTGTGTCAGTACCTGTACTTCTTGCCGCAGCCAAACGCTGGAAGTTGATTTTATTTTTTGTTGCTGCATCAATAATTAATTTGAGTAAATTGTTTTGAACCGCCGGTGCATAGCTAAGCACGGGGCCTTTACCACAACTTAAATCGCCACTGGTTATTTTATTCATCATTGGCGTGTTAGTGTCATGACAAACATCTGTAACAATAGCTACATTAGGTTTTATTCGCCTTGCAATCATTTGTGCACCATTTAAGCCAACTTCTTCTTGAACAGAATTAACAATGTATAATCCGAATGGTAATTTGGTTTTGCTTTCTTTTAACAAGCGGGCTACTTCGGCTATCATGAAGCCTCCGATTCGGTTGTCTAGCGCCCGTCCGGTGTAATAACGATTATTCAATTCCATTAGTTCATCCTCATAGGTGATTACACAACCGACATGAACTCCCAATTCAGCTACCTCTTTATCTGATTTACAACCAAGATCTAAAAATATATTTTTTAAATTAGGTGATTCTTCTTTACCTGGTTCTCGAACATGAATAGCCGGCCAACCAAATACGGCTTTTACAATTCCTTTTTCTCCGTGAATATTCACTCGTTTACTTGGAGCTATTTGATGGTCGCTACCTCCGTTGCGGCAAACATAAATAAAGCCGTCTTTGGTTATGTAATGCACAAACCAGCTGATCTCATCTGCGTGCGCCTCAATAACAACTTTATACTCTGCATTAGGATTAATTACGCCTACAGCAGTTCCATATGTGTCTACGTATGATTCATCTATGTAAGGTTTTAAATAGTTTAACCAAATTTTTTGACCCGCACTTTCAAAACCGGTAGGAGAGGCTGTGTTGAGGTAGTTATAAAGAAATTTTTTAGAATTCTCTGTTAAAATTGATTTTGTTTTTTTCTGTTTAGCCATGATATTAAATTAAATCAAATAAATTTGAAACGCCAATTGTTCTGCTTTTAGTGAATGCTTCAGCATATTTAACACCTATGCTTCTTCCGTAAACATTCATTTTTGATTTTATGAATTCAAAAAAATGTTCATCAGATATTGGAGTAAGCGGTTCGGTTGAACTGGGATTATAAAATTGAGAACTAAAAGCTTTGATCGCTTTAAGCTTCTCATCTAAATACTCTGTTACATCCACCACAAAATCTGGTGTCAAATAATTATCCTGTGTGTAATGGTAAAGTACTTTTGGACGCCAAGCTTCTTGATTTTTGTTTTGTTGAAATGTTTCAATTTTTAATAAACCTGAATAGAAGCAAGCATCGGCAATTAATTTTGCAGCTCTACCGTGATCAGGATGTCTATCCGAGATAGCATTTGCCAGAACAATTTCTGGTTGTGACTCCCTAATCACTTCAATTATTGGAATTAAGTTGGATTCGTTGTTTTCAAAAAAACCATCTTTTAAATTGAGTTGTTTTCTGAAAGTTACACCAAGAATTTTGGCCGCTGCCATCGCTTCTTCTGTTCTTAACTTTGCATTTCCTCTTGTGCCTAATTCGCCTTTTGTTAAATCTAAAATGCCGACAGTTTTGCCCAGTGCAATATGTTTTAAAATAGTTCCTGCACATGATAGTTCAACATCATCCGGGTGCACACCAATCGCCAGTATATCAATTTTCATTTAGTATTAATTATTTTGTTGATTGGTTTAATTTTTTTATCACATCGTTTAGTTTATCATTCATCTTCGGTAAACTTCTGAACAAAACATAACTCCTTTTGTAATCACCAATTGAAAATGCAGGTGAGCCTTGTACAATTTCACCTTCTTTATCAATATTTGATCCAATTCCACTTTGTCCTGCAATTTTTACACCATCTGTAATTTTAAGATGACCTGCTATTCCAACCTGAGCCCCAATCATACAATTTTTACCAACTTTGGAACTACCTGCAACACCACTCAATCCTGCTATCACAGTATTTTCACCAACTTCCGCATTATGTGCAATTTGAACTAAATTATCAAGTTTAACACCTTTTCTTAAAATAGTGCTTCCCATTGTTGCCCGATCAATACTGGCATTAGATCCTATTTCAACATGGTCTTCTATTACCACATTGCCAATTTGTGGCACCTTCGCAAACGTTTCGCCTTGGGCATTCGGCGCAAAACCAAAACCGTCAGAACCAATAACCGTGTTGGCATGTATGGTGCAATGTGTTCCTATTTCACATTCATGATAAACTTTAACACCTGAAAAAATTATGGTATTATTACCTATTTTACAATTATCGCCAATGTAGCTATGTGGATAGATTTTAACGTTATCGCCAATTTGCACGTTTTTTCCAATATAGGCAAAGGCACCTATATAACAATTATCTCCAAGTTTGGCACTTTCACTGATGAAGCAAGGCTGCTCGATGCCTGTTTTTTCACCTTTTATTTCAGAATAAAGCGCTAATAATTTAGCAAAAGACTCGTAAGCATTGGCAACACGAATGAGGGTAACATTAGGTCGTAAGGCCTTCTCTATCTTGAAATCGTGATTAATTATTACAATACTGGCTTCTGTGGAATATAAATAATTATTGTATTTAGGATTAGCCAGAAATGATAAAGTACCTGGCTTGCCTTCTTCAATTTTACTAATATTATTTACTTTTGCATCAGGATTGCCCTCCACATTACCTTGCAGAAGTTCTGATATTTGTGCCGCTGAAAATTCCATTTCAATAATCTCTATATGTGTTCCAAAAACTTGTTTTTAAACCTAAATAAATATAAGGATTTTGTAATTCATATCCTTTAGAATTTTTTATACTTTGTTGAATATAGCCTAATTCTAATCTTAAGTTAAGATCCGGTATTAGGTAATAAGTGAATTTAACATCACTTTGAAGTATTTCAGTCTTAATGCCTTGTGCCGTTTTATGCCCATACTCAAAAGGACGGGTCACATAACTTAAGTAAATATTACTCCCCAAATTAGTAGTGCTGTCTTTTCCAATTACGGTGTAATTACCTTTAATTTGAAATTGCATTCGATTATGCCTGTAATTAATGATGCCAAGGTATTCATAAAAGTTTGCGCCAAGCGGGTGAGCCAAGGGATATCCGTAATGAGCGTAATTCTGTGAAACAATTCCGTGTGTATAGGTATAAGGCCTCACTTGGTTATACTCTGCCTGTATACTTAGGCCTTTAATCTTAAATGCATTAACATATTTTGCCCCAAGCTGCCAGGCTTGCTTATTAGCCCACCAGCCTCTTCGAGCACGAATTTCTTTTAAAAAAAATTCATCCAAGCCAATTTGAGCATATAATTTTGCCGTTTTGAAAATTCTGCCGTTTATATTAAAGCCAATAAAAGAGTTATCTGGTGAACCCACAGCAAATTCTTGCGGTCTGTAAAAAACAATTGGATTAAGATAGGCAGGATCAAATGTTCTGATTTGGTTGGAGTCAGTTCCCCGCCATATTACATTTTCAAACAACCCAATGTTCAGTTCTTTTATTATGTTGTAACTTAAATAATGAAAAGTGCCGAATTTGTTAGCGAAATTATTTTTGATTCCACCGGCAAGGCTAGGGTCATTCATCCAGGTGTACCATACATTATATTGAAAATGCCATAAATTAGTGTTGATTCTGAAGAAAGGGTAGGCAGGCGCAAAGTCGCTTAATAAAACGCTGCGGTAACCATCACCAATAAAATGCTTATCCCTACCGGCTTGCAAATTAAAGTAAGGGTTGTTGTTAGGAGAATAACTGAGATATCCGAAATAATCTACAAAGGAGTAACCTGTTTTATTAATGCCGTATGTTTGTCCAAACTCCGGGCTTATTTTTTGATTTGTAAAATTTGTATCTAAAAAGAATGGTTGCTGAATATTTCCGCCAATGATTGTTCCGGCAAATGTAAAATCGTTATTAATATTCAGTTTTAGATGCGTGCCGGCAGTAACATTTTTTACGAACCGATTGGTAAGTAAATCCTGGCCACCTTCAAGATCAATCAATGGATGTAATTGTAGTTGATACCAAATCCTTTTTTCGGGCTTTTCATTTAATGTTTTGGTTAAAAAGAAATTATTAAATGCATAGAATTTAAAAGGTATTAAACTATCAGATGCTTTGTAAAATGTTTTACTTAAATAAGGTTTGAAGGAGGAGTGAAAAGTCTGATTTGGGTTTTGAATATGCCAATAATCAAAAGCTTGTTGAATTTCCTGACCCATAAACGCATTTTTTGATGTGCTCTCGTATTGCGAAAATGAGTTGAAAACTATTAAATTAAATATGGTGAAGAACCTTTTCAACCTAACTGGTAAATTTAGGTAAAAATTAAGGTTTTAAAAAGTAAATTTTATTGCATTAGTTTGATTTTAGGTCAACTTAGAACAACATTTAAAGTAATATGAAATAAGGCAAGGCTATTTAACTAATTTTCTTGTTTAAATAATAAGGTCTAAACCAATAAGCTAATCTAAATCCAACAAAATTCCCTGTGTTTGTAAATTCGTGATTGTAATTGGTATTATCAAGGGAATAGTTGACGTTTGCTTTCGCCTTATTATTCAATCCAACATTAAATATCCAAGAGGCATGCAATATGCCGCCTTTTTTATATACATGTTCTCGTGCCACTACAAAACGAACCATGGCACCGGGCCCGGCGGCGTTAGTTGCAGATAATTCAATATCAGGAGCTTTAATAGCACCATCAGCAAAATAAGTATAGTCACTATTAATTGTTCTTTTAACAGAGTAGGTAGGGACAAATCCGGCCCCTAAAACCCAACGGTTATTTTTACAGTTAAGATTAAATTTATAATGAACTAAAATTGGTGTAGCTAATTCAGTAAACTTTGCGTTCGCGCCACTCCAACGGTTTTGAAGTTGGCTGAATTTATAATTATTGGAAATTCCGAAATCAAAACCAAATGTATTGATACCCATGCCAAACGTGGCCATCCAATGTTTATTATGATCATAACGAGCAATTAAATCAAATGCGCCATCAGGATGTTTGTTGGCATGGAACCGAGCATGTGCATCATCCATTCCACCTGACCATTTATTGTGATTGTCTTGAACTCCCCATTGCAAACCTAGTCTCCAAGTTTTTTCATTTTGAGAGAATAAAACACCAGTAGAAAGTAATGTGGCTAGAATGAATAATTTTTTCATAATCGAGTATTGATAACTAAAGGTATAAAATAAAATCAGTTTTAACAATATATTCACGGCTTAATGCCAATTTTTAACAAACTCTAGGCTTTTTTTCATGAGGTCATGAACAATAGTGTCCTGCGCCATGAATGGAACATGTTTGCGGTAATTGGTTATTAAATCTTCAAGTTTTGAAGATGTGGTTAATGGTCGTTTTAAATCTAAAGCCTGAGCTGCATTCATTAGTTCAATTGCCAAAACACGTTCTGTATTTTCTAAAACGGTTAAACATTTGGTTGCTGCATTTGCCCCCATACTCACGTGATCTTCTTGTCCGTTACTACTCACAATGCTATCTGCACTGGCAGGCGTGCAAAGTTGTTTGCTTTGACTTACAATACTTGCTGCGGTGTATTGCGGAATCATAAAACCTGAGTTGAGGCCGGGGTTTGGGGTAAGAAAAGCAGGCAAACCTCGTTGGCCTGAAATTAGAAGGTACGTCCTTCTTTCAGAAATGCTTGCTAATTCTGATAATGAAATACATAAAAAGTCTAAAACAAGCGCTAATGGTTGTCCGTGGAAATTACCTCCGCTAATTATTTCATCATGCTCTGCAAAAATAGTTGGATTGTCTGTAACCGAATTAACTTCAGTTTCTATTACACTGCTAACATAATCTAAAGTGTCTTTGCTTGCTCCGTGGACTTGTGGAACACAACGAAAGGAATATGGATCTTGAACCTGTTTTTTTTCTTGTTTTTGAATTAAACTTCCTTCCAATAAAGACAATACTGTTTTTGCTGTAGTTAATTGTCCGGCATGTGGTCTTATTTTATGAAGGTGTTCTTTGAAGGGATCCATTCTGCCATCAAAAGCCTCTAAGCTTAATGTGGCAACAATATCTGCAAAATAATTTAGTTTTAAACTTTCCAAAACCAGATAGCAGCCATAAGCACTCATAAATTGAGTACCGTTAAGTAATGCTAAACCTTCTTTTGACTTTAATTTTATTGGCGCAATTCCATTTTCTTGTAACACATTTAATGAAGGTTGATTGCTGCCTTTGTAATTGACTTCACCTAAGCCAAGCATGGGCAAGCATAAATGCGCTAATGGCGCTAAATCACCACTGGCGCCGAGGGAGCCTTGCTCATAAACAACCGGAAAAATTTTAGAATTAAATAATTGAATTAGGGTTCGAACCGTTTGCAGTTGGACACCACTTTTCCCATAACTTAAAGATTGTATTTTTAAGAACAACATCAACTTCACAATTTCGTTTGGCACTTGATTACCAAAACCGCAAGCATGGCTCTTTACCAGGTTTTCTTGTAGTTTTTCTAAATCAGAATCAGGAATAATGACATTGCAAAGTGAGCCAAAGCCAGTATTGATACCATAAATAGGTGAAGGATGCTTTTTTACTTTTTCATCCAGATAATTTCTGCAATCTAAAATGGCTTTTTCTGCTTCCGGACTTAAAGCCAAAACATCATCATTTTCAAAACATTTTTGAATGTCTGAAAGTTTCAATTTTTTTTGATTTGATATATAGTAAGTTCCCATTAATTTAGTTTTTCTATAATTTGTTGGATAGTCAGTTTTTCTTGTTCGCCTGTAGCTAAATTTTTGAGTGTATAGAGTTGGGTACTCATTTCATCACTGCCAATTACACAAACAAATGGTATTTGTTTTTTGTTAGCGAAATCAAATTGCTTTTTAATTTTTGAGAGATCAGGATAAACTTCACAGTTGATTTTCTCTAATCTCAGTTCTTGAGCAACTTTTAAGGCATGCTGTAACTCCAATTCGCCAAAATGTGTCAGTAATAATTTTGTTGTACTGATTTGATTGACCGAATCGGGATAGATATTCAGCTCATTCATTACATCAAATATTCTATCGATTCCAAAGCTGATACCAACGCCACTCATGTTTTTTAAGCCAAAGATTCCTGTTAAATCATCGTATCTGCCGCCGCCTAATATGCTGGCTGTAAAGGTTCCGACATTGGCTTTCGCTTCAAAAATACTTCCTGTATAATAACTCAAACCTCTGGCAAGTGTTATATCTAGCTCTAATTGAATGTGTTTAAGTGTCTGCGTTTCAAAATAATTAAGCAAGTATTTTATCTCTTCAATGCCTTTAGCACCAATTGCATGATTACCTACTAAATCAGTTAGAATAGCAACTTTCTCTTTATTGTTGCCATTAAACTTAATAAGTGGCTGTAATATATTAATGGCCTCTTTGGTAAAACCTTGGTCTGCTAATTCAGCATTTACCCCGTCTATACCTATTTTATCCAACTTATCAATTGCAACGGTCATTTCTACAATTTTGGTTGGTTCGTTAATAACTTCTGCCAGAGCACTTAGTATTTTACGATTATTAAATTTCAGTATTACAGGTACTTTGAGTTCAGAGAAACATTTATCTATCAAAGAAATCAACTCTAGTTCGTTTGTTAAACTGTTGCTGCCTATAACATCGGCGTCGCATTGGTAAAATTCACGGTACCTTCCTTTTTGTGGTCGATCAGCTCTCCAAACCGGTTGAATTTGATAACGTTTAAATGGGAAAGTTAATTGATGTTGGTTCATTACCACGTATCTTGCAAAAGGCACTGTTAAATCGTAACGTAATGCTTTTTCCGTTAAGGTTTCGCTGTTTTTGGAGGACTGTAAACTCAGTTGAAATTCTTTTAGCAGTTCTTCTTTTTCTTTACTTTCATGTATTCTGCTATTTAAAATTTTAAAAATCAGTTGGTCACCTTCATCACCGTATTTACCTGTTAGCGTGGTAATTTTTTCCATAGCCGGCGTTTCTATAGGCGAATAACCAAAGAGTTCAAAATTACGTTTAATCGTGTTGAAAATGTAATTACGTTTGAGCATGTCGGAAGTTCCGAAATCTCTGGTGCCGCTGGGTATACTTGGTTTCATAAATTAAGGCTCTAAAATAGCAATTATTGGCTCAGAATCATGATTCCAAATGTAGATAGTTACTTTTTAGATTCAAAGTGTAATTTAATTTAGTGGCGATTGTAACTGATCATACTTTGTATTGAAAAAATCACCTCGGTTAGATAAGCTTGTTTAGAGTATTAAATGCATAATTATGCTGTAACATTATTAAATCGTTAAAATGTCTTAAAATCACCCAAAGGAAACTATATAGACAAAAAAAGTTTCCGTAGATTTGCAAATCTAAAATAGACTTAAACAATTACGTTAATGTTTTGTTGAAGCATAGGAATACAGTTTTATGAGGTTTAAAATTATTTTGTTTAACTTTTTCTTTGTGATATTTGCATATTCACAGGAAAAATACACGATTAGTGGGTACATTAAAGATGCCAGTAACGGTGAGGTTATGATTGGCGCAACAGTTACCAAAAAAGGAACGAGTATAGGTGTAGCAGCCAACGAATATGGATTTTTCTCCTTGAATTTACCAAAAGGAACTCATGAAATTGTAATTAACAGCATAGGCTATGCGGTTCAAACATTTACTATTGAACTGGATAAAAACACAAAGCTTAATGTGGAAATGAAGGAGGAAGGGAAACAGCTGGATGAAGTTGTAATTACAGGCGAAGCAGAAGATAAGAACATCAAAAGTATAGAAATGGGAACTGCTAAGTTAGATATTAAACAAATTAACAAAATTCCTGCTTTGTTGGGTGAAGTAGACGTTGTGCGTTCAATTCAATTGCTTCCAGGTGTTACCAGTGTAGGTGAAGGAGCCAGTGGTTTTAATGTACGTGGTGGTAATGTTGATCAAAATCTGATTTTATTGGATGAAGCACCGGTGTACAATTCATCTCATTTATTCGGGTTTTTCTCGGTATTTAATCCTGATGCTGTAAAAGACGTAAAACTAATAAAAGGAGGTGTGCCCGCTCAGTATGGTGGAAGAGTTTCTTCTATTTTGGATATCCGAATGAAAGAAGGGAATAATAAAAAGTTTGCTGTAAACGGCGGTATTGGTACAATTTTTAGTCGTTTAAGCATAGAAGGACCTTTAAAAAAGGACAAGGCTAGCTTTATTATTGCCGGAAGAAGAAGTTATTTGGATGCCTTAGTCAAACCATTCTTAAAGGAAACCAGTCCTTTAAAAGGTGTGGTATTTAATTTTTATGATTTAACAGCAAAATTAAATTATAGAATTGACGATAAAAACACGGTATTTGCCAGTGGGTATTTCGGAAGAGACCAGTTTGGAGCCAGCAGTGCATTCAAGTTTAATTGGGGAAACAGCACAGCAACCGTAAGATGGAATCATATTTTTAATAATAAATTGTTTATGAATATGACAACATTTTACAGTAACTATGATTATTATCTTGAATTTACCGCACCTTCAAATAATCAGAGTTTTAAATGGAGCAGTAACATCATCAACTATAGTTTTAAGCCTGATTTTAGCTGGTATGTTAATAACAAAAATACAGTTAGATTTGGAGCACAGGTTCTATATTATGATTTTTTACCTTATAAAGCAATTGGTAAATTTCAGGAGGGCGCTGAGGTTAAATTCGTTTCACCAAAACGATATGGAGCGGAGTATAGTGCTTATATTGCCAATGAACACAAAATAAAGCCAAGGTTAACTATTGAATATGGCATACGTGTAAGTGCATTTACTTATTTAGGAAAAGGAACGGCCTTTACTTTTAGAGATACAATTCCGAACACCGAATTACCATTGCAAGATTCAGTGAGATATGGTGCACGGGTGCCGATACAAAATTATATTAATCCAGAGCCAAGATTTGCGATGAATTATGTTGTAAATCAATTCTCATCAATTAAAGCCAGCTACAATAGAATGGCGCAGTACCTTCAATTAATTAGCAATACCGCAGCAAGCACACCGTTAGATGTATATACAATGGCAACTAATAATTTAAAACCACTAGTTGCTGATCAGGTGAGTGTTGGTTATTTCAGAAATTTAAAAGAAAACATGTACGAAACATCGGTTGAGGTGTATTATAAGTATTTACAAAATCAATTGGATTATATTGATAATGCCAATTTATTCATCAACCCTACTGTGGAAAATCAACTTCTACAGGGATTAGGTAGAGCCTATGGTGCCGAATTTTTTGTGAAGAAAACAAAAGGTAAATTAAATGGTTGGATTAGTTATACGTTAAGCAGAACGGAACGATTAGTAAGAGGAATCAGTAACGGCGATTGGTTTGTTAGTAGATACGACAGAACACATGTTTTAAATACAGTTGCTAATTATGATTTAACAAAACGTTGGAGCTTATCCGCCAACTTTGTTTTTTTGAGTGGCACACCATCCACGTTCCCAAATACCAAGTTAGAGATTCAAAATATTAGCATTCCTTACAATACAACAGGTAATAGAAATAATTACAGAATTACGCCATTTCACCGGTTAGATTTTGGCGCAACATTTAATTTCAGAAAAAATGATGTTGGACGTTACAAGCAAACTTTGGTATTTAGTGTTTATAATGCATATAACCGTAGAAACGCTTATAGCATCTATTTCAGACAAAATTCAACCAATCCTAATATCAACGAAGCAGTGCGTTTTTCAGTAATTGGTTCAATTGTTCCTGCAGTAACATACAATTTTTCTTTTTAACATATGAAAACATTCATTCAAAAAATAATCGTTTTGACAATCTGTACGATTGCATTAGCATCTTGCGAGGATGTAGTTAAAATAAAATTAGATAAAGGGAGTAAATTGGTCGTAATTGATGCCTTTATTGATGATTTGAGAAAACCTCAAATTGTTAGAGTACTCAATAATGCTGATTATTTTTCCGGCGAAGCCTCGGAGCCTATCAGTAATGCGCAGGTTGTACTTAAAGATTTAACTGCCAACAAATCATATACGTTTACTTATTCAGGTAATGGTAATTATCAGTTTAATCTCACCGTAAATGATACCATTGCAAAAACAAATCATCAATATGAGTTGAACGTTTCTGTAAATGGTAACTTATATACAGCTATTGCAACGCAAAAGCGACGTGCTATTGCTTCAAAAATAGATTTGAAAAAGGATTTCCCTTTTATAGATACCAGCGGAATATTTCTAGGTATTGCTGATACTTTAATTGAACCTTCGGGTTTTGGCGGAAACCAACCAAAACCATACTACACTTCTTTGTTATTTGCCGTAGATATTGCTGATAACAATCCTGATTATTATAGAATAAAAGTATTTAGGAACGATACATTATTTAGTAAGGCAGGAGATATAATCGTTTGCGTTGACGGGACAAACGGTGAAATATATAACTCTACTGAACCAGCTAATTTTTTCAGTCCACCTGCAACCTTTTTAGGATTTAAAGAATACCAAAAGAATGACAAATGCAGAGCTGAGATTCATTCGATATCAAGAGACGCTTATAACTTTTTTATTCAGGCGCAAGCTCAGGTTAGCAACGGAGGTTTATTTGCAACCACACCTGAAAATGTAAGAACAAACATAGTTTCGCCAAAAGATGGAATCAAAGGAGTTGGTTGGTTTAATATGGCAAGTGTTACTACTAGTTCGCTTGTTATGGGTTTGTAGCCTTCTTGATAGAGTGGTAATAAAGTAAGCAGAAAAATTTAATGAGAGGCGCCATCGTAGGCCCATTTTAACCAAATGGAACCCCACGTGAATCCGCCACCAAAAGCTGAGATAATTAAGTTATCACCTTTTTTGAGTTGTTTTTCGTAATCCCAAAGTAATAAAGGAATGGTTCCTGCGGTAGTGTTGCCGTATTTTTCAATGTTCATCATTACTTTATCAGAGCTGATGTTAACACGACTGGCGGTGGCATCAATTATTCGTTTGTTAGCTTGGTGAGGAACTAACCAGGCAATATCCTCACCTTTTAAATGATTTCGCTCCATAATTTCAGCACTTACATCGGCCATTTCTTTTACAGCAAATTTAAACACCGTTTGGCCTTCTTGTACAACGTAATGTTCCTTTTTAGCAACTGTTTCGGCACTAGCGGGCTTAATTGAACCACCTGCGGGCATGTACAAGTAATTTCGACCGGCACCATCAGATTTTAAAATGAAATCCTTAACACCAACATCTTCTGTGGTTGGTTCTAATAAAACCGCACCTGCACCATCACCAAAAATGATGCATGTAGCACGGTCTTCGTAATTAATAATGCTCGACATTTTATCAGCTCCAACAACTACAACTTTTTTATATCTGCCAGTTTCGATGAACTGAGCAGCAGTTGCCAAACTGTATATAAAACCACTACAAGCGGCAGATAAATCAAAACCCCAGGCGTTTTTGGCACCAATTTTATCGCAAATAACGTTAGCGGCAGAAGGAAAGCCATAGTCACCGGTAATGGTTCCAACAATAAGTAAATCAATGTCAAGCGCTGAAATGCCGCGTTTTTTTAATAACTCTTCAATAGCCGGCACACACATGTCGCTCAATCCTTTTTCACCTTTTAAAATTCGCCTTTCTTTAATACCGGTGCGTGTTGTAATCCATTCATCATTCGTATCAACTAGGGTCGATAATTCTTCATTGGTTAAAACGTACTCCGGTAAGTACCCTCCAACGGCTGTTATGGCGGCGTTAATTTTCATTATTGAAAAACTGTTTTTATTTTCTCGTCAAGTTTAGCTTCAGAAATATCCCTTGCTAACAATAACATATTTTTAAATGCAATTGCACTGGAAATACCATGGCCAATCAGAACATTTGAATTAATTCCAAGAACTGGTGTACCACCATACAATTCATAATTAAAGCGGTCAAAGTAATCGTCACTGCGTTTTCTTGTTTTAATTAGTTTGTAAAATGCTTCAGCACTTTTAAGAACAACATTGCCAACAAATCCTTCACAAACAATTACGTCAGCTGCATCACCAAATAAATCACGACCTTCGATATTACCAATAAAATTGAAATCTTTTGAATCTTTCATCAAATTATAGGCTGCTTGAGAAACTAAATTACCTTTTTCAGCCTCTTCACCAATGTTTAATAAACCAACTTTAGGATTTTGGATTTTGTATACTTCTTTTGCAAATAGGGAACCCAAGATACCGAATTGATAAAGCACGTCAGGTTTACAATCAGCATTGGTTCCTACATCCAGTATCACTCCGAAGCCACCGTTTTCTTTAGGTAAGATGCCTGTTATACAAGGGCGAATAACACCCGGCACAGCTTTTACAGTAAACATGGATCCAACTAGCATGGCCCCTGTATTGCCTGCGCTTGCAAAAGCATCAATTTGTTTTTCCTTTAAATGCTTAAATCCAAGAAAAATTGAACTATTAGGTTTTTGCGAAAATGCTTTTGTTGGGTGTTCACCCATATCAATAGTTTCTGTGGTGTGAACATATTCAAATTGTTCAGGGTTGACGCCTTTCTCGGAAAAATAAGTTTTAGCTTGAACGGCATCACCAAACAGTACTAATTTAACGCTTGCCGGAAGTTCATTTGCTGCCAGAATTGCACCATCTAAACAATTAACCGGTGCAAAATCTCCGCCGGATATATCAAATCCAATTTTCATTTAGTTTATGATAAAGTAAAGCACAATAATACTATTTTAAATGGTTAAATGTTAAAAATTACGGCTCAATTTATTAAGAAATTGAATGTTTAATGTTAATTTAATAATGAGGTTGTTTCATTAATTAAATACTAAATTAATAGATTGAAATGCCGGATGCTGAACCAGAGAATTATTCTTATTACCCAACCCTTGGTTTTGACATCTTTATGTTTTAAAACTAGTCATTCAACTTCAAAACTGCCATAAATGCACTTTGTGGTATTTCAACATTCCCAACTTGCTTCATACGTTTTTTACCTTCTTTTTGTTTTTCCAATAGTTTACGTTTACGGCTTATATCGCCACCATAGCATTTAGCCGTTACGTCTTTACGCATAGCCTTTATTGTTTCGCGGGCGATAATTTTTGCACCAATCGCTGCTTGTATTGGAATTTCGAATTGTTGACGCGGAATTAGTTCTTTTAATTTTTCACACATTTTCTTACCAAGGTTGTGTGCGTTGCTGCGGTGAACTAAAGCCGACAAAGCGTCCACCTGCTCAGCATTCAGAAGTATATCCATTTTAACCAAATCACTTTGGCGCATTTCGAGAGGCGAATAATCAAAAGACGCATAACCTTTGCTGATTGATTTTAAACGATCGTAAAAATCGAATACAATCTCAGCTAGTGGCATTTCAAAGATGAGTTCAACTCGGTCAGCTGTTAAATAGTTTTGATTAACAATGCTGCCACGTTTTTCGATACAGAGTGTCATAATTGGACCAATGTATTCACTTTTAGTTATAATATTGGCTTTTATGAATGGTTCTTCAATGTAATCAATTCTACCGGGATCCGGCATATCGCTTGGGTTATTCACTACTACCATTTCACCTTTAGTTGGGTAGGCTTTATAACTAACGTTCGGAACTGTTGTTATCACAGTCATTCCGAATTCTCGTTCTAAACGTTCCTGAACAATTTCCATATGCAGCATCCCTAAAAAGCCGCATCTAAAACCAAATCCAAGAGCTGCACTGCTCTCCGGTTCCCAAGTTAAACTAGCATCATTTAATTGTAGTTTTTCCATGCTGTAACGAAGCTCCTCAAAATCCTCTGTATCAACCGGATAAATCCCGGCAAAAACCATCGGTTTAACATCTTCAAAACCATCGATAGCACTTTCACAAGGGTTTGCTACTGTAGTAATTGTATCACCAACTTTTACCTCACGCGCATCTTTTATGCCGGAAATAATGTAGCCCACATCGCCTGTAAATACTTCATCGCGAGGTTCTTGTTTTAGTTTTAAAACACCAACTTCATCAGCAAAATAACTGGCACCGGTGTTTACAAATTTTACCTTTTCACCTTTTTTAATGCTTCCATTAATGATTTTATAGTAAGCAATAATTCCTCTGAAACTATTAAATACACTATCAAAAATTAGGGCCTGTAAAGGTGCATTGGTGTCTCCTACCGGCGGTTTTACACGCTCAATAATGGCTTTAAGAATATCATCAACACCCATCCCTGTTTTACCAGAAGCTGGTATAATTTCGTTTCTATCGCAGCCGATTAAATCTACAATCTGGTCTTTAACCAATTCAGGTTCTGCACTTGGCAAATCCATCTTATTTAGAATGGGAATAATGGTTAAATCGTTTTCTAATGCCAAATACAAGTTCGAGATGGTTTGTGCCTGAATGCCTTGCGCGGCATCAACAATTAATAGTGCTCCTTCACATGCAGCAATACTTCTGCTTACCTCGTAACTGAAGTCAACATGGCCCGGGGTATCAATTAAGTTGAGAACAAATTTTTCGCCATTGTAATTGTATTCCATTTGAATGGCGTGACTTTTGATTGTAATACCCCTTTCTTTCTCAAGGTCCATATCATCCAGTACTTGAGCTTGCATTTCTCGACTGCTAATTGTTTTAGTGTGTTCCAATAAGCGATCAGCCAAGGTACTTTTTCCATGATCAATGTGGGCAATAATACAAAAGTTACGAATATGTTTCATTGTGTTTTTGGGTCTTTAAAAAAGAGAAACAAATATAAGAAAAATACGCTTTACTTATGCCTTGTTAAATTGATTCATGCATCGCTCTAATCCAATAAAAGTGAATGCTTTAATGGCTTCTGAACAGAGTTTAAGTCTCTCAGGTAAAGCTTTTTGTTCTTCTTCATTCCATTTCCCTAACACATAATTGGATTGGTTTCCTTTATTGAAAGTATTACTAATTCCAAACCTTAACCTCGGATAATTAGTTGTTCCGAGTGTTTCCTGAATACTTTTTAAACCATTATGGCCACCATCGCTTCCTTTAGGGCCTATCCTTATTTTTCCAAACGGTAAGGCTAATTCATCAACTAAAACTAAACTCTGATGAATTTCAATTTTTTCTGTTTGCAACCAATAGTTATATGCTTTGCCGCTTAGATTCATATAAGTCGTTGGCTTAATTAAAAAAAGGGTTTTTCCTTTGTGTTTAAGTTCGGCTACATCCGCAAGTCTGGATGATTGAAAGGAAACTCCTGCTTCATCGGCTAAAAAATCAAGGATTGAAAATCCAATATTGTGACGGGTATTTTTATATTCTTCGCCACTATTGCCTAAACCAACTATTAAAAATTTACTCACTAAAATTTTTTTGTTTTGTATAAACCATGTTTAATATTGTAACGGATGCAATCCCAATATACTTTGGTATAGGTTACAAATATTTCCTCTCCTGGGTTGATGTTTTTCTCTGCCACTATAAAACATTTATCATCAAACACTTCGTATTTGCAATTGTTTTTTAGGCCTTTAACAACACTTAAACCGGCTGCGTCGTTAGCGTAACGGGCTTTATGTCCTGGTGTGTGATAAGCATCTATGCATTTTTTTTTATTGATAAAAAAAAGATAACCGTCTTCATCACGAGCAACACGCTTTTCATATTCTTTCCAATCAATAATTTCTCCTTTGTATTCAATTACTTTTTCACCTTTTTTAATTGCCTTGGTTGTATACAAGCCTTTACCCGCATTGGGTAATTGTGATTTTTTTACGATTAATGCCATAATTTTAGAATTGCAAAAATAGATTTTTATTAAAGCGAATTGTAAAATTTTATATTTTGTTATTAAGAGCTTATAATTCTCCTAACATACCGCCAATGGTAAAGTGAAATTGGCCTTTTCCTAAACCTGTATCAGTTCTTTTATTACCATTACTATCTAAAATTGGATCAAAGCCCCAACCATAGTCAATACCTAATAATCCAAACATTGGTAAAAATACGCGTAGGCCAAAACCAGCGCTTCGTTTTACATTAAATGGATTAAATGTCTTAAAATTTTTATAAGAATTACCGGCTTCTGCAAATCCCAGAACAAAAATAGTGGCCTGCGGGTTTAGGCTAATTGGGTAACGTAATTCCATTGTATATCTCGAAACAATCGGGTCACCCACCGGTAAACCATTCTCAAATGTTTGTACCAACGATTGATCTGTATAACCGCGTAAAGCTATTATTTCACGGGCTACAAAGTTTTGGAAACCACTTAAACCGCTTCCACCCATATAAAAACGTTCAAACGGCGAAAATCCGGTTCTATTTGTGTAATAACCCAAGAAACCATAGCCCACTTTAGTTCTTAACACTAAATTTCTGGCTTCTTTTCCTTCTGCAGCTTTTTTATTGGTTAGCTGTGTAAACCATTCGGCGGTTATTTTATATTTCTGGTATTCAATAAACTTATATCGTTCTTGTTCGCTTAAGCTAAAATAATCTTTCTTGTTAAAAAGTGAATATGGTGGTGTAAACTTCATATCTAAAACAATGTTACTTCCAGTTTTGGGATAGATGGGTGCATCTGTTGATGACCTTGAAAAGTTTAGTCCTAGGTTAATATCATTTGAGTAACCGGTACTGAAAATGAAAGCCGGATATTTATCAAGTTCGTAATAATTATAACTTAAGGCCGTATTGAAATTGCAAAAGAAATCCGGCCATTTTAAGCGCTTGCCATATCCAATGCTTGAACCAATGATACTCATGCTTTGGCGAGCAGGATTAAATACTTTTACACCGTCTTGCTTTATGTATTTCCGTTGACCTGATTGATTAAACAATGTATGAAATACAGATAATGTTAAGGAGTTTGGTTTTTTGCCACCAAGCCATGGCTCAGTAAATGAAAAATTGTAAGATTGATAAAAAATCCCGTTCGTTTGAGCGCGAACACTTAAGCGCTGGCCATCTCCACTTGGTAAAGGTCTCCATGCCTCTCGTTTAAAAAAATTACGAGTACTGAAATTATTAAATGTAACACCAAGCGTACCAATTATTCCTAGATTACGCTGCTGGGGCAAATTAGGGTTCACAAAATTATTTCTACCACCCCAACCGCCACTTAATTCAATTTGATCGCTAGGTTTTTCTTCAACAATGTATTCAATATCAACGGTTCCGTCTGCTGGATTAGGTGTAGGAATTACATTTAATTTTTCAGGATCGAAATAGCCTAATTGTGCTAAGAAACGTTGTGTATTAACGATGTCTGACCGGCGAAACAATTGTCCTGGTTTGGTTCTGATTTCTCTGTAAATTACACGATCATTCGTTTTATCATTTCCTTTTATGGTGATTTTATTAATAGTTGCCTGTTTGCCTTCATACATTAGTATATCATAGTCAATAGTGTCATTATGGATGTTGGTTTCTTGTGGGTTTACCTGAAAAAATAAATAACCATCATCCATGTATAAGCTGCTTATATCGTTGCCATTAGGATTCATGTAAAGTTTTTGCTCTAGTTTCGCTATATCATAGGTTTCCCCGGCTTTTATGTTTAATACTGTATCAAGTTGCCCACTTCGGTATTTACTATTGCCGTACCAATTAAATTTACCAAAATAGTATTTGTTACCTTCATCAACAATGATGTCAATTGCTACTCTATTTTTAGACACGAAATAAACTGTGTCTTTAATAACTCTTGCATCACGGTATCCTTTTGTGTTATACTTTGCAGCTATGGCGGGCAAATCTTTTTGTAAATTATCTTGTAAGTATTTACCTGAATTAAAAGGGTTGTACCAACGCCTCCTTTTACTGTCTTCTAATTTTCGTCTTAATTTCCAATCAGGAATAACTGTATTGCCTATTATATTAACATCTTGAATACGAACTTTTTTTCCTTTTTCAACATTAATAACAAGTATAGCGTGAGGAATTTTTTTTGTAGAATCTTTTATTTGTTTAATTGTAACGATGTTATGGTAAAAGCCTTTATCTAAAAAATAGTCGCGAACTGTATTTTTAATATTACCTTTTAGAAATTCAGTTACAGGTTTTTCAGGAAATAATCTCAACTTTCCTCTTAAATCGTCAGCTTCACCTTTTCTTACGTCACCGCTAAACCTGAACTTCGTTAATTTGGGTTTTTCAATAACTTTAATAACAAGGAAAGCATCATCGCCAACAACTTTATCCAAGTTAATTTCAATATCGTCAAACAAACCTTGTTTCCATAATTTTTTAAGGGCATCTGTAATTTTATCGCCGGGGATGCTTACTTCTTCACCGGCAACTAAACCGCTTAATAATACTATAATTTGTGGGTCAGTGGCTGTTGCGCCAGTTACTGAAATCGGCGCAAGTCGGTATTTTTTTGGAGCTTTAATTGATTCGAGAATAAGGCTATCTGCAATTGTTTGCGCATTGTACTGGACAATACAGAGCAACATGAAAACGATTATTTTTACAAATTTAAGTTTCAAACTTCAATTAATGTTATGGTTGTTGAATTTGTTCACCGGTTAAACCAAATCGTCTTTCTCTTTTTTGGTAAGAAAGGATGGCTTTATAGAAATCTTCTTTTCTAAATTCAGGCCATAACGTATTTGTAAAATAAAACTCTGCATATGCCAATTGCCAAAGCAGGAAGTTACTAATTCTGTGCTCTCCGCTTGTTCTGATCATTAATTCAGGGTCGGGGAATGCGCTTGTATTTAAATGTTTGTCAATTAAGTTTGAATTAATGTCCTTCAATTCAATTTGGTTAGATTTAACCTTTTCAGCAATTTGTTTAACGGCATTAGTTATTTCCCATTTGCTGCTGTAACTTAATGCTAAAATCAGGTTAACTTTGTTATTATTGGCTGTGATTTTTATAGATTCATTTAATTCTGCCTGACAACTTTGAGGAAGACTTTTTACATCTCCAATGACATGTAGTTTAACGCCTTTAGAGTGGAGATTAGGCGTTTCAAGACTGATGGTTGCCACCAATAATTCCATTAAAGCATCAACCTCGTCTTTTGGCCTGTTCCAGTTTTCTGTGCTAAAAGCATAGAGCGTTAAATATTTTACCCCAATTTCGCCACATGCTTCAACTATTTCTCTAACTGAATTAACACCCTCGTGGTGACCAAAAATACGGTCTTCTCCATGTTGTTTGGCCCATCTGCCATTACCATCCATAATAATAGCAACGTGTTGTGGAATGTTTTCGGGGTCTATGTAACTTTTGTTGTCCAAAATAATAGGCAAAGATAGTAAAATAGGCCATTAAACGCCCGAATTTGGTTATTTTAACGAAAACATCTCTTTTCACCGATGTTGCATATAAAAGTTTCATTTGTAAATGATTGAACCTGTTGATTTAATGAGTAAATAATTTCCGGCATTCAATTGGATTAACTATCTTTGATGCTAGAAAATTAATTATGAAAAAACAAGCTGTTTTATTATTTATTGCGTTGTTAGTTGTTTTTGGTTTTAAACTTAATGCTCAGCAAGTAACTGATGCGCAGATAGTTAAAATTATCCACACTAGATTACCGAACATAAATCTTCAAAATAAGATCATCGCCTTACATGTATGGTCATCTTCTAATAAGGAAAGTAGAGAAACAAATAAAGAATTTGATAAAGTTTACAAAGCATATGAGTTTGCAAAATTGAAAAACGGCACTCAGGGCTTAGTGTTTATTAGTGTTAATTTAGATGATAATACTGTTGGTTCCATAACAGCAGGCAAAGATGGTATTAGCAAAGCAGTTATTGTTAACAAAAGCGAATATGCCTTTTTATCGAACTTAACTTCCGGCTACAATGTAGTTTATGACAATACAGGAGCAAAGGTTTACGAAAATTTAGAGTCGAATAAGGTTTTTTCTTCATTTAATAGTTTAATTACAAGATAATCCATGAAATATTTTAAAGTTATTTATATTTCTCTGTTTTTTACATTGTTCATTCAAAGAACAGTTACGGCCCAAAATGTTGGAGCATGTAATAACAGTCAGAATTTTTGTACAAACCCAAGTTTTCCAATGACTGTTGGTGGAACAGGTTTAACCGGAGGAGCAGCCGGTAACATAAGTAATCCATTTACTAATCCCCAAGGAATTAACTCCGGATGTATGTTCGCTAACGTGCCCGGGCCACAATGGATGGTTTTAACAGTTTCATCAAACGGAATGTTAGGTTTTTCACTGGGCGCTAATGGTTCTCCAAACCCTCAAATGGGTTTTTATGATTGGATTTTATGGCCTATCACCGGAGGTTTGGCAAATGCTTGCAATCAATTGTTTAGTAATAACCTTCCGCCTGTTTCTTGTAACTGGAATGCGACAACTATCGGTGGTACTGGCATGGGAACAATCCCTGCAGGTGGTAATCCGGGTAATTATCAGCCTTCAATCCCTGTTACTGCCGGTCAACAATTCATATTTTTATTTTCGAACTATAGCGGGGTAAACGGGAATGTTACTTTTCAAAGTACCGGATCCGCTGGTTTAACTTGTAGCCCCTTGGTTGCACCAAGTATTACTTTATGTCCTGGTGCAGTTGGCACCACTACTGCTAATTGGTTGGGTGTTACTAATCCTATCACCTACACCTTAAACCCGGGAGGAATTATTCAAACCAGTCCAATTTTTAATTTCACTGCTCCTGTAAATACTACCTCTTCTGTAGCTGTTTACACTTTGTTGGCTAGTTCAACCAATACATCGGGAGGCGCTATTCAAGCAAACACAACTTTTTCTGTTTTTATAGCAGGTAACCCTAGTATTACTGTCAGCAACAATACATTTGTATGTCAAAATGGATCAACTAACTTATCTGCTACGCTTACAGCGCCAGGCAACCCTACTGCTTACGCTTGGAGTGGTCCGGGTGCGTTCTCTTCTAATGTTCAAAGTCCATTATTAGCCAATATGCAACCCACTAACAGTGGAGTGTATACTGTTACAAGCAATATTAATTTTATGGGCAAGGCTTGTCCGCGTACCAACACTGTTCAAATTACCGTTATTCCAACAAACTCTATCACAATTACAGCTGCACCAGCCAGCACACTTTGCCAAGGCGCAACTTTAAATTTAAGTGCATCAGCTGTAGGTGCAAGTTCTTATTCCTGGAGTGGACCAAGCTCATTCACTTCTGTCAACCAATCTCCGTCAATTGCAGGATTAATGCCTGCTAACTCAGGTAATTACACCACAACGGCGTTCTTTTCTAATTCTGCCAGTACCTTAGTTTGTACAAGAACGGTTGTTTCCAATTACTCTGTAGTTCCTACAAGTTCGGTTACAGTTAGCTTACCAAATAATGTTTGTCAATATGGAACCGCAACGCTTAGTGCAGTTGCCCCCGGCGCAATTGGTTTCTCCTGGACCGGGCCTAACAATTACGTAGCTACAGGTGCAACAGGTACAATATCAAATATCCCTACAAATGCATCCGGACCTTATTATGCAACGGCCCTATTTGCAATTGGTACTGTTAGTTGTACAACTATAGGTAGCAATAATTTAAGTGTTGTTCCTGTCAACCCGATCAATGTGATTCCACAGATATCTCAATGCGAGCCGGCGAACATCAGCTTGCAAGCCAATTCGGCAGGTGCAGCCACTTACTCGTGGACAGGACCAAACAGTTATACATCAAACGTATCTAACCCACAGATGTATGGTTTATTACCAAATGCCAGTGGTGTTTATACAGTAAC
>JADBXZ010000048.1 GCA_020403265.1 Bacteroidota bacterium
CCAACTGGTGAACAAGTAAAAACTGCACCTGAGTTTGAAAGAACAAGGGAAAACATGAATGAGTTTGGAGGCTGTGCAGCAGCTGGAAAATCAATTCGTGTTGGATTAGCTCAATTGATGAAACAAATGAGTGACCCACAACTAACAGGCCGTTTAACGGCTATCATGAAAAAAATCAATTTGGAAGATTTAACCGAAGCAAGAGGTTACAGAGCCATTTTGATTTCAACACAAAGACAATATTTAACTGGGTTGAATTTTGATAAGAACATCAGTTTGGATAGTGTTTTTTATGCACCTTACACACTTACAAATACTCCTGCTCGTGATAGTGCTACATTAACAGTTCCTGCATTCAATCCATTAAATTATGTGAATGCTCCGGCTGGTGCAACACATTTCAGATTGATTAGTGCAATATCAGTTGTTTCAGATTTTGAGTATAATGATACATCTGGAATTTATGAGCCAATTGATCCATCTCTGAATGAACTTTCAGATGTTGCTTATTCTGGTTACATAGATTTAAGCACTCCAGTAGCATTGCCAACCACCATCACAAGTACATTGCCAGGTTCTCCTGTTATGACTGCTGATGTGAGTGTTTTGAATTGCATTGGTATTGAGTTTTATCAACAAGTTGGTACAAACTATTACTTATTCAATTCAGGTAATGCTTTGAAGGTACAAGACATTTTCTAATAGCTTTACAGGGTTATTGAAAAAAGGATGCCTCACCAAATCGGTGGGGCTTTTCTTTTTGCATTACTTTTCACTATGATGGCAATCATGTTGCCTTTATCCTTTCCTTATGGTGGCTTCAAGGTCGAAATGAGAGCAGCAAAGCCCTAAAAGGGCAATGCTGAAAGCTCACGAACACCTGATGGATAGCACCAAACGAAACAGCCACAAGGAAGCCGATAAACCTTGATGCCAAAAACTGGCTGATGGGCTAACGATGACCTGCGTATATAACGCTGAAATGCAAAAGGTGAAAGCTGCAAGTGCTGATGGAGAACCTGCTGAGAAAAATGGCAACTGCCTAACTGGCTGCCTGATGAAATACGTGGATGATTTTGCATAATGAAATAATTTATATGCTTCTCACTGCAAGGGGGATAAAAAAACCAAAAGGAAACGGAATAAATGAAAGCCTTGTGCGGTGGGTCTGTGTTTATGCCGTAGTCTTTTGGTTTTTTTAGTGTTGGCTTTGTGCGTCTGCCCCCCTTGCTATCTTTGCATATAAATTTTTCATGGAGCAAAAGCAATCATCCATTTATTGGCAGCCATTATGGCTACCTTTTGAAATACCGGTGCATCATTGCTCTTTTTACATCGGCTAATAGTGCTAACTGCTGGTATATCTGTTTTTCCTTTCGTTCTATCAGCTTTACTTTCTGAACATCTGTAGTAAAAGCCATTTTATTTTTACTGACTTCTTCCGCTTGGGTTTTGATGGTGTTTTTAAAATCATCAATACGGATAAACGGAATAACGGAACCCACAAGGAACTGATGAAAATGCTTCGCTTTCCATAAGCCAAAAGCAAGGGTTTTGTAAAAGTCCATTTCATCTGAATTTTTACAGGCAATAACAAAGCAGTTGGGGCAAGGCTTTTCAAGTGGTTTTCCGCTGTTTAATCCTTTACAGAGAATGAAAACGCTAAAATCGTTTACTGGATTTTTTGAGTTGAATGTGTGAATTTTTGGACTGTGCATAATACGAGCTTTAAAGTTTGTATCTGCTTTTGCCCCTTGCCTGTGCTGTGCTTCGCTACGCTTCGCACAACACCATAAAATTTTTTGACAAAGAAAAAAAACAGAAAAAAAAAGAAAGCCCTTGTGTAGGTGGCGTGGCTAAAAAACCAAAAGGAAACGGAATAAGTCCCGAAGGGTGAAAGGCAAATACCATTAAAAAATAAAAGATTATTTGCCTTTCATTATGCCGTAGTCTTTTGGTTTTTTTATCAGCGTGGGCTTGTGTGAGCCACCTAATTTTGCTGCACTTTTTTATTTTATTTTTTTTCAAATCATAAACTCAAAAGCCAATTCAAGTCAAAAAAAGAAAGATGTTTTTCTTTATTACAGTTATTAAAATATCGAAGTCGAAATGACCTTGTGCGTTGGATTGGGGCTAACAAGTCGCAGGAAAAAATAAAGCATACCATACTGTAGTAGCGTTGGCAAAAAGCAAGTGCAAGGCAGGAATGGAATGGAGTAAAATGGGATGGGTGGAATGGAACGGCTTGTAGCAATTGCATTGAAGCAATGGCATTTTTTGTAAATTATTTCAACACAAAAAATATTGTAGCGGAGGTAATGCAATTGCCAAGCTGTAGAATGAAACTGTGCATTGCTTTACGAAATGGAATGGATGCGTTGCTCTTGCTGTGCGGTGCAATGAGGTGGCTGAAATGAAATGAGTGGTAATGAAGTGGAAGATAGTGTAGAGAATGGAGCAAAGCGTAATGAACGAAACGCTGTAACGGAATGGACACGAATGAATGAAGCTACCGAATGCACATTGGCAATAAAACAAAAGATGCTTTATTTTTTACTGCACCGCTGAAAAGGGTGGTTGGGGTGTGTGGCATTGGGGGGTGTGGGTCGGCAAGAAATACGGCTTCCATTTTATCAAAATGGCTATGGTATTGGCTATTTAACATAATGTTATTATGTGACAGCCTGTGCGGTTGGATGCTTGCATAAGCGATAGCAAAAGGCTGTGCGAAGCGAACACATAATGCCACATTATGTTATTTAGCTTCAGGCAGTTTTTATACTGGCATAAGCGGAACGGTGGTGGTGGTTGGAGTGTAGCGTTTTTTTGTTGCTATGCTGTGTGTTGGCTTGGCTCTTTGGCTGAGGAGCAAAGCGGAACAGGCAATGTGCCAAATGCTTGGGGAGCATAGCCACAAAAAATATGACAGTTAAAAACTGACTGCAATACCATAGGTGCAGTGCAGCGTAAGCCTTGTGTTTGGGAAACTGCACAAGCCGTATTTCTGTGAGGTTTGTTCGGGGGGGTATCAAACTACATGTGAGGAACGAACACCGCTTCTTTATGCATTAGGGATTGAAGTGAAAATCCTTTTGCCTTAGCAAAAGATTGTAACGGAAAGCCCGACCTGAAAGGGAATGCCCAGATTGTATAAAATGAAACTTAATGAACAATATAGGGTTTAGAATTGGGATGCAAAAGTAGTAATTATTTTGTTTTATTGATTACCTTTGTAGGTGGAAAACAAATTAAAAGAATGGATTATTCAGCACTTGTTAGGTCATACAATACCCTAAGCTACACCAATCAGCTTAGGGACTTGCTTGCTGAATTTTTTCAAACTGACAAGTTCCAAAAGTTTAGCAAATTTGAGCTGGCTAAAACTATCAATGATATTGCTTTTAAAAACTACGATTGCGAGGCGATACTAAAATATCAACTTGCAAAAGAGTTTGTTACGAAAAAATATGTTGCAGCATTTGAGGTAAAAGCAAAAACGAGTAGAACTGATTTTTTAGTGATAAATGGAGATACGAAATCTTTTGAAGTTAAGTCTAAAATTGACACATTAAATAGATTAAAAAAACAAGTTGATGATTATGGTGATGTATTTGAATACAACACTGTTGTTATTGACAAATCACATCTGGAAAAAGTAATTGAATTAATACCGGAATACTATGGTGTTTGGTATTATGAAAAAAGCAAAAAGGTAATTTACCGAGAAGCTAAATATAGCCCAAAGTTAAATGCTAAAGAACAGTTGTCATTGATGAATAAAAAGGAACAACAAAAGTTTTTTGGGACCATTGACAATGAGCAAATTTTGAATAATTACAACGCTGCTCAAATAAACTTAATGCTAAAACAAGCACTAAAAGCAAGATATAACAAAAGATGGTCATTTATCCAAAACCACTGGGAAGTTATATTGCCAATAGATTTACAATTCTTTTTTAATACCAACGTTAAACCAGAAATAATCTACGGCTGCTGAACATTTGTTTGATGTAACTCACCATTTTCAATTTTTAATCGCATACAATATAAATAGTGCTCCATCGCTATCTTCTTAAATTTAGCCTGACTTTTACCACTCTCTGCACCCGAGCTAATACTAAGCAAAGTATTATATCCTGGGTTTTCTGCACCCACAAAAGGAGGATTTGTTGCTAACATTCTTTGCGTTGCATCGGACGAAATAATTGCAGGTACAATTAAATTCTCAAATTGTATTAACTCCTTTACAGCGGCACGATAACCATAGTATTGATTTTCAGTTGCATCATAATATATAAAACCAGGACTAATTGTGCCCCCTGCCGTTAGGTCGTCTTTTTTTATACCTACAAAATCACCAGTAGCATTTACACCGAACTCATTAAGTATATCAATATCAATTTGGCTATTGTCAGCTTCGTAAACTACTTGACCGTGGTCTAATTTCACATTTTGTATCTCTGTATTAATTGCACTGCGAAGTAATATTTTACAACAAGTGTGGAAAGATTTTAACTCTGCAATAAGAGGACGCAATGGAGGACTTTTTGGAAATGGATTTATAGTATCTAAATCCATTATTATGTAGTCATTAGGACGAGCCAATGTAGATACTATACTGAAATCATCTTTAAAGGTTAAAGGAAATAAACGGAATGCTATACGGTCAAAATTGGGCTGTAACAATTCAAACTGATTTTGAATTGAATTAGTATCGCCAGTTTTAGAAAGAAAAGAAGAAATAACTGGTATAGCCTTACTTCTATGAATGGACAATTTATTTAAATACTCACACCTCTTTTCAAGATTGTTACTTATACTATATGAAAAAGCAACTACTTCATCCTTTACAGCACCAGACTGTTTTAAATAAATTGGTAAATCAATAAAAACAAAAGTTGACTGAATTGCTTCAATCAGTTCTATATGTATTTCCTCAAATGTTTTTTGAGTATCATCTTTTCTTGACCTATCAAATTCTTTGACAATTTCAATAAGAGGGTACATATGTTCTCCAAAATTGAAACTTTTCAATACGATGGTCTCTTGTTGCCTAACCCTAAATGTTGGCATATATATAAGATTATTGTCCATATTCGACTTTTAGTTGTTTAACAATTTGTAAATACTCATCTGTTGCCTCAAAGTTTTCATCATAGAATGCAAGAGAGCTTGTATATGTTTCGATAAATGAATTAAATTCAGTAGCTAACCATTTGTACTTTAAAAAAATATTCTCCTTTTGTGCTGAACTTAGAAGGTTTTGATTTATGTTGAAGCTATACCGTTCAAAAAAATATTCCTTATCATCAACTTTAAAAATGTGATTAAAAACATTCAAGTATTGAATGTCACAACTTACTTTGATAAGGCTTGAAGTTAATATTGATGAATAACCATTTACATTATCTACAGAATAGTCTTCTAATTGCTTAATAAAATTCTTTGATAGAACTATTCTTGGGAAAACTGCTTGTGTGCTTTCCATTTTATAAGCTGTTGCAAGAGGAACACCAAGTGCTATTGAAGATTTATCTATAAACAAACCAAAGTCAATGCCCCCTCGAAGAAAATAACCTTGCTGAATAAACTCGAAGTATAATTCAGAAATAATAAGTAATAATTCAACAAGTGAATTTTCCCCATTATCGCCAGTACTTTTTGCTGTGATACAAATGTTATCACTAAATAAGTAATAACTGAATTTATCACTATCAAGTTTTGAAATTGCTGAATTGAAGGTATTTATGAAGTCACTTGCTTTTTGAGAATAGTAAATTGGACTGTTTAACTCGCTATTATCTTCTTCAAATTCTCCGGCTGTTTCTTCAGCATTTGATGTGTTATAATATTCAATAGCTTCTCTTTCAAACTCTTCAAGCTTATTTTGAAAGCCTAATACATCTAAAAATGCAACAGCCCTATTTGTGTATTTATATTCTAACTCCATAATTTACCTTGAAATTGAAACCATATATCCCATAAAGACAATAAAGCCCAGTAAACCAATAATTTGCCACCAGCGGTAAATCTTAGTATGGTTGGGTGAAAACATCAAACATATCATACAGGAGAACGAATACCGAGGGTTTCGTTCAATACGTTGTATGGGTGAATATCTTGATGCTTTTTTCATTATACTTCTGTTGAACTTGTTACTACATCAAAATCTGCTCCGATGGCATTAAAGTGTTTTCTACCACATTTTATTTTGTCCGCTTCTGAATTTCTTAGCTTTTCAAAGTTTTTGGTGCTTTTGGTTTCTCTGACTAAATAAATGGTATTGTCGTTGTGTTTTACTATTGCCCAATCGGGGTTATAAGTACCTATTGGAGTTTCTACTTTAAAGAAAGAAGGTAGCTTGACAAACAATTTTATATCTTCTCTCTTATCCAAATCTTCTGCAAACTTTCTCTCTATTTCACTATCATAAATTACACGGTCAAATACTGAATTGTTAACTGCTAAACATTGCTCAAAATAGTCTTTCAATTCTTCTTCTCTGAATAGTTGCATACTCCACTCTGTATGCCCTGTAGTTAGTTTCTCATACTTTATACCGTCAATCATTAACCTATGTAACTCACGGTTTATGATGGAAGCAACAGCATCCATAAATTTTTGAGGGTTGATTGCAAACTCAGCAAGGCGGTTGCTATCTGAAAGAATTGTAACTAAGGAACTCCTTGTCAGTTCTGTTTCCTTTTGCAGGTATGCAAGAATATCAGGCAAATTGCCTGAGTATTCTAACTTTATTTCGTTGGCTTTTGTATTGGTTGTTGTTACTCCCTTTTTTTCAACTGCAATTAAATCTTCTCTATAAGCCACTTTTACCGGTTCTATTTTTTCCATTTCCTTAATGGCCTTAATTGCGTTAGCAATTAAAACATCTGTGGAGTAATCTACTTGGTAAGTGGTGCGGTGTTTTATCTTATTCCATAGGTTTTCAAATTCAGGGTCAAGAAATATTTGCTTGTTGATTTTTAAACGCTTTGGCTCTTCATCTTTTTTGATGTGTCTTTCTAACTGATAGGATTGAAGTACTGATATAATTTCGCTTTCTTTCTCTGCAAATTTTTCTGATAACCCCAATGAAAAGCCTTCTTTAGATGGATTGAACGAGGGCTGTATTTTACCAATAGGATCAATGAAACCTTTAGCAACTAATTCAGCCCAAATATTTTCACTTGATGTTCTGCCAATTGGAGTTTCTTCTTCACCTACTGTTTCTGTAATTTTTGCAAATGCAATTTTTGGAACTTTGCCAAAAGTTACTCCGCAATCTTCTTCATATTCTTTCTGTAAGCCATTTGCAAAATCAGCATAGCTTTCTCTTGCAATTACAGTGAGTTTATTTATGCTATCGTCTTTTACTCTTTCACCATCTTTGTTTACTGGCAATCTTAAACCCCTGCCCAATGTTTGTCTTCTTTCTTTGGTGCTGCCTACTTCTCTTAAAACACAAATTTGAAACACATTCGGATTATCCCAACCTTCCCTTAATGCAGAATGTGAGAAGATAAATTTCAAGGGTTCATCTAATGAAAGCAATTGTTCTTTGTTTCGCATGATTTTAGCATAGGTATCATCATCTGCTTGGGTGCTGCCATTGGTGTCTTTTAATACTCCCTTTTTATCGGCTGAGAAATACCCATCATGGATTTTTTCGACAGGAAAAATGTCTAACTCTTTGTATTGTGATAGTTTAATAAATTCTAAATAATGCTTTTCAAAAAGTTCTGCAAATTTGCCCGGTGCTGGTTTACCTTCTTCATCATAGGTTCTGTAATTGGCAACCTTATCTACAAAAAACAAACTCAATACTTTTATACCTCTGCCCTTTAATTGTAGTTCTTTATCCAAATGCTTTTTGATAGTGTTCTTAATTTGTATTTCTATCAAATCATCTGTAATGCCACCTCTTTCTTGCCCTATGTATAATCTGCCTGAAGTGAAATCAATAAATTCATTACCTGGCTCTGCACTGATGTCTAATACTTCAAAACCATTTTGATAGGCTGCCCTTTCATTGGAGAGTGTAAATAAATCAGCATTTTGTTTTACCCAAATATCCATTTCATTTACTGCTCCTATGCCTTGCACCTGAATACGGATTTTAGCTTTTATTCCTGCTTTGTTATTTACCTCTAATAGCTTTACATAAGCATCATTTTGAGCATTTGCACCAACTACTGATGCTACTACTATTTGTTTTACTAAACGTAATTCATACGCCTTTATAGGGTCAAGTTTATAGATGAGATTGTAGGGGTTTTTATGCGTAGCAGAAAAACGAAATATGCAAATGGGGTTAAGTGATTTTATTGCCTCCTGTGCTTTGGTTGTATTATCAACACTTTGGGGTTCGTCAATTAATACAAAAGGCTTTACAGCATTGATAAATTCTTTTGGACTGAAACCATTTAATTGATTGCGTTCTTGGTTGAAAATATTGGTGTCTTTGTTGAAAGCATCAATATTAATTATCATTATTTGCAGCTGGTTGCTTGTGGCGAACTGCCGAAGGCGGTTTGCTTTTTTACTATCATACACAAAGTATTCAAACTCTATGTTGTTGTATAATGCCTTAAAATGTTCCTCAGTTATTTCAATGTTTTTTACTGTGCCTTCTCTGATTGCAACACTTGGAACTACGATAATAAATTTTTTGAAACCATACTTCTGTGATAATTCAAAAATGGTTCTCAGATACACATAGGTTTTACCTGTACCTGTTTCCATTTCTACAGAAAAATTTAAACCGTTCTTTTCAAATTCCTTTTCTGGTGTAGCATCTAAATCGTTTCTCTCTTGTATGGTGTGCAGGTTTTTTAAAATTACTTCATTACTTAAAGTAAGGTTATTTCCTAAACCTAATTCAGATTGAAAAATGCTGCTTTGTCCTGCTTGTGTGGATGTATTTATTTCTACTGAGTAGTCGCCTTGTTGCAAAGGTTGCCCATCAAACAATTCAACAAAACTGCTGACTGCTTGCAACTGAAACGGCTGTGTGCTATCAAATTTTAATTTCATAGTTTTATACCGTTCTAAAGTTTACAACTCCTTTGCTTTTCATTATCTGAACTGCATTGGTTTTTAGTGCATCTGCATTAGTTCCTTTAAATGCTTCATCTAAACAAATTACTCTTGTAGGGTGTAATTCTGCCATTGCTTTTAAGCAATCGTGTGATAGCTCTTTTTCTAAGCAAATAAGTAATTGACCTTCGGCAATACTGAAAACAGTTAGCCCTGCAAGTGTTAATTTTTCAATGGGTGTGGTAAGTTCAAAACCTGATTTTAGCAACAACTCATAGAGTATTGCCTCCTGTTCTGCTTCGGGTGAAATATGATTGATGTGCTCAAATAATTTTGCCTGTATTACTTCTGGTGTTTTTTCTAAAGTGGCATCCCAAATCTTGAAATTGGATTGTGCTAATTTGTAAACTTTAAAGCCTAAATCGAGTTCTATATTTGAATTAGGAGTACCAAAAATAGTTTTTGCTTCTTTGGCTGTTTTATCCAAAAATTCAATTTTGATTTTTTCCGATACTTTTTTAATTCTGTCCTTAGTAATATCAGCAATAGTTTTATAACCTTTAATAAATGCTTCGCTTTTTTCATCTGTAGGTTCTGGTATTTGAACACAAATAAATTTTCTGCTGCCGCCATCCTCTTTATTTAAATCTAAAACTGCATGAGCAGTTGTGCCCGAACCTGCAAAAATATCCAATACCAAATCATCTTCATTAGTGGATTGCAAAAGAAGACTTTTAATTAAATTTGATGGCTTGGGGAAATCAAATGCTTTAAAGCCAAATAGGTCTGAAATTTCTTTTGTCCCATCTCTTGTAAATATATTTTCGCCAATAATTGATGACAAACCCGTAAAGTCACCTTTTAATTCATTTAAAAAGACTTTTTTTCTTGGTCTTCCTGTTGCTTCTTCTGGCCATAATATTCTTTTTTCTTCGATAAGCCTTTTCATTGTATTCTTGTCGTATCTCCAACCAAGTTTAGGTTTTCCATAATTAATGCCAGTCTCTGGATTAATTAAATCATAATGGCAATTAGGTCTTAAATTCTCGGGTAACAAACCAACCATATTGCCACTTACCCAAGAGCCTCTGCTATCATTATCTGGATTTTTATATTGGTCAATTTTTCGTTCGTCACCTCTAATTAATTTCTCATCTGTTTGCTTAGCAAAACAAATAATGTATTCATGGTCTGTAGAAACACCAGTAATACTTCTATTATCCTTATTTTGTCTGCTTTTCCAAATAAATTGAGCAACAAAATTTTCTTCGCCAAATATTTCATTGAGTAAAACTTTTAAATTATTTATTTCATTATCATCAATAGAAATAAAAATTAAGCCATCTTCTTTTAATAGGTTTTTGGCAAGAAATAACCGGGGGTACATCATATTCATCCACTTGCTATGAAAACGACCATCTGTTTCAGTGTTTGTTGTAAATTTTTTGCCATCACTGTCTATTTGACCTGTATATTGTAAATATGTATCAAGATTTTCTGCATAATTATCTGGGTAGATAAATTCTTTACCAGTATTATAAGGAGGGTCGAAATACATAAATTTAATTTTCCCTAAATAGCTTTTCTGCAATAACTTTAGTACTTCCAAATTATCGCCTTTAATAAACAGGTTTTCTGTTTTATCAAAATCTACACTTTCATCCCTTGCAGGTATAAGCGTTGCAATGCTTGGCTGTTGAATAGTTTTAAAACATTCAGATTTACCGGGCCAATTCATACCATAGCGTTCTTTGCCTGTATCTATTGCCTCACCTAAAGTAAGTCGAAGTTTTTCCCAATCTACTTTTAAGCCTTCGGTAAATGCTTCTGGGAAAAGTTGTTTTAACTTTAGTAATTGATCCTCTGTGATATTCATTGAGGTAAGTTCTTGTTTTTGTATTTCTGCCATTTTCTTGTACTATTTTTATTTAGGGTCAACTAATGGATAAAGTTTAATTGAACCTGATTTTGTTTCCCAATATGAACCCGAACTATCCTTGTCGGGTAATGCTCCTGTTTCTGCACAAATTAATAATTCGGCAAATTCAACTGTTGCTTTTCCAAATTCTATTACATCATCATCACTTACTAACTGCCCATCAAAATTAAAATGTGCTCCTACCTGATTGCGGACTGCTTTAAGTTGTTTGAGTTTATCTATTACCTCCAATAGTGGAATGTTATTGGATAATACAGTGTATTTACCTCCTTCATCTTTAGTATAATGCTCTACTCTAAAAACCTTTAGCAATTCTTTAGATAAGCCTGTTAGTAATTCGTGAAGCTGATAGTCTGCTTTTGGCTTACGAGGCAAACGAGATGAATATTTCAGCGTAATGTAATCCAATAGATTTTCAAGCATTCTTCCGGCTGTACCTGCAATATTCTCTCTGTGAAAATCTGCTTCGTCTGCCAATAGTTGTTTCAATTCTGCAAGTACAATTTTACTATTGAAAACACGAATACCATTTTCTTTAGTCCAGTTGCGGAGTTCTAAAAATTGAACATTTCCTGTTGGTGCTCTATTGTTGCGGTATCTTTCTCTCCACGGTCTGTAATGGGTTGTAATAATTATTTGTCCAAAGTGTTTTTCTTCATCATGCAATAACTCAATAAACCTATCTAAATGTTTATCATCAACTGACATAACCACATCATCCAAAACAAGGATAGTATCGCCTGTGCTGTACTTTTTTGCTAAAGCTAAAAATATGCAAATACCTAAAGTATCTAAGTGGCTTTCACTATAAACAGATTGTGGGGTAATGCCTTCCTCTGTATGAAAGTTTGCTTGTAGTTCTAAAGATGTTTTGAATTTAGGATTGAGAAATAGTTTTATGCCACCTAAACCTTCTTTAGGATGTATTTTCTGATACATCTGCTCTACTTCGCCTGAAATAGAAAGTAATTCAGCATCGTAATAGTCTTTACGCTCCTTTTCAACAATTGCCAATGCTTTTGCTGTGGCAATTGATAGTTTGCCTAATTTTTCTGATTTTGTAAGTTGAAGGGTAATTGTTTCAAATTGTGTCTTTATAAAGTTGTGCTGTTCTATCGCCTTTGACTTTAGTTTTTCAGCAGTTTCAATCCTAGCAAATAAAGCGGTTAGCGGTGTTATATTGGCTGTAAAACAAGTATAGTTAGCATTAATATCTGTACCAATGCTATCAACAAATGGTGCTATATCGGGTACATCTGTTTTATATCTGGCAATTGAATTTTTATATTTAATCAGAAGGTTGCTAAAGTTTTCGACTGCTTTATTCTGAATGGCTATGTTGCGGTCGTTTGTCTTTTTTGTATCTTCTACTAATTTGGCTGCTTTACCTAAAGCATCCATTGAAGTAATTTGTTTATCTAATGAAGCAAGTACTTTGGTTTTATCAATATCACTTGAACAAACAGGGCAATTTTTAATTGGGTCTTTTGCAGCAATATAATTTTTAGCCTGTTGTAACAAAGTAAATAGTGAAGCATTATTATTGATGCTTTCTGCTTGTAGTTTTTTTAGTGCTTCTGAAGCATTATTAAATGCCAATTGTGAAGCTTTAACTATACCAATTGAACTTAAAATTTCTTTGTACTTATTGTCAATAGCCCTCCATTCATTCGTTAATAAATTAAGGGTTTTAAGGGCAATTTTATCTTTGCTTAAATCTATTTCAGATTGTGTTTTTGCCCATACCAACATATCGCCTTGTGGCTTACCTTCTTTTGTCCAAGCCTGTTCTAAAGTGTCTTTTGCACTTGCAAGCACACGAACAGAATTTTCTAATTCACTATCAACATCCCTGCTTGTTTTTCTTAGTTCTTCCTCAGCCGAATAAATGCCTGATACATCAATGTAATCTTTCAATGAATTATACCTTTCAGAGGGTTTTAAATTCATTATATTGATGATTTGACTTCTTCTTAAAAACCTTAAAGGAGGCAAACCAGTTGAAGGGGATTTGGTGAAATCTTTAGCTGTTCCGGCTAATGATGCTGAAAAAGTACCACTATCGGTATTGAGTGTTATTTTAGTTTCGCCTGTTCCTGTACCTAATGATTTTATAAACTGTGGGTCGATGGAAGATTTATCGTCTAAAGAGCCTCTGTTGTCAGTTAGTAAGCAAATAAAAGCATCTGCAATAGTTGACTTACCATTGCCGTTTTCAGCAAAAATCATAGTGATTTTCTTTGAAGGGTCAAAGTCAATAGTTACGGGTTTGGTAGCACCCCTAAAAGAGGATATTTGCAGGTTATTTAGCTTCATCTGTTTCTATTTTTTCTGCATCAGGTTTATTTAAAACTTCTTCAAATGCTAATTTCCAATCCACATCCTTTAATGAGCCTTTTGCCAATTTAATCACCAATTGAGTTTCAGTATCATTGATTAAGCCAGCTGCCTTCAATTTTTCATCTATTATTTTTGCTAATTCTGTGTTGCTCTTGCTCATATCGTAGATTAAATAAGTTTCCATTTAATTAAAAACAAAGGTTCTTCATGCAGATTTTGTTTTAAGCGTTGCTCAACCTGGTCAATCAATCTGTCTTTGTTCTGTTCAATTTCTTTTGCTGCACCATCATATTCTTTCCATGCAGTATCTCTTTCATTTTCTAACTTCTTCCGTTGTTTTTCAAGTTTTAATTTATCGGGCAAATTGGGTGCTAAACGAGATTGTTTTTTTACCTCCTTAATTTCAAGATCCAAATCTTTCAGCGTTACTTTTAATGAGTTTCTGCGGTCTTCGCCCCAATGGTCTAATTTCTCTAATTCGTTTTCAAAATAGACAGCATTCCGTTGTCCAATTTCATCTAAGGTGCTTAAACGATGTGAACGAATTTGCTCTGCCAATTTCAAGGAAACATTTGTTGGTACTTCAATGATGGAGCTGTTAATAGTTGCAGGGAGTGAAAAGAACCTTTCACATTGCTGTTTATCTAACATGGTACCATTTTCGGTGATACCACATAACTGTATAAATTCTTCTAATTCAAATGAGGTTATACTTAGAACGTTGCCCATCATATAGCCGGACTGACCCACAAAGCCTTCAATAGCTGCAATATTTTTGACTGCATTGGAATAATCAAATATGAGTTCAAACTCCTCTAATTTCCTTGACTTACAGGTGTCAATAATTTTTTGGGCTAAAGGGTGGCCAATACGGTAAACATTAGCATCGTCAATATTTTTACCAATACGATATGGACCAGGATGTATTTTAACATCAGGGAAAGGATTGTTCAATAAACGAAAAGAATGTTCATCAGAGGAAAACTCTGCATTAGTTGATAAAAAGTATTGAGTAATATTCCATAGCCAAGTTTCATATTTAGAAAGGTACTCCTTACTCTCTTGCAGGTTTATTCTTAATTTCTCGTGTACCTCTTCATCGAAATTTTCTAAAAGTTGCTCCCTTGTATGTTGTAAGGCATTTGAGATATTACCCTCCAATTCTTCCCTTAATTCATTAAAGGCTAAATCAATTTGCTCTGTAGTTCTGCACTCTTGATAAATTTTGGCAATTCTTTTTTCAAAATCAATACCATTTTCTATACTACCAAGTAATTCATCTCTATCACCTAAAACATCATCGCTTGCTCCAAATACAACATTAAAAAGCTTAAATTTTTCATCGAGTAATTCATAAACTCTAACATCTGCTGCATTTGCCTTGTTTAAGAAATTTATAACTACTACATCATATTTCTGACCGTAGCGGTGACATCTACCTATTCTTTGTTCAATGCGTTGTGGGTTCCACGGCATATCATAATTGATAATCATGGAACAGAACTGCAAGTTTATTCCTTCTGCTGCTGCTTCTGTGGCTATCATAATAGTTGCTTCTTCTCTGAAGTAGTCAACTAATGCAGCCCTCATATCAGCACTCCTTGAACCAGTTGCACGGTCTGTATCTTTATACTTTGCAGCCCAAGCCGAATAAATTTCCCTTGATTTCGGGTCTGTATTAGAACCATTGAACAGAACTACTTTACCTGCGTATCCTCTGGCTTCTAAAATATTTCGGAGATATAATTGAGTTCTTGTACTTTCTGTGAATATGATTGCTTTTTTAGGAGCTTTTAATCTATCCATTTCCTTAAACCCTTTATCAAGGGCTGTAAAGAGCTTTTCACCTTTTGAGTTTTTAGTAATGGATTTGGCAAGTGTTTCAAACTCCTTTAGTGATTGTATTTCGGATTTTATGTTTTCTAAATCCTCGCTGGTATAAACCTTTTCTTCTTTTTCTTCTACCTCATCTTCATCCCACTCGTCTTTCAATTCATCAAAGGTTTCAAAATTGTCTGCAATTATTTCCTCTGTATTGGTTACGTTACTCTTTGTAATGATATTGTTCAGTTTAGAGCCTAATGCTTCGAGTGTGCCTGAAATTGCAAAAGTTGAGGAAGCTAAAAGCCTTCTTAATATCAGCGTCATCAGTTTTCGTTGACTTGCAGGTAAAGCATACAAATTTTCAGCTTGCAAATAATCTGTAACCATATCATACAAACGCTGTTCTTCGTCTGTTGGATAAAATTCTTCAACCAATGCAATTCTGTTTGTATAACGGATATACTCTAAAACCTGCCGTCTGAGAGTTCGTTTACAAATTGGTTTTAATCTCTCTTTTAATTCGGTGAAAGCTTCGGCATCTGCTGTGCTTGTTACTCTGCTGTATTGTGTTTTGAAACTTTTTAAGTCGCCAAAAGAATAGTCATCAATTATGCTTACTAAGCCATATAACTCTAACAGTGTATTCTGCAATGGGGTTGCTGTCAAAAGAATTTTAGGAGCATCATTTAAAGCCTCCTTAATTGATTTGGCAATTTTATTACCTGCTTTATAGACATTTCTTAATCTGTGGGCTTCATCTATTACTGCTAAATCCCAACCTATGGATTTTAAATAGGGTTCTTTGGTTCTTGCAAACTGGTATGAGCAAATTATTATTTCCGGCTGGTCAAATGGGTTTAAGTTTCCTTTCTTAACGAAATCATTAAATGATTTTGCTTCGAGTATTACTGATGAAAGAAAGAATTTATCTTGTAGTTCCTGAGACCACTGTTTGCGGAGATTTGCAGGGGTTATGATAATTATTTTTCTTTTTCTTTCTGCCCACTTTTGAGATATTACTAATGCTGCTTCAATTGTTTTACCTAAACCAACTTCATCGGCTAATATTGCACCTTTTGACAATGGCGAACGAAAAGCAAATAAAGCAGCTTCTACCTGATGGGGGTTTAAATCAACTTGTGCATCTACTAAAGTAGAAGCAAGTTTTTGCATACTATCTGATGAACTACGTTTAGTGAGTTCATAGGCAAAATATTTAGCGTGATAAGGTGTAATGCTCATTTCTTCTTATAGGTTTTAAGTACAAGTTTTAAGGCATCTTCACCCTCCTTGCTGTTGTTTATTGTTTCAGAAATTTTATCGGCAAGCCAAATGGTTATGAGAGGTTCTGATGGTGTTTGAAGAAACTCAGCCAATTTAATAACCTGCTCACGGCTTGCATTGCGTTCCCCTCTTTCTAACTTACTCACAAAGGCAGTATCAACTTCAAGAAAAGCTGCGGCTTGCCGAAGTAGTAATTTCTTGTTCTCTCTTTGTTTTCTTATGGTTTCACCGAAGGTCATGTATTCAACTAATTTTGACTTGTCAAAAGTAGTCAAATAAATGCAAAAAAGTGCAATAAAGTGAATGGGAAATATTTTGGCTTTATGGTATCAGGTATCATAGTCTCAAAACCCTAAGCCAAATGATACCGATGATACCTGATACTAAAAGGGAGTTTCGTCTGTTTCGTCCTCTGTAAACTCATCTTTGCTTGGATTGGCCAAACGATAGCTGCCGTTTGCCTCAACAATTAAGTCTAACTTTTTAAGGTTGGTATGTGCTCTTTTGGCTGTTGGAATGCTTTTGCCTGTTATTTCACAAAACCGCTTTACAAAATTGCTGTATGAAACAAGTTGGTCTCCAAATATTTCTATTGCAATACTCTCTAATTCGTTATACTTTTCTTCTTTTTTATCCTCATTAGGTTGAGTACCTAATTCATTCGTGGGGATTAATTTTCCAGTATTTTGGAAAATGAAAGTGTCTTCTGAAAAATCCAATACAATAGAATTTTGCTTGTATTCTTTGGGGCAATAGTTACCCTTTACTACCGTGAAATATCGGGTATTGTTGTCGCCTTCTGAAAGCTGAATACCTAACCTTACTTTTTGCATTAAACCGGCACCACCTTGAATATGTTCCTGCCCTGGTGCTTGACGATATGCTCCTTTGTTGATATGGTGAACAAACAAGATAAGGCAATTGTGTTTCTTGGCAATTTTATCAAATGTTTTTACAGTGTTTCTCATGGCCATATTGTTGTTGCTATCGCCACCTTTAAAAATGTCGCCAAAGCTATCTACTACAACTAAATCGGCAGGTGCTTTTGTAAGTTCTTCATCCAATGATTTTAAAATTTCTTCCTGTTCCATCGTATCGCCAAAGATGAACCGAAGGTTCTCTTTTGGTGTTTGCCCTAAACCCTGCATTTGGCGGTTCATTAAGTACCGTGTGTTGTCCTGATTATCTTCTGTGGCAACATAAATGGATCTGTTATGAATTGGATTAAGTTCAAAATCAATAAATGTTTTTAAGCCAAAGGCTACTTGAATACATAATTGTCTTGCGAATTGGCTTTTACCTGTATCGGGTTTTCCTGCTAAAACGGCTGTCCCTTTTTGCGGAAAAATTGGTGACATCAGGTACTGAGGTTCAATGTTGCCCATTGCCATTAATTCTACTGCATTAAATACAACTTTATCGGGGTTTAATGGTTCGGGAGGAGGTGCTTGAAGCGAAGCTGAAAGCAACTCGTTAAAAACCGATAATGAGCCTCTTGAGGCGAAGTAATCGGAAATGTCTTTGCCGTTATTCGGAATTGCAGGTAATGTGATTTTGTTAAAGCCATGTGCTACTGCCAAAAGTTCGGATTGTTTTAAGCCTGTTGCATCGTTATCATAAAGAACAATGATGTGATTGAAACGAAGTTTCAATTCATCAGCAATTGATTTTTCTAAAGATGCGGTTTCGCTGTTAAGCGAAATAGCATTAAAACCTTGTGCAGCCAAACTCATTACATCTTTTTCACCACCTGTTATGAATAGCTTTTCTCCTTTTTCGGGTAGTTGCTTCCATCCAAAAATATAACCCTGCTCTTTAGTTCCTAAATACTGGAACTTGTATTGTTTATCATCTAAGGGTTTGTAGAGTTTTAACCAACTACCATTATCATAAGCAAATATGAATTTATCGGAACTGCTCCTAACTGTGTATGGTTTTCCTTCTTTACTGATATTGCTAAATTCTTCTAATGCAAAAACATTAAAGCGTTGCAGGGTTTCAATTGAAATACTGTATTTGTTCCAAAAGGCTAATTCACCATTGCTGAATGGCCTCTTCTTGACTGTGAAATTTGGCTTGGTTTGTTCCGGTGCTGTTTGTTTTGGTGATGGAATTGTTTTGTTGGCAGTTTCCAGATTAAGACAATGGTCACGGTTAATTATTTCAAGTGCTTCTGGAAATGAAACATTGAAAATTTTCATTACAAAATCAAAACAACTTCCTTCATCACCAGTTGCAAAATCTTTGTATCTCCATTCATGCTGAGGTAATGCACAAAAAATATTGAACGATGGCGTTTTTTGTTTTTCCGCCAAAAATGGATTGCTGATATTTTTGCCTGTTATCAGTCGCCCTGTATTATGATAAGGTTGTAGGTAATGATTTAATATATCATAGCTTGATATTTTAGCCAATACGGCTTCTTTAGTGATTGCCATTTTCTTTGCTTTACAGGGTTATTACTAAGTCTCATTTTCTTTTTTTGAAAGCTTGCGTATAGTTGCCATCCAATAGTTTTTGAACATCACTCATGCGGTAGTAAATTTTTGAACCTACCTGAGAGAATGAAATAATGCCTTCGTCACGCCATGTTTGGGCTGTACGTTTGCTAATGTTCATTAACTGTAAGAACTCCTGATTGTCGAGAAATACGTCTTTGGGTTCTTTCTGTTTGTCTGTTAGTGCCGACTTAATTTCTTCCATTCGCACTACCAAATCTTGATACTGTTCTTTTGTGAGGATTACTGCTTCCATTTCTTTTGAATTTTTAAAGTTTATTAATGAATTGTGAAGCAAATTTGTGCAGTAAAGAAGGGGTAAAAGCCTTTGCAGATAAGGGTTTGGAGTGTGGTGTAGAGTGTAGAGTATGCAATAAAAAACGCCAAGCTGTTAAGCCTGGCGTTTGATGTGGTAAAAAAGATTTTTAAAACTTTCGGAAGGGTGTAGAGTGCAAATCAAAGAATATTGACCGCTTTTTCAATGATGGCAGCTTTAGCAGGTGTTTTTTGTGTTCTTAGTTTGTCTTTGGATAGTTCTGTACCATCTGCTAATTCAAAACAGTTGATTGTTATTTCCCATTGCTTCTGTTTGGTATCTTGAACTTTCTTAGCTGTGTTATGTAGGGTTTTGATGAAATGAGCCAACTCAGAAATATTGCCAGTCCAGATGATTTTTTTCTCAACTTGCTTGCCGTTGAAAACACTTCTAAAATTTGTCAATGCAGTATCATTATCCACAAAACTTTGCCTCTTTAAAGAGTTCAAAAGGTCTGTGATACGTTCTTGTTCTGTGTTGTAATTTTTATAAATGAACGATTGAACAATTCCAGTTGATGGTGTAGCTTTATTTATTAATACTGGTTGAACTTGCGGACTGATGCTATACTCGACTGCCTGTTTATCTAAAAATTCAATGGCCGCTTTGAGTGTTTTACCATAATGGAAATTGTAAAAAGTGTGTTGAATATTTTCTGTATCGGGGTTAAAACCTTCCTCAAAAGTATCTTTAAACTTAGGCGGTTCATCATTTAAGGCAATGTGCAGAGGGTTTGTATACGAACGGTTGCGAAGCAATTGTTCTTCACTGGTTTCATATTTTGAGTAAAGGTTTTCTACTTCTTCCTGTGATGTATGGCAGTGTTGCAAAGTTTCATTTAACTCAAACTTCAAACGGTTCAGATATGGTTTTCTTGCGGACTGGTCAAGGTGAATAAGGTTTGATAATACTTCCTTTTTGAAGTAGGAAAGATTATCTCTCCATTGATAGAAATAACTAAGTGGAGCATATTCCAATGGGTAGTTGTATTCAAACGATTTTATAAAAATATTGAAATTATCATCCTTGATAGGGCTTACTGCTGCTGTGGTTGAATTACCTACTAAACCAGCCTTGAAATCATTATAAACCTTTTCAGTTGCTTCTTTGAATTGGCTAAAATGATTTGCGTAGTGCTTCCATACATGAGTAGCATATTTTGCATCATATTCATTTTCTTTGTATTCCACCACATTCGGGAACCAATGAGTATTATGGTAGTTTAGCAGAAAAGCCTTATGTCTTTTGGGTGGTGTATGGGTTTTGAATTGTTGAAGTGATAAGCTGAGGTACTTATTTATTTCTTGGTTATTTAGTGGCCTAATCCGTTCATATAAAGCCTTTGTAAATTCTGTCAATAGTGGACCTGAAATGAATGTGTCAAAATAAGTAGGGTCGAATTTATTTGTTTCCCAAAGTTCATCAACCTTTCGTTTATACTCTACTGCCTCAATTGCAAGCCTGTTTTCCAATTCTTCTACTATCAATGGATCAGCATTATTCAATTCAGGTTGGTGAATTGGTTTTGGTGCTTTAGTCAGCAGTTCTGCCTGTTCTTTTGCAAAGGTTATTTCTGAGCCTAAAATTTCTTTCAATTGTTCGTTCCATGCCGGCTCTTTCACTTTATCGAAACCATATTTTGCGAAAAGTTCTGCACGGGTAATGGCAGCCAGGCTTTTTGAAAGCCTTGCTGCTTTTTCAGTCGGGTGTAATTTATCTAACTCCACTAAGTAATTGTCGAGCTTCATGTTTCTTGCCTTTTTAAGCGAAGCAATGAACTCAGTAATGTATCTTTTTATCTGTGTGGTGTTCTGTATGCCGTAGGTTGTTTTAACATCAATAAAACGTGGGTTTTGAGGATTAGCAAGATATTCATCAATAGTGAAATCATTTTCTTCATCGTCAAATTGCCATGTGTCAATAAAGTCTATCAGGAATTTAAACTTTATGTACTCTTTTCCTTTTTCACCCATAGGCAAGCCTTCCACAAATGTGAAAAGCTTGTCGAGGTATTGGTTTATCTGTATTGGGTTTAATTTACTCATTGAAAATATCCATTGCTTTATCGAGTTCTGAACTAACTATTTTTGCATAAACCTGAGTTTCACGAATTGCAGCATGACCCATCAGTTTTGAAACTTTATCTATACTTATGCCTTTTCTCAATGCTCTTGTGGCAAAAGTATGGCGGCTGATGTGGAAGCTAATTTTTTTCTCTATCTCCAATTTATCAGCGATAATTTTAAGGTTTTTATTTATGTATGCCGTTGCTCTGCTTATTGCTGTGTCCAATTCTCTTGCATCATCTAAATTAATATTGGCAGGTAGCAAAGGAAATATAAAAGCATTTTTGTTGGGCTTCTTTGGTTTGTATTTTTCAATTATTTCAATTCCCTTATTTGGCACTTTTATAGAAAGCTGTGTGCCTGTTTTCATTATGGTAAAATTGATGTGCTGCCCATCAAAATGTTTCCACTGCAATTGAAGCATATCAGAAACCCTCAAACCACCTGCGGAGGATGCAAACACAAACATATCTCTGTGAAGTTCTAAACGAGTGCCGGGTGTTGCTGGAAAGTTCTCAATCTGCAAAAGTTCTTCCTCTGTTAAATAGGTCCTTTGGGTTTTCTCCGTTTTCATTTTGTACTTGTTAAACGGAATAATTTGATGTTCTATTAAATCTTGGCTGTAGGCATCATTGAAAAGCTTTCTGATAAACTTGAAATCCTTGTGAACTGTGTTAGTGCTGTTTTTATGATGCTCCTTTAAGTGCTTTTCATACTTGGTAAGAAATTCAGGTGTGATGTCTTGAAAAGCCAAAGTGTTGCCGTTCATGTAATCTTTCAGCTTCTTGATGATGGAGCAATTTTTATCATAGGTTCCAATCTTTCCATCTTTCAAATACAGTTCTACTGCTTCATCGGCAAAGGCAATAAAATCTGATGGCTTCTTGCCATAAATTTTATCCCGAAGCTGACGAGTTGTTAATGACTTGGAAACGGTATCATGTTCAAATACCTGGTCTTGAAGCTCTGTAAATTTATTGGCCAAAAATGAATTGAACCTTGCACTATTAGGGTGTTTGCTTTTGATACAGTTCTTTTTTAAATCCCAATTATCTTCGGGTATCATTATGCCCGATGAGATGTAATTAATTTTTCTATCTTTGATGATGCGGAAGTGAACAGGGGCTTCGCCTTTTTTGTTCAGCTTGTCTTTGCGATAAATGATTGATACAGTTGCCATTGGTATTAAATTTGAACATGACAAATGTAAGCAAAATAATGCAAATTGGGGTAAACAATGGGGTAAACATTATCAACATTATGGTGCTTTTTTCAACATTGAATTGCACCACTAAACCGCTAAAAGCCTTATAAATAAGGCGTTTCAGAGTAAAAAGATAAAAAAGGGTGAAGTAAAAGTAGTCCCAGCGGGGTCACAAAACACTAATCCAAGGAATCTCCTTGGATTTTTTATTTTAATCAATCCTCACCTTC
>JADBXZ010000049.1 GCA_020403265.1 Bacteroidota bacterium
AAGTGAAAAACTAGCCAAAAGTGAATTATTGAAATTTGCATTATTTAATAAGAATGATTGTTTTTCAATTCATTACAATGGAAAATTTGTAGGACCCTTTAATGAACACTGTTATTCAATCGAAAATTTTGAAATAAGTCCAAATAGTTTCGCAGAACTCTTAAAATTCTATAATAAATTGAATCCAATATATACGAACCACAATAGATTGGAAAACCCTGTCGTAATACTCGATTACCTCAAACTAATTACCTCAAATTACGAAAGTGTAAAGGGAGTATTTTTCACATTTAAATTTAATTATACTAATAAAAATGAAACTATTTGTTTTCCAATTGAGGAATTTCAATTTGATTATTATTATTTATTTGCATTTTTGGAAGATATGAAAATAACTATAGGAAGAATATGGTATGACTAAGTTATTAGCACATTTTTTCTATTAAATTATTCCTTTTTATGTAGCTCTACCAAGCAAATTAAAAATAGATAATGTACTGCCTACAATATTACATTGGCAAGATGGCTGGCTTGACGAATGTGACATTTGGCGGAAGGTGTACATTAATAGTAGCTGCAATATCTTTTTGTTTCATTCCTGCTTTGAGAAATGCTTCAATCTGATACCTTTGTACCAAATCGAGTTGGGTGTAGTTTTTTGACATAGACAATCCAAAGATTGCACTACTCGGTCAAATGACAAAATGCCCTCAAAAGCATTTTGTCATTTGTTTCAAAAAATTGCACTAATCAGTTGAACTCAGCATGAAATATTTTATAACCTTCCTAGCGACAAACTTTTTCTTAATAAGCATATTGTTAGCTCAAAGAAATAATAATACAACAGTCATTATTATTGGTGTAAGTCACACTGAAAGTAGATATATGAATACAGACAGTTTACTTATTGTTTTACAAAAAGTTAAACCTGGTTTAATTCTTGACGAAATGCAGAGTCCATCTGGATATTATACAAATGAAAAAGAACTTCGGGATTTACCCTCATCAGTACAGCTAAGAAGCCAACTCGGTATTGGAAAGAAACCTCCACCAGAAAGAATGGTGTTATATGAATATCGAAAGATAGATCCCAACATTATAATAAGACCATTTGATATCTATATTGAGGATAGGAATAAACACATTAGACAGGATAGTGAATGGGAAAAAAAATTCTTTAGCATAGTTAATGACCCCAAAAATTCTAGAACATTTTCATCTTATCAAACTGATTTGTTCTTGCAGTATGTTCGATTAAATAATTTTTTATATGATATAACACGGAAAAGTTATTTTGATATGAATCAGCCTGATGTGCCTGATAGTCTTAGAAAAATGACAGCGGTTAGTGATCCTTTTATTATGTCTATTCTTGATTCTGTATCAAGTGCCAGTTCATTGAAGCCATACTATGAAAAAAATAAGCGTTTTTGGCGCGAAAGAAATGAAAAAATGGCCAATAATATTATTGAATACATTCAGGAGTATCCAGGTAAGCGAATAGTGGTGTTAACAGGGTTATTGCACAAGCATCATTTATTGGATTTGTTACAACAATCGTCCTTAAGAGAATTATATAAGGTGGTAGAATTTTATGATCAAGTAATAACAGGGGAATAGCCAGGGTTGATAAATCGCCTTAGTCCAACTTTCAAAGGCTTTTAACCTATTGAGAAATCTATCATTGTATATTAATTTTGAGAAAATATTTTAATAGCTAGTACTTTATCTGACAGTCAGTTTTTTTTGGTTTTTAAATAGAAAATTCTACCTCGCATCAAATTTTGTAGTGTATTGACTGTTTTGTGCTGAGAAATCCGCTATTGGGACGAGAGTTATAATTTAACGTGTCATCCTAAACGCTGATTTACATCAAGTTTTTTTGATCTTGCCAATTTGAATATGGTATTCAACAAGCTTATTTTTCAAACCCAATAAACTCTGTTATCAGCTTACGAGAGTTGGTGTTGTAGCCATTAATAAATTCTATTAAATCGTAAGTTTTTTTGCCGTTCTTATGTTACAATCTACTTGTCCAAAAAGGAGACACTTTTCGATACACTTTTTTTTGGCAATGATTTGGTCAAACCAATCACCATTTATAACTATTTTAAGCGTTGGCTTTTCCTCACTTTTTATAATACTATCTTTTAAAATTATCCTTCAGGAATCAATCTATATCTTCCTTTTATATTTTGTACGTAATATGATCCGCTTGAGCTTGCATTTTTAAACTCCGTCCAAACACGTATAGGAACTTTCTCATGAATATATTCCATTGCTTTATCAGTAGTATAAACTAAATAGCCAGTAGATCCGTCACACGAATAATAAGCTGCACTAATTATCCAGGAGCTTTTGCCATACGGTAATTTATCAGTGGAATTAAAAGTTGCACTTTTGATCAACTGAATGGCTTGGCTATACGAATAGAACTTATCTGGTAATTGCCTACAGGATTGAGATTTCACAGAGACCCCAATTAGGAGCAAAAAGGTTAATGTTAAAAATATTTGTTTCATTGGCCTAAATTGAAAAAGCAGCTGTAATCTGATAGTCTTGTTGAAATTATAATTTTTTTATAATGTATGCCTTGTTTATTCTATCCAATTTAGGGAATTGCTTCAAGAACAATTCCGGATATTTTTGTAGCGTATCCAGTTTACGCATAGTGGTACCTCCATAGCCACTATACAATGAATCTACTACCTCCATTCCTTTGATTACTTTACCAATGGGAGGATAGCCTTTTACTCCATTCGTTACAATCGTATCCAATCGTTTATTGTCTCTCAAATTAATGTACAAAGTACTGCCCCTGGTTTCTTTTCCACTTCTGGCATAGCTCATATATCCCCTTTCATTACTTTGAATAACGGGCTCATCAGGTATTTTATATGGCACCCATAATTTGAAAACAGCCGTATCATTATTTCCCCATTGAGCTACAAAGTTGGGCACTACTCGGTAAAAAATAGTATGGTTATAATACCGATGTTTTACGGTTTGATACAATCGGTCTGCAGCAAGGGGCGACCATTCCCTAGTAATGGCAACATCAAAATTGCCTTTCGTTGTTTGGAAATGGACAGTAAAATTCGCAGGTGCCTCTTCTCTTAACCATTTAGATTTGAAGGCTGGCTTTGAACAAGCAATCAAAATCAAACAGACATATAGAATGGCAGGTATGTAGAATTTCGATTTATCCAATGGGGACTACTTATTAAT
>JADBXZ010000005.1 GCA_020403265.1 Bacteroidota bacterium
CCTCCCGGCCCGCCTTCCGAAGCATTGCGGAGGGCAGGCAAGGCAGGTTCATAGCTCTCCAATAATGCAAACAGCGTTTTCTTGGCTTTGCTCCACGACTTCTCGTCAATGCAGTAACACACGCTCGGCCCTTCGATGTTTCCTTTTATCCAGCCTGCTTTTTTAAGCTCATTTAAGTGTTGTGAAACCGTGGACTGCGACAGCGGCAGTTCATCCACAATATCGCCACACACGCACGACTTGGTCTTGATCAGGTACTGCAAAATCGCAATGCGTGCCGGATGCCCCAGCGCCTTGGCCAAGGCGGCCAATTCATTTTGCGTTTTAGTGAACTCTTCTGTTTTGGTAAGTCCCATACTTCTTTAATCGTAATATTACGATTAAAGTTTCAAAAAATCAGAAATTTCTTTTTGAGGCCAAAACCGACCAACTTAAAAATTAGGCGACAACAAATAACGTGTATAGAAATCGTCAATGGCTTTTACAGCCTCTTCGGGTGTATCAACCAAACTGAACAAATCCAGGTCTTCGGGGGAAATCATACCCTCTGTTACCAATACTTTTTTAATCCAATCGATCATGCCGGCCCAGAATTTTTTGCCCACCAATACAATCGGGAACCTCCCAATTTTTTTTGTTTGAATGAGCGTTAGCGCTTCACTTAACTCATCAATAGTTCCAAACCCACCGGGCATCACGATGAAGCCTTGCGAGTATTTGACGAAAATCACTTTGCGCACAAAGAAATAATCGAATGTGATCAATTTATCCGGATCGATATAGATATTTCCTTTTTGTTCGTGGGGCAGATAGATATTTAGTCCCACCGATTTTCCTCCCGCTTTCATTGCGCCTTTGTTTCCTGCCTCCATGATGCCGGGGCCGCCTCCGGTGATGACGCCATAGCCATGTTGAACGAGGCGCTCAGCAATTTCTTCTGCCATTTTATAAAACGGGTTCGTAGGTTTGATGCGAGCCGATCCGAAGATGGTAACGCATGGCCCGATTTTCGCCATTTTCTCGAAGCCGTTTACAAACTCGCTCATCACTTTGAAGATCACCCACGAGTCTGAACTTTTTATTTCTGCCCAATCTTTATCTTTAAATGCCTTGCGTATGCGGTGTTCTTCTTCCAGTGGTAGAGGTGCTACTGCATTCGTTGCTTTCTTTGTTGGTTTTTTACTCATGTAGGTATTCGATTACGACCGACAAGTTAGCAAAAATAGAGAATGGTTTACCACCCATTTGCCGGAGGCTGGCACTGCCATACGCCAGGCACTGGAACTTTTGGGGCTAAAAAGCAGCAAATCAACTAAGATCTGCTTGCCCGCAGATATATACCCATAGGAGCACTAAGTGCATATGGAATATAAAAGCCATGTACGATGATCTTCGAGATAAAACGTTTATTTTTAAAGGATGGAAAAACTATCCTAAGCAAGCCAAACTGGGTAGCTAATGATGATAAACTCACCCTTATAAAGAAGTTAGCGGTAATGTAGCGAGACACCACGAAATATGACAGAACTTGAACAATACATAAAATCTTACTTTGGAGTAGTTGCAATTGATGACTTGAAAACAATAGTTTCGTTATTCAAATTGACACCTATTAAAAAAGGAGAATTTTTATTGAAATCGGGCAAACGTTGCGACAAATTAAGTTTCGTACAATCAGGACTTTTGAGAATGTTTATTTCGACAGACGAGAAAGAGATAACCCAATGGATTTCTACAAAAGGCTATTTTTCGACCGACTTATCCAGTTTTGTATTTGAAACCCCGTCTCGTTGGACAATTCAAGCATTAGTTGACACCGAACTTTACACAATAACAAAAGATGACTATAAAAAAATTGGGGATTTAGTTCCAAAATGGAGTGAACTTGAAAAGTTGTTTCTAATCCGTTGCTTTATAATTTTGGAGGATAGAATTTTTAGCCACTTATCTATGACAGCCGAAGAAAGGTATAATTTTTTCTTTAAAAATAACAGAGAACTTTTTAATCAAGTGCCTTTGCAGTTCATTGCTTCACTGCTTGGAATGACCCCCGAAACATTTAGTAGAATTAGAAAAAAACAACTATCATGATTTCTTGATATTTGTCAAGAGCAAAATACGTATTCCGTTAGACCTTTGTGGCGTAATTATAAAACGAAACAAAATGAAGTATCTAACAACAATTAGTTTAATCACATTTTTAAGCGCAACAGCAACGGCAAAAGAAATCAAAACAGAAATTTTAATAAACGCAACTCCTGAAAAAGTTTGGGCAATTCTTACCGACTTTGAGAATTATCCAAATTGGAATCCATTTATAAAATTAATAAAAGGAGAAGTGAAAATTGGTAATAAGATTATAGTGAAAATTGAGCCGCCAGAAGCAAAAGGAATGACTTTTAAACCGAAAATACTAACATTTGAAACCAACAAAGAATTAAGTTGGCTTGGGCATTTATTGTTTGCAGGACTTTTTGACGGAAAACACAAATTTGAACTTATTGACAACGGAGATGGAACAACAACATTTAGACAAAGCGAAAAATTTAAAGGTGTTCTTGTTCCACTTTTCAAAAAACAACTTGATAATAACACCAAAAAAGGATTTGAAGAAATGAACAGAAAATTGAAAGAGATAGCAGAACGAAAATAAACATTACCGCTAACAGGCGTTTGGCAAAAAACGATGTTGAATGGTTAATTGAACATTCTGCCTAGTATCAACTTTTGTGCTGGGTAGACAGTTTAGTGCTTTGAAATCGTCTTCTTCACCAAGCGCCAAAACGTTAGCCGTCATTGACAAACATCACAATAAGAAAAAATAACTTTATAAATGGAAGAATCAAAAACGAAGAAATTACACTTTTTACTTGGAACTTGGAAAGGAAATGGAAAAGGAAAATTTCCAACTATCACTTCATTTGAATACAGAGAAGTTTTGACATTTAGTATTGACGGTTTGAATGACCTGATACATTATGAACAGAAAACTTGGCTAACTCATAATGAGACTCCATCACATTGGGAGAGTGGATTTATTAAACCTGTAGAAAATGAAGAAAACTATTTTGAAATATCAAATTCACAAGATAGTGGGCGAGTGGAAGTTTTGAAAGGAGAATTGGCTAGTAGTGGAGAATTGCATACTTTACATTTCAAAATGAAGCTTATTCAAAATGACCCTCGAATGGTAAATAGCGAAAGAATTTTTACAATTAATCAAAATGAACTTTCATATGTGATGAAAATGACTACTAAAAATACTCCTGAACATCAACAACACTTAGCGAGTTCATTAAAAAGACAACCAGAATGAAATCAGCATCAATTGTAGCATTTGACAACTTTACAGACATAGATGTTTTCTTAGCTTGGGATTTACTTAATAGAGTAAAAGAAAAACATAACGACTTTGAAGTTAAATTAATAGGTACAGCTGAATATCATACTTCGGCTTGTGGAATAGAACTTAAAATGCAAGGAAAAATCGGAACTGCACAAAATGCAGACTTGGTTTTTTTTGCTAGCGGACCAGGCACACGAAAATTATACAAGGATAAAGAATATTTAAATCAGTTCAATCTAAATTCTGAAAGACAAATTATATGTTCAATGTGTTCAGGTGCTTTGATTTTGGGAGGCTTAGGAGTTTTGAATGGTCTAACAGCGACAACTTATCCAACAGCGTTTAACGAGTTGAAAGAACTTGGAATATCAGTTGTTGAAGATAGTCACTTAGTAACTCATAATAATATTGGAACAGCGGCAGGTTGTTTAGCAGCTGTTGACTTAATTAGTTGGGCAATTAAAAAATTGTACAATGAAAACACAAGTGAATATATAGTAAATTCAGTAAGACCCGTTGGACAATACAAAATAGAATAAACAACGAACGGCTAACAAGGTATTGCCAAAAGTGGGGCAGACGTGCTTCTATGACACTTTTGTGCATAACCGAACATTAGTTTTTCAAATCAATAGTAGTGCTGAAAAGCCCCGCCTTTGGCAATACCCAAAACGTTAGCGGGCATTGTAAAAGAAATGAAGAAAGTATATTTAAATATAATTCCGAAACTTGGTGTTCTTCAAGATTTTGACATTGCAGAAGCTTCAAATCTATTTTTCCTCAAAATATTAAAGAAAGATCAGTGCATAGTAAGACCAGGTACTAATTCGCAGTATATTTATTTTCTATTGTCAGGTTTAGTTTACTCGCATACCATTGAAGAAAAAATAAACTGGTATGAATTTGAAGGACAATCATTCGCAGATATTGAAAGTGTATTTTTTAATAAACAATGTGACCAATATATTCGGTGTGCTGAAGATTCTTCGGTCGTATCTATTAGTAAAGACAACCTTTTATATTTGGTTAAAACAAATCATAAATGGGCAGTTTGGTATGCTTTATTTCTAGAGGAAATCATTCAAAGAATGTATTATTATTACAAAAACCTATTAGTTAAAGACGCATCCCAACGTTACAGTGAATTAATAGAACTACATCCGGAGATTATTCAGCGAATACCTTTAGGACATATTGCATCATACCTTGGCATATCTCAAGTCAGCCTAAGTAGAATCAGAGCAGGTAGGCAGACGAAAAAGTCTTGACGTTTTTAACATATGTAAAAGGAAATCTTACTGCGGTAATTTACCTTTGAACTTATATTAAACAGTTTAGAATAATGACAATTCAATTTTTGTTTGCAATAGTTTTTTGCTTCTCCTATACTTCTGAAAATGCTTTAATAGGAAGTTGGAAAACTGAATTAGATAATTCTGTAGTAAAAATAGAAATGAAAAATAATGTATTTGAAGGTGTAATTATTAAATCAGATGAACCCAAGTATATTGGCGTAAAAATTATTAAATCAGTTTATAAATTTGAAGGAAAATATAAGTGTCAGATCTATGATCCTAAGGTGAAAAAGTATTTTGATGCAACAATAGAGTTAATAAATGAAAGTAAGCTTGAGGTAAAGGCATCATGTTGCTTTGGTCTATTCAGTAAAACCTATATTTGGGAAAGACAATATTGATTCTTCTTATATTATCATAATCAAAACATTAACAAATGATAAAATCGCATAGCAATAAGATCAAAGTTCATCGATTATTAAGAGAGCTTTTCGGACTTGAGACGACAAGATTTGACTTATTGGCAATTATAATAAGTGCTGTGTCATTTGCTGCATTGACGCTGATTCTCAACTCAAATTCAGCCGCTTTAGCCACTAAAGCAATAGTGCTGATAATACTCGCACTTGACATTGGTGGTGGCGTTGTGGCAAACTTTACAACAGGAACAAACAATTATTATGCTGAGTCATTACAGAAAAGATATCTTTTTGTTGTTTTTCATCTATTACAGCCATCAGTTCTCATTTGGATCTTTCCAAATGAGTTATTAGCGATTTTGGGAGTATCGATTTTTACTCTGACAAGTTCACTCATTGTATTGAACATAAAAAAGAATTACAATCAAAGAATAATTGCTGTAACACTTTTGCTTTTGTCCTTAATTCTATCAACTATTTTGAATTATACCGACCCATTGGCACAAGTGATAATGCAACTCTTTTCGGTAAAACTCATTTTGGCATTTAGTGTAAATTGGACTGCAAATGACAAAGATGAAAAAAAAGGAATGTAAATTAATACAACGACCCGCAAACAGCCGTTTGGCTCAGTGGCGGGTGACGTTTAATTCCCCGCAGAGTCTCCCGCCTCGGGGACTCTGCGGAACAACGAGGATGAGCCGAAGGAATGAGCGGCATGCTAAAAAATGTCCGTTAGAAGAAAAATAGATGAAAAACACGCGATGTACTTTGTCACTTTTGCCTGAACTCGCTGGCTCCATCTAATTAAAATGGCTA
>JADBXZ010000050.1 GCA_020403265.1 Bacteroidota bacterium
ATTCGGCTTCGGCTTTTGCAAAAGCGGTAGACAATTATTTAATTTTCGCTTTGCAAAAGTCCATTAAACATTTATCTTTAAACTAACATTTCGGTAGACAAAGTTTCAAAATCCAAACAGGAATTTAGCTTGAAACCGTTATAAGCAAGCCTAAAAGACGACAGTGCAACTGTAAACAGACGACTAAAAATTAAACGAATTAACAAAGACAAACCATTTTGACAGGTGACCAACATAAAGACCATATTTCAAACGGACAACGAGTAAGCCGACACTCATTGCCGACCCTTCTGTATTTTTTATTTTCCCCACCGCACATTTTTTTTAATTCAATTTTAGCCAGCCACACATTGGCACATTTGCAAGCCGCACAAGCCGACACACAAACCCAAGCTTGCAAAAGAGCCAATTTTGCCAACGCACCGACAACATTACGTTACTTAAATATTAACTTTACGAGCTATATTGTTTAGCTAAAAGACTGAAATAAATAATGAATATAGCCCAGATAGAAAACAACTTACAACAACTCGTAAAGACTTTTAAAAAAGAGAGTTTCATTTATGATTTGTTGTTGGCTTACGGACAACCGAAAGCAACTATAAAACGCATCAAAGATGGAGGACTGAACCTTTCTAAAGTGGACGGTGAAATTGCTTGGAAAAAGAAATTGTTTTTTAAAGCCGTTAAAGGCGTTGACTTGCATGAACTCATTGCCGACCTAACCGCAGACAACAAAGCTGTAAAACACGACCCTCGTTTTGTTGTAGTGACTGATTACAAAAACCTTTTGGCGGTTGACACCAAAACGCAAGACACTTTAGACATTGCCATCACTGACATAGCGAAACACTTTGATTTCTTTTTGCCTTGGGCGGGCATGGAGAAAGCACAACACCAAAACGAAAATCCTGCTGACGTTAGAGCTGCCGAGAAAATGGCAAAACTCTATGACGACATTAAGAAAGACAACCCAATAAAAACACAAGCCGAAGTTCATAATCTGAATGTGTTTCTTTCTCGTTTGTTGTTTTGCTTTTTTGCAGAAGACACAGGCATTTTAGACAAAGGACAATTTACATTGGGCGTTGGAAGCCACACCCAACAAGACGGAAGCGACCTAAATACTTACCTCGACAAGTTGTTTGAGGTAATGAATACCGAACAAACAAAGCGAAAGAATTTACCAAATTACCTAACTGCTTTTCCGTATGTAAACGGTGGACTTTTTAGAAACAAACACACTGCACCAAAATTTACTCGTAAAAGCCGACAGTCAGTAATTGATAGTGGCGAATTGGATTGGAGTGCTATCAATCCTGATATTTTTGGTTCAATGATTCAGGCGGTGATTACGCCTGAACATCGTGGCGGTTTAGGTATGCATTATACAAGTGTGCCCAACATTATGAAAGTAATTGAGCCGCTTTTTTTGAATGAACTCTACGAAGAATTTGAAGCAGCCAAAGGCAACAATAAAAAACTAAACGCACTACTGCACCGCATTTGGAACATTAAAATATTTGACCCTGCCTGCGGCAGTGGCAATTTTTTAATTATTGCTTATAAAGAATTGCGGAAGTTGGAAATGAAGATTTTCAAAGCAATGGGCAGTTTGGCTTTTAGTAATATTAGTTTGGGCAATTTTTACGGAATAGAGTTAGACGACTTTGCTCATGAAGTTGCCATACTTTCTTTGTGGTTGGCAGAACACCAAATGAACCAAGTTTTCTTTAAAGAGTTTGGACGAACCAAACCTGCTTTACCATTAACCGAAACAGGAAATATAGTTCATGGTAATGCAACCCGTTTGGATTGGGAAAAGGTTTGTCCAAAAGAAAAAGGAAAAGAAGTTTTTATATTGGGTAATCCGCCATACTTAGGCTTTAATGAAAGAAGTAAAGAACAAAAAGCTGATATGGACTTTGCTTTGGTTGATTCAGGAAATATTCAGCGATTAGATTATATAGGTTGTTGGTTTGTTAAAGCAACTGATTATATCAATAAATCGAATTCTAAATATGCTTTTGTATCAACAAATTCTATTTGTCAAGGAGAACAAGTGAGTTTGCTTTGGCCGCATGTGTTTTCTAAAAAACAAGAAATCTTTTTTGCGTTCCAGCCTTTCAAATGGTCGAACAATGCGAAAGGTAATGCAGGGGTCACTTGTGTGATTCTTGGTATTCAAAACTCTAACACATCTGAAAAACATATCTATTCCGAAGGCAGAAAGAAATCTGCTAAAGGTATAAGCCCATATTTAATTGAGGGAAATCCAATAATTATGTCCCAAAGAAAAACACCTGTTTCCAAATTACCCGAAATGATACTTGGTAGTAGTGGAATCGATGGCGGACATTTACTGTTAACTACTGAAGAAAAGGAATTTTTCATTTCAGAAAATCCTAAATCAAAAAAGTTTATTAAACCCTTTATTGGTGGTGGCGACTTTATTGATGGCACAGAAAGATTTTGTTTATGGATTGATGATGATAAAATAAAAGAGGCACTTGAAATTCATTTAATAAAAGACAGAATAGAAAAGTGTAAAAAATACAGATTGACTGCGGGTAGAGATGCTAAAAAAGCAGCAGCAGTTCCACACAGATTTTTTTATAGAAAGCATCAAGAAAAAGATGCAATTATTTTACCAATGACAAGTTCAGAAAGACGTCATTTTTTACCAGTTGGCTTTTTGACAAATCGTGCAATAGTAAGTAATGGTGTTTTCGTTATTTATGATTCTGAACCATATATAATGGGGCTTTTAGCTTCAAGAGTTCACATGATTTGGACACAAGCGGTTTCAGGCAAATTAGAATCTCGTATTAGATATTCTGTAAATCTTGCTTATAACTGTTTTCCATTCCCTAACATCAACGAAACTCAAAAGAAGGAATTAGAAAAACACGTTTACAAAGTTTTAGAAGAGAGAGAAGCCCACAGCGAAAAAACCTTAGCACAACTTTACGACCCTGATAAAATGCCAGATGGTTTGCGTGAAGCACATCATCAATTAGACCTTGCAGTTGAACGTTGCTACCGAGCCAAACCATTTGAAACAGATGAAGAACGCTTGGAGTATTTATTCAAACTCTATGAGCAAATGATAGAAGACGAAAAGAGCAAAGGCACTTTGTTTGAAGTTGAAGCTAAACCCAAAAAGAAAAAGAAATAAATATGCCTGACATAGTAAAAATAGAATATCACCAAACAGGCGAAAGTGTAAAAAACACAGCCAACGGAATGCGACCAATGGCAGCCCGAGCTTACGAAGAACGCAAAAGTCAATATTTATTAATTAAAGCACCGCCAGCATCGGGTAAATCAAGAGCATTGATGTTTTTGGCTTTGGATAAAATACGCAAACAAGGTTTAAAAAAAGTAATAGTTGCCGTTCCCGAAAGGTCAATTGCAGGTTCGTTTGCAAAGGCAGATTTGAAAAAAGAAAACAGTTTTTTCGCCAACTGGGAACCCAATGACGATTACAACCTTTGCACTCCAGGCATGGACGGAAGCAAAAGTAAAGTTCAGGCTTTCAAAAAATTCATTGACAACAAAGAAGAAATTTTGATTTGCACCCATGCCACACTTCGTTTTGCTTTTGAAGAATTGGACGAAAGTAAATTCAATAATGTGCTTTTAGCAATAGATGAATTTCACCACGTTTCGGCAGACAACGACAGTCGTTTGGGAGAATTGCTTCGTAGCATTATGGAAAAGTCAACGGCTCATATTGTTGCTATGACAGGTTCATATTTCAGAGGCGACAGCGTTCCAGTTTTGTTACCATCAGATGAAGCCAAGTTTACCAAAGTAACTTACAACTATTACGAGCAATTAAACGGCTACAATTATTTAAAATCGTTGGGCATTGGCTACCATTTTTATCAAGGCAAATACACTTCTGCCATTCTCGAAATTTTAGATACCAACAAAAAAACGATACTGCATATTCCAAATGTAAATTCAGGAGAATCAACCAAGGACAAGCACAACGAAGTGGATACGATTTTGGATGCAATTGGCGAAGTAAAAAAAGTAGATAGCAACACAGGAATAATCCATTTAAAACGCCACAGCGACAAAAAAATAATTAAGGTTGCCGACTTGGTAAACGACAATCCGAAAGACCGTGAAAAAGTAATTACCTATTTGCGAAACATCAAAACTGTGGATGACATGGATTTGATAATTGCTTTGGGTATGGCAAAAGAAGGTTTCGATTGGCCATTTTGCGAACATGCTTTAACCGTAGGTTACAGAGGTTCGTTAACCGAAGTAATTCAAATTATTGGTCGTTGCACTCGTGACAGCAACAATAAAACCCATGCACAATTTACAAACTTGATTGCTCAACCCGATGCAGCAGATGATTTAGTGAAACTTTCGGTAAACAATATGCTGAAAGCAATTACCGCTTCACTATTGATGGAACAAGTGCTTGCACCAAATTTCAAATTCAAAACAAAACTTTCGGATGACGACAAAGCAGGTGCAGGAGAAGTAAAAATCAGAGGTTTTAAATTACCAAGTTCAAAACGAGTAAAAGATATTATTGAATCGGACTTAAACGATTTGAAAGCAACAATTTTACAGGATGATGCCGTATTGAAAGCCATTCCCGGTAATCTTGACCCCGAAGTGATAAACAAAGTTTTGATTCCAAAAATCATTCAAATAAAATATCCTGAACTATCAGCCGAAGAAGTGGAAGAAGTTCGTCAGCATGTAGTGGTTGATTCTATTATGAAAAGCGGAGAATTAAAAGAAGTTGGCGACAAACGATTTATCCGAATGGCAGACAAGTTTGTAAACATTGATGATTTGCAGATTGATTTGATTGACCGCATAAATCCTTTCCAAAAAGCATTTGAAATAATTTCAAAAGATGTCACAACGAAAGTTTTGAAAGTGATTCAAGATGTAATTGCATCAACACGTATTCAAATGACTTTAGATGAAGCTTTGCTCTTATATCCAGATAGAGTAAAAGCGTTTATGGATAAAGAAAATAGAGAACCAAGTGTAACATCATCTGACCCATTAGAAAAAAGAATGGCAGAAGCCATCATTTACTTAAAAGATTTAAAACGCAAAAAACAAAGTGGACAAGGATAAAAAGCTACAAGAATTATTGGACAACGACCCTTTAGGATTGTTGAACGTAAAGCCTTCGACTTCTCCTGCAAGGAATGAAGATGAAAGGCTTGTGGCTTCTTTCCAAGAAATAAACGAGTTTTTTGAACAGAACAAACGAGAACCAAAAGCCGACAATGGTATTCAGGAACATCAATTGTATTCACGTTTAAACTCCATTCGAGTAAACGCCACTAAATCGGAAATGCTGAAAGCCCACGACATTCACGGACTTTTAAGCATTGAACCAAAAGAACCAGTTTCAATTGACGACATTATGGACAATGACCCTTTGGGATTATTGGATGATGAAACCGAAGGTTTGTTTGAATTAAAAAACATAAAACCAACCGACAAAAGCAGAGCTGAAACCGATTTTGTTGCAAGACGAAAACCTTGCAAAGACTTTGGCAAATACGAACAGGTATTTAAAGCCATTCAAAAAGACCTAAAAGAAGGAAAACGAAAACTGATTGAATTTAAACTTGGCAACCTTAGACAAGGTGCATACTACGTTCATAACGGAATTTTATTTTTTGTAGAGAAAATTGAAATCACAAAAAAGGAACATTACAAACCAGACGGAACAAGAGTAAGAGAAGACGGACGGACAAGATGTATTTTCGAGAACGGAACAGAATCAAATATGCTGAAACGTTCTATTGAAAAATTGCTTTATGCCAACGGACAAGTTGTAACAGAAAACGCAGACCAAACAAACGAAGACTTTACCAATAAATTCAACAACATCACAGACGAGGACGAAGAAGCGGGATTTATTTACATTCTCAAATCAAAGTCGGACAAGAAAGAGATAAAAGAGATTCACAACCTTTTTAAAATTGGTTTTTCCAAGACAACAGTTGAGGACAGAGTGAAAAATGCTTTTCAAGAGCCGACCTATTTAATGGCAGACGTGAGAATTGTAATGGCTTACAAATGCTACAACATGAACCCACAGAAATTGGAACAACTTCTTCATAATTTCTTTGGTAGTTCTTGCTTAAACATTGACGTGTTCGACAAAGACGGCAATAGACACACTCCGAGAGAATGGTTTATTGCTCCATTGGCAATTATTGAACAAGCAATTCATTACATTATTTCGGGCGACATTATTTATTACAAATACGATTCAACAAACGAAGAAATAATAGAAAGATGATAAGCCAACACACAGGTGTAAGCACATTTGCAAGCCGCACAAGCCCAAGCACAGACCAAAGCTTGCAAAAGAGCTTCCACCTTTCCCACCCAGACAAAATTGAATTAAAAAAAATCTCCTTCCCTTCTGAAAATAAAAAATACCCAACCGCACAACCCGACACGACAAAGACGATGAAACGTAGTATTGACAATGGTTTGCAAGGACGGTGGTCAGAAGGCCAGCTTATAACAGCGGTTTGGCGTAATGGCGGGTTCAGTGCTTCGTATGACAGTTTTGTGGGTAAACAAACATTTTTGCTTCGTATGAACATTTGTGGTGAAAATCCGCCACTACGCCAAGCCGCAAAACGTTAGTAGTAATGCGCCAAAACGACGGACATAAATACAACGGTAAGACAAGAGGCAACTTTTCGGTCGACAACTTTTCGACATTTGACCCCAATACGCAATTTTCTAGGTTTTTGCTCTCTCCCGCTCTGCGCCTCGACAGAGGCGATTTGGCTATCGCTAATTTAGCACATTTGCCTTTTTCCTGCTCAGACGCTCACCCACATAAAAAGTCAAAAGAGCTAAATTCCCTGCCGCACGTTGCTTTTTTCAAAAGCATTTTGGCTATCCCAAAACAAAGCACATTTATTTTTGCGAGTACAATGGCAAAAATAAATAAGCTTCGTTGCCAACGCACTTTTAAATTGCACCCGCCTTGAAGGCGGGTATCTTTTGCGCGTTTGCCTTAGGCAACATAAGGCGCGCCACAGGCGTGTGGTATTTTTTAAATAAATCAATATTTTAGATTAAATTAGTAAAATGAAAAACATGAAACATAAATTATATATATTGCTATTTTTTGCGTTAATATCGCAATTCAAATCTCAAAACAATACCCGTTTTGATGAAACTAAAAAGCACTTTGATGAAAGTGAAAAAATATTTGAAGGATATTTTTTAAAATCTAATCCTTCAATTTTAACCTCTAAGAAAGAAATTATCACTCTATATGACTTTAAAGTAACTAAAATGATTAAAGGAAGTTGTAGCTCCGACTCAATAATTAAAATTGAATTTGAAGGTGGTAGTGTATTAGACCCACAAACAAATATGATTACCGAAAGTAGAGACTCTCACGGTAATGGTATGATTTCGAAATCACAATCAATGTTTTATTTGTACCCTTCAAATGAGAGAAATAATAACCGCTTAAAACGCATGATTGTAATCGCTAATCCTAATAAATTAGTCTATAATGATATAGCTGGTTATGAGCCTCAACCATATAAAAATCTAAATGAGCTTTATAATGATTTAAATAAAATAACGAATTTAAATCTTACTGTAGAAAAAAAAAGTTCAAACGGAACTGTCGAAGAAAAAGAAATAATAAATAACCCAATAGTTGATTATCAAACTAAATCGCAAAACTTCTACGATTTAATTAATTTAAAAGTTAACAATTATAATTCAAGCACTCAAAATAAATCAGCTTTAGTTAATGATTTAACTTTACAAATTACAAATACAGTAATTACTGGTTCAATATTTCAATTTGATGTTAACATTAAAGCAGATAACAATTCAACATATTTAGATAATGTTCCTGTTTGGTTAACATATAATGCCGCTGTGTTTGGCTCAAGTGTGGTAGCTAATAGCAATTTTACAGTAACTAATGGCACACCTTTTAATAATGCAAACTATTTTCCGTCTAATTCTTTTGTAACTGATAATAATGCAAATACGCTTGCATTTGCAGTAAGTGCAACAGTATCTAATCCAATAAGAACCAACATAACTACTGCTTATAAATTTTTAGCGCAGGTTAAGTTAAAGATAATTAATTGTGGTAATGTGAATGTTAACTTAACCAATTCGGTTACTGCAATTAATTCTTGTTTTTATACAAGTACAGCAAACGGCACTAACTTGTTGTCTTACAATTCTCTTAACTACGTTGGGGGCCCTTTTACAAATAACATTACCTTTTGTCCGCCAACAATAAAAGATTTTAATTCTCCAATTAACGGCGGTATGAACCAAATCTTAACAATAAAAGGCTCAAAATTTGGCGCTGTTCGAGGCAATGGTCAAGTAAAATTTCGTGATGCAGATAATTTCGGCTTCCCTTACTTAAACAAACTTGATAATGTAGATTATATTTCATGGAATGACACAATGATTCAAATTAGAATGCCATCAACCATAGATACAGTAAATCAAGCACTTAATAATACGCCAGGCGGCTCTAGCTTTAAAGTTTATACAAATGCTAATGATAGCGTTGTTAGTACGGTTAACCTTGCAAATAATCCATTTAAAGTTTACTATTCCATTTTTAATCTTCGTCCATTTTCAGGTCCCGGTGTTACAATGAATCAAAAATTAAGAGCTAATCTAATCAAAAGTAATGCAGCATCGGGAGGTTATGTTATTCGTTTAGACACAAGTGTTAGTAACGACCCTAATAAGAAAATGTGCTTTATTAAAGCAGCGCGTGATTGGGCTTGTTTAACTACTATAAATGTAAAGTTAGGTCCTGATTCTATTCTTCAAGGCTATGGCATAACAGACTATATTTGTAACGTAACAATGGCTAATGCTAGCCAAATGTCTGCCCCAAATGTTATTGCTGAAACAAGACCTAGAACTTTAAATTGTCCATCAACCCCAAATGTAAAAGCTATTAGTGATTTTGATATAAGAATTAATAAAAATTATTTATCAAAATTTATCTATGATACTTTAGGAACTGCCACTATTGGCGCTAGTAAAATTGATTTTTTTGAAGTTGTGTTACATGAAATTGGTCATGGTTTAGGTCACATGCATGTAACTGATAGTGCTGAGCTAATGTATTACCGCACTTTAGGTAACTTGGCTATTTCTATTCCTCCTAGTCAGCGCCGTAAGCTAAATCCTGGCACTTCTGCTGTTGTAGGAGGCAGCGGGCAATTGTCGGCAAGCCAAACAGCAATTACTGGCATCAATCAATGTGGTTTACAAACAATGGTTCAATTTGTTTGCTTTACTCAAAGTATAAAAACTAATGCTTTAAATAATTTTAATGCTTTAGTTTATCCAAATCCTGTTAATAATCAGCCTATAAACTTAGTTTTTGATGTTGTTGGAGATTCAAAACCTAAAATTACTGTAACTGATTTATTGGGTAAAATTGTTTTTGCCGAAACTGTTAATGTTACTAATCAAGATAATTACGCACATCAATTAAATCTTAACAATCTTAATAATGGTGTATATCTTCTAAATATTACCTCAGGCAAACAAACTGCAAATTTTAAAATTATTAAAGAATAGAATTTGCAACTTAAAATAAAATATTTTTTACTCGGATTAATTACACTTGTAATTAATCCGAGTTTTTTATTTTCATCACATCTTGCGGGTGGTAAAATAACTTACCGTTATTTAGGTAATAATAAATACGAGTATAAACTTACCGTTTATAGAGACTGTTCCGACCAAGTAGATTTTATAAATCCTGCAATTATTCACATTTACAATAAAACAAACAATAGCTTAGTAATAAGCAAAAATATTTTTCTCACCAATCGTTCAATTGTTCCAGTAATTACTCCAAATCCTTGTTTTGTACCACCTGCGGGCTTATGTTTAGAGGTTGGTAATTATATAGATACAGTTCAACTTTCTCCAAACTCAGCAGGCTATACAATTTCACATCAAAATTGTTGTCATAATGCTTCAATCAACAATATTGTAATTCCAAGTAGTACACCGATTTTAATAACAACTGATATTCCGCCTCAAATTAACAATTCAGCGCAATTCATTAATGTACCTCCAATTTTTATTTGTGTTAATGATACATTTAATTATTCATTTGCTGCAACTGATAGCGATGGTGATGTTTTAAAATATAATTTATGTACTCCATTTAAAGATGGTTCAACAAACTATGTAAATCCTTATACGCCAACTCCTCCGCCATATAATCCAATATTGTGGTCAAGTAGTTTTAGTGCAACAAATCCTATTCCAAATACTGGAGGTATTTTATTTAATCAAAATACTGGTCAATTAAAATTTAAGCCTACACAAATTGGACAATACGTTATTGGTATTTGTGTCGAAGAATATAGAAATAACACTTTAATTAATACAAATCGCCTCGAACTTCAATTTAATGTCGTTTCGTGCTACCTAACTTCAAGTATTCCAACTGCTTCAAATTTATGTGAAGGATTAACTATTCCTTTTCAAAATTCAAGTACAAATGCAAATGCTTTTCATTGGGATTTTGGTGTTACTTCATCAACAGCCGACACATCAAATTTATTTACTCCAACTTTTACATTTCCAAATTATGGAACATACACTGTTTCCTTAGTTGTATATAACACTGCTTATGGATTCTGCAAAGACACTTCAAAAAAAGTAATTAACGTAAACCCATTATTGTCACCTACTTTGCAACCCTCATATAGTAGTTGCTTTAAAAATAATAATTTGAATTTTAACGTTGGCGGTAGTTTCCATCCATCAGCTAACTTTAACTGGAATTTTACTCCAAATAGTATTTCTACAAGCTCAACATCTAATAATACAAACGTTCATTTTACAACCGCTTCAACTAAAACTATTTCTGTTATTATTAATCAATTTGGTTGCTTGGATACTCTGTATTCATTAGTTAGTTTTACCAATCCAATAGCGGCAATAAATTATAGTACAATTAATTGTGTTGGCTTAACTCCATTCATTGGTAGCACTAGTACGAACGCAAATAATGTATTCTTTAACTTTGGTGACCCTACAACTACTGCCGATACAACTTCACAACTTTCTCAATCATACACCTATCCTAGTTTTGGCACCTACACTATTACTTTAATTGCAACAAACGGCATTTGTGCCGACACCTTAAAATATCCTGCTAATATTCAGCCTAACCTTTTTTTATTTGTTCCAAATCAAATACAAAAACAATGTTTAAAAAATAACTCTTTTAATTTTCAAGCAAGTGGCTCGTGGGGTAGCAACGCCGTTTTCAATTGGACATTTCCAGATATTCCAAATAATATTACTTCTAATGTTCCAAATCCAAATAATATTTCTTTCAATTCCGTTGGCACCCATATTTTTACCGTTACCTTATCACAAAATAATTGTATAAGGGTGGAAACTAGAACTGTTGCAGTTAATCCTAGCCCTAAAGCAATTGCATTAATTAGCGATACAATTGGTTGCGAACCTCTCACAATAAAATTCAAAAGCATTACAGATAGTTTACAGCCCGTGCAAAATTATTGGAACATAAATAATAATTCGTTTATCGACACAACAATAAATTATACATTCAGCAATGCAGGTTTATATTCATACAACTTAGTTGTACGAGATAGCAATAACTGTACCGACACACTATCAAAAATAAATCACATACAAGTAAATCCAAAACCAAAAGTAAAATCAATTGTAAATCCATTTTATGCTTCAATACTCGACCCACGCATTACGTTTATCGACTCTACACAATTAACACATCTAACAAATTATAACTTTGGCGATGGCGCAACCTCCACTCAAACAAACAATATTCACAATTACCAATCCACAGGCGAATTTAATTACACACTCATATCATCAACACAATACGGTTGTGCCGACACAGCTAAAGGTATAATTTATATTGATGATATTGGTAATAATTATGTGCCTAACATTTTTACACCAAATGGTGATAATTCAAACGATAACTTTTTTATTAAAGGAAAAAATATTACAAGTTCGACTATGAAAATATTTAATCGTTGGGGCACTTTAGTTTTTGAAACTGACAACGCATTGATAGGTTGGAATGGCATTAATCAAACAAATAACACCATCGCCGTTGATGGAGTTTATTTTTATATAATTGAAATTACATTAGGAAATAACCGTACCTATAAATTTAATGGCAACGTTACTTTAGTAAAGTAATTTTCTTTTGGGCGTTCGGGCGGGCTTTCCGCTACAATCTTTTTGCAAGAGCCAGCTCTGATTTAAGTCACGGGCAGCAAAAAGGATTTTCGCTACAATCCCTAACGCAAATTTCGACAGGGCTTTCAATTACAATAAATTTTTACTAAATTCGTTTATACAATTCAATAAACGTTTAACAATTTAAAACTTTAAAACTATGTCAACCTACTTCGAAACAGGCCACCCAAAAAACGTAGCCAACCTTTTAAAATACATACAATTTTTACAAACATTAGGCACAAACTACAACCCATCAAATGCAAGCATAACACTAGCCGCACTTACCACAACCCAAACAACCGCAGACACAAAACAAACACTAGTAAAAACTTTAGAAGATACTTGGAAAAATCAAACAAACTTGCGCGAAATAGCCTTCAACCCTTTAAACGCTTTTACCGTTCAATTATTTTCAATCTTAAAAACAACAGATGCGTCAGAACAAACATTAGAAGATTTTTTATTCTTAGTAAATAAAATGCGAGGCTCAGATAATGCAAGTACAAAAACTGCAAACGCAAAAACAACAACAACAAACACAGAATCAACATCAGAAGCACAAACAAAATCAACCTCACAACAAAGTTTCGACCAAAAAATAGAACACTTTAGTAAAATGATTTTAATACTAACAGGAGTTACCAGTTACACACCAAACGAAGTTCAATTTCAACTACCAAGTTTAAACGCACAGTTAGCTAACCTAACCACACTAAACACAAAGGCTAACAATGCAAAAACACAATTAACTGCCGCTAGGATAGATCGTAATACTTATTTTTATGCACCCAACACAGGTTGGTTAGATGTAGTAAAAAAATCAAAAGAATACATAGGCGCAGTATTTGGAAAACAAAGCCAACAATACAAAGCAGCAATAGCGTTTAAATTTGTAAGAGTAATCGCAAAAAAGAAATCTAACTAAACCAAAGAAAGTCCAACCTTAAAGTTGGGCTTTTTTAATGTTACTGGTTTAATTCCAATAATTTCGCCTGTTGAACCATAAATTTCGGCTGTTCTTTAATAATTAACCATTGTGGAAGCACCTTACGCCATTTTATTAACAACCTACAACATTGTGGAAGCAATCAACACAATTTTAAATAAACAATTATTAGCTGTTCTTATAATCGATGCCGTTGTTTTTAAAACATTATCCGCTGTTATCAAAGTCGACAGCGTTGTGCTTAAAACACTAGTGGCTGTAAACTTAATCGACACCATTGTACTTAAACAATTGCAGACACCACAACCAACACTAGCCGCATTAGGACAGAGCCACCGCACATTTACAAGCCCATTTTGCGTTCTTTTTAAAGGCATTGTAATTTTTAGTGCGCAAAATAAGCTTGTAAATTACCTCCCCGCCTAAACGTATCGACCTAGCCGCTTATAATACAGCCAAAGCACAGCAAAAACCCAAAAAATTGCCACGTACATTACATCTCGGTCGACGATATTCCGCTAATGCCGACAATGACTTCTATAAATAGTTTTCATATAATTAAATATTTTCGTTCCTTTAACAGGCAGACGGAGTTAAAAACTGTGTGTGGCGCACAACTACTAACAGCAAGCAAGCACAATTTTTGGCGCAGGGCTGCTCAAATACTAAGCGGACATTAGCCAAAAACTGATGCCTGCTTGCCAAACGTTATAGGGCATTTTGACAACCATGACAATTAAAGAAAAATTAGACCAACACGACCTCTTTGACCAAGCTATTATCAGACACGGTATGCTTGACAATATTCGTGACTATGAAATTATTGGTTTAATAAGCGGACAAGAATATGAAGAAGAAATTCAATATGTTTTTAAAGGTTGCATCAAGGCGGACTTTAAAGTAATTGTAAAACCCGCACACTATTCAATGGACGACAGGTTACTCGACCTCTCCAGACAAAGTGAATCTGACTATCCTAAAGGTTTTATTTGGGGTGTAAATTATGCCGTGACATATCCAGGCTTGACACTTACTGAAAACACAGACGAATTAATTCAATTAGAAAAAACATACGGACACAAATTCTATAAAATTTTCATCGAAACAAATGCTTACGAACTGACATTACTATTTCACGACCTCGACATAAAAGTATTAAAACATACAGACAAAAATAAAAACGCCCTATAACAGCAAGCCATGGCGCAATGCGGGCGGACAAGCGCATCGCAAAGCCAAGTTATTGTCCGGTCGACACCGGAATTTTTTTCATTTGGCTTTGCTAATAAACATTAGTACATTTAATAAACGTTTCGGCGGGCAGACAGATGAAGTTTCATAAACCGCACTGCGCAAGCTAGCCAAACGTTATAGGCTATGTTAAGACAATACCAAATGATGCGTAACAAGAAAATATGGCGACAGTAAAAACTCATCACTATAAAGCGACTATTAAATGGACAGGTAATAAAGGTTCAGGAACAAGCAATTACCAAGACTATAATAGAGAACATATAATTAGTATTGACAGCAAGAATAATATTTTAGGCTCTTCAGACCCAGATTTTCGTGGCGACAAAACAAAACATAATCCAGAAGACTTATTGATATCTTCACTTTCTGCTTGTCATATGCTTTGGTATTTGCATTTATGTTCACAGGCGGGTGTAGTTGTAACCGACTATATTGACGATGCAACAGGTATAATGATAGAAACGAAAAATGGCGGCGGAAATTTCACGGAAGTAACTTTAAATCCAATCGTAACAGTCACCGAACAGACAATGCTAGACAAAGCCAATGAACTTCATAAAAAGGCTAACGAACTTTGCTTTATTGCAAATTCAGTTAACTTTCCAGTGTTTCACAGACCGACAACAAAGACAAAGTAATGGACGGACAGAATAGAAACACAGCCTATAACAGCACCTACCCAAAAGGCGGGGATTTGTGCTATAAAGACAGATTTGTGGCGAACCAAACATTAGTTTTTCAAATCAAGTTTTGTAGTAAAAGTCCCGCCCTTCGGGTAGCTGCGAAACGTTAGCGGTCAGTTTGCTGACAGACCTCAGACAAAAAGTTATCGGTAATATCTGACAGACATTATGAAAATTTTAAAAACGCTGACAATACTTGCTTATTTGCTCATTCCAATAAACGGCGAGCATATCGGTGGGCCTTTTGTTTTATTTCTTCTACTTTGGCTCGGTGACAGTAATTTCTGGCCGACAATTGGGACTTTATTAATTTTCATCTCAATTTTTTTGTTTGCTTACGTTACTTTTAGACCTAAACAGCATAGGGACAAAATATTAATTCCAATTATTTCTGTTGTGCTTATTTTTCCTTTCGTCAAATTTTACAAGCAGACCCTGCACTTTTTTGACTCAACGAATGTTCTGACATCAGCGCTAGTTTTTTCAATATTTATTGTTTTGACAATCACAGTAAGAATTTTGACTTTAAAGCAACAAAATAAACAAGCAAACACGTAAGCAAGACGTAAACTGTGTGCTCAAACCAAACCGCTAACACCAAGCAAGCGCAAGCGGCGGGACAACAAAGGCTTCGGCTTAAATCAAAGTCCTCCTCGCTTCGCATCGTCGGGACAATTTTTTGTTTTTGCCTCCGCTAAAAAACATGTATCTTCGTATGTAAGTTTGGTGCGGGTAGACACATGAATTTTCAAAATGCCGCCTGCGCCTGCTTGGAAAACGTTATGCCCCATTTATGCGGACACGAAAAATGAAAAGACATTTACTCTATATCACGACTTTTCTTGTCGCCTGCTCTCCCTTGACAAACAATAAACTCTTAAAATTTCCCGCAGA
>JADBXZ010000051.1 GCA_020403265.1 Bacteroidota bacterium
TCTAATCGGTATAAACCACTGTAGCAAAAATAATTATTGGCATAATTATTTTTTCACATTGGTAAACCCAAAAGGTGATTTTCTAAATCGGGCTTGCCTGCCTTTAGTAGGCCTACCTGCAATAGGCAGTATAAACCCAAGTAATGCAGTTAGTTCGGCTCATGCTTCGCCTTCTAATGCATAAATTGGGTTTAAAAAAAGAATTTAATCTAAGTGTTATGCTTCTCTTGTATTTTTATCTTAACTTTCAACTCAAATTCGTGATTAGACTAATAATATATAGTTTCATACTTATACTCTCCTTTAAGTTGAATGCTCAAACTATTGATTCACTGAAAAATAGTTTGAAAAATCAAAATCATGATACAATTATCCTAAACACTTATTTAAAAATAGGACAAGAATTTTACTATTCCGGAAATATTGATTCTGCTTTAAATAATTACAACATTGGATTAAAAAAATCAATCGCTTTAAATTTGCCCAAATACATATGCACCTTTTACAGTGAATGTGGTTTAATGTACCGAGAAAAAGGTATTTACAATAAGGCCAACGAATTTCTTTTAAGTGCTCTTAAAGTTGCAGATGATCAAAATTTTGAAATCAAAAAAGCAAGTTGTTATAATGGTATTGCAATCATATACTCTATTCAAAAAAACTACAACAAAGCATTTGAATTTTATAATAAAGCCATGGTGATTTACCAAAAAAAAGGGAAATTGAGTGGGCAAGCCTCCATTAATAATAATTTAGGCTTAATTTATCTGGATCAAAAAAAATTTGATGAGGCCCTTGGTTTATTTCATAGAGCCAAAGACTTAAACAAACAAAACAAAAACGACTATGGTTTGGCGGCCAATTTGGAGAATATAGGGATCATTCATGAAAACAAAAAACGAATGGACTCTGCGCAAACCTATTTAATAAAAGCTTATTCCATTTGGAAAAGTAGAAATGACACACATAGTCTTGCTATTAACATGAGTTATATTGGTAATTTATTAATTAAACAACAAAAGTTTCAATATGCAATAGACACATTATTGAAAGCCTTGAATTTTGCGAAACGAATTCAGGTGAAAACATCCGAAAGAGATTTGTCTTATTACCTATCTGGCGCATATGAAAAACTTGGCGACCTCAAAACTGCCTTAAATTATTACAAACAAGCAAAACAATTAGGAGATAGTATTTTAAATGATGATAAGTTAAGAGAAATTACTGAAATGCAATTAAACTACGCCTTTAATAAAAGACAAATAGAAGATTCTTTAAAATATCAACTCGAAGTTGCAGGGAAAGAAAAAGAATTAATTGCGCAAAAGAAGAACACCGGAATCACTTTAGTTATCTTAGGTATTATTCTTATTCTTCTATTCTATGTTATTAAAGGATACTTGGAAAAAAACAAAGCCAATACCTTGATTACGCAACAAAAAATACTAGTAGAGCAAAAGCAACTCGAAATTCTAGACTCAATTAACTACGCAAAAAAAATACAAAATACCTTACTGGCAAATGCTGATTTTCTAAATCAAAATCTTAATTCATATTTTGTATATTACAATCCAAAAGATATTGTTTCAGGTGATTTTTATTGGGCAACTAAAAGAGATAATAAGTTTTACATAGCAGCGTGTGATAGCACAGGGCATGGCGTGCCGGGCGCATTTATGAGTTTATTAAATATTGGCTTTTTATCCGAAGCAATTAATGAAAAAGGAATCGAAGAACCAAACTTAATTTTTGATTTTGTAAGAGAAAGCTTAACTAATAATTTGGGTAAAGATGGACAAAAAGATGGTTTTGATGGAATATTGATTTGTATGGATCAGAAGACAAAAACTATTACCTATGCCGCAGCTAATAATAAACCAATATTGATTATTAATGGTGTGCAACAAGAGCTACCTTCAGACCGTATGCCGGTTGGAGCCGGCGAACGCAAAGAGCCATTCAATCTTTACAGCATCGAAAAATCTAATGAGGCTGTTTTATATCTTTACACAGATGGTTATGCTGATCAATTCGGTGGACCGAAAGGTAAAAAATTTAAATACAAACAACTTAACGAACTCTTATTAACTCATCACTCCAAATCAATGTTCGAGCAAAAAGAGATTCTTAAAACGACTTTTGACTCATGGAAAGGAAAATTGGAACAAGTGGATGATGTTTGTGTAATCGGAATAATAATTTAATGTCAAAACTTGAACAAGGTTTTGATAAAGGGTCTTAATACGTAATTAAAGAGGAAAGTACTCTACAGAAATTAAGTTTTTTCAATTAAATCCTTAACCTCATTAAAGGCTTGTTTCAAGTTTTTCTTTTGTTCCTCCAAAACCTCTTTACTTTCAGCCTTACCTAAGGCGAGTTGTAGTTCCAGGTGCTCTAACTTACCTTTAATTTCGTCTTTTTTCCCTTTCGCTTGTTCAATTTTAGAATTTATTTTAGCTCTTAAATCGTTGTATTCGGTTCGCGATTCTTTTTTGAGCTCTTCAAAATAATCTGTTAGCTCTGCCTTGCCAAGAGCTGCCTGTACTTGTAATTCCTCAATTTTCTGCGTTGCTTTCTTTAAAAAGTCTGTGAACGCTTCTCCATAATGTGTCATATCTGATTTTTCAAGCAAGTTAAGTCATCATTTTAATTTCACAACTAATAATCATCAGATTATCTTATGATTCTTATCAAACAGTTAACATCCGCAAATCTATCGTCCGGAATAAACGGCTCCTCCAACACTATTTCTTCTTGCACCTGTAACGCTTTTTAAGGTGTTAGTTTGACCGTTTAATCTCAAATAACCTAAAAAGGCAAAAATTAAAGCTTCCTTAAAATCAATTATTAAACGATCCGGTACAATCAAACGGCATTGTGTTTTAGCTTGAATCAGTTCAATCAAAAATTGATTATGCGTTCCGCCGCCGGTACATAGCACTTCCGGTATTTTATGTTTATTCAAATTAAGTGCAATTTGTTCGGCTAAATGATGGGTAAATGTTGAAATTGCGTTTTTAACCTCTAGTTTATTCACTAATGGCTGAATCGACTTTTCAAAATCTTCTCTACCCAAACTTTTGGCGCCTTTTTTTGTATAATAAGGTAATTGATTTAAGGTCGATAGTAAGTAAAGATCTAAACCATTTTCCCTTGCAATCAGGCCATTTTTATCGTAGGGCAAACTTAATTTTTGACATAAATAGTTTAATGCGATATTAGCTATGGCAATATCATAGGCTATACGTTTACCATTTTTATTGAACGAAATATTGGCAATTCCTCCGATATTTAAGCAGGCAGCAAAATCGCCAAACAAAAGTTCGTCTCCAATCGGAACCAGCGGCGCACCTTGTCCCTTCAAAGCAACATCCAAACTTCTGAAATCACATATGGTTGTGAGGCCGGTATTAGCAGCAATTGTTGCACCACAGCCTATCTGTGTTGTGAATCCCTTAACCGGTTCGTGAAAAATGGTGTGACCATGACTGGCAATAAAATGCGGGTGAACTTTTGTTTTTTTTATAAATTGATTACAAGACTTTGCTAAAAACTGACCATAGGTGACGTTAAATTCCAAAAAATCTCTTGCACTTAGCTGATGTGCAGATTTTAAAAATGATTCCACTTGATTTGAATAGGAAACAGTTTGAGCATCCAGTATCTGATAGTTTACTTTGCCCCTAATCATTCTAAACCTACATAATGCTAGATCAAGCCCATCCAAAGAAGTACCACTCATTAAACCTAATCCTAAACTATCCTTCATTTTAATTGTTATTGAACATAAATTAGGGTTGAAAATAATTATAATTTTAATTGGATGGATGCCTCTACAAAGTTATATTTGCAACGCTTAATAAACCTTTAAAAACAGAAATATGCAGTTTGAACTAACCGAAGAGCATTTAATGATTCAAAAAGCAGCAAGAGATTTTGCTCAAAATGAATTAAAACCTGGCGTGATTGAACGGGATGAACACCAAAAATTCCCAACTGAACAAGTTAAAAAAATGGCCGAATTGGGTTTCATGGGCATGATGGTAGATCCGAAATACGGTGGTGGTGGTATGGATGCAATTTCTTATGTTTTAGCAATGGAAGAAATAAGCAAAGTTGATGCGAGCTGTTCGGTAATTATGAGTGTTAACAATAGCTTGGTTTGTTGGGGACTTGAAATGTTCGGAACGGAAGAACAAAAACAAAAATATTTAGTACCCTTGGCTAAAGGAGAAAAAATTGGTGCATTTTGTTTGAGTGAGCCTGAAGCTGGTAGCGACGCTACTTCACAAAAAACAACTGCGATTGATAAAGGCGACCATTACTTACTAAATGGTACTAAAAACTGGATTACAAATGGTAACAGTGCAAGCATTTATTTAGTAATTGCTCAAACAAATGTTGAAGCCGGACATAAAGGTATTAATGCCTTAATCGTAGAAAAAGGAATGCCTGGGTTTGAAGTTGGTCCTAAAGAAAATAAAATGGGTATTAGAGCCAGTGATACACATAGCCTTATGTTTAATGATGTTAAAGTTCCTAAAGCTAACCGCATTGGTGAAGATGGTTTCGGTTTCAAATTTGCAATGAAAACATTAAGTGGTGGCAGAATTGGTATCGCATCTCAGGCATTAGGAATTGCAAGTGGTGCGTATGAATTAGCCTTACAATACAGTAAAGAACGTAAAGCTTTTGGCAAGGAAATCAGCAAGCATCAAGCAATTCAATTTAAGTTAGCTGATATGGCAACAAGAATTGAAGCATCCAGGCTTTTAATTTATAGAAGTGCTTGGTTAAAAGACAATCATTTACCTATGGACAAAGAAAGTGCCATGGCTAAAGTTTTTGCAAGTGAAACTGCTATGTGGGTAACAACAGAAGCCGTTCAGGTACATGGTGGTTACGGTTATGTAAAAGAATACCATGTTGAACGTTTAATGCGTGATGCTAAAATCACTCAGATTTACGAAGGCACAAGTGAAGTACAGAGAATTGTAATATCGAGACAAGTATTAGCCTAAACAGCCTTTAATATAGCCCAATTATCTGTAAAAGAGAACAAAATATGTTCTCTTTTATTTTTTTGGCATTATATTTGCAAAGAAACGTTAAATCAATCTACCATGAAAAACACATTAATCATTTTTTTAATCATATTCGCTGGCTTCATAGCGAAGTCACAAAGTACTTGTTCAAGCGCTGCACCTTTTTGTGCAGGCGGAACTTCCGGCGTAACGTTTCCTGCAACTGTCAATGGACCTGCTGCCCCATCGGGGCCTGCCTATGGTTGCCTTGGCACACAGCCTAACCCGGCTTGGTATTATTTACAAATTAGTTCGCCCGGTAATCTTGACCTTTACATTGCCGGTTCAGGCGGAGCTGACGTTGACTTTATTTGTTGGGGACCCTTCACGAGTTTATCTGCTGCCTGTGCAAATTTAACTACACCAAACATTGTAGATTGCAGTTACTCAAGTAGCCCAACTGAAACATGCAACATCGTTGGTGCAACAGCCGGATCGTATTACATGGTATTAATTACCAACTTCGCTAACATTGCTCAAAACATTATTTTTAATCAAATTGGTGGAACCGGTTCAACTAACTGTAGTATCCTAGCATCCAGTAGTACAATTTGTGCCGGTTCAACGGCTGTAATAACGGCGAGTAATAGCAGTAATTTAACGAGTCCTGTTTATTCTATTAACCCAGGAAGTGGAACCAGCACTAATCCAAGCTTCACCGTTTCTCCGGCTGTAACCACTACTTATGTTGTTTCAGTAACAGGTTTAAATACATTAGGAGCAACTGTAACACAAACAGCTACTGCAATTGTTACAGTGTTGCCAAGACCAACCGTGGCACCAACTCTAACACAAGCTACCTGCACCAATCCATTCAATGCTTTTAATTTAAATCTAAACTTTCTCCCTCCTACCCCCGTCCCAACCTATACTATAGCATGGAATCCAACGCCTGCAGGGATTTTAACTAACACGCAGTTCACCTCTAATAACGTACCTGCCGGCACCTATAACGCAACAATAACTGCTCAGGGCGGCTGTACCGCAACTACAAGTATTAATTTAATTAATGTTACTCCTCCAACACTCACCGTAACAAATACAACAGGGTCTTTTTCTATTACATGCGCCTCACCAAGTGTTTGTATGACAGCACAAACCACGCCTGCTAATTGTAGTTATCTCTGGACCAACTCAGGCGCAACTTTTACATCCAATGCTCAAAGTATTTGTACTGCAACTGTTGGTACATACACAGTTTTGGTAACTCATCCGTCTAATACTTGTACTGCCACACAAACCCTTTCAATTGCAATGAACACAACAGCGCCTAATGGTACAGTAAGTCCAACATCCGTAACCATTAACTGTAGTTCAAATGCTCCAACATTTACAGCAACAGCTATAACTCCAACTACAAACATGCAAATACAATGGTTTACCTCTACAACTGTTGGTTTGGTGCCAGGCCCGGTATACATAAATACCATTTCTATTCAAGCCCTTGGTCCCGGAACACACATAGCCACCTTCTCAAACACAGTAAATGGCTGTATACAAACTCGAACGGTTACTGTAGTAACCACAACAACCTTTCCAACATTTATTCCAACCAGCAATACTAACTTTACAGTAGGTTGCGCGCCAACACATACTACGACGCTTTGTTTCGGATCCCCATTTTCAGTAAATGGATCTGTTGATTTTTGTTTTTACCCCGGCCCTACCATGACCACCTCTGTACCTTCGGGCTCATTCAGTGGCGGACCCGGCGCATCATGTTTAACGACAAGCATAACAGGTCAATGGAACCTTGTTTTACGAGATGTTGTTAGTGGTTGTCAAACCTCTTTACCTGTATTTATTATAGCTAACACGGTTCAACCACATGTGAGTTACACTTTGCCTACCTTCACTTTAATGTGCAGAACACCTTCGTTTGAAGCGGTTGGCAGCAGCACCACCGCCAATACAAACGTCGTATGGAACTATCCTGTTCCACCTCCAAATACAACTACAGGTTCTTCCATCACAATTGGAGGTATTGGCTTTGGCCCTTCAACTTGTAGTAATTGTGCGGGTTCTTATGGCACATATACGGTAGTTGTAACGAATACAGTTAATTCATGTCGCAGCACACAAACTGTTGGAATTGACCAAAACTTTTTATTGCCTCGCATGGTCACTAATTTATCTACTCCAAATTTCTTCTCTTGTAAAACAACAACTGTTGGCATAAATGTATCCTTGGTTTATGTTGGAACAAGCACTGCCAATGCAATAGCAGCTACCAATACATTTGTAGTTCCAGTAGGCACTTCAAGTTTATATACCTTAGGTGGTCCAGGTGTTGTTGCAGTAGTTGTTCCTGATATCCTTGTACCAAACACTTCAACAATCATTACTCAAGGTAACTTCAATGGCTGTATCTCAAACTCTGTTGTTACAATTAACGGCGATTATACCAAGCCTGTTATAGCCCCATCGCAAAACTTTACCTTAGATTGTGCGGTAAGTGCTTCTGTTGTTGGAGTGCCGGTGCGCGTAGCGCTTAGCAATTCATTATCAGCATGGTCGGTTTTATTCAAAGCATATCCACAAGGAACTTCATTCTCGCCATTAAGTTTCATAACACCTCCGGTTGGTGCCACATGCTCTCCAGGGGCAATCAGTCCAACAGTGGCTGTTGACAAAGCAGGCACTTATGAGTTTGTTGTGACTAATGATGTAACCGGCTGTACAGAATTCTCAACTTTAAATGTTATTCCAGGATTAATTAATGCCGGATTAAACGCCTCCAGTGATTTTGGTTATGCACCCCTAACTGTTAATTTTAATAATACCAGCGCTTCTACAGGCACATTGAATCCTACTTCAAACGTCATCTCATCATGGAGTTTTGGTAATGGAACCTTTTCAACCTCTATTTCTAATTCTGTTTCAACAAGTGCTACATTTTTAAATCCTGGTACATATACAGTTTTATTAGTAAGCTCTAAGGGTGAGTGTATTGATAGTACTTTAAAAGTTATAAGAGTTGATATACCATCTAAATTAGAAATTCCAAACATTTTTACCCCTAATGATGACAAAGCGAACGATGTGTTTTTTGTAAAAGCTAGTAATCTAACCAATATTGAGGCAGTTATTTTTGATCGTTGGGGAACCAAAGTTTATGATGTAGTTTCAACCACCGGAAATATTGCCTGGGATGGTAAAAACTTTTCAGGTGTTGAATGCCCTGCAGGAACTTATTTTTACATCATCAAAGCAGAGGGTAAAGACGGTTCAGTTTACGAGAAAAAAGGAACGGTATCCCTTGTCAGGTAACACTTTCTAAAATATTATTTAAAGCCCAGTAAGTTAAATTATTGGGTTTTTTTATTTATTAGTGGATATTTAAAATAAAATATTAAATTTGAGGCTACAATAATTAGAGTTAATAACTATTTCATATGAACATTCACGAATATCAAGGTAAAAGTATTTTAAAAAGTTTCGGTGTTTCAATTCAAGAAGGTATTGTTGCAGAAACAGCAGAACAAGCAGTAGAAGCAGCAAAAAAATTAAAAACAGATTATAATAGCGATTGGGTTGTTGTTAAAGCCCAAATACATGCTGGTGGACGCGGTAAAGGTGGTGGCGTTAAGTTAGCGAAAAATTTAGATGAGGTGAGAGAAAAAGCCGGACAAATTATCGGTATGAATTTAATTACTCCTCAAACCAGTGCTGAAGGTAAAAAAGTGCACAAGGTATTAATTGCTCAAGATGTTTATTACCCTGGTGCTAATCCAACCAAAGAGTTTTACATGAGTGTTTTACTTGATAGAGCTAAAGGAAGAAACACATTCGTTTACAGTACAGAAGGTGGTATGGACATTGAACATGTTGCGGAAACCACACCTGAAAAAATTTGGAAAGAAGAGATTGATCCACGTGTTGGTTTGCAAGCATTCCAAGCTCGCAAAATAGCTTTTAATTTAGGATTAAGCGGCAATGCATTTAAAGAAATGTCAAAGTTTGTTACAGCATTGTACAAAGCATATGAAAGTATTGATGCTAGTTTGTTTGAAATTAATCCTGTTTTAAAAACAAGCGACGATAAAATTATTGCAGTTGACAGCAAAGTAACATTCGATGGAAATGGTTTATATCGTCATCCGCAATACGAAGCTATGCGCGATATTTCAGAAGAAAATCCAATTGATGTTGAAGCGCGTGAAGCAGAATTAAACTATGTACAATTAGATGGGAATGTTGGTTGCATGGTTAACGGTGCCGGATTAGCAATGGCAACTATGGATATTATTAAATTAAGTGGTGGTGAGCCTGCCAATTTTTTGGATGTTGGAGGAACAGCAAACGCTGAGCGTGTTGAAAAAGCATTTAGAATTATTTTAAAAGACAAAAACGTTAAAGCTATTTTAGTAAATATTTTCGGCGGTATTGTTCGTTGCGACCGTGTTGCGCAAGGTGTTGTAGATGCCTACAAAAATATGGGTAATATCAACGTTCCTATTATCGTTCGTTTACAAGGAACTAATGCCGACATTGCAAAAAAATTAATCGATGATAGTGGTTTAAAAGTATATTCAGCAATTGAGTTTCATGAAGCCGCTTCACTCGTAAATAAATTAATCAACAGTTAAAAAATCAATAATAAAATGAAAAAATCAATTTTATTTTGCTTATCTATCGCTACTGCGGTTTCTTTTACATCTTGCGGAAACGATTCAGACAAAACGGATGAAACAGAAAACATCGATACTGCGAAAGTAGATGAAACAAAAGTTTCTCCTATTTCAGAAACATTCTTTCAAGTTCCTTCTCCCGGCGAAATGTTAACATTCATCAAAATGATTGGTAACACCAGTAAGGATACAAAAATGTTAAATCCTGCTTCAAACGCCAAAAATTATTCAGATGCAAAAGCTAAAGCTCTTAACTTTGGTATTTACAGTTGTGATTTAAGCTACTGTAGTATCTTTGAAATTGGTGCTGAAGCATTAAAGTATTTCCCGGTTGTAAAAAACTTAGGCGACCAAATTGGTGTTTCCACTGCAATTAAACCCGAAATCTTAAAAAGATTGCAAGAAAACTTAGGTAAGCCGGATTCGTTGGCTTTAATCACAGATGATATTTACTTCTCATCATTTGAAACCTTAGAGGACAGTAAACAAGGACCAACTTTAGCATGTGTTGTTGCAGGTGGATGGATCGAGAGTATTTACATTGCTACTCAGCTTGCTCAATATAAAGCCAACAGTCCTATTATTGACCGTTTAGCCGACCAAAAATACACATTGGAAAACATTATTGAATTTTTCAAAAAACATGAATCTGACCCTAATGTAGCTGCCGTGAAAGCTGATTTTGAAGGCTTATTGGCTGAGTTCAACAAAATTGCGGAAAAAGAGGCAGAAGCTTCCAAGCAAACAGAAGCTTCAAAAACCAAAATATTAGCAGGTGGAAAACAGTTAAATATCACTGAAGAAAACTACAACGCCATTAAAGAAAAAATTAAATCAATTAGGAACGGCTATGCTCAAATAAAGTAAGCGTTTTAAAATTCTAACATTAAAAATTAAATATGAATCCTATGAAAAAACTTTTAAGTATAATCGTTGCAGTTTTAATTACTTCATCTGCATTCAGTCAGGCTGGAGTTTGTAGTAATTTCCACAAAAAATATTGTGTTTTAGAAAAAGGTAAAAGCGAAAAATGGCAGTACAATGCCCAAAGTAAAAGTGGTTTGTTTAATCAAGGTATGGTTAGCAAATTACGATGTGTAATTTACAAAAACATGGATTACAGAATTTCGGTTTGTTGTGAAACTGTTCTTGGTGATAAAGTAAATTACAAAATTTATGATTCTAGAACTAATGAATTGTTATTTGATAATGCTACTGCGGAAGATACTCAAGTGTTCGAGTTTCAGAGCGTTGGTACGCGTCAATTAATTATTGAAGTGGTTGTGCCTCAAGGTGCAACAGAAAAAGATAAACATAAAGCTGCAGATGGCGCTTGTGTTGGCCTTCTTATTGAACATAAAGTAAGTGATAAGCAAGGTTTTTCTACTTATTAATTAAATACAAACCTTATGAAAGGCTGTTTCAGTATCTGAAATAGCCTTTTTAATTTACCGCAAATGGATACAAAGTGGATGGAACGCACAAGCTTGTTGGTTGGCGCCAAAGGCTTAGAGAAATTAAATAATGCTCATGTATTAATAGTTGGTTTGGGAGGAGTAGGCTCATACGCCGCAGAAGCTATTGCAAGAAGTGGTATTGGAAACATGACTATTATTGACGGAGATGTTGTTGACCCTACAAATAGAAACAGGCAATTACAAGCCTTAAGCAGTACACATGGCATGAAAAAAGCTCACTTAATGGGTGAACGAATTCAATTAATCAATCCTGAAATTAAATTGGATGTAATTGACAGATTTAAGAATCCCGATGAAATGCAGCTGTTACTTAAAAATAAATTCTCGTACGTTATAGATGCAATTGACAGCATTTCACCAAAACTTTACTTGATACAAACTGCTTATTACAATAATCAACGAATCATCAGTAGTATGGGTGCCGGCGGTAAAATGGACCCTACAAGAATTAAGGTGGTTGATTTAGCTAAAACCAGAATTTGTCCGATGGCATATTATGTTAGAAAACGACTCCGCTACATGAATATTTACAAAGGCATAAAATGTGTATTTAGCGACGAACCTGCCGCGAAACACTCCATCATGAGAACAGATGGAAGCAATTACAAACGCTCTGCGTATGGAACAATCTCTTATTTACCCGCTGCATTTGGTTTAACTTGTGCTTCGGTAGTTATACGTGATATTGCCGGCTGGAAGGAACCAAAATATGGTGTAGAGAAGGAAAAAAATAAGTAAAACAAGCCTTAAAGACCTTCATCTTAAATTGCAACATACTGATTAAGTTTTTTACTAAGCACAGATAGCATAGGCTTTGGATCAGCTAGCATCATGCAACTAAATTAGTCATTGTTCTAAAAGGCATTAACACCTTGCACCGTTGTGTATTTCATTGTGTATTTAATCCCTGGATTCATATATTTATAAGCGCTGTGACTCATTAACGCAGCTTCATGAAAACCACATAAAATCAATTTCAATTTGTTTTTATAAGTGTTAATGTCTCCAATTGCATAAATCCCTTCTACATTGGTACTATAATCATCTGTATTTACTTCAATAGCGTTTTTGTCCAAATTTAACCCCCAATTTTCTATCGGCCCAAGCTTTGGACTTAAACCAAATAATGGAATAAGATGATCCACATCAAAATTACTAACTTCGTTTGTTTTAATATTCTTAATTTGAACAGCTTCTAATCTATCTGTACCGGAAACACTTTCAATTGCACTGTTAAGTAGTAGATTAATTTTTTTGGATTCTGCAAGCTTCATCACCTTGTTAACACTATCCGGTGCACCTCTAAAACTTTCGCTGCGGTGCACCAAGGTTAATTCACTACAAACTTCTGAAAGAAAAATAGTCCAATCCAAAGCACTATCCCCACCTCCAGCGATTAACATTTTGCTACCACGGTATTTTTCAGGATCTAAAATCATGTAGTTAACGCCTTTGCCATTCTCAAATTTTTCAAGTCCACTAACCTCTGGTTTTCTAGGCTCAAAACAACCTAATCCACCGGCAATTACAACTACCTTTGCAAAAACGCTTGTCCCCAAGTTAGTTTCAACAACAAAATCTCTTTCTCCTCTCTTCTCAAGTTTCTCAACACGTTCCCCTAAAGTGAATGTTGGTTTAAAAGGCTCTGCCTGCTTCATTAAATTATCAATTAACTCTTGGGCTAAAACTGTAGGGTAGCCCGGAATATCATAAATTGGTTTTTTAGGATAAATTTCAGATAATTGACCACCAACCTGCGGCAAGTAATCAATCAAATGGCATCTTAACTTTAGTAAGCCGGCTTCAAATATTGCAAATAATCCAACAGGACCGGCGCCAATGATAACAATATCAGTTTCTATTTTCATAAATTTTAGGCAAATATAGGGGATTAATACGGTGTTAAAACTTAAAAAAAAGAACAATTGTAATAGAATTTTGTTTAATTTAGTATTCTATTAACAAAATTAAAAAGATGAAAAAAACACTACTTACAATTTTAACAGCTGGCGCATTATTAAGTGCCAATGCTCAGGTGCCGAGTCCGGCATGGGCAACCTTGCAAAACACTAATTATACTTTAGCTGCAAGTTTTTCGAGCAAATTTTTGGATGTGATTAATTCAAATGTAGTTTGGTCAATTGGTTACAGTGGTGCTAACGTAAGCCAAAACTTTGTTAATTTCTCCAGAACAATTAATGGTGGAACAACGTTTAATACAGGTGCAGTGTATGCAAGTACATTAAACCCGGCAGTTGGTGACACCAATACATACGTAATAGCCAATTTAGATGCTATTGATGCCAATACTGCTTGGGTATCAGCATATTTAAAAGGTCCCGGTGCTCAAGGAGCTATCCACAGAACAATTGATGGTGGCGCAACTTGGCAAAACATGACTGCTCCCGGTATGTTTACAAACTCAGCTTCATTCTGCAATGTAGTTGCTTTCTTAACACCTTCAATTGGTGTTGCACAAGGTGACGGCCACCCTGGAAATGCTAATGAATATGAAATTTGGAGAACCAACAATGGCGGTACAACTTGGACAATTGTTCCTGGTGCCAATATTCCAAACCCAACTTCTGGTGAGTACTTTTTAGTTAATGTTTACGAAAAACAAGGTACAACCAACCTTTGGTTTGGTACAAATAAGGGTCGCGTTTTCCGCTCAATAGATGCAGGTTTAACTTGGAGCGTAAGTGTATTACCAAGTGCGCCGTCTGCCAGTATTTCGGTAAGCGATATTGCTTTTTGCAATGCGAACATGGGTATTTGTACGGCATTTAATACTTCTGTTACTCCAGGAGTTTTCGAACAATTCATCACATCTGATGGTGGTGCTACTTGGACAAAAGTAACTTCGATTGATCCAAACTTTGGAAGAAACGATGTTGCCGGTGTACCGGGCACAAATGTGTTTGTAAGCGCTGCTAACAGCACAACAGCTACTTCAGGTTTCCTCTCTTACTCAAGTGATGGTGGGCTTACCTGGACCAACTGGGGAGGTAGTGCTATTCCATACTTAGCAATCGATTTCGCTGATGCAACTTCCGGATGGGCTGCGACGTTCCAAACTTCTCAAACTGCTCCTACCGGTGGTATTTACAAATTCAACGGTGCTACTTCTATTTTTAATGCTCCAAGTGCTGTATGTTTTACATCACCTTCTACAACAGTTAATCCAATTAACTGGTCTTTAGGTAACTCAACTGTTACTTATTCTTGGTCAGTTTCTCCTGCTGCCACTATTTCGGCACCAACGGCAACTAATCCAACATTAACATTCACTGCTCCAGGTAATTACGTTGTAACGCTTGCTGCTACAAACTCATCAGCAAGTTCAAGCAGCAGCAGAACAATTAATGTAACGGCATGCTCTACTCCAACGGCAGATTTTACAGTACCTTCCGGTACGTTATGTAATAATGTAGCATTAAACTTTACCAACGTTACTACAGGAACACCAACTCCAACTTATACTTGGTCTACCATTCCTGCAGCCGGTGTTACCATAAGCCCTAATGCCAATGCAACAAGTCCTGCCATTACGTTCAGCGCCGGTGGAACATACACAGTTAATTTATTAGCATCAAGTGTTGCCGGATCTGTTGTTGTTAGTAAAACTATTACAGTAAATTCTTGTACTGCCAGTCCTTCATTCTCTATACCTGCAGCTTTATGCTCAACTGCAATTGTTACACCTAATAATAGTACAACTGGTCCTGGGCCAATTTCTTATACATGGTCTACAGCTCCATCATCAAGTGTTGCTTTTGCGCCTAATGCAGTTGCTGCTTCTCCATCAATTACAATAAGTGGTATTGGAGTTTATACAATTACTTTAAGAGCAGGTAATGCTTCTGGTGTTTCTATTACAACTCGAACAATTGATGTTCAAAATTGTGTAGGTATTAATGAAACTAAATTTGCTAACCTTACTGATGTTTCTCCTAACCCAACTAATGGAAACTTAAACATTACATTACCAACAAATGGCGATTATAATTTAGTTGTAGTAGACGTTTTAGGTTCTGTTATCGTTTCTGAAAAAATCATCAACAGTAACATAGCTAACATTAACTTAGCCGGAAAAGCTAAAGGTGTTTATTTTGTTACAGTATCTAACAAAGTTGATAAGGTAACCAAGAAAATTGTTTTAGAATAATTTTAAACCATTTTAATAAAAAGAGGTTGTTCATTGGACAACCTCTTTTTTTATGCATATCCTCAAAATTTGAGTAATTTCCAACATTATTTTGAAATCCATTTTTAGTCTAATATTCATTGCTTTTTTTTACACTGGTTATGCACAGAACTTATCCAAAAGCATTCAAGCTAAATATATCACTTCGGATATTAAAGTTGATGGGGTTCTTAATGATAGCATCTGGCAACTTTGTAAACCAAGCGGAGATTTTTGGGAAAACTTTCCAGACGATACGTCCATAGCCTTATCAAAAACTGAGGTGAAAATGTGTTATAACGCAAAGTATCTTTATATTGCTGCTATTTGTTATGACTCCTTACCAGGAAAATACATCGTTCAAACATTAAAACGAGATTTTTCATATCCAATCAGCGATGCTTTTGTTGTTAGTATAGATCCATTTAGCGATGGACAAAATGGATTCAGTTTTGGTGTAAATCCATATGGCGTGCAACGCGAAGGCTTAATTGCGATGGGCGGCGGCCAAGGCGTTACAACTAATTGGGACAACAAATGGTTCACAGAAGTAAAACGCTACGCCAACTATTGGAGTGTAGAAATGGCTATACCTTTTAAAACCTTAAGGTTTAAGGAAAAGTTAAAAGAATGGAAAGTAAATTTTGCTCGAAATGATTTAAAACGAAATGAAAACAGCACATGGGTAAAGGTGCCAAGACAGTTTAACATCTCATCACTTGCCTTCATGGGTTCTCTGGAATTTGAAACACCTCCGCAAAAAAACGGTGGTAATATCTCTATCATACCATATTCTATTGGACGTTTCACAAAAGATTATACGACCAATTCAAAAAATTTAATTGAAGGTAATTTTGGTGCTGATGGTAAAATTGTGTTGGGTAATTCCCTGAATCTTGATTTAACTATAAATCCGGATTTTAGTCAAGTGGAAGTTGACAGGCAAATCACAAACCTTACTCGTTTTAGTCTGTTCTTTCCTGAGCAAAGACAGTTCTTTATTGAGAATAGTGATTTATTTGAACGCTTCGGTTTCAGGCAAATTAGACCTTTTTTCTCAAGACGAATTGGATTAGATGACGGAAACATCATCCCAATTGTTGGAGGCGCAAGGTTAAGTGGCAAACCAAATAAAAACTGGCGTGTAGGTTTAATGAACATTCAAACAGCCAAAACATCATTTAACTTTCAAGATGTGTACTCACAAAACTATTTGGTGGCAGCTGCATCGCGTAATGTATTCAAAAGAAGTAACCTATCTGCTATTTTTGTAAACAGGCAACAATTGGATTCTTCAGGTTTTTCGGCTACAAATTTTAACAGGGTTGCCGGATTGGATTTCAACATTTCAAGTGCCGACAATAAATTAAACGGGAAAATATTTTACCATCATTCCTTTTCCAATAATTTCAATAATAATGCATTTGCCCACGCCTCTTGGTTAGATTACACTACTCGAAATTTCACATTAGATTGGAATCACGAGTATGTAGATAAAAATTATAACGCCGAAGTTGGTTTTACACCACGTATTTTTCAAAGAGATTCTTCCAACCAAATTAAACGATTAAGTTATTGGCGCTTTGAACCCTGGATAAAATATAATTTCTATCCGAAAAAATCAATTATCAATAGAATTACACCAAATGTTTATGGTGACCATTATAGAAATGAAAGATTCGTTAATACAGATTTTTTAATAAACCCAGGGATAGATATTTTTTTTAACAACTCTGCATATATTAACCTTGATTATAACACCAACTATACTAAGTTACTTTATAACACAGATGTTACCTTTAGTGGACAATCCAAAAAATTAATTGCCGGAGATTATTATTACCAAAATGCTGCAATCAAATTAGGAAGCAACGTTCGTCGACATTTATACGGCGCTATAAGTTCAAATATCGGTTCGTATTTTTCAGGCACAAAGTTCTCATACGGTTTGGAGTTAAGTTATCGATTAAAGCACTATGCTATTTTTTCAGTAAACTATACAAGAGATGACATACAAGTAAGTTATCTTGATAAACCTGTTACCTTAAATCTTATAAGCCCTCGGATAGATTTTACTTTTTCTAAAAGTTTATTTTTAACCTTATTTGGTCAATACAACAGTCAGGCAAAAAACATGAATTTTAATGGTAGACTTCAATGGCGGTTTAAACCAATGAGTGATTTATTTATTGTATACAGCGATAATTATACATCTGATAATTTATTCATAAAAAATAGAGCCATTGTTTTAAAATTTATTTATTGGCTTAGCGTGTAACTAATTAGAATTATATTTGATGCCGGATAACATCAATCAAAAATGAAAATAATTTTTATGGGAACACCCGAATTTGCGGTGGCCTCATTAGCAGAACTTATTAAACAAAACTATAAGGTAGTTGGAGTGATTACTGCGCCGGATAAACCCGCGGGCAGAGGACAGCAATTACAACAAAGTGCGGTTAAACAATTTGCTCTTCAGCACGGCTTAAAAGTTTTACAACCTGAAAATTTAAAAAGTGAAACATTTATTCAGGAATTACGATCATTAAATGCAGACATACAAATTGTAGTAGCGTTTAGAATGCTTCCTGAAATTGTTTGGAACATGCCAAAACATGGTACTTATAATTTACATGCCTCGCTTTTACCAAAATACAGAGGGGCTGCACCAATAAACTGGGCAATTATTAATGGCGAAAAAACAACAGGTGTAACTACCTTTAAATTGAAACACGAAATCGATACCGGAAATATATTGTTTCAGGAAAAAGTTGAAATTGAAGAAAATGAGACAGCGGGAAGCTTACATGATAAATTAATGAATAATGGAAAACATTTAATAATCAAAACAATTGAAGCGGTTAACAGATGTATTACAAATAATGTTGAATTAAATTTTATTGTACAAGATGACAGTATTGCATGCCATGCTCCAAAATTGTTTAAAGAAAATTGTAAAATTAATTTTGCATTAGATGCGCAATCAGCCCATAATTTGGTAAGAGGGTTAAGTCCTTATCCTGCGGCGTACACTTCCATTGTTAATGATGGTAAAGCACAGCAATTAAAAATATTCAGTTCAAGAGTTGAGGAATGTAATAAATCAGGAAAACCAGGCTCTATTTATAGTGATGGCAAAACTTATTTTAAAATACAATGCAAAACTAATTTACTAACGGTTTACGAGTTACAGTTAGAGGGGAAGAAAAAAATGACAACCCCTGATTTTTTAAGAGGCTATAAATTAAATTCTGATTCTTATTGTGTTTAGTGAGGTTGTAGGAGTTTCAAACTTCAAAATACGTGTGTTATTAACAGAATAAACCGTTATTCACAAAAAAGGTGCTGTTTTTAGGGCATTACAAGGTGTTTTTATTAACAAAATGCCTATTTATCAACAAAATAATTAAAAAATAACTCAAAACACTTGACAAACAAGGATTCTGTGTTACATTTGCCATACAATTAACAAAAGTTTAACCCTTAAAAAACAAAAAAATGAACAAAGCAGAATTAATCGATGCTATCGCATCTGGTGCTAAGTTAACAAAAGCTGACGCTGGTCGTGCTTTAGATGCAACAATTGAATCAATCCACAAAGCCTTAAAAAAAGGTGATCGTATTGGTTTAGTGGGTTTTGGTTCTTTCTCAGTAGCTAAACGTGCTGCTAGAACAGGCCGTAACCCTCAAACTGGTAAAGAAATTAAAATTGCTGCTAAAAAAGTAGTTAAATTTAAAGCTGGTTCTGATTTAGCTGGTTCAGTTAACAAAGGAAAATAATTGCTAGACAATTGTTAAAAGGGCTACCTAATTTTTATTAGGTAGCTTTTTTTTTATAAAAGGTTTTTTTTAATGAAAAAAAAACGTTAACTTTACGATATCTAGTGATAGATTGTTATAACTAATTAAAGCAAATTAATTAAAATAATATTAACTAAAACAAACAGTAAACATGAAAAAACAACTACTATTTGGTTCAGCTTTAGTTACTGCTTTTGCAGTAAACGCTCAGAACCACAGGGTAAAACCCACTGGGATTGTTAAAGCGCCTAAACCGAATGAACTTTCTTATTCGCCGGTAGAGCCTACAATGTCATCTTCTACAGGTTCACAAAACCAAACACCTGCTTTATTAGCTAATAAAGAAGCTGTATCCTCTGGTACAGTGCCTACTACTTGGCAAGCTTTTGCGGCTTCTCAAAACGTGTTTGGTCATTTAGTGCCAAACTCAAGAATTATTAACTATGATGAAAATTTAGATGTAGTATCTTACATTTACCGTAAGCCTTGTAGTTATACTATTTCACCAATTTCAGAAAGTAATTCAGGTGCTATTTTGGCTAAAATTATCAGAAACTGGAATCCTATTGCTGTAAACGGAACATTCCAACCGCAGTACGATAGTACAGCTTTTGGTTCAGACGCTACTAATTTAAAGCGTTATCCTCAAGGTGGTATTTACAACCCACCGGGTAACACCAATATTAACAACGCTTACATCGTTGGTTGCGGTCCTACTACAGGTGGTAGTGGATGGACAGGTAACTGGTTCTCAAGTAAACAATTAGGAAGTGCTAATTACAATAATATACCAAGCACTACTCCAAACGCTCAGCAATGGGTGCCAAATCCTCCGGGATCAAATCCATTGAAAGGTATGAACTTTAACCGTTATAACTTTTCAATTACTGATGATGGTTTAGTTAGATCAGTTGCAACTGTTGGTACTGATAATCCTGGTGCATCTCAAGCAGCTCCTGGCGATACTTCACTTTATATTACTACCGGAACATTTGCAGGTGGTACATTTAGCTGGACAGGTACGGAATTATACCCGGATTTCCAAAAAGCACCTTCTGATGGTACAACCAACATGCAAGATGTATTGATGGCCTGGAACGAAGCAGGTACTGTTGGATACGCTATTGTCATTGGTCAAAACAAAACCACAACTGTAACTGTAAACCGTGGTATTCAACCTCGTGTATGGAAAACAACCAATTCAGGTGCAAGCTGGGCAGCTATTCCTAATATGGATTTTGCTTCTCCAAGCTTAACAATGGTAACTAATGATTTACCTGCGGCATTGAGCGTTAACAATGCCGTAGCAGTTCCTTGGTTCAGAAGTAGTGAAGGTATGGATGCAGTTGTTGATAAAGACGATCGTTTACACTTCGTTTCAACAGTTGTATCACATTCAAGTGTTCATCCTGACTCTACCTACTTCATTTTCTCATTTAACACTACAGACAGATATTACTTCCCACATGTACCGGGTGCACGCCCATACATATATGATTTTACTACAACTGGTACAACATGGTCTGTTCGTAAAATTGACTCTTTATCTTCGGAAGCTCCGCGCGGAAGTGCTGCTGCTGCTGGTAGCGGAACAGGTTATACTGAAAATCCTTGGACTGAAGATGCAAGTTCTAAGCCGGTTTCATCGTCTCGTATCCAATTAGGCAGAACGGTTAATGGTAATCAAATTTACTATAGCTGGGCAGAATCTGATACTTTGATTACAAATGGTAACAAAAAATGGAACACCTTCCCTAATGTTAAAGTGCGTATTTTAGATGTTGCTACTAACTCTCTAAGTCCTGAATTTAACATTACTAGCCCTGCTACATCATTGGGTACAAATAACACGGTTAAAAACCGTGCGTTCTTCCACTACACTTCACCAAAATCTCCTAATTTAGCTGGAAGTTTTGCAGGTAACTACACTTTAGCTATACCTGCTTCAGTTACAAACAACCAATCATTAAATGGTAGTGGTGTTTGTTCACCTGAAACGCCGGTAATTCACTTCTTTAATGCTGCTACTATTACTAATGCTGGTGTAATATACGTAAATCCAACTGTAGGTATCAATGAGCGAAGCAAAACGTTAACTAACATGCAAGTAATTCCAAATCCTGCATCTAACAATGCTAATTTGGTATTTGATATGTTAACTGATGCTAAAGTATTAGTTAGTGTAACAGACGTAACAGGTAAAGTTGTAAAAAGCTTAACTGCTAATTCTACTTTAGGTCAAAATACAATCAACATTAATGTTGCTGATTTAACAGCAGGTATTTACTTTGTAAGTATTTCTGCTAACAACCAAAAAACAACTGCTAAGTTAATTGTTGAGTAATCCTTCAATTAATTTAAATTTAAAAAACCCGCGAGTTTTCTTGCGGGTTTTTTTATTTTTTATATCTTTGATATAAACAAAAACTCTTTTTCAGTTTCAAAATAGTTTAATACAATGTTTATGAAAAAGATCATCCTACTTAACCTTACAGCTATTCTAACAGCAAGTATTTGCTTTTGTCAGAACCAATCACAAATATCCGGTAATCAAAAAACAAACGAGCAAAACTTCAACACATTGTTTACTTGGCAACCTTTCGCTTCTTCTATGGATTTAGGCGGAAATTTAAATCCGAATTCACGAATAATTAATTATTGTGATGAAATTGATGTTGTTTCATTTATTCATCAGAAAACATGTACCTATTCAATAACCAATATTGGTCAAAACAATTCGGGAGTAATGGTAGCCAGAATTATACGAAATTGGAATCCCCTATTTAAAAACGTAAGTTGCCCAGCAGCATATGATAGCACTGCCCTCGCATCAAACTCAATGAATTTCCCTCGCTCTCCCAATGGTGGAATTTACAATCCTCCAGGTAATTCACATATAAACAATGCTTATATTGTAGGGTGTGGACCAACCACTAACGGCATTGAATGGAGCGGAAATTGGTATTCAAGCAAACAATTAGGTTTTGCAAATTATAACAATACGACTCCCACTCAACCCAATTCACAACAATGGTTTGGAAATCCATCAACTGGAAGTATACAAGGACATAATTTCAGTAATAACAATTTTAGTGTAACAGACGATGGCATCATAAGAACGCTAGCTAAATTAGGAACAAGCTATAATGGTACTTTACAGCCGGGTCCAGGCGACACTTCTTTGTATATTGTAGCAGGGGTGTTTGGAGGTGGCACATTTAATTGGACAGGTACTGCCCTTCACCCTAGCTTTGAAAAATCCTCTAGCACTAATAAAGCTAATTTTTCTAAAGCAATAATGGCATGGAACGAAGCCGGAACTGTTGGATACGCCATTGCTATAGGACAACATAAAAATGCAGGAAATATTGTAAACAGGGGCATGCAGCCAATGGTTTGGAAAACAAGCAATAGTGGCGCCAGTTGGGTTGCCATACCTAATATGGATTTTGCCTTACCAACTTTTTCAATGGTGATTAATGATTTGGCATCAACGCTAAATACAAACACTAACATTGCTGTGCCATACTTTAGAGAAATAGAAGGCATGGATGCTGTTGTAGACAAGGATGATCGCTTGCATTTTGCAACAACAATCGTGTCACATGCCTCTGTTCATCCTGACTCTATTACTATAGTAAAAAAACATGGATCCGATTACTATTATTGGCCACATACCCCCGGCAAGCGCCCATTTATTTATGACTTTACAACTACCGGAACAACATGGGCTGTCAGAAAAATTGATTCGTTATCCACAGAAGCACCATTATCAAAATTAGAAGAGCAAGATCTTGGAACAGGTTACGATGAAAACCCATGGGTAGCGTCAGGTACTGAAAAACCGGTGTCCTCAGCGCGAATACAATTAGGAAGGACAGTGGATGGCAAACAAATTTATTTTACCTGGGCAGAATCTGATACGTTAATTACAAACGGAAATAGAAAATGGAACACCTTTCCCAACGTAAAAGTAAGGGTATTAGATATCTCAACAAATTCATTAAGTATTGAGATGAATGCCACTTCTCCAATAGGAACTTTAGGGCTTAACTCTAAAGTGAGAAACTATGCTCACTTTCACTCTACTTCGCCAAAAACAACTAATATCCTTGGAAATTTCCCAACCAACTATACTATGGCAATTCCAATGAGTGTTTCTAACAATCAATCATTAAATGGATTTGGTAATTGCATCAACCCTTCTTCCATTACTCATTATTATAATGCCGTTACAATTTCAAATTCAGTCATTGGTCAAATTATGTATACATGTTTCGCTCCAAACCCTTGTCCGCTTGCGATTAATGAAATAAACCAAAAACATACTAGTATTAAAATTTTCCCAAATCCCAGTGTGGGCAAAGCACAAATAATTTTTGAGCCAACCACAAATGGTTATTCCGCAATTCAAATAACCGATTTAACAGGTAAAATTATTCGAATTTTAAAACACTTAAATACTGAAGGGGAAAATTCGATTGTGATAAATACTTCTGATTTAAGTCAAGGTATATATTTTGTAAACTTGCTCTTTAACAACCAAAAAACAACTGCTAAGTTAATTGTTGAGTAATCCTTCAATTAATTTAAATTTAAAAAAACCCGTAAGAAAACTTGCGGGTTTTTTTATTATAGTTTTATTTTATTAATTCAAAAACTTTTAGATTATAATATCGAATAAATTACCCCAAATACTGTTGTAACAATTTACTTCTGCTGCTATGACGTAAACGGCGAATGGCCTTTTCTTTAATCTGACGAACACGCTCACGTGTTAACTCAAATTTATCACCAATCTCTTCTAAAGTTAAACCGTGGTTTAAGCCTATTCCAAAGAATAGTTTAACAACATCGCGTTCTCTATCCGTTAAAGTACTTAAAGCTCTGTCAATTTCCTTGCTTAAACTTTCGTTCATTAAACCTGTATCTGCTTTTGGGGAATCAAAATTAACTAATACATCTAACAAACTACTCTCTTCACCATTTGCAAAAGGTGCATCCATACTTACATGGCGTCCGCTTACTTTCATAGTATCGCTTACTTTGTCAATTGGCAAGTCTAAGATATCCGCTAGTTCTTCAGCACTTGGCTCACGTTCAAATTCTTGCTCTAATTTACTGTAAGCTTTATTTATCTTGTTTAATGAACCAACTTGATTTAATGGTAAACGCACGATACGGCTTTGTTCTGCTAAAGCCTGTAAAATACTCTGACGAATCCACCATACAGCGTAAGAAATAAATTTAAAACCACGTGTTTCGTCAAAACGACGAGCAGCTTTAATTAAACCTAAATTACCTTCGTTAATTAAATCGGGTAAACTTAAACCCTGATTCTGGTATTGTTTGGCCACCGACACCACAAAACGTAAATTTGCTCTGGTTAGTTTTTCAAGTGCTGTTTGATCACCGTCCTTAATTTTTTTTGCTAAAATTACCTCTTCCTCAGCTGTAATTAACTCTTCTCTTCCTATTTCCTGTAAATATTTATCTAAGGATGCACTTTCACGATTGGTAATCGACTTGGTAATTTTAAGCTGTCTCATAGTTGAATGATATAGATGTTAAGATTAAGTTAAACAACAAAATTAGTAAAAAAATAGGAGTTTTTTTATTAAAAACGATAAAAAAGCGCATTTGTTTAACGGAATTAGGTTTTTGTACGACCATTTTAATAAAATGTTTCACTTGCTAGATACTTTTTTTATTAACCATGTTAATGGAACATTAAACTAATGTGAATTCTGACGCCCCCCAATATGGTGTATTTTGAACATTAAAATCGCTGCAAGCCAGTAAAATAAGGGAAAATTCACAAAAAGTAATTAACAACTGATGTTTAATATCAAAGGCCGCAATTAACAAATCACTGTTTGGTGTTTATGCTAACCCCTTGTTTTACACGCAACTAACTTATGTATTTTTATGAAAACCAAACCTCATTTTATGAACGGACAAGAAATTAAAGCTGATTTGCAGCAGGTGCTTGATAGCGATATTCAATTACGTAAAGAATTTGTTGAATTAAAACGCTCATTGGGAGAGTATCGCAATCAATTAATTATGCGTGAAGAGGATTGTAAACGTCTCCAAGTAACCATAGACGTGCTAAATACCAAATTAGCAGTTATGGAGCGCGACAACACCAACTACAAAGCCGAATTAACAGCTTTTAAAGAGCTGAGAGGTAATATTAAAGAACAATTACAGGCAAAACAAGACGAAATTGATGCGCGTTTGCTGGAAATTGAATCCTTGAAAAACGAACTTTCGGTAATTGGAGAGAATTACGAACAACAAATAGCGGAGGTTAAACTATCTGCCAATCAAAACTTGGAATCTGTTTCTGCTCAATTTCAGCTACAAATAGATGAATTGAAATCAAACTCCCACTATAAAGAAAGTGGTATTAAGCAAGAATTTGAGAATGAACTAAATTTATTGAGTGCATCATTTGCAGATAAAGAACAAGCCTTGTTGTTAAATCATGCCGAAGAATTGCTCACTCTTAAAAATAATCATGAAACGGAATTAACCTTCCTGAAAAACGAACATAGTCAGCAACTTAATCAAATTCAATCCGCAAATTCCGAAGAAATAAACACACTTCAACACTCACACAAAGTAACTATTTCTAAACTAGAAGAAGATTTTACAAAAAAATTAGAATCATCAGAATATACATTTAAGAATGAAATAGCTGCTTTAAAATTACAAATTGAAGAGCAACGTCATCAGTTGACTACAAATCATCAAAACGAAATTGAAGCTCTTAAGAGAACCTCATCAGAGTTTGAGCAAGCTTTAATTGAACGATACGAGTCACAACTACTAAGTCTTCAAAACGCCGGCAGTGAATCAACTTTGCTAATTCAGCAACAATTTGAACAACAAATTACCGACTTAAAATTACAACATGCAGAAAAGTTAGCAGAATTGCGTTCGGAATTTGAACAAAATTTATCTACAACTACAAATGAGTACGAGTTAAAATTAAGTAATACACTTATCCATAGCAACGAGCAAAATTCTAAACTTACCGAAGAGCTCAATAAATTAATTCTTCAAACAAATGATTTACAATCGCAAGTGAAAGAATTAAGTTTAATCATCGAAACAAATAATTCTACTATTGGTGAATTAAGAACATCTAATGCAGACCTTATCATCCAATTTGAAAACGAAAAACAGTCTCACTTAACTATTAGTCAGGAATTCGAGAGTTTCAAACACACCTCCTCTCTATCATCGTCTGAGCAAGTTAACACGTTAAACCAGCAAATTGAAAGTTTAAATAACGAATTACAAAACGTTGGTAAATTATTCGAAGACAACACCAATATTTTAGCTGAAACTGAAAATAAACTGGATGAGTCAATCGAAACTATAAACACTTTAAATAACATTCAGTCGGAATTAAAGATAGAATTGGAAAGCCAACTATCTAAAATAGATGCTTTAACAGAAACTGCATATAACAACGAAATAACTATTACCTCACTGCAAACAGAAGTTGATAATTTAACTACTGCCAATACCTTTTTGCAAAATGAATTGGTGAGTTTACAAACCACCAACGAAGGATTAACGAATCAACTTCAAACTCAAAAAACGGATTTTGAAATCATATTAAATCAAAGCACCAATAACCATGGTATTGAATTTGAAAAATTGTTGGCTGAAAACACTAATTTAATTTCAGAAATAGAAACACTGCAATCTAATTTCGAAGCTAAAGGCAGTGAACTTGAATTGTTAAAAAATGAATTAGATGAACTAAGCAGCAGAAATAGCGGTAAAATTGAAGACTTAAAAGAAACACTTCAGACTAAAAATTTCGAGTTGACTAACTTAATTGGAACCAATGCTGCAATTAATGCAGAAAATGAACAATTAAAGTCAGAAATTGAATCGTTTAAAATGAGTTTAGAAAATGCAAGCTTCGCCAACGAAAATTTAAACGCTATTCAGTCAAACTTAGAGCAGTTGAGTTCAGAAAAAGCTGGTTTATTGTCAGAAATTTCAACATTACGTTCAGACATGAGTGGTTTACAAGACACGATAACTAACTTAAACTTAAAAATTACGAATTATGAATCTGAAATAGAGAACCTAAAATCGGCCACCAATTCGTCAGACTTAAGCTTAAAATTAGAACAACAGGATGCTTACATTGATAAATTGTTTAAACAAATTGATTTGTTGAGCGACGAGCGTCTAAACTTGTTAAGTGAAAAAGAGCAAATGGCCAATCAGTTATTAAAAATGAATGACGTGATCGGTGAGATTTCTCAACAAGTTGAAAGTGAGAACATTAACGTAAATGATTTGAATAATCACAGAAAAAACATTATCTTAGCAAACGGTTCTAGTAAGACAAGTGACAGTGGTCCTATTAAACAACAAATAAACGATTTAGTGCGTGAAATTGATAAGTGTATTGCTTTGTTAAGTGCTTAATTTAATCGCCATCAACTATGAGCGAAGTTAACATAAAGGTTGAAATTGCAGGAAGTACCTTTCCTGTAAAAGTAAACATAGTTGACCAAGCCAACATAGAAGAAGCGATCGATTTAATAAATACAAAAATTGCGGAGTTCGAAAAAAACTATGCAATAAAAGACAAAAAGGATGTTTTGGCAATGGTAATGTTGCAGCTTGTAGCCCAGCTCTATAAACAAGCAACAACAGCCGAAACAGAATTAAGCAATTTAAAACAAGTGTTGGAAGATGTTAAGGTAATGCTGGCTCAGCATAACCAAGACATTATAAACATAAACAATGAGTAAAGAGTAAGTTTACTTTTTACCGATAACGCACAAAATTAAAAGCAGAAATGCATTTGGTTTTGTGCGTTTTTAATTTAAAAAAAGAAGAAAATGGAAATACTAACAATTGGACTGATAGCAGGCGCACTCATTTTAGGTGTTTTAGCCGGCTTTTTTATTGCAGGGAGTAAATTAAACGCCACAGCTACTAAAGAAAAAGAAAACATGTTAAAAGAGGTGGAAGTTAAAGCAGAAGCCACCAAACAGGAAAAAATCTTACAAGCAAAAGAGAAATTCCTGCAATTAAAATCCGAACATGAAAAAGCTGTGCAAGAAAAAAACAGCCAAATTGCCCAGCATGAAAATAAGATTAAACAAAAGGAAAGTGAATTAAACAAGAAACTGGAAGATTTAAATCGAAAAAATAAAGAAGCCGAAGAACTTAAAAATCAGGCCAGTCAGCAAATCGAAGTATACAAACACCGCACGGATGACCTTGAAAAATCGCACCGTAAACAAGTTGAAATACTTGAAAAAATTAGTGGTATGAAAGCCGAAGATGCCAAATTACAATTGGTAGAAAGCATTAAAGGTGAAGCCAAAACGCAGGCCATGGCTTACGTGAAGGACATCATGGATGAAGCCAAATTAACTGCAAACAAAGAAGCTAAAAAAATAGTTATTCAAACCATTCAGCGTGTTGCAACGGAAGCCGCTATTGAAAATAGCATTTCTGTTTTTCACATTGAAGGTGATGAGACCAAAGGAAGAATTATTGGTAGAGAAGGGCGAAACATCCGTGCATTAGAAGCAGCAACCGGAGTTGAAATTATTGTTGATGATACACCGGATGCCATTACGTTAAGTTGCTTCGACTCTATCAGAAGAGAAATTTGTCGATTGGCATTACATCAATTAGTAACCGATGGTCGTATTCATCCGGCCAGGATTGAAGAGGTGGTTGAAAAAACCAAGAAAATGCTGGAAGAAGAAATCATTGAAACCGGTAAACGCACTTGTATTGATTTAGGCATCCATGGTTTACATCCAGAATTAATACGAATGGTGGGCCGTATGAAATACCGTTCTTCTTACGGACAAAATTTATTACAACACAGTCGTGAGGTAGCAAACCTCTGTGCCATAATGGCCAGCGAAATGGGCTTAAACCCCAAATTAGCCAAACGCGCAGGTTTATTACATGATATTGGGAAAGTACCTGATGAGGAACCAGAATTACCACACGCCTTACTTGGTATGAAATTAGCCGAGAAGTACAAAGAAAAGCCTGAAGTTTGTAATGCCATTGGTGCTCACCACGATGAAATTGAAATGACAAGTTTGTACTCGCCAATCATTCAGGTATGTGATGCCATTAGTGGTGCAAGACCGGGCGCAAGAAGAGAAATTGCGGAACAATACATGAAACGCTTAAAAGACCTGGAAGCTTTAGCACAAAGCTACGAGGGTGTTGAAAAAACTTATGCTATTCAGGCAGGACGAGAGTTGCGTGTAATTGTGAGCAGCGACAAAGTTAACGATGGAAGAGCAGAACAATTAGCTTTTGAAATTAGCCAACGTATCCAAACAGAAATGACCTATCCCGGACAAGTAAAAGTAACGGTTATAAGAGAAGTAAGAGCGACAGGTTACGCGAAGTAATACCAATGTGAAAAAATAATTATGCCAATAATTATTTTTGCTACAGTGGTTTATACCGATTAGAAATAAGTTTGGCGCAATGAAGTGAAACAAAATTGGACCATTGCTTATTTCACTTCGGTATAAAAAGGTAACAAGGCAATTTGATTTTCAATCTCGGTACCAAACAACCATTAATGCCTCTGCAGAAAGGTATGGGCAGCTTTAACAAAACCTGAACTTGTAAAACAGTATTTTTTGGTACAGATTTAATTACAAATTGGTTACCTGGTAGTCCGCTTAATTTTAAAGGTGAGTGGCAAGGCCAGCCATACGAGGACTAAGGAACTGTTTTAGAATATGAACATTGCAAAACTTTAACCCGAAACAAACAACTGAAAACATTCAACTGTCTAAGATCTAAGTGTTTGTAAGCATTTCAAGCTTATAAGTATTCTAAGAACAAAACCAAAGCCAGAATCCCACAGAATAATGGAATTTGCTAACTATTTAATAGAGCTATTCAAGATGAGTTTTATATCATCGCCTTCAAAATAAAAATTTACTCTTCATTGGAGGAGGTGCAAAAAGATCTTGATTAATGGATGATTTAATACATTCAGGGAAGAGCGCACAAAAGAAAATGTTATTTTGAAAAACTACTCTTCAAACTTTCCAGAGTTAACTATCCTTGGCGAAAGAAAAATTGTTGCACAAAAATTTAATAGAATCCTAAAAAAAGGTCTTTTTTTAGATTAAGCTTTGACTATTACAATTAAATTTTTTTCAAGGTTTATAAATTAATTTTTTAAAATAGTTTTCATTTCTTCTATATTGGGAGCTTTTTTGATTAACTTTTCTAATTCTTTAGATTCTTTATCTTCGATTACATTGGAAAGTTTTATTAAAATACTAATAAATTCTTTACCTTTTGATATTTTATCAGATGATTCAGAGAATTCAATATTTAGTGAATTTATAAGTTGATTGCCTTTTAGGCAGATATCCTTTTTACTTTTTAGTTCAATATATTTAAGTGAAAGTGAATCATAATATTGTTTTCTTTTACTTATAGTATAATTGATTGATTTTGTTAGAAGTTGTTTTCTGTCTTTTGCGGATAAGGAATCGTTAGAGAATAAAGAATCATTGTATTGATAATTTTTTTGTTCAAGTATTTTATAGATTTCTTTGTTAATAAAATCAATTTTGGAAATTACTTCTTTTTTACGTGAATCGAAATAATAAGTTGGATAAGTAAGTTGTTTGTCAAATTTTTGATTATTTGTATCTATTAACATTTTGTAAGCTATTCTTAGTTTATTTTTAGATTTTTTCCAATCACTATTTTTAGCAAGATTATCTGCATCGGTTATTATAACTTCAATGTTTTTCTTAACGGAATCAAATTTTAATTTTTTTTGGTTTTCTAATTTTTTCTTTTCATCTAATTCCATTTTTCGTTTTATTTCATTTTCTTCATATTTTTTATTTGCTTCTTCGTTTTCTTTCAATCTTTTCATTGTATTTTCAAAATCAATCATTTCAGTTGTTTTATTGCCTTTATCATCATAAGATTCAAGAAAGCCTGGTTTTTCTCCTTTTATAATAGTTCCATTTTCTCGATACTCATATTTAAAATCATTGCCAATCATGTGTAATTTTAACTTGCCTGAATTGTAAAATTCTCTCAATGAATCTGGTGATTCTTCCTCACCTTTTTTATTTATAGTTTGGCAATTAGCACAATAAAATTTTAAACTCAATATTTTACCATTAACATAATAGGTTATTACTTTTTTGTAGTTATCAGCTTTAATAATTTCCCTGTAAATTTGCTTATTTGAGTAATAATATTTATTAACTTCTGAACAATTGCCATCTGTACATGAAGTTGTTCCAGTGGCATATGAGTATGGCCCTTGATTATCATTACTTGTTCTAATCGATAAATTCCATATTCCTGTCATTTTATCATCCTTAAAGTTTCCTTGCTTTAAAATAACGTTATAATCATTTAAAACATAGCTTTTATATTGGCCATTTAAAATGCCATCTTTATAATTTATAACTTCATTAGGATATTGTCTACCGGAAATAAAAACAAAAGATTCATAAGTTCCATTTAATCTACCATTTAAAAAAATAGCTTTCACAATTAATGAAATACCATCATTCGCATATTTTTTATACCAACCATTTTTCTCACCATTTCCATTAACTTGAAACTCTTCTTTAAGAGTTGTTTTTAAGTATTCGTCATAATAGGTTTTTTTATTTGTCTGTGATATACTATTGTATCCAATAATAATTATCATTATGAGAATTTTTACTCGCATATTTTTAATCTTTTGGGACTAATATTAATTTAATTTTATTTGAATTTTGACTTGACAAATCGCCTGACATAGAAACTATAAAACTACCTTTAGCTCTGGCAGATTTTGTTTTTTTAATATTTACCTCCATTACAACTTCTTTAATTAAATATGAATTTTTTTCAGGATATCGCTGAGCTTTATTAATTTGTTGTAGTGTTTCTTTTACTAATTCAGATAATTCCATTATATGATTTATTAATTGATTTATAAGGCTAAAATAAGAAAGTTTTTTTAATTATAGCACAAGTGCTATAATATTTCTATAGCATATATGCTCTATTTGATATGTGAGAAAACCAAAGAAAAATAAAGCAAAAAGGGTCTTAATTTACGATGAAATTGGCTTAAAATTACTAGCTAAGAAATTAAAAGAAGTCAGAACCAAAAAAGGCTATACTCAAGAAGAATTAGCATATAAGGCAGAAATAACATTATCACAAATCGCCAGAATTGAAACAGCAGTGACAAATCCAACTGTTAGTACAATATTTTGCCTAGCTAAAGCATTAGAAATTAATACAGCAGAATTATTCGATTTTAGATTATAGAAATTTTAATATATATCTTGAATTAAATATTTGAGGTGTATTGATTCATTTTCTTTTAATATAGAATTAGAGTTTATTAATTACGTTTGGAAATATATAGTTATAAGAAACCAGCCGGACAATTTCGTTATGACAAGACAATTCATCCTGCCACTAATCACCCGTAGACTTTGATCTTAACATTGGACTGTTTCTCTCAGACAGGTGCAATATTTTTTCCTTAACAAATGGACGCTATTTATTAAGCCAGATATATGAACAAAAACTGAGACCCAAAGTATAAATTCGTAAATTTGTTTAGCTTAAAAATTAAACCTATGAAAAAAGCGACTTTAAAAAACATTGTTTACAAACAATCAGGAGAATTTGAAATATACTTAGAAACAGATTCGGGACAGGAAATGAATTATTTCGTCAATAACATTGATGGACAGCGAGCTACCAGTGTGCAATTAAACTCCTTAAAAGGAAAACAAATTTTCTTTGATATTCATAAGGAACAATACACTAACTCAAAATCCTCAATAGACATAGAAACGAATTGACCTGTGTGAGGACAAGCTGTGTGCGTCTGGCAGCTTATAACACCAAGCCAAGCGGCGGGATAACAAGGGCTTCGGCTTAAATCAAAGTCCTCCTCTCTTCGCATCGTCGGGACGCTCTTTTGTTTTTGCCTCCGCTAAAAAACATGTATCTTCTTATGTAAGTATAGTGCGGGTATACTGATGAATTTTCATAAAGGCGCCTGCGCCTGCTTGCAAAACGATAACTCTTATCCTAACAAAACGGATTTAAATGAATTAATTTCTCTAAGTGAGAATAGCCAAAATTTTTCGAAAAAATTGTTTCTTATTGTCCTGTTATTAAAAATAAAAAACAAATTACCTCTTTGTTCCTTAATTAAATCTTGATATTATGAAAATTCATCAATTTTCCAACTGTATTCTGAGACAGTACATTTAAAATCAATATAACTAGTTTATAATTTTTTTAAATTAATCTCTAATTATTTTAAGTGTTTTAAAATTAGTTACATCTTCTTGAAAATTGACAAAGTAAACACCTTCTTGAAAAGTAGATAAATCCAATTTAAAATTATTTTTACCTTGCAGAGCATTTAGATTTTTTACCAATAACTCTCTACCTAATAAATCTGTTACAATTATTATTAGGTTTTGGTTTTTGGTAAAAGTTGAGTTTATATTAAAAATACCTTTGCTTGGATTAGGATAAACATTAACATTAATTAAATTATCAGCAACTTCTTTTAATGAACTACTTGTGCTTACCGTAAAAGTGATTGACTTTAAAACACTGTCTAAATAATTACAATTTGATAAAGGTAGACTACTATAATATGCCATAAAATTAAGTGTCCAAGTACCCGCAGGCAGAATACCAATACTCGTAGTATCTCTGTAATTGAAAGGTGTAAAAAGCGAACCATCACAATACGAATTTTTCAATATAATTAGATTATTGGAATAATTAACATTGAAGCTAGTTGAAGTTAAAGTACCAATCATAGCTGGTAAAAAAACATGAGTTGCAACTTTAATATTACTGTTAGTTATGGGACTACTAGGTATAATACTTGGATTAGAAACACTTATAAAAGACAGCTGGGAATATGTAGTTAGACATAATAAAAGTATAAGTAAAACAGAAGAAATTTTTTTATTCATAACTATAAATTTAATTTAACTAGTTAGTAATTTTTTCAAATTAATCTTTAATAATCTTAACTGTTTTAAAATTAGTTGCACCTTCTTGAAAATTGACAAAGTAAACACCTTCTTGAAAAGGAGATAAATCCAATTTAAAGTTATTTTCACCTTGAAGAGCATTTTGATTTTTTACCAATAACTCTCTACCCAACAAATCCGTTACACTAATTGTTAAGTTTTGATTTTTGGTAAAAGTTGAGTTTAAATTAAAAATACCTTTACTTGGATTAGGATAAACATTTACATTAATTAAATTATCAGCAACTTCTTTTAGTGAACTACTTGTGCTTACCGTAAAAGTGATTGACTTTAAAACACTGTCACTTACATTACAACTAGTGAAAATTTGACTGCCGTAATAAGCATTAAAGTTTAATGTCCACACACCTGCGGCTAAAGTTCCAATACTTGTTGTATCTTTCATTATATGTCCAGCTGTTAATGCGCCATCACAGTATCTGATTTTTAACGTAACAATATTATTAATGTTATCAACAAAAAAATTATTTGAGATCTTCCAGCCAATATTTGGAGTTTTAACTTGCGTTGCTACTTTTATTATATTATTTGAAGTAGGCTGATTGGGTATGATTGTTGGATTTTCAACGCTCAAAAATACAAATTGTGCTTTGACTAAAATTATTTGAAAAAAACACAAATACAGCATCAGTTTTGTTTTATACATATAATTCATAAAAATTTAGTATTTTATTATTTTAACTGTTTTGAAATTAGTTGCGGCTTCTTTAAAATTGACAAAATAAACACCTTCTTGAAAAGTAGATAAATCCAATTTAAAGTTATTTTCACCTTGAAGAGCATTTTGATTTTTTACCAATAACTCTCTACCCAACAAATCCGTTACACTAATTGTTAAGTTTTGATTTTTGGTAAAAGTTGAGTTTATATTAAAAATGCCTTTACTTGGATTAGGATAAACAACTAAATCTGAAATAGGATTGTGTGTGTCATTAATGCCCATTACCCCTGTTGGATCATAGATGTAAAGTGATGCGGCAGTGTTTACAATTGAATTATCAGCCGGGTAAAATTTATTGTGAAGTGTAGAATAATGAAACCAAGTACGCATCACAACCTGACTTTGCGAAAAAGATACAATTTCACAATAATAAGGTCTATCAACCCTTATTGTACTTGAATCTCTGTTCCCGATACATTCCTTAGTATGCGGCCAAACAGCAACCAAACTCTGTGTTGGTGATAATGAAAAATTTAAAGTAGTTGTTTGTTCATAAACTATTGTATTGTGTGTACCTTGTGGCACACCTTGTAATTGTGGCCAATTCCTTGGCACATTAACAGCAATGGGTGTAGAACTTTTTACACCTGTAGCAAAATGATTTAAATCTGCATGTTTAACAGTGTAAAAACCCTTTTTTAATTTTGAAATTGCCCTGTTAACATTAACTCTACCCCAGCCTGTCGCTTCATCATAACCAACCGTTTCAGAATAAGTTCCAGTTGTAATATCGGTGGCCGTTCTTTGTAAAATATATTCGCAATCCTCACCAGCTAAATTATCCCAAGATGGTAAAGGTGAATTTATATAACTCATCATTAAAGCCGATGCACCTGAGACATGAGGAGTAGCGAATGAAGTTCCATCATCCTTTATGTAGGTATTTCCAACATAAAGAGTTTTAACAAGCGAGTCAGTTCCTGGTGCGATAAAATCGATATTAGTTCCGCGGCCAGAATTGTTCGAACAGTTTGTCCCAAGTACACAATAATTTCCATCAGTGCCTGAAGAACCAACAGCCATAACCACTTCGTCACCAATGTCTGCTGGGAAAAGTATCAATATAGCATTAAAATTTCCTTTTGCCGCGCATATTGCTGCACCGTGTTTGTTGGCAAGATTAATTTGTTCTGTTTCCGGCCAGTACAAATTAAAAGGATTATTTGCACCGCCTGTTCCAATACTAAAATTAAGAACATTTAATCCATTACCCCCAATACTCGGACTCGTAACCTCATTAAAAACACCTTGTATAAAACTACTTGTATAACATACGCTAAATGCGCATATTTTACAATCATGCATAGTAACACCCTGTTTGCCTATACTAGCATCGCCACCCGCTATACCGGCAATTCCAATACCATTGTTGCGCACAGCACCTATTATGCCTGAAACAGCTGTCCCATGATTTCCCTCATCTAAGTTAGACAAGGAAGTGTTGTTTACATAATTGTAACCACCGGTTGTAACGCCTGTATAATCTGAATGATTAAACTCAATTCCAGAATCAAAAACACCAACTTTAATATTGTTTTCGCCTGTTGTAAAAGCCCAAGCAGAATCAACATTAACATACCCATTTGGGTAGCTTGCAGATTGATTTAAACTGTGTTGCAAAACATACTCAGGATCATTACTTGCAAAAGTCCTATAAACTCTATTATAATTGGCGCTGATTATATCAGTATATAATTTCATAAGCCTTCTTCCAATTGTATCTATACCAAGGCATTCAGGTAACTTAATCAATAATGAACTATAAACCGGCGGTAGCTTAACAGTGTCACCCATTCTACTTATGGACAATGTATCGTTGGACGTTGCCTTATAAAAAATTTTTCTTGTCTCAATTTCCGCACTTTTGAATTGACATTTACCTCTTAAAATAGAATCCATTTTACTGCAAGTTGAATCTTGAATAAAGTCATTTAACTTTCCAAACAAAAAGTCCTTATTATTGATTGCACCTAATTTCAATGTAGCCTTATCAAATCGAACAATCAATTCCTTACTTTCAATCTCTTCATTTGCGTTAAGAAAAACAGGAGTTTGGTTAAAATCTTTGTATTCATATTTTACCGTTACATTCTGGTCAATAATGCCGTTAAATGATTTTGCACTTAACACCACAAAATTACCATCCACAAGCATGTCTAGTAATTCATCTTTAAGATTACTGGACCCGTTATAAATGGCCTCTAAATTTTGAACACCATTTACATTGAATCTTAATAATGCAGCATCTTTATTACTATTTTTGGTATAGTTTGCGCCAACAAATACTTCGTTTGTGTTTTTAATTATAACTTTTATTCCTTCTGCATCACTTTGGTTAAAAACTGGTTGCTTTTTTGTTAAATATAATTGCGTTCCTGCCGTGTTATACTTCAATAATACGAGTTCCTTGGTAAGGTTTGGTCTCGTAAAATAACCTGTTACATAAACATTTCCACTAGGATCAACAGTTACGTCATTTCCTTGATCACTTTTTCCATAACCATCAACAATTTTCGACCATAATAAATTCATACTCGCATCATACTTAAGGAGTTGAATGTCAAAATCAATTCCATTGCTACTTGTACTACCGGTAACGTATATGTTACCAAAGGCGTCTTTAAATTGTCCGGTAACAATATCTTTCGCATTCCCAACATTGGCCTGCCTTTGAACTTGCATTTGAGCACCTGTATTAGAATTATATTTAACAGTTGTAAAATCCATATTGTTATTAAATGAACTAGATGAACTGCTACCACTGACAATAATATTATTTGAGTTGTCAATACAAATACCTGTTGGTAAATCTAAACCATTGCTAAAGTTGTATCTACTTACCCATTGTTGAGTACCTGCAGAATTAAATTTGATCGTTACATAATCTACTTGAGCGAATAAACCACCAAAACTTGCACCACTAACATAAACGTTATTACTTGCATCTATAACTACACTTGTGGCAACATCATAATTATTGCCCGGTCCATTATAATACTTAACCCAAATGGGCGAACCACCTGTCGGTGCATACTTCACAACCGTTAAGTCATAACCATTCAATCCATTCACATAAGCAGCGCCTACAACAATAATATTCCCTGCATTATCTTTAGTATTAAATGTACTAAAGGCCTTACCGGTTCCGGCAGTATGTTGTTGATTCCATTGTATAATAATGTTTCCGTTTAAGCAAGTTGTCTGCATATTGTTTTGTGTACTCGTCACTTTTTGGTTAGAGCTTACAACGTAACTGTTTGCACCAACCTTCAAAATGGGACCTAAATTAGCAGTGTCGGTATTTCCAGTTACTACTTCACTAACTTTTTGTACTAAACCGGTAGTAGTTGTTTGGCTATTTGATAACTTAATAATTGCCAATGACATTAAGATAAATAGAATTGTTTTTTCATCGTTTGTTGTTTTTTAAGGTTTAAATAATCTTCCCCTAAAAAAAGGGGGCGTAATTTCAAAACTACTATTCTCAGGAACAGCGACGAACCCTTAACACAGATAGTATGAAACACGCCCTTTCGGGCGTTTTCATTAACTGTTTCTGTGTTAATTCTTTTTTTGTCGCTGTTTTGAGAATTAATTTTCAGTTAGGAAAACGCATTATTTTAAAGTTGGTTTTTATTTCATTTAATATTCAAATTTTAATCAAATTTAAAACAAATTTTGAGAATTCCAAACTTAACTTAAAATTAAGGTACTTTTATTTAATAAGCGATGTTTATAAAAGTTCTAAAAATCAAATCTTCACCCCAATCACACACACATCATCAACTTGCTCCAAATTTCCTTTCCATTGGTTGAAAAAATGTTTCAAGGCATTGGCCTGTTCGCTTGGCGGAGACTGGCAATTAGCAACTAATACATCGCAAAACTGTTTGTATTTTAATTTCTTACCTTTTGGTCCGCCAAATTGATCTGGATATCCATCGGTAAACAAATAAATGGTATCGCCTTTTTCAACGTCTAATTTTTGAGTAGTAAACTTTTGTATATTATCTTCTATAAAAGCACCTACCGGAAACTTATCCCCTTTTACTTCAATAATTCTGCCATCCTTTTTCAAATGATAAATAGGATTGTTGGCACCGGCAAAGCGCACTTCCCCGCTCTTTTTATTAATTGAAACTAGGGTAATATCCATCCCGTCTTGAATGGATGATTCGTTGTAACTTTGGTGTAAAGATTGGGTTAGGTATTCATTAACCGTATCGAGAATTTTACCCGGCTCGTAAATGTTTTTCTCTAACACAGCCTTATTTAATAAATTATAATTAACGATGCTCATCAAAGCACCCGGAACGCCATGTCCGGTGCAATCAGCTGCTGCCACAAATACATATTCCTCTGTTTGCTCCAACCAATAAAAATCACCACTTAAAATATCCTTTGGTTGGTACAACACAAACGAGTCGGGTAAAACAGTACGCCAATATTTTAAAGGTGGTAAAATAGCTTCCTGAATGCGTGTGGCGTACTTAATACTATCGTTAATGTCTTTGTTCTTTTCCTCAACCAAATGCTTTTGCAGTTCAATGATGCTATTTTTTTCGCTAAGTAAGTTGTTTGCATGACGTTGTTTTGTAACACCCCTTACCAACAAAAATGAAACGCCAATTAAAAGCAAACAACCTCCCAAAGCTGCGTATATAATCAATTGCTTGTTGTTGGCCTCTAATTCTTTTTTCTCCAGTTCTAATTTAGTTTTAGCCGTTTCATACTTGGTTTGCATGTCGTTTAAAGACTTAATACCTTCACGAGAATAAATACTGTCCTTAATTGTTAAGCATGAATCCTGAAAAGCAAACGATTTAGGGTAATTCCCTAATTTGTGGGCCACCTCAGCTAAATTATAATATAAATTTTCTTTTACTGCCAAATCATTTTGGTCAACATACTTTAATGCTTCATCGTAGTATTTTTCGGCGTTTACAAAATCTTTATTATTATAAGAAATATTGCCAATATTAATGTAGCAAATTGCAATAGCATTAAGTCGGTTATACTTTTTATTTATTTCAATTGCTTCAAAATAATATTTATTGGCAGTAGTATACAATTTTTTAGCTGAAAAAACCGTACCTAAATTTGCAAGTAACACTGCTACTTCTACATCGTGTCCACGACTTCTCCGAATTTTTAAGGCTCTTTCATAATATTCAATAGCTAAATCATTATTATTTTGATTAGAATAAATGTTTCCCAAACCTACATATGCAGCGGCAACATGGCTACTGAATCTATTCGACTTAGCTAATTCCAAAGATTTATTATAAAACTCAATGGCTTTAGCAATATTTTTAAGTTTGTAATTAATTAACCCGATTTGAAAATAAGCCGAAGCTATAAAATTTTGATCTTGTTGCTTTTCAAAATCTTTTAAAGAAGAAAAAAACAAATCTATTGCCGTTTTATAATCGTTTGTTTTTAAATAATATTTGCCCAAGGCATAATTAGCTTTGGCAAGGTGTTGTTGCTTTTTAAATTCCTGTGATTTTAGTTTCAATTGAGATAAGGTTGTAAATGCTTTATTGAGTTGATTTAGTCTTATGGCATAAGTGCCATAATAATAAGCAGCATTCAAGTAATTTACTGTGTCGTACTCTTTTACCTCAAAATATAGTCTCTCTGCTAATTTGCTCCCCTCTATTTCATCAACATAAATAAACTCTTCTAACATTTGCCACTGTAGAGCGATTTTACAATTCTCTGTTTTGCAATTGGAAAGTTCCTGCTTAAGAGAATCAACAGATGGCTGAGCCCAAGCCTGAGTCAGAAAAACAAAAAAAACTATGAATAACCTGTATTTCAAAACAAAAAAGCCGGTGCACATGTGCACCGGCCTCTAATTTAATCATTTCTATTGATTAGCAGTTAATCTCAATGAAGTTGCTTTTGGTTTTCCACCTACATTCACCATGATGTATCTCACATTGCTGTTCACCACAAAACCCATCTCTTTTGCAAATGCCTGTTCAAATTCTATTGGATTACCAAATCGGTCATTTAAAACACCAATTCCGGTTTCGTAATTAATACTTTGTATGGTGCCGCGCTCAACAGGATCCAAAGATGCACCGTAAGTAACACCACCTGATACAACAGTTTCAAATTGTACAATCATGTCTTTTACCAAACCCAATTGTTCCCCATAGGGTTGTACGTATGGGTAATCCACTCGCGTTGATGTATCGGTTACTGTTCCTGTTGATCGCATTGAACCCGGGTCTGTTTTTACGTCTTTTACTTTTCCTCTAATGGCCATAGTTTTATGTTTTTAATTGGTTAATTGCCTCTAATATAAACCTAATTAATTAAAAACAAAAGTTCATTAAACAACTATTTTACAAGTGGAGAAATTTGATTACAGATGTTATTATTTGGTAACATCTGCTCAATCTATTATTAACAATTAATTCATTAGGCCGACTGTGAAACGTTTTACTTACCAAAATCCAAACCATCCTGGTTACCTTGGTTTTGATCGCCCATACCTTTCATCTGTTTACCTCGTTTAAAAATACTGGCATCCATTTTACCAAATAAATAGGTAACAGTAAATCTAAAAAATCGGTTTTCTCTTCGTCTGCTTAACTCCTGTATGTAAAAAGGTGTCTCATAATAAGTTCCCATTCTTCGAGTATTCATCACATCGCTTACAGTGGCATTAAATATCCATTTCACACCAATCATTTTATTTACACTCACATCAAAGCCATAATTAGGTTGAGAATAACCTAGTAATAAAATTCGTGGCGACTCATAACTGCCATTCATTTGAAGTGTAAAGTTTTTAGGAAACTTATAACTAATGGTTGATTTGACGTTATAAGCATAACCAGTAGATGTAACAACGGGTTCAGTTGGCACCACCAATCCGCGCAAATAAATATAAAAAGCGTTGGCGTTTAGCATTACATCTAAGTTTTTAAACAGCGTATACTTGAAGGTATGCTCCATTCCGTATCGGATACTATTGGAACCATTAACCGTTGTATTGACCAAAACATTTGGATTATTTGGATCAGGATACGCCACATCCGTAATTGGTTGCTCCTCGTATCTAAAATAACCGCTGCCTAAATAGTTCCCCTTTTCAAAAATTTTATTGTAATTCAACTCAGCAATGTTTTTAAACTCCGGTTTTAATTGTGGATTCCCAATACGGTAATTTTGCGCATCGGCAAACATTACTACGGGCATTAATTGAAAGAAATTTGGTCTCTGAATTTTTCTGCTGAAATTTAATTGAAGTTCTTGTTGCTTTGCTAATTTCTTTGAGAAATATATGCCGGGGAAAATGGATTTTAAAATGTCATTGGTTGTTGATGGGTAATTGTATGAAAACGAAATATTTTTGTCTGTTATATTTCCAAGATAATACGATTGCTCAAAACGCAATCCGGCTTGATAACCTATACCCCAAATGGTTGTACTATTATAGTTAACATAGGCAGCGTTAATCATGTCGTCTATCACATAAATATTACTCATGGCACTGTCTCTCACATATTCGTTTTTTGAATAACTGTAATTAGAGGTCGTATTTGCTTGTGTTGTTTGTTTGTAATAGGCTTTAACACCTGCCTCAAACTTTTTAGTTTCTGAAATAGGATTAACGTAATCTAATTGAAAAACCCCTTGATTGGCATAATTAGTTCCCTTGTTATTTTGCAAACTCACCGGGAAATTAGGCAAATAGGTAGAAAACAAAAAACCATTATCTGCAATTGTTCTGTTGTAACTTACATCTGCCGTAAGCTCTTTACCAACCTTAGGATATGTTTTTTTATAAAGAAGTTGCGCGTTATAATTATAAAATTTCGCAAATTGTTCATTTACGCGTTCTGCACTTAATAATGAAACTTTATCCTTATCCAATAATTCAAAACTTTGATCGTCACTAGATTTAATTTTTCCGGAAACTATCATCCCGTTTAAAGAAATCATGTTACGGATATTTATATTATAATCAATCCCCAATCTACCAAAATTAAAAACGTTTTGGAAATTTGTATTATTCTCTTGATTAAAATAACCGGTAACCGTTTTATTTTTTGCCGTATCCAGTTGTGTTCTGTTTGTAAAACCTTTGGTTCTGTTCATTTGTTGGTTATAGGAGTACATTCCACTGATATTCCAACGACCTTCTTTTACATTTAAATTCATCATGCCACCATAGCGATCGCCGGTTCCAACGTAGGCCATTGCCATACCATTATAACCCGGTTTTAAATTCTTTTTCATGATGATATTTAAAATACCACCGGTAGCATTGGCATCAAATTTTACAGATGGATTAGTGATGATTTCTACCCTGTCTATTTGATCGGCCGGGATTTGTTGTAAAGTTAAATTACTTGGTCTTCCATCAACAAAAATAATCGGACTTTGATTTCTTAACTGAGCGTTACCATCTGCATCTACCGTTACACCGGGCACATTTTTCATTACATCAACACCAGTTCCGCCTTTCACTGATAAATCCTTATCAACATTATAAACACGTTTATCAATGGATAAGTTAACAGAACTTTTTTGAGTCGTCACTTCCACCTCACCTAATAATTTTTCATCAGGCTCTAACTTCATGTCTCCTAAATCAACCTCTAACTTATTAGGCACTTGAATAAAAAACTTAGAAATACTCGTCTTATAGCCAATCTGACTTATTTTAAGTCTAAAGCCACCCATTGGAGGCAAATTTTCGATATTGAACTCACCATTATCTTTTGCTAAAACACCATTTAAAATACTGTCTTTATTATACCAAAGCACAACAACCGATGCAAATTCAACCGGCTTTTTTGTTTTAGAATCTATTACCTTTCCGTAAACACGACCTTTCAAATCTTTCATGGCTTTCATCATCGGATTATTACCTTGTGAGAAGCATAAGCTAGTGATGAAGATACTTAGAAAGAGGGGAATTATTTTTTTCATTAAAATTAAAAATCAAGAACACAAAAATAAAGGAATGGTTTATAATTTCAGCCGATTTTTCGTTAAATGGCAGCTTTAGATATAAAAACGGCGTTAATAGATGTTAATAAATTAACTCCGCGGCAAAAAGCGATTCGAAATGGTTAAGCAAAAACTTTTTTACTTCTTTCATATCAACTGAATGATTAAGTTCTTTTTGAATACTTGTTACTGCCTTATCTGTAATACCACAAGGGATAATATTGTTGAAATAATTTAAGTCTGAATTTACATTCAATGCTAAACCGTGCATTGTTACCCATCTACTGCATTTAACACCCATTGCACAAATTTTTCGTGCCTTACCAGGCGCATCAGGTTCAAGCCATACACCGGTTTCCCCTTTGCTTCTTTCCCCAACAATTCCAAACTCTTTTAAAGTTAAAATTACAGTCTCTTCCAGTAAACGCAGGTATTTGTGAATGTCTGTAAAAAAATGATCCAAATCCAATATTGGATATACAACCAATTGGCCGGGCCCATGATAAGTTATGTCTCCTCCTCTATTTATCTTATAATACGATGCGTTATTTTCTTTAAGTTCTGATTCATTTACCAATAAATTTTTTTCATCCCCACTTTTTCCAAGTGTGTAAACATGCGGGTGTTCTACCAACAACAAATAATTTTTTGTTGTGATTGAATCTGGTTCCTGAAGGTGTCGATTTTTGGTTTTTTGTTCAACAATTGAATTAAATAAGGCCTCTTGGTAATCCCAACAAGCCTTGTAATCCATCAATCCTAAATCTTTTACTATTACGTGTTTGGAATTAATCAAAATTTACTTAATTCATTTTTCAAATGATTAATGACGTTCACCTCAACTGGGTCAACATTTTTATTTTCTGCAATGTAACAGCTAACGTAATCGCCAATGTTGATTAAATAAAAAAACTGTTCTAGCTTCGTATTGCCTTTAGCTTCAATATCAATAACTTTGGCGGAGAATTTTTGAAATAAAGGTTTACAAACTTCATAACGTTTTTTTGTTCTGCTAAAGTCAAAGGAAGTGTGAAAAGTAACTACAACCAAATTCTCATTTCTTTCAGTCCAACCTACTAATTCATTATGGTTCATTTCAGGAAAAACATGATGCCAGCATAATTGTTTGCCATTCTCATTCACTTGCTGTCTGAATCTTACGCATACACCCTCACTTCCACCTAAACTATAAATCACGGCTAATTTACCGGTTAAATCATCAGCTATTGTTTTAGCTTCATTTTTAATTTGACTGTTAAAGTCAATTAAAAGTTGTTGTGATTGTTCAACCTCCTCTAACAAAGAAGCAGGAGCTAATTTCTTTTGTATGAAAATTTTAATGAGTTGCACTAAGGAAAAACCAATGCAAGAGCGTGGCGGCTGTCCCCCTGGAATCTCAATGAATTCAATTAAATTTTGCTTTGCCAATTCTAAAATTTTCCCTCCACTTGTTACACAAACTATTTGAGCATGCTTGCTCATAGCTTGTTCCATGGCCTGCACTGTTTCTTCTGTGTTACCGGAGTAACTCGACACAATCAATAATGTATTTTCATTAACGAAAGCAGGCAAAAAATAATCCTTATTAATTAAAACAGGCACTTTAACAGAATCCATTAATACTTCTGTAAGTATAGTTCCTCCAATACCAGATCCCCCTAAACCAGTCACTACTACATTATGTATTGGCTTATTTGGCTCGCTGACTACAGCTGAATTGGCTATCGAAAGGGCTTCTTTTAATTGATTCGGAAAATTATCGACAAGTTTAATCATAGACTTACAAATTTAAAAAATTCAATTAAATTTTCAATTAAAATTTTCCTTCGTTTAACAACAACTTTGTTTTCAAAACACCAACCATGCTTAATGAATCTGTTATTTCGCCATTCATTACCATTTGATACACAGTTTCAAAAGGTAATTTTTTAACAACCAACTCCTCACTCTCCTCGGGTTCAGATTCTTCAAAAGAAAGGCCTTGTGCAAGATAAATGTGACAATATTCGTCTGTTGCAGAATTACTGGTATGCATATTACAAAGCAATGTAAATTTGTTAGCAACAATGCCGGTTTCTTCTTTCAATTCACGCTTTGCAGATTCCAAAGGGCTATCATTTAATGGCCCGCCACCTTCAATGATTTCCCAACTATAAGAGTTAAGTGGAAATCTCCATTGACCTACGATCCAAGTATTATGATCTTCATCTAATGGAATTATACCAATAGCCAGATTTTTGAAGTGAATTGTTCCATAAATTCCAGGCCTAGAAGCAGGATTAATCACTTCATGATGATTTACCTCTATCCATGGCGATTCATAAACTTTTTTAACAGAATTAATTTTCCATGGATTTGTTTGGTGGCTCATAATATAGATTAGTCTAAAGATTAAAAATAATTATCACACTTTTTATTTGTCTCGACAAATTTTACTATATTTATCGATATAATTTTATAGGTTGTAAAAATACGTTAAAAAAATTTATGCGCCCTTTTGGTTCTATAAAACAGCTTTTACTAAACGCTAGTCTCATGCTTTGTAGTTTTTTAACATTTGGGCAGGATTTGTATTGGATTGGCAGTTCAGGAAGTTTTAATGACCCAAATCACTGGAGCTTGACAAAAAATGGAGTGTCAGCCGGCATAATACCGAATAAAAATATAACCATACATTTTGAAAAAGAAGAAGCAGGAACAATTGTAGTTAGTTTCGTTGGGGCATCTAACTTCAAAAAGTTACAGGTTCTTAATTCTTTAACACAATATCATTTTATTTTTTCCAATTTTTCTGAAACTAGTATATGGGGTGACTTTGAATTAGCTCCTAACAGCAAAATAAGCGGCTCAGGTAAGTTCATTTTCAATAACGAAGGATCACTTTCTAAAATTAATTTTTTAAATCAGAGTTATGACGGAGACATCCTATTTAAAGGTGGAAATTGGCAAATAAAATCAATTAATACCTCCGACGATAACAGTTTAGTCTTGGAAGAAGGAAAATTCAATTTGAATAATGCAAGAATCAATACAGGTAATTTCGTTAGTAAAACAGGTAACGTTCAAATTAACAATATTAATTCAATACTAGATGTAAAAAAAAGTTTCGAAATAGGAAACTCCACACAATTTAACTCAAATGGCTTATATGTTAAAACTCCGCTTGACCTAGAACATTACAAAATATCAAATGGCGTAAACTTTGGTTCAAACTATAAAACTTTAAACTCAACTTTTGCTGTTTGCGGGGCAACATTAAGTTCAGTTGGGATTTCTTGTTCAGGCGTTTGTGATGGTACTTTAGTTTTAAATATTGATCCTACTTGTCCGGGTGCGCCATACACTTTAAATTGGAGTAATCCTTCATGTGCGTTGCCAACTCTGAATAATGTTGGGCCTGGTACGCATACCATCACCGGACTTTGCGCTTGTGCAGACTTTTACAGCGTGTTGGTTTTTGATAACATTGGTAACTTACTTACAATATCGAACCAAGTTAATATTCCAGGACAATCAGCTATCAACTTTGTGCCAATTGCTTTTGTTCAACCACTTTGTTTTGGGAATTGCAATGGTTCAATTACTGCCAATTTAAGCGGTAGTGTTGGTCCTTATACAGTTACCATAAATGGAAGCTCGGTTGTACCGGTTCCTTCCGGTAACACAACTTATTCTATGCTTTGTGGCGGAACAAATTCCTTTTCTGTAATTGACACAAAAGGCTGTGTTCGTAACTTCACGATTAATTTAAATCAACCGCCCACTTTAACACTTACGTCTGTTACTTCAAGCATTAATTGTAACAGTGTATGTAATGGATCAGTTGTTATTAATCCAGTTGGTGGTACACCAAATTACACCGTTGTAAGCTCCATACCTACAACAAGTAATGTGTCCACAGGAGGTTCAGTTGCATTAACAGGGCTTTGTCAGGGTGTTGTTACCACAACTATAACAGACTTTAGAGGCTGCATCAGAACTTCCACATTTACAATTAATCAGCCTCCTACTTTAACTGTTACATCAACACAGACAAATGTTGCTTGCTTTGGCTCTTGCACAGGAATTGGTTCAGTTACTCCTTCAGGAGGCACAGCTCCTTACACTTTTACCTGGACACCGGGTGGGAATAATTCCCCGATAAATTCAACACTTTGCGCAGGTGTTAACACTGTAACCATTCGGGATAATAACAATTGTACATTAGTTCAGACTTTAACAATAACACAATCTCCTTCTATAAGTATTTCAGCAACCCAAACCAATGTACTTTGCAATGCTCAATGCAATGGTGCTGCAAGTGTGACAGCATCAGGAGGCGCTGGTGCATTTACGTTTACATGGGTGGCACCCGGAAACACAACCATTTCAACAACTCAAAGCGCAACCGGACTATGTGCAGGTGTTTACACGGTCTTTGTTAGAGATTTAAATAATTGCTTAACACAAAGTTTAGTTACAATTAACCAACCTCCAGCTTTAACAATAACGGCGCAAACACAAAGCATTCAATGCTTTGGAGTTTGCAGTGGTGCCGCAACTGTAGTTGCAAGCGGAGGAAATGGAGCACCGTATAACGCCACATGGACACCAACAGGGTCAGGTACAATCAGCAATGCACTATGTGCCGGAAATTATACTGTAGCAGTTACAGATGCTTCAGCATGTCCTATAAGTACTGTTTTTACGATTGTTCAACCAGCATCAATCACTATTAATGTTAGTACAACTAGTTTAAGTTGTAATGGTGTTTGCAATGGATCTATAAGTTTCACAACCTCTGGCGGTTTAGCACCAATAGCAACTCCTACGCTCCTAACACCAACAGGTTCAATTGTTGCTAATCCTCCGTATAACGCTCTTTGTGCTGGAAACTATACAATTATTGTTAGAGATGCTTCAAATTGCGTTCAAACCAGAACCGTTACTTTAGCTCAACCAAATTTATTAACAAGTAATGTTGTAACAAATTCCGTTACTTGTTTCAATGCTTGTAATGGATCGCTTTCAGGAAGCGCTGTTGGAGGTACACCAAGTTATACTCTGAGCTGGTTAACTGCAACAAGTGTTATTCCCGGAGGGTTAGTTGCCGGGGCTTGTGCTGGTACTTACACTTTTCAAATAACAGATGCTAATGGTTGTACAAGTAATTCTGTTGTAACAATTAACCAACCGCCTGCAATCACCACCACTATTAATGCAACCAGTCCACTATGTTTCGCAGGATGTAATGGTGTGCTAAACGCAAATGTTTCGGGTGGTGTCCCCGGTTACACATTAAATTGGTCTAATGGCTTTACTGGCAATCCAAATACCAATCTATGCGCCGGTGGATATACTTTGACAGTAAACGATGCGAATGGATGTACTTCAAGTTTTACTGCGGCCGTGTTGGCACCATCACCTATGACGATTAATGTCTCCACCTCCTCTGTTACATGTGCTGGTAATTGTAATGGTTCTGCCACAGTTACTGTTACAGGTGGTGCTCCGGGCTATACGATGAATTTTAATACTATTCCGGTAGTTACAAATACTACAGGAATAGTTGGGGGCCTATGTGCAGGTCCATTTATAGTAAGCGTAAATGATATAAATGGTTGTGTTCAAAATCAAAACTTCATAATCACTCAACCTATTGCTTTAAGTGCTGCCATTACAGGAACTCAAAACAGTTGTAATGCTTGTACCGGCGCAGGAACAGTCACTGCCTCTAATGGAACGCCACCTTACACTTATTCTTGGACCAATTCTCTAAGTGTAGTTGTTTCAACTTCAAGTGTTGCATCTAATTTATGCCCTGGTAATTATACTGCCACTGTTACAGACTCTCAAGGTTGTAATACAGCTGTAAATTACTCTGTATCACAAGTAGTAACCGTAATTGTTGTTGCCAGTGGAACAGCAATTCCGTGCTTTGGTATTTGTTCAGCAACTGCGCAAGCCAATGCTCTTGGCGGCACCTTACCTTATACTTATACCTGGAACGTAACTGCACCAACACAAACAACGCAAACAGCTACCAACTTGTGCGCTGGAAATTATACAGTTACTGTTGCTGATGCATTGGGTTGTGCAAATACAGCTACAGTTAGCTTTGCAAATCCGCCAGCAATTGTTATTGCTCCTACACTTACAAATGTTACTTGTTTCGGACAATGTAATGGTATTCTTAATTCTAATGCTACAGGAGGAACCGGTGCGTTAACATACACATGGCTTCCAGGTGGTCAAAACACCAGCTCTATCACCGGGCAGTGCGCCGGAAACTACACTGTTATAGTTAGAGATGCTAATGGCTGTACCCAAACTGCAACAATGTCCATTACCCAACCTCCAACATTGAATGGTACATTGAATGCAACTAATCCAAATGCTTGTATTGTTAATAACGGAAGTATTTGTGTTACACCTTCAGGTGGCTCCGGTCCTGTTTACTCATTTACATGGTCACCAGCCGGTGGTAGCGGAATAAATAGTAACTGTTATACAAATTTAGGGGCAGGTTTATACTCTGTAGTTGTGTCTGATAACGTTGGATGTATAAGAACATTCACTGCCAATCTTAGTTCGCCAACAGGTCCAACACTTGCAATAAGTACAAATTCAATTAATTGTTTTGGAGGTTCAAATGGGTCAGCAACTGTTACAGCAAGCGGTACACCAGCATTTACTTTTACTTGGACACCTGCTGTTGCTTTTGTCAATATTGGTAACACAAGTACCGCTACCGGTATGTTGTCTGGAACATATAATATCGGCGTTACTGATGGTAATGGGTGTATCCGAAATCAAACTATAAGTATTGTACAATCCCCTTCATTAATTGTTAACTCTTCGGTATCAAATGCATTATGTAATGCAAGCTGCAATGGCTCAATTACATTATCAACCAGTGGCGGTACCCCAACATACACATTTTCCTGGTTACCTTCCTTGCCTCCAATTACCGGTCAGGGAACGCAAACAGTTACAAATCTTTGTGCCGGAAATTATACTGTCAATATTACTGATGCTGCGAGTTGTATCGTGACTAGAACCTTCGCCATTACCCAACCTGCGGCGATTAATGTAACAGCAACGCCAAGCAATTTATTATGTAACGCAGTTTGCAACGGATCAATTACTACATTAGCTTCTGGTGGAACTGCACCATTAACATACAGCTGGGCTCCTGCAGGAAGTTTTCTTGGAGCGGTTACTCCAACTATAATTAATCTTTGTGCGAATGTTTATACATTAACTATAACTGATGCTAATTTGTGTACTAGAATTGTAACTACGCAAGTTAATCAGCCAACTGCATTAACAAGCACTGTTAACTTTTTAGGTGCAACTTGTTCAAATTCATGTAATGGAACTGCCACAGTAACTGTCTCGGGTGGTACACCAACTTATAGTTACACTTGGAGCAGCAGTCCTTCAACCTCAAGCATTGTTAGCACATTATGTGCAGGCAATGTTGTTTCTACTGTTACTGATGGAAATGGCTGTACAGTTAATAACAGTTTTACAATTACAGCTCCTCCAATATTTTCCTTAAATCTAAGTCCGTTTAATCCACTTTGTAATGCAGCTTGCAATGGCAGTATATCTACCTCTACGGTTGGTGCTCAAGGAGCAGTAAGTTATGTTTGGAATCCCGCAGGAAGTGGACAAAACCCTACAGGCCTATGCGCAGGTAACTACACCGTTGTTGCAACCGATGGTGCAGGCTGTGTTGCTAATTCAGCAGCTATTTTAAATAACCCACCTGCAATTTTAGCTAACGTTACATTTACTAACCCGGCTTGTAACAGTAATTGTAATGGCATTGCTGTAAGCACACCAACCAATGCAGTTGGTGTTGTTAGTTATACTTGGCTTCCGAGTGGCACTTCCACAACATTAAATACTTTAAATGCTCAATGTGCCGGAAATTATACAGTTCAGATTCAGGATGCTAATGGTTGTGTAGATGTGCAAACCTATACATTAATAAATCCTCCTGTTTTGAATATAAATTCTTCTGTTGGTCCATCAGCTTGCTCTCCGCCTAGCGGATCCATTACTGTTTTAGCAACGGGAGGAACACCAAGTTACACCTATACCTGGTTGCCACCGGTAGTAAGTACAAGTTCAGTATTAACCGGATTAACGGCCGGTGTTTATACAGTTGTGGTTAATGATGCTAACAATTGTACAAACACTGTTGCTATTCCGGTATCAAGTTCAAATGGACCAAGCGCGGCAGCAATTACAGTTACAAATATTACATGTAATGGACTTTGCACAGGTGCAGCATCTGTCACAACAATCACAGGAGGAACACCGGGTTATACTATTTCCTGGGTAAGTCCGCCTGCACCAGGTCCGAGCAATCCAATTTCCGGACTCTGTGCCGGTAATTATACAGCACAGATTACTGATGCTAATAATTGTATTTTGTTTGCGGGAGCCACAATAACTCAACCTTCACCAATAACCATTTCACCAAGTTTTACTTTGCCAACGTGTACTGGTTTATGCAATGGTGCCATTGTTCTTAATCCAAGCGGCGGAACAGGCGGTTTTAATTATACCTGGACACCTTCAGCGCCAAATAGCGCAACTTTAACTAGCTTGTGTACCGGAAACTATAGTGTGCAAATTGCAGATGCAAATAATTGTACATCTACTCAATCTATTTCCTTCCCTGCACTTACTAATATTGCAGCTTTAACTACTTCAACTAATAATTTATGTTTTGGTAATTGTAATGGTAATGCAAATGTGGCTGGCTTTTCAGGCGGTTTACCTCCATATACAATAAATTGGAATACCGGACAAACAACAGGGTTCATTAGTAGCTTATGCAATGGAAGCTATACAGCCACGGTTAATGATAATCAAGGTTGTACCAACACATTTACGGCTCTAATTTCCTCGCCAAGTGCAATCACTGCAACAACCTCAGCCAGCCAACCATCTTGTGGTTTATGTAATGGCTCTTCAACTGTAATAGCCGCCGGAGGTGTAGGCCCTTACGCATTGTCTTGGACCAATGGAAGTTCAGGTACAACCGCAAGTAGTTTGTGTGCAGGGATTTATCAAGTAAACATTGTCGATTTTAACGGTTGCAGCAGCCTTCAGAATGTATTAATAAACAGCTCTAATGGCATTACTGGTCAAACATTTAATAACCAAAATGTTTTATGTGCAGGTAACTGTAATGGTTCAACAACTGTTTCGCCAATTGGAGGTACTGCCCCAATTACTTATAGTTGGGTTGCTCCAGCATCTACTAACAGTTTTGTATCTGGTTTATGCCCTGGTAATTATTTTGTTCAAATGACTGATGCGCAAGGATGTATCAGAACTGCCAGTACTGCAATTAACGCAGCAACTAACCTCACATTAACACCAAGTGTCACTAATCCTTCTTGCGCTGCCACTAATGGCAGTATTAACGTTAATGTAACAGGAGGCACAGCTCCGTACACATATACTTGGTCACCTGGTGGAGCAAACACAAGCAGTTTAACAAACCTAGGTGTTGGAAGTTATACTTTACTAACCCAAGATAATAATGGTTGTGCCTCGTCGCAGCAATTTAATTTAACTAACCCTACAGGCCCTGTATTAAGTTTTACACAGTCGAATATCAATTGTTTTAATGCTTGCACAGGTTCTATTGTAGTTGTGGGCACAAGCACTAGTTTACCAATAACTTATAATTGGAGTAATGGCTCTACTTCACAAACTGTTACCGGTCTATGTAACGGTATAATTACAGTTACTGTATCAGCAGGTGGATGTTTAACCATACGTAGTTTTACAATTACGCAAAATCCAGAACTTAACTTAAGTCTTTCAAATATTAATGAGCCTCGTTGTAATAATGATTGCAATGGCTCTGTAACGCTTATACCTTTTGGAGGAACCCTGCCTTATACTTTTAGTTGGAATACTGCGCCAACAAGCAGTCTTAACCCACAAACTGCTTTATGTAGTGGAACTTATATTGCAACTGTAACTGATAACAGAGGTTGTGTAAGAACACAAACGGTCAATCTTCAAAACCCTGCCAGTTTAACTGTTACCAATACATTTAGTAATAGTACCTGTAGTAATAGTAATGATGGAAGTGCTACTGTTACTGTTTCAGGAGGTACACCAACCTATAATATTCTTTGGAATGGCCCAGCCACATTTACATCCAACTCTGCTACAATAACAAATATTCCAATTGGTACATATACTGCGACTGTTGTTGACAGCAGAAGTTGTGCCAACACAAGCACACTACAAATAATTCCAACAACCACGCTTGTTGCGATTACAAATACGCCAAGCGCCTGTATTGGAAATTCAGTTGTTTTATCCGGAACGAATTCGATTGGAGCTAATACTTACAATTGGTTTCTATTGCCTGATTTAATTAATCCTGTTTCTACTAATTCGCTCTTCACAATACCATTCGTTACTAATACAAGTTCATATGTTTTGCAAGTTGTGTCAACCGTAACTACCTGTATAGATACAAGAACGGTTGTTGTTTCTGCTTTGCCATTTCCGATTGTAAATGCCGGACCTTCATTCACCATTCCTTTATTCTCAACCGTAACAATTGGTGGTAATCCCACATCTCCAACGGCTTTAAGTTATACTTGGATGCCACCATTTACTTTAGATAACTCCAATACACCTAATCCAACTGCCTCTAACACTGTTAATACGATTTACACAGTTACGGTGCAGGATGCAAATGGATGTATAGCCACTTCAACTGTTGGCGTTGATATTTATCCGGAAATTGATATTCCGAATGGATTTAGTCCAAATAACGACGGTAAAAATGATGTTTGGATAATAGACAATATTGAGCAGTTTGTGGATTGTACGGTAGAAGTTTATAATCGTTGGGGAGAACAACTATTCTTTAACCGTGGTTATACCAAAAAATTTGACGGGAAATACAACGGCAAAGATCTACCAGTTGGAACATATTATTATGTTATTAATTTAAATCATCCTGTATATACTAAACCATATACCGGGCCATTAACTATTTTTAGATAAGATGAGAAAAAGTAGTTTCATTCTTTGTTTTTTCCTTTTGGCATTTGTGCTTGATGCCCAACAATTGCCGCAGTACACCCAATACATGCTGAATGAAATGGCCATTAATCCTGCTGTTGCAGGAAAAGATGAGTTTGCGGATGTAAGATCTAATAACCGATACCAATGGATTGGTATAACAGATGCTCCTAGAACCTATATGTTAACCTTGCATGGCCCAATTAAGGATAAAAACATGGGACTTGGAATGCATTTATATACGGATATTGTTGGACCTACCAGAAGGACAGGACTAAATGCAAGTTATGCATACCATTTAAAGCTTAAGAAAGATTTATTTTTGTCGATGGGCTTAACAGCAGGTATTATGCAATGGGGAATTGACGGGCATAAACTAAAGTTACATGATTCAGGAGATGAGAATTTGTTGGTTTCCTATCAAACAACTTATGTACCCGATTTTGGAACAGGCTTGTATTTTCATAAAAAAGATGTGTTTTATTTTGGGCTATCAGTTCCACAAATTTATCAAGCTCCGATTGGGCTTTATCCAAACAGTTCAAGCACCAGTAAACTTGTAAGTCATTTTAATTTAAATGGTGCTTACAAATTTGTATTAAGTGATGATTTTAAAGTAGAACCTTCGTTTCTGCTAAAATACGCTTCACCTGCACCACCAAAAATTGATGGAGGTATTCGTGTAATTTATCAGGAACAGATTTGGTTAGGCGGTGCTTACAGACACAACGATGCTTTTACAGCTTTGATTGGATACTTTTATAAAAACTATTTGATGATAGGATATTCATATGACTTTACAACTACAAATATTAAACGCTATACAACCGGCACGCACGAAATTATGCTGGGTTTAAGATTCTCGCATAAACAAGCAGCTACCTGGGAACAGCCCAAATAAATTTAAGTTATACAAAACTTAGCTTTACTGTTGCATTATTAAACTTATTTTACTTAATTTGAGAGATTAATTATCAGAACTATGTCTATTTGGAGATTAAAACCAGTGTCAGCTTTTGAGGCTGATATGAAAAAAAATGATTTAAAACGCGTATTAACCAAATGGGGCCTAACATCATTAGGAATTGGTGCAATTATTGGTGGCGGAATTTTTACGCTTACAGGTATAGCGGCACACGATTACGCCGGACCGGCTTTAGCTTTGTCCTTTGTAATTGCGGGTATTGGTTGTTTATTTGCTTCGTTGTGTTATGCAGAATTTGCTTCTGTATTGCCAGTTGAAGGTAGTGCTTATGCTTATGCCTACGGAACAGTTGGTGAACTTTTTGCCTGGTTCATTGGCTGGAATTTAATTTTAGAATACATGATGGGCGCCACAACTGTTGCGGTAGCTTGGAGTGGATATTTTGTTAAACTTTTGCATTTATTTCATATTGAATTTCCAATTTGGTTATGTAACGATTTGGCAACTGCCATTGAAAAATCAAAGGAAATGGGCTTAGCTGCTCCTAGTTTTGCTTTTAACCTACCCGCCTTTATTATCACTTGGATTGTAACAGCTATTTTGGTAAAAGGAATTAAAGAAGCTGCTAAAACTAATAATATCATTGTTGTCGTTAAAATAGCTGTTGTCCTTTTTGTAATTATTGTGGGTGCTTTTTATATCAACACCGAAAATTGGACACCTTTTATTCCTGATGAAGTACCTGCATTAGATAAAGAAGGAAATGCAACCGGAAAAATGAACTTTGGTTTTGGCGGAGTTTTAACTGCCGCTACAATTGTGTTTTTTGCATACATTGGCTTCGATGCAGTGTCCACTCAAGCAGGTGAGGCTATTAATCCTAAAAAAGATGTTCCTTTTGCAATCGTAGCCTCTTTAATTATCTGTACACTTTTATACATTCTGGTGTCGCTTGTATTAACCGGTATGGTTAAATATTCTGAATTAGATAAAGCTGCACCGGTTGCTTCTGCATTTTCCGGAATTGGAATAAATTGGGCCGTTCTCATTATTACAATAGCTGCTACAGCAGGTTTAACATCTGTAATGCTAGTAATGATGCTTGGTCAAACACGTATCTTTTTAGGTATGGCTAAAGATGGATTACTACCGAAATTTTTTAAAGCACTTCACCCTAATTTTAAAACCCCGCATAAGAGTACTATTTTAGTCGGTGGTATTATCTCCCTTGTAGCTGCATTTACACCAATTGATAAAGTTAGTGAGATGTGTAGTATGGGAACCTTGTTAGCCTTTGCTATGGTTTGTGTTGCAGTAATGATTTTAAGATATAAAAAACCAGAATTAGAAAGACCTTATAGAACTCCAGCGGTATATGTTATTGGTACTTTAGGAGTTGCCTTTAACTTATTTCTAATGACTCAAGTAAGATTAGCAACTTGGAAGTTCTTTATTGTATGGGGCGCATTAGGTGTGATTGTATACTTCCTTTACAGCAGGAAAAACAGTAACCTAAACAATAAAGATGTTGAAGAACTTTAAATTAGTTTAAACTGAAACATTATGCTCTCTTAAAGCATCATTTAAACTTGTTTTTAAATCGGTGCTTGCTTTCCGTTTACCAATTATTAGAGCGCAAGGCACTTGATACTCACCTGCGGAAAATTTTTTCGTATAACTTCCGGGAATTACTACGCTTCGCTCAGGCACATAGCCTTTTGTTTCAATAGGTTTTTCACCGGTAACATCAATAATTTTTGTGCTTTGGGTTAATACAACGTTGGCGCCTAACACTGCTTCCTTTCCTACTCTAACACCTTCCACAACAATACAACGGCTTCCTATAAACGCATCATCTTCAATTATCACAGGTGCAGCCTGAACAGGCTCCAACACGCCACCAATTCCAACCCCACCACTTAAATGCACATTCTTACCAATCTGTGCACAACTTCCTACAGTTGCCCAAGCATCAACCATACTACCACTATCAACATAAGCCCCTATATTTATAAAACCAGGCATACAAATTACACCCTTATTCACAAAACTCCCATAACGAATGATAGAGCCCGGAACAGTTCTAATGCCTGCTGCTTCCATTCCGGTTTTTAATGGAATTTTATCATAGTATTGTTCCGGTCCTTCTTGCATGATTTTCATTGGCATTGTAGGAAAATAAAGGATTACAGCTTTTTTTACCCAATCATTTACTTGCCAGCTGCCATCTTGCTTTGGTTCCGCTACCCTAATTAAACCTTTATCTAAGCTTTCAATCACATCATGTATTACCTTTACGTTCGATGCGTCTTTTAGTAGCTCTCTATCGTTCCAAATTTGTTCAATTAAGTGTTGCATAGCCTTTTTTTTGCAAAACTACTAAATAATAATTTATCAACTAAATAAGTTTAGTTGATGCAACTTTTACTTATCTTTAATCTTATCAAAAAAATCAAAATATTACTTCTATTTGGTTTAGTGGCAAACTACCTGCTGGCTCAAAACATAATTGACTTAAACTTTAAAAATATTGAGCCGGAAGCCATTGGTGTAAAAGCAATATATAGAGGGCTTTATAGTAAAAAACACAATTTCATGTGGTTAAGTACTAATGAAGGCTTAGGAATTTATAATGGGTATTATTACCGTAAAATGATCAACCCCAACGACAGTAATGATAAACCGCTATCCAAACGTATTCTTACACTTTATGAAGATAAAGATGGGTTTTTATGGATTGGTTACCAGGATTCAATTGGTTTTACCGGTTTTGATTACGAAACGAAACACTTTACCCATTTTAAACCAGACAAATCCAATAAAGATGTTTTTGCTAAAGAGTTTATCCCCTCTCAATTCTATCAGGACCTTGAAAATCGAATTTGGATTGCAACCTGGGGCGGAGGCCTGCTTCAATATAATAAAATCACTAAAAAATTTAAATGTTATAATACCGAGACTAAATTTACCAATAACGCAAAAATTGTTTGTGCCACGGTAAGAACAATTTTTGAACTTGAAAAAAACAAGTTTTTAATTTGCTTTTTTCAAGAACGACCTGCTGCCTACCCGAGTATTTTAGATTTAGATAAAAATACTTTAACAGAATTTCCCATTGAAAACTATGCTAAAAATTTAAGCCCACTTGGATTAGCTCAATTAAAAAGTTTTTCAACCATTATTCATAAAACTTTTTACGATCAACAAGACCAAAAAATTTGGTTTGGAGGTTACAGTTGTGTCTTCTATATCGATTTAAAAAATAAGCAAAGTAAAAGAGTTTCACCTCGAACATTTAAGCAAGAAGATGACATTAATCTGGATAATGTATCAGATTTTATTAAATGCCGAGACGGTAATATCTGGGCAAGCACTACAAATAGTGGGATAATGATCATTAATCCTGTTACACTAAGAGCGAAATATCACAAGCAAGATGGGAATTGTGCAACATGTGTGGGTGATAATGCAATTCGAAATTTTACATGCGATAAAAACGATAACATTTGGGTATTTAATGTTTCCAATAAAATAAGTGTTAACACACCATTCGCTCAAGAAATAAAGGTTAAAAAATGGAGCGAATTAAATTTAGATTACTTAAACGCATCGCACCAAGCTGTACCCGTTTCTCAAATGCTGGCTCATTCAACACACAAAATTTACCTGGGCAGTTCAAAAGGACTTAGTGTTTATGATTATCAAAATGATTCGTTACTTAAGACAATTACCTTTGGAAAAACTTCATACGAAAACAGCATTCAAACCTTCAAATTTGGCAAAAACAATACGGTTGAATTTGCAAGAAATAACCCTAAAAAAAACTATAGTCATTTTGCAATTCATAATCTAAATACAGACAAAACCACCAATGAAAAAACATTACAGCACATTTATAGTGTTAATTTTTTAAATGATTCAGTTTCAGGAACCTATGCCTTCTCAAAGTACTATACAGATTTATTCAAATACAATTATTTCAAAAACACATTTGATACTTTTTTTGTTTTCCCTCCAGAAAAAGCCCCGGAACCCAGCTATGGATTGAAAATAAACGATAATAAATTTTTATTCTACACCGATAAAAAAGGCTTTACACTTCTTGATTCAAAATTAAAAAAAGTCACCACCTTTAAACCAAACAAAGGAGATAAGTTTTTTCCTGACAGCATTCTTACTAGTTATTATTTCAACAACAAAAGTAGTTTATGGATAGGAACTAAAAATGGCTTATATGAATTCAATACCAACACAGAAACCTTCGTCGATCATTCGATTTACCTTAATATTAAAAACAACATTATATATAATGTTTTCGAAGATCCGTCCGGCGTTGTGTGGTTCACCACATCTAATGATTTATTTAGATACGAACCGCGTAAAAAACAGTTTACGGTATTTAATAAAAATATAGATGCTACAAACTTTGTCTTTAATATAGTAGACTTTAAACTAACTGTTGCAAGTGATGGAGATTATTTATTTTTACCGAGTAAAAAAGGATTAATGTATTTTAATACTAAAAGCCTTAAATTACCATCGGATACACCCCTTATTTCCGTTTTTGAATTATCAGTTAATGACAAATTACGTTCTATACCTATAAATGAAATTGATTTGAAGTATAATGAAAACAATCTTTCAATCAAATTAATAACTAACGAACTATACCGTTCGGCTCAGGGAACATTTAGCTATTCATTACTGGGCTTGGATGACAAAGTCAAACCATTAAAAATAAACGAAATTGAACTTCAGAACCTACCGCCGGGCAGATATGAACTGAACATCTTCTATAAAAATTCGTTTGGTTATTTTGCTCAAAAATTAACTTATGTAATTAACGTAAATGCACCATTTTGGAAAAGATGGTGGTTCCTTTTAATTATCGCTATTTTGATTATTGCATTAATACTTTATGGCGTTAAACAGCGTGAAAAAAACTTATTAAAAAAACAACAGCAATTGGAAAATATTGTAAGTGAAAGAACACAAGAACTTGTTATTAAAACAAAGGAAATAACACTTCAAAAGCACGTGATTGAAGAAAAACAAAAAGAAATAGTTGACTCAATTATTTATGCCAGAAGAATACAGAATGCTTTATTAGCCAGCAAAACTTTGTTAAACAAACACTTAAAAAACTATTTCATTTATTTTAATCCTAAAGAATTGGTAAGTGGTGATTTTTACTGGGCTACTGCGTTAAATAATAAATTTTATTTCATGATTGGAGATAGTACCGGACATGGTGTTCCGGGTGCATTTATGAGTTTGTTAAATATCAACTTTTTAAATGAAGCGATTAATGAAAAAGGAATTGAAAAGACAAATGAAATATTAAACTATGTTAGAAATAAATTAATTCTCAGTTTAGCAGAAGACGGAAGTCAAGACGGTGGAAAAGATGGAATGGATTGTAGTTTATTATGTTTTGACTTCGAAAAAATGGTACTTGAATTTAGCTGTGCAAATAACCCTATCATCCTTATTAGCAAAGGACAATTAACCGAATTTAACGCAGACAGAATGCCGGTTGGTAAATCGCCTAAGGATAATATTCCTTTTTCATGCAACAGTATAAACTTAAACCCGGGAGATATAATTTATGCATTAACAGACGGTTTTGCTGACCAGTTTGGAGGACCTACCGGAAAAAAAATGAAACACAAGAATTTAAGGAATCACCTCCAAAAAATAAGCCATGAAACTTTAACCGAGCAACAAGAATTATTGAAAACTGAATTTAACAGGTGGAAAGGAAATTTGGAGCAAATTGACGACGTTTGTATTATTGGAATTAAGGTTTAGACAATTTTAAAGCCTATTTTTTTATTTTTTTCTTTATAAAAATAGTTGTATATTTGTAGCCCAAAAATGGCTTCGTAGCTCAACTGAATAGAGCACTTGACTACGGATCAAGAGGTTAGGGGTTTGAATCCCTTCGAGGTCACAAAAAAATCCTGAAACAAGTTTCAGGATTTTTTATTTAAGCTAAATAAATATTTTAATCTACAATAACCAATCGTTTTGTTTCTCTTTTCAAGTCAACTATACCTTCTATTAAATAAACACCGGGAGACATACCCTTCAGGGAAACTATCGAATTATTAGCGTCTAAAGTCTGCTCATAAACTTTCTTCCCTATAGAATTATAAATTCGCAATTCTACTAAAGACGAAGATGTGCTGATACTGAATTCTCCGTTCGAAGGATTCGGATAAACAATAAAGTGTGACGCTTGATTTAAGGTTTTAGAATCTATATCTGTACATGGAGATACAGATTGAGAAATTATTGCACTTGCAGAACAATTCAAAGTATTAGTTCCTGTAACTGTATAATTTGTTGTTACAGTTGGACTAATAACAATAATGACTGTATTGGCACTTGTATTCCAAGTATAAGTTGATGCTCCGCTAGCAGTTAAAGTTGCGCTGTATCCGGCACATACATAGTCTGTATTGCTGCTTACTGCATTAATAATTGGCACTGGATTAACAGTAACGTTCGACACTACCGGAGTTCCAACACAACCGGCATTTGAACCTGTAACGGTGTAAGTGCTATTTGCCGTAGGACTCACCACAGCAGAACCTCCACTGTAAGTGTAATTTGAAGCGCCACTTGGTGTGATTGTAAATGAATTACCTGAGCATATAGCACCGCTATTAACGGTAATAGTTGGTATTGCATTAACAGTTACAATATTAACTGCAGAACTAACACAACCTACAGTATTGGTGCCGGTTACGGTATAAGTAGTATTGACTGTTGGCGTAACTGAAATTGAATTAGTATTAGCACCTGTACTCCATGTATAAGTAGATGCACCAGTAACATTAAGTGTTGTGCTTCCACCAGCACAAATAGACAATGTTCCAGAAGTTACGTTCAATGTTGGACTTGGTAAAACGTTTATCGTTTGAGATAAAGAAGATGTTACACAATTAGTACCGTTTGAAATGCTTACATTGTAATTACCATTAGTTGATGGTGCAAAGGTATTTGAAGTAGCACTTGGAATTAATGTTGATCCGTTATACCATTGATAGACAGCACCTGAAACCTGATTAACGGAAATTGTAGAAGAATTCGGACAATTAGTTGTACCTCCACTTACACTTAAAGAACTTGATAATGGAATGGTGCAACCCGGAATACCCCAAATACTCAAAGTACTACTAATTTCATTGGCAGCAATAACAAGGTGCATTCCATTTGGACTTTGTGATTGAGGTATAAAAATGATCCCCTCTGCACCTCTATCTGGTCCGTTAGACAAAACATTTCTATTATTAACATAAGTTACAAATACAGGCGCTAATGGATTAGACACATCATATACCATAACACCGCCAATTCGCTCAAGAGCTATAAATGCATAAGTATTTCCATTAATACTACCAATGGCTACCCCTTCAGGTTCCGGTCCTTTATCATCACTTCTATCTTTAGCAGCTGCACCGGTATTACTTGCATTAAACATTACAGAAAAACTTGTATTAGCCGTAATACGCTCAAAATCATCTTTACTATCGTACACCATTACACCCGTATTAGCGTTCCATATAGAAAAAGAACGCGAACCAAAACAAAAAACAGAATCAATATCACCATCATTGTCCGTATCTCCATTTTTATTTGTGCAAACTAATCTACCTAACACATTGTTATTTTTCAAATCAGCTTGATTAGGAAATTTTGTTGGATCTAAACTTAAGGTGGCGAAGCGTCCCTCTTCATTCATTCCGCTGTATGCACGGGCATCACCTTCGTTGGCAATTATATAATAATTAACGCCTCCAACTGTATAACTTGCAATAGCATCAGGCAAGAAGAAACCCTTTACAGGGAAATTGCTCAAGTTAATACCTTTGGTTAAATTCGAAACATCCATACCATTATTGAGCAGAGAAGCATCTTTTGTTCCAAGCGCTTTAATTGAAGTAATAGTATTTGTCAATAAATTAATTTCAACTACAGCATTATTTTCTTGTAACGTTACCCAGGCTTTTGAGTCATCTTTAGAAACCGCAACGTATTCAGGTTCAAAATCTTTAGAAGCAATACCGCTTACACCAAAAATTCGGATTCCTTGTGCTTTGAGCGCGGCTTCGGAACCATTATAAGAAGTAAAAGTTATTGCTGTTACATTAGACTGGTTTAATGAAGAAATACCTCCAGAAATATTAATAATACTTACCGAACCATCTGGATCATTTGTATATGTATTATTAGGTTCACCTTCGTTTGCTGTTATCACACGCGTACCGGCATTGTTGAAAGTTATCATATCCGGCATGGCACCTACCTTCACTGAGTTTAAAAATGCACCATTCATATCCAAAAACACAACTCGCCCACTATCCTGAGGGTTTACACTATTTTCAATGGCGCAGGCAACGGTTCCATTACGCACAGCAATTGAATTAATGGCACCATAAGTAGTGGTTAGTATTGATGAAATTAATACAGGTGAAGAAGGATTTATGAAATTAATAATATCAATTTTATTACCAATAGAATTGGCAATGTATAACCTTTGTGTTGTTGGATCATGCGCAACAATTTCAGCTGAATTTGAACCTGACAAAGAATTTGAGAAACTGGCTAATAAGCTTAATGTTAAGGCGCTGCTTGGAGCCGGTGTTGGTTTATCATTATCTCTGATATAAACGGCGCATAAGGTTGTTGAGCCAATTGTTGAGTTAATTGGGTTCGTAAATTTCAATAAAAAGTATTCATCACTTTCGATTAGGGCATCATTATTAATTGTTACTACTATTGGAAAAGTAGAGTTTAAAGGGGCGCCTGCTGCAAATGAAACAGTAGTAGCACTCAAAGAATAGTCAGCTGCCGTAGCATTGCTCCAGTTAGAAAGTGTTAAACTTAAGGAGCTGGCTGCACTGCTGGTGCCAGTTAATCTGGCGTAAATGGTTGCTGTAGGAGAAGCTTCAAAAATAGTTGTATCATTACTAACAAATGATATGGTTGCTTGGGATCTAACAATTAAATTTAAGAGAATAAAGCAATTAAATAATAATATTCTTTTCATGTTTTAAAATTTTGTCAAATTTCTGCATGAAAAGATGCTTTGTTGTTACGTGAATGAATTATTTATGTTCTGCAAATATTATTTAATCTAAGTCAAAATTAATTAAATGTTAAAAATACTTGCAGTGTTATCGATTTAAATTTACAGTCAGATTATAATATCGTTCTAAACAGTAAAAACAAAGATCCTGCTAATAATATTGTAACAGGTAAGGTTAATACCCATGCTAACAAGATATTTACAATCGTTTTGCGCTGTAAATTCTTTAATCCTTTTTTGGCAACCATACTACCCATAATACCAGAACTTAACATATGTGTTGTACTAACCGGCACCTTGTATCCTGTGGCCACAGCTATACCTATACTCGCAACTAATTCAGCACTTGCACCCTGAGCGTAACTCATGTGTTGTTTTCCAATTTTTTCACCAATTGTTTTTACAATCCGTTTCCATCCTATCATGGTACCTAATCCTAAACAAATCGAAATCATAATAATAACCCAATTAGGTGCAAATTCAACTAATTTTTTTACACCTTTTAATTCGTGTGTTAGTTTTTCGAATTCTGATTTTGAAATGGCAAAATTTTCACTTTTCATTAACTTCTCAGCACTTTTTGTAATTTTTACCACATCAGTTCTAACATCAAATCTATTAGCTTCTTTAATTTCATTTGAAAAATTGAAGTTTGCTATGGTACTTGTAAAATGATCAGAATGCTTCCTTATTTTATCCAAATTACTGAACTCCTCTTTTCCGAAACGGGTTGTATCGGTGCTAACTACAATTTCCTTGATTGCAATAACTTGTGAGTTAATCTTTTGTAAATTAACTGAATCATCCAGTGCGTATGTTGCAGGTAAGATGGCGATCAATATCATTAAAACAATACCAACCCCTTTCTGACCATCATTTTGACCATGAAAAAAACTCACCAACCCACAAGTTAACATCAACAATATTCTAATTGGCCAAGGAGGCATTTTACCGGGAATGGGCTCTTTATAAAACAAATCATTTTTTACTAAGCGCTTAAAAATAAACATGATCACAACCGCCAATGCAAATCCCGCAAATGGCGAAATTAAAAGGGCCCAACCTGTTTCTCTCGCTTTATCCCAGTTAACTACTTTATCCCAACTTAATTTGGCATCCGGTAAAAAATAAAAAGCCAAACCAATTCCTAAGATGGAACCTATAATTGCGTGCGAACTAGAGGCGGGAATTCCAAAATACCAAGTGCCAAAATTCCAGATAATAGCACTTAATAACAAAGCTAATATCATTGCAATACCATGATAAACATTTGTATCAACCAATACTTCCATTGGCAATAAGTTAACTATTCCAACAGCTACACCTATGCCGCCGGTAATAACGCCTGTAAAATTAAGTAAGCCGCTGTAAACAACTGCCGTTGTAGGTTTTAAACTGTTTGTATAAATAACTGTAGCAACTGCATTAGCCGTGTCATGAAATCCGTTTATGAATTCAAAAATACAGGCTAGTAAAATACAAACTAATAAAAGTATTGCTAAGGTGGTAGTTAAGCCAAACATAAACTGCTAAGAAATAAAGCGTAATGATACAATAAATAATTACTTTACACTTTAACCCTAAACAGCCACAACATTAAGGAATTGTTAAGAATTTAAGTTGCTTAAAGGGCCAATACTGACCAAGAATTTATTCCAAGTTTTTAAAACTCGCAATTTTTAGGTGTTCTTGGAAAGGGAATTACATCGCGAATATTAGTCATACCCGTTACAAAAAGCACAAGACGTTCAAACCCCAAACCAAATCCTGCATGTTCGCAAGCTCCAAATCTTCTGGTATCAAGGTACCAATCTAATTCATGTGTTGGGATGTTCATTTCATTCATTCGGCTTACAAGTTTATCCAAACGCTCCTCACGTTGGCTTCCTCCAACGATTTCGCCGATACCCGGAAATAAAATATCCATGGCACGCACAGTTTTATCATCGTCATTTTGACGCATATAAAATGCTTTAATCTTTTTTGGATAATCTGTTAAAATAACCGGTTTCTTGAAATGTTTTTCAACTAAATATCGTTCGTGTTCGCTCTGTAAATCAACACCCCACTCGTTTACCAAATATTGAAATTTTTTCTTTTTGTTATGGTTACTCTCCTTTAAAATTTCAATAGCCTGAGTATAAGTTACTCTTTCAAAACTGTTTTCTAAACAGAACTTAAGTTTATCCAATAGATTTAACTCGCTTCTATCTTGTTGTGGTTTTAATTTTTCCTCTTCCAATAAACGTGTGTTAAGGAATTCCAAATCTTCGTAATTTTTGTCCCATGCATATTTAATCACATACTTAAGCAATTCTTCAGCAAGGTCCATATTATCATTCAAATCGTAAAATGCCATCTCAGGCTCAATCATCCAAAATTCAGCTAAATGGCGCGCAGTATTACTATTTTCAGCCCTGAAGGTTGGACCAAATGTATAAATGTCGCTAAATGCCATTGCTGCCAACTCACCCTCCAACTGTCCACTTACAGTTAGGTTGGTGCTTTTTCCAAAAAAATCTTGTTGAAAATCGATTTGGCCTTCTTCGTTTTTTGGTAATTGATTTAAATTCAATGTTGTTACTCTAAACATTTCCCCGGCACCTTCTGCATCACTACTTGTAATGATTGGCGTATGGATATAAACAAAGCCTTTCTCTTGAAAAAATTGATGAACAGCAAAAGCCAAACTATTTCTAACCCTAAATATTGCACCAAAGGTATTTGTTCTAAAACGTAAGTGGGCAATTTCTCGTAAAAATTCCAGACTATGCTTTTTTGGCTGTAAAGGAAATTTTTCAGCATCACTGTCTCCTAAAACTTCAACTTTTTCGGCTTTTATCTCAACGGACTGACCTTTACCCAATGATTTTATTAATTGTCCCTGAATGCTCAGTGATGCACCGGTAGTGATTCGCTTTAATGTTTCTTCCGGCGTATTATTAAAATCTACAACAATTTGTAAATTAGCATTACAACTTCCATCGTTTAAGGCAATAAACTGATTGCTCCTAAATGTTTTAACCCAACCTTTTACTAAAACAGGAACATCTGTTTCAGTCGACCTAAGTATATCTTTTATTTTTGTACGCTTCATTTTTTATTTTTACTACTTGTTTAACTTCAATCAAATACAATAAATTTTTGCTATTTACTATGATAGCAAAGTTAGAAAACATTCAGCATTTTCAAACTTAAATTAATGTTTCTTTGAATTTTAAACTTTTAATAATTAAACTTTGTAGAAGTAATTGGTATATTCTTTACTGGTTAAATAGTTTACTTTAACCAAAGTTCCACTCTTATTAATCAAGAATTTTTGATAGCCTAACGCCCTTAAAAAATCATCTATTTTTTGAACAATTTCAACTGATTTGGATTGGAGAACATTTTCGTCCTGCTCAATCAATAAATAGGGTTTGTAAGTTTTGAGTGTTTCCGACATACCCAGCAGGGCTTCGTATTCAAAACCTTCAATATCCAGCTTAATGAACTTTAGTTTATTAAGATCCAACTGAGCAACGAAATCGTCCAATCGCTTAACTTCAATATCTTCACTGTAATCGTAGCTTGTTAAATTAATGGATGCCATTCCTAAATTATGATCGTCGCTGTTATATCGAATTTGAAGTTTTTCATTTACATTTCCAAGGCCAACTCTAAACACTTGAATATTTTTTAATCGATTTGCTTCAATATTAGACTGTAATTCAATATAATTCTTTGAAAAAGGTTCAAATGAAATTACCTGACCTTGGTTCAGAAATCTTGATAAATTTAAAGAGTACCAACCAATGTTAGCGCCAACATCAATAACCAGCGCATCTTTTGGCAAATTTTTCATAACAAAATCTAATTCAGTTTTTTCATATCCTCCAAGAAAAAACAAATTCGTTTGAACCCAATCACTTAAGTTCAATTTTATTTTAATACCATTTACTTCTCGCCAAATAACGATGTGATGCGTGAGCTTAAGGGGTTCTATAAATCTTTTGTAAACACCAAAGAAGTGCGGTTTCAAACTTTTGAATCTGAATAAAAACCTTAAACATTCACAGATAAAAAGCTTCATATTTAAAGCAATTCGTAGTTTAAGCTAGGTATTTTGGTAAGCTCCACAATTAATTCATCCGCAATATCAACTTTATATTTTTTAGAAAATAATCTCACGGTTTGATTATTCTTGACATCTTCAATAAAAAATTCCACATTGCTTTTGCCTTCATGTGAGGCCATCAAATGAGATAACGCATTAATTAAATTAGTATTTACCTCTTCTGATTTAATTTTTAATTTCAAGCTTGTAAAGGCAGATTTTTTAACTTCATCCAATAATTCAATTTTATTGAGTTTAATTTCCAAACTACCCGGTTGATTGTAACGATCTTGTATTTTAGCTTTTACAAATACAAACAAGCCCGCACTCATAAATTTATTGTAATCCAGAAAATCTTTGCCAAACAACATCAAATCAATACTGCCATGATAGTCTTCAATAATTAATTTACCAAAAGCTTTACCGGTTTTACTTGTACGATTTTCAAAACCTGTAATGATGCCCCCAAATGAAACTTCTTTATTTTTGAATGGTTCTAAACCTGCTTTGAGTTGCGCACAATTGGCATTACTTCTATGTTCAATAACTAATTTATATGGATCTAAAGGATGCCCACTGATGAAAAAACCAACAACTTCCTTTTCTTTGCTCAATTGTTCCAAGGCCGTCCATGGTTCAATTTTAGCAGGAAGCTGTGGTTCGCTTATTTCCACTTCTTCTTCGCCGCCAAATAAACTTGCTTGGCTGGTATCATTACCCAAACTGGTTTGATTGCTGTATTTGATCATTCGGTCGATAAGTGTATTACCATCTTGATCCGGCACAAAAAACATAGCTCTGTGAACTCCCTCGAAACTGTCAAAACCTCCGGCTAAAGCTAAACCTTCTAACGATTTTTTATTTACGCTTTTATTATCTAACCGTTTAGCCAGGTCAAACAAGGAAAGGTATTTGCCATTTTTTTTACGCTCATCAACAATGTTTTGAACCGTATTTTCTCCTACACCTTTAATACTTGCCATCCCAAACCGAATGTTTCCATCCATGCTCACGCTAAACCTCCCCTGCCCTTCATTCACATCCGGTCCAAGTACTTTAATTCCCATTCGTTTGCACTCCTCCATGAAGAAGGTGATTTTTTCAATATTGCCGCTGTGATTTAATACACTTGCCATAAACTCACTAGGATAGTGGGCTTTCAAATAAGCGGTTTGTTGAGCCAAGTATGCGTAACAGGTACTATGTGATTTATTGAACGCATAACTTGCAAAAGCTTCCCAATCCTTCCATACCTTTTCAGCAACTGCAGTGTCATGACCGTTAGACGCACAACCTTCCAGATATTTACCTTTCATTTTGTCCAATACGTCTTTTTGCTTTTTCCCCATGGCCTTACGCAGGGTATCAGCATCACCTTTAGTAAAGTTGGCTAACTTTTGAGATAGGCGCATTACCTGTTCCTGATAAACGGTAATACCATACGTTTCTTTCAAAAACTCATCCATGCCCTCTAAATCATACACAATTGGCTCTCGGCCATGTTTACGATTAATATAATTGGGTATATAAGCAAGCGGACCAGGTCGATAAAGTGCGTTCATGGCGATTAAATCCGTGAAATTATCGGGCTTCAAATCCTTTAAATGCTTCTGCATACCGGGACTTTCAAACTGAAAAATACCATTCGTTTCACCGCGTTGAAAAAGTTCCAAGGCCTTTTGATCATTTAAATCAATGGCATCAATGTCAATCTCGATGCCATGATTTTCTTTAATCATGGCCAGAGCATCCTTAATAATCGTTAATGTTCTTAACCCAAGAAAATCCATCTTTAAAAGACCGGCACTTTCTGCTACAGAATTATCAAACTGAGTTAATAACATGTTACCTTCTTTTGGCTTGGTAACAGGAACAAATTTAGTTAATTCATCAGGTGTGATAATGACACCACAAGCATGTACGCCGGTGTTTCTTACACAACCTTCTAATTCATAAGCTTGTTTTAAAACATCTGCTTCCGGCGTTTTTTCCTCTGCTAATTTTCTAAAATTGTATGACTGTTCGACAATTTCTCGTCTATCTTTGATTTTCTCTAAATATTTCTCGCTAATTCCTTTTGGGTTTAACAATGACTTTAAATCAGCTTCTAAGCTATCTGGAAATGATTTTGCGAGTTTATCAGCATCTGGCAACGGTAGGTTTAAAACCCTTGCACTATCTCGGATAGCAGATTTTCCACCCATCGTACCATAGGTGATAATTTGTGCGACTTGTTTTTCGCCATATTTTTTAATTACATAATCAATAACCTTGTCACGCCCCTCATCGTCAAAATCTATATCTATATCGGGCATGCTTATACGATCTGGATTTAAAAAACGCTCAAAGAGTAAATCATACTTGATAGGATCTACATTTGTTATTCCCAAGCAATAAGCAACAGCGCTGCCGGCTGCTGAACCACGTCCGGGGCCTACACTCACACCAAGTTCACGTGCTTTGGTTGTAAAATCACTTACGATTAAAAAGTATCCGGGGAAACCCATTCGTTCCATTGTAGCCAATTCAAAATCCAATCGCTCTTTTATTTCAGGCGCCATGTTTGGATATCGCTTTTTTGCACCTTCAAACGTAAGGTGTTTCAAATAAGCATTTTCACCTCTGTTTCCTTTACCTTCATCATTTGGATCTTTATCACGCTCATCTTCAAATTCTACAGGTATTTTAAATTTCGGCAACAACACATCCCGTCCGAGTTTGTAATTTTCTATCTTATCAACAATCTCCTGCGTGCAACTGATAGCCTCCGGAAGGTCATGAAACAGTTCGCACATTTCTTCAGATGACTTAAAATAAAACTCATTATTTGGCATACCAAATCTAAAGCCTCTGCCTTTACCGATTGGTACCTCTTTTTGAACACCATCCTTTACACACAACAACACATCATGTGCCTCGCTGCTTTTTTTATCGATGTAATAATTATTGTTAGCAGCAAAATATTTTACTTGATGTTTTTTTGCGAAACCCAGCAACACATTGTTAACATGCTCCTCTTCCGGTAAAGCATGTCTATTTAATTCAACATAAAAATCATCTCCGAATTGCGCTTTATACCATAAAAATGCCTCTTCTGCCTGCGCATCGCCAACATTTAAAATGAGTGAAGGGATCTCTCCTTGTAAACCTCCAGTGGTAACAATTAAATCATCCTTTAACTGTAACAATAAACTTTTATCAATCCTTGGAACATAGTAAAATCCATCTGTAAAGCCCTTTGAACTGAGCTTACATAAATTCTCGTACCCGTTTTTATTTTTAGCCAAAAACGGAATGCTATAGCCATTGTTTTGTTTACCTCGTTCTTTGTGATCTTCGGTAACATATAACTCGCAACCAATAATGCATTTTAGTTCATTCTTTTTCGACTCTGCTTTCTCTCCCTTGTCTATTGCTTCATTATGTTTTTTAATGTCTTTGTTTTGCTTATCAATACTTTGCCAAAAAAGAAATGCACCATACATGTTCCCATGATCTGTAATAGCCAAAGCCGGCATGTTATAACTAATTGCTTTTTTAACCAAATCATCAACATCACTAACAGACTGCAGTACCGAATACTGTGTATGATTATGCAAGTGCGAAAATTTAGTAGCTAATTCATTGGGAACTGTTTTCCTGATTTGATCCTGTTCAGCTTCCCTTTCTTTAACCTCACCATTTTTCAAACGCAACTCATGCGCTAACAATTCCGTTAAATCTACATCCTGATAATTGATGAGTGTTAAATCACTAACTGTTAATTCCTTTACTTTGGTAATACCGCGCTTTATAATTTCAAAAAATACTCTTGAAGTAGCCTGCACATCAAACGCTGCGTTGTGAGCCTCTGAAAATCCCTGATTAAACAACTTTGAATAAAGCTCCGTTAAGGTGGGCCATTTATATTTACCGCCTCTTCCACCAGGTATTGCGCAATACTCTGTAGTTTCATCATTTTTAGTATCAATGACGCCTTTTCCTTCAAAGTAATTTGGTAAACCGCATCTTAAAAATTCAGAGCCAATAATATTAATATCAAATCCAATGTTGTGTCCACATAAATAAGTTGTTTGATTTACAACCTCACCAAATTGTTTTAAGGTATTCGTTAAATCCTGACCTTCGCTTAATGCGCGTTCGGTTGATATACCGTGAATTTGAACCGCATTAAAAGGAATGGTGTAACCAATAGGCTTGATGATGATGGCACCGTTATTAATCAGCGAACCGGTTTTATCATGCAATTGCCAGGCAATTTGAACCATGCGTGGCCAATTATCAAAGTCACTTAACGGTGCGTTGTAATTTTTGGGTAAGCCTGTGGTTTCTGTGTCAAATATTAAAAACATTATATAAAGTAAGAATTAAGAAATTAGATTTTAGAAATTGATCTGCCTTGACGGATAAGAATTACTAAAATGTAGTTTAAAGTTAAGGAAAAAAGAGGGGTTATTTTAAGGTTGTTGAAAAGTTGCCAATTAAGACTTTTCCTAACAATTTGTAAACAGAATCTATCAGATTTTCCCCAAATAATGTGCTTCAATTAATTCATTCAAAACCTAGCAAATATAAAGATGTCCAGACAGAACTTCAGTGGTAATATATGTGTAGTACAGTTGCGACTTTTATTACCACAAAAGAAAACAATCTCCTACTTACTCCTCAAAATTTCTTTTATCTCTTTTAATTCTGAATGAATAGAGGCTAATAAATCTGCAGACGAATTAACATTAACATTTTGTGATTGTTCTATTCCTCGCATAGAACGAATAACTCGCTCACGTTGATCCAAAATCAGTACCTTTAATTTTTCAGCATCATTCACACCAATGATACTCATGACATTTTGTTGATGACTGCTCCCTCCACCTCCAGCGGTTTCAATTTTTAATTGTGTAAGCCCAAAATATCTTAGCACCGGGCCTCCAATAAAAGCCAAGTCCTGGATATTTTCTAATGGAATTGTTTTCTCGATGTGCAAAATAATTCCTTTACTGAATTTTAAATTTTTATTTGACAACTCGCACGTTAGTGTTAGAAAAAATTTTTTGCTTAACCATTGCCCCAAACCAAATAACCAAATTGGTAAAAGAAGAATGCCAATAACGGAGCATATCAAATAAAAAGTTACAACTAAAAAAATATAAACCTTTACTTTGTCATTAAAGGTTGCTCTGATTATTACTTGTTCTTCCATTAATTAAACAATTTTTTTAAAAAAACTTAAACTCAATTGAACACAATAATACAACTTCGATTCCGTTTAGCAATAAGAATCCGTTATATTTTGTGCTTTCAACTTTTTTTTGTAATTTTATTCAAAATAGTGCCATGAAAAAACCAAAAGTAGTTCTTTTAGTATTGCTTGTTAGTACTTTTTCTATGCTTTTAATAAATGGTTGTAGAAAAATGGATGTAAGTCCACAACCTATAACCGAGGAGGAACTTACTGAACCTGCATTACCGGAAACAGCATATAATTATGCCAAAAAACATGGTGTTAACAGTCAATTAGCAACGCTTGGACGTGTTTTGTTTTTTGATAAGAAGTTATCCCAAAATAACACTACTTCTTGTGGTAGTTGCCATAAACAGGAATTTGCATTTGCAGATAATGTACAATTTAATAGGGGATTTGATGGTCAATTTTTAAATCGCAACTCTACTTCCATTCAAGGTTTATTTGGATTCAAAACACCAATAGTTGATACGGTTAATGGTTTATTTCCAACTAAAGACAATCAGGAAGAATTACTATTATTTTGGGACGGAAGACAACGCAACATGGCCGACATGGTTTTAAACCCGGTTTTAAACCACAAGGAAATGAACATTCCGAGTTTTGATGTTCTAATTGCAAAATTAAAACAAATCAATTACTACCCTCAGTTATTTAAAAATGCTTATGGTACTGAAGAGATAACAAAAGAAAGAATTGCATTTGCAATGGAAGGCTTTTTGGCTTGCCTGAATACAAAACCAAAATCACAAAGTGAAAACCTTAACAATCCTGTTCCTGAGCCAACTGATGTTGATAAACACTTGACAGATTTTGAAAAAACAGGTAAAAAATTATTTCATGAAAAATATAATTGTGCGAAGTGTCATGACCCGCTTTCGCAGCCAAATTTAACAGTTAACGTTCCAAGCGGAGACTACGGCGGTGGCAATGTTCCTGTAATCATTAATCCAAACGGTGAAAAAGTGACCCTGATGTTTAACATTGGATTGGACTTAATTCCGAAAGATCTTGGACTAGGTGGATTTACCGGATTTGCAGGCGATAAAGGGGTTTTTAAAGTTCCAACGCTGCAAAACATTTCTGTTACCGCACCATATATGCATGATGGAAGACTTAAAACATTAGAAGAAGTTGTGGATCATTATGGACATGGCATCAATGACACAAGAACCTTGGCGCCTAACTTCAGAAATTTAGATGGTTCAGTAAAAAAACTCAACATTAGCAGAATTGAAAGAGATGCAATAGTGGCCTTCTTAAAAACATTAAAAAATGATGATTTTTTAAATAACCCAATGTACTCCAATCCATTTAAAAAGTAAATCGTTTATGCGTCAATTCTTTATTGTCGTTTTCATAACATTTTGTACGCTCTGCTCATCTCAAGACAGTATTGACTCATTAATTAGGGTAAACAGAAGAATAAATTATTACGTGAATGTTCAAACAAATTTATTGCTACAGCAATTTTTAAATTTTAATTCCAACATTTCAAATCCTAATCCTTACATGTTTAATGTAATTTTAACTGACAAGTATAGCGGAAATGGTTTGTTAATGGGTACAGGATTAACTGCCTCCAATAACTTTAGCAATGATGGTATTGTTGAAATAACTGATGACAGAATTAACCTCGCAACTCGTTTCGGATTTGAAAAAAAAATGTTTCAATGGCGAAAAATTATTCCCTTATTTGGTGCTGAACTTGGTTTTGGTTACACCGAGCAACGCTTAAAAACCAAGTTAATACAAACCATTACCAATAGTGAAACAAGTTCTAAAACAACAAAACTGTTTTTTGGGCCTGCTTTACGCGGAGGTTTAATCTATAAAATCACAAACGAATTGTTTATCGGCACCGAGTTTTATTTTAACCTGCAATTATCTATTAATAAAACAGTTATCGTTACTAATAATCCGCAAATACCAACACAAACTCAAAACAGAACCAGTTTACCAATTGACTTTGGTTTTCAGGCACCAACAGCTTTACTTTTAGGTTATAAATTCTAAACCTAAACGCCATTTAAAAAAACTAATTCTCCTGAATTGTAGTTTATTGCACAAAGGCCAATACCCTTGCCAGAAACATCATCATCGGCCAAATAAGTAAAAACAAAAAGCTCATTTTTATGAAGGTATATTTCATTGAACTCATTCTCAATTGAACCTTGTATGAAAAATGAATTTAATAAATTATGCTGTCTGTAAACCTGAACTTCAATTTTATTATTAAACTTACTAATGTCAGTTACAAATACGATCCGATCGCCTTTATCTGATGGATAGGGATGATCATTCTTAATGCTTTTTGACTCCTTAAATAAACTAAACTTCAATGGGCCGCCATCTTTTGCCTTTACAGGTTTCAAACTTATGCCTTCTTCCTTCTCAGCCTTATGCACATAGCTTGCAATTTCATTTTCCTTCAAGATTTTCTCATAATTCATAGTAATATAATACGCTTTAGAACTTTTGGATTCTAAATTTAACAACACATGGTAATGCGTGTATTTAAAAGAACTCGTATAAGGCTTCAGCGACCTAATTGCACCGAATATGTGTAATAAATTCGCATGATTTTTATCTGAGTAAATAAAATGGATTAAATGAAGTGGGTTTAAAATCTTTCCTTTGCGACGCTTGATTATTGCTTTAATAAACAATACCAAACCATAAATAAACATCAGGCATATAACGATAAATACTATGCTGCCTAAAACTATCACAATCAAATTTTAAGATCCTACAAAATGTAATTTAATAAATTTATTTTATCAATGAGAACCCTTAAAAACAAATGTGCGAAACACAACATAAGAAATTTAATGCTTTAACCATATGTTAAAATTACATGTAACCACCCATTTGCGTTTTAATTTTTCGTTTTCGTCTTCCACCGCAATCTTTGCGTGTTTTGCAGGATTCTGCAACTATACTTAAAAGTATCAGCAATACTGTTATGTACTTTAATTTACTTAGCATTTACTAATATAAAGATATGAAAAAACTATGGATCAATCCATATTCATGCCATTAAATTTTACACCGACAAATGTTTAGTAATCTATTTCTAAAAACGTATTAACTCAATAGTATTTTCATTTTCCCTAACCATACTTACCACCTTTATTGGGTAAGTATTGTATGCCGACATAAATTTTTTATACTTGGAAGGTTTGTAATTTACATCGTTATATTTAAGCTCGTAAGCAGTACCACTATTTAAAGTTTTATCTACAATAAAATCAACCTCATTGCCATCAGCAGTTCGCCAAAAATGTATATCGTTTTGCTGATATATTTCACGTAACCTGGTGTATGCGTAGTTTTCGATCACTTCACCCTTATCAGTTCTATTATCGATATGGCCAAATTGCTTTATTAAAATATTTCTTAAACCCAAATCATTAAAATAAACTTTAGGCATTTTAGTAATTTCCTTTAAAACGTTGCTGTGTTTTGGTTTTAGCAAGTGTATATGAAAACATTTTTGTAATAAGTATAAATAGTTATCTATTGCGCCACTTGATAGTTTTAAAGCTAAACCAAGGCTATTTGTATTTACCAAACTGCCGGTTTGCGAAGCTAGCAATTGTGTTAATTGAAAAAATTTAAGTTCATCTTTTAAGTTTGACTCTAACACATCTTTTCTCATGTAAGAGTTTATTAACTCTTGTAATAATTCTTTTTTGTCCTCTTCGTTTTTTTGAAGAACCACTGCCGGGTATCCACCATAATTTAAATACTCATTAAATAAATTATATAATAAGTGCTTGTTAAGGGGTTGATTTTTATGACTTTTACGCATTAACACCAAATCATCGATTAACTCATCGCATTGCTTAAAATGTAAAAACTCCTCAAAATTTAAACTATATAATTCAAATATTTTTTTGCGTCCGGCTAACGAGTCTTTAAAATCTTTGTTGATATAAAAGGCACTGCTGCCTGTTGCTATCACTTTCACCTTGTCTTCGTAAGTGTCGTACAAATATTTTAAAAAATTAGATGGGTTTGCTGCATATTGAACCTCATCGATGATTAGATACAATCTTTCTTTCTTTTGCAAGGTTGAGGGATGAATAGAGAATTTAAAAACATTTTCGGGGTGCAAATTAATTGCATTTAAAATCTCAGGATTTTCAAACGAGATAAAAAAAGCTTTTTGCTTTACGGTAAGCAAATGTTCTTTTACCTGCTTTACTACCGTTGTTTTACCAACCTGCCTGCCACCAATTAAAATACTAAAACGCTTTTCGGGTAAGTGCTTTATAATTTGCTTGAGTATCTGACTGCGCGTCATTTAAATTTTCTATCCAATAAACACAAAAATAATCATAATTTTCGCATTACAATACAATTTTATACTATATTTTTCATTTTAAAAAATAATTTTTATCATATAATTTTCAATTATTAGTTTAAAATTATCGGATAATTTTCAATTAAAAAACTCAATTAATTAATTTTCAATTAATTGAGTTTTAAATTTGGGTCAAATTTTTACGCCTTCACACTGGCTCTAATACTATTCAGTGCACCACCAGCTTTAAACCACTCAATTTGTTGAGCGTAAGCTTTCGTTTAAGTGATTCTTAGGATTTCGTTAGAGTTTTTTAAGGTTTCGGGCTAAGCAACGGTTTGATTTGAAACTGTGTCTGCCGAAACGTTTTTTTAAAGATATGTGTTTTTTAGTCTTTTGCAAAATGAAAATTTCTGTCCGCGAAGCGACCTTGAATTTGCAAAAACCTTGCACGTTCGCCTGCATTGCGCCATGGCTTGCTGTTAGCTGTGGTGCGCCACACACAGTTTTATTTAAATGCAGGTCAGGATTTGTTTTGAATGAAATGGCTTTTCCAAGCACTACAAGCCCATTTGGCCATTTTGTCCTGATGTTTTCTAAGAATTACGGGCGTCCACTCAGTGTAATTTAATTCATCTTTACTCATTTTATAAGCTGATGATTTATACAAAGATAGTTTTTCTGCGAAAAGTTTATCACTTGCTTTTTTGTTTAATGTGTCTTCAAGTAAAGTGTAGTTACCAATTAAATATATGTATTCTTCTTGCTCGTCAGAAGGAAAAGAAGTTTCCCATTCGGAAGAAGGATTTTCAGGAAGTATATGTTCTATTGTAGACGTAGCGTCTTCGTACTGATTAGCTGTCCCAGCAATTGTATTTTCAAGTTCAACTAAAATGTACTTAACAAGGTTTTTGTTTCTTTTAGTACTAAGAAGTTTTGTCGAAAATGCTTGTGCAAAACTGTCGTCAGCCACATAAATTGGTTTTAAATTTTCTGATGCCTGAGATGCTTTAGTAATTTCTCCAGAAAATATTTTAATTGATAATTTATTAAACGAAATTTCAATTTCATTCGTATGTAAACCTGAAATAACATTGTATCGGAATGTAATCACGTTTAATTCATGTAAAAGTTTTGTAAATTCTTCTTCACTAAATTTCTGTTTTGCAACAAGCATTAAAGAATACCAAGTTGAAACTCCAAAAAGGTTCATTGAACGTATAAACGATCGCTGTTCTTTATTCCACATTGGGTCAGCTGGGTTTTCAAAGGCTGAATATACTGGAGCCAATTGCTCTAATTCGTTAAGTAAATCAAAAACGTGTTTAGGAGTTTGAACTGTAATTTTTATAGCTCGATATAAATTCGAGATTCTTACAAGTTCATACCTCGAATTCCAATAATGTCTCAGAAATCTTGGTAAGTCAGATTTCCCTAAGAAGTCATTTATGCTTTGCCATCTCCGTTCTGTCTCTTCTAATTCAGAACTACTTGATTCAAACGCCTTTGAAAACAAATAGTTTTTCAATAAATCGGATGGTGATAATTTAACTCCCCGCGCATTAAGCGTTTCAAAAACTTTATACGCATTCAAATCGTCACTAACATTAATCGTTGTAAATATTAATGCATTGGAAATTTCATCATCAATTAATGTTGCAAGTTCTGTCCCAGATTTAGAAGTGACTTTTGCTTTTAGCATTTGATAAAAATACTCGTATGCATCCCACAGTCTTTTCTGAGAAGGTTTTAACTTGCCAATAGCTGGCGGTTTTCTATGGCTTAGTAAATAGCTTTTGTAAAAGTCATCATTGTTTTTATTAAGAATTAATTTTGGAGTAATAGTGAGTTTAGAAGTAGAAAAATTTCCAAGAAACTTTTCTGTAAGCTTTCCAATACGAGTTTCATTATTCTCTTTATCAATTCCGATGTCGGCCCATTCTTTTAACAGTCTTATTGCGGAAAGACACAAAACACTTAATGTGGTAAATCTTTGTTGTCCGTCAATGATGAATGAAGTTTTAGTTTTGGAGCTGTCTTCTTGGAAAACTAAATACCCCATGTAATGGTATTTTTCTTTTGGTAAATCAAGTATATCCATCCATAAGTCTTCCCAATATTCTTTTTCCCAAGAATAATCTCTTTGGTAAGGAGGTACATAAAAAGTTCGACCATTTGAAATTAATTCATTATATGAAGCTGTCCCTGTATTTAGAAGTAGTGTTGCCATTCATTAAAATTTGTCAATGTAATAATACGATTTTTTTGTCATTGGGCAAGTCGATTGGTCGGGTCGAAATGTCTAAATGTGATGACTTTAAGCTACTTGTCTAACCTGATTTTGTCTCGAAGAAGTCGTCCTGGCGCATTACAGTTAACGTTTGGCATTATATGCTTTTGCTTTTAGCTCGTCAGCATAACGATGATGTAACTTAATGTACGGCGAAATAAGAATGAGTTTATAGTCAGCGTTTTTAAATATTTTTCCTATTTCGGAATTAAGCTCGTTGCCTTCTAAGAATTTTGCCATGTCTGAATGTTTATTTGTCAAATATAAGTTTTTTGTCTTACGGAATTGTCCGCCCACTTACCCATAACGGTTTGCAAATTTGACTTGTGCGGTTTTCGAAGTATCATGTGTCTATAATGACAAAACTGTATATCGAAGATAATTGTTTTTTGCGGCGCCGCCAAAAATGTCCGCGAAGCGACCGCCTATCCCGGCGCGCGCCGCGCTACCTCGTCCCCCGCATAAGGCAAATGTGCTGTTATGCGCTGGGTTTGTGTCCACTTGCATTAAATATAAGCGGTCGAACTATAATATCCGACCGTCAGATATTTTTGATTAGCAAAATTAGTCAGTGAGGTTAAAAGTGTTTTTTACTTCGTTATATTCTGCATAATTTACATTTGGATTAGCTGCTCTTTGCGATGCTTTAATAACAACCACTCTAAAAAAGTGTTATGTAGCAAACGTAAATGCGGGAGTATATTGTCCGAAGCCAGGCTTTTGAGCATAAATAAATAAAGTTGCACCCGCAATTTTTGACCAAAAGTAGGCTACAGGAGATGAAGTTCCGTTATACAAAGTAAATGGTGTTTGTACCAACTAGTTTGAATTTGCTGGGTCTTTGAAGTACGTAATAACAGCATCGCCGCCGGTATAATTATTTACAGTTAAAAGCGGAAACGAAACCGAAGAAGATGTTCCGATAAAACGCGCTATCCAGACGTATTTGGAGGATCCAATGGCAGAAGAGATGATCAAGAATAACCTGACCGAAGGTGATGGGATCGAAGTGGATTAAGATAAGGAGAAAAGTGAGATGATCGTAAATACGATCAAACCAAAAGAAGCACTAAAAAAGGAAAGAAAGAAGATAAAGGATAAAGATTAATTCATAAAAAAGCCTGGAAAAATTTCGGGGCTTTTTTGTTATGGCAACTTAAAATTCTTTAAGGCTTAATTTTAATATGCTTATTGTATTGAGCTTCCCTCGAAAAGGAGTAAGCTTTTGAAGAATAAATTATTCCTTGTTTATTCTCAAGATTAATACTAATTACACCATTGGTTGATGTAGGTAATGAGGCAAGATCAGCAGGGGTAACAGTAATTACATTATTTCCGGCGATCAAGGCTTTTTCAGTTGTACCTAAAGTTGTGTTAATGGAAGCAAATACTTTAAAGTATGCTCCAGTGAAATTGGAAACGTTTGAAATGGTTGCAGAAAATCCTGTGCTTAAACTGATACTATCCGGTAAAATACTGGCCACAACAAAACTTGGTGATGCTACTGAATGCGTCATTGAAAAAGTTCCGATGCCATTGGCCCCATTAACAGACCATGTAGCACTGGCCATATTTGGATAATTATAATCAGTGTAATATGAAAGTATTGGTGTATATGTAAGCGTATCTGCATTTAAATAAACCTTATTCACTTTAACGGATGACGTTGAATTCATAAAAGCTTGTGCTGAACTAGTGAAATATGCTGCCCCCCCATAATATGTATAAGGCGAACCACCAACTTGTATGGAAGTATAAGATCCACAAGTGAAAATGCCATAGAATTGTGTAGCATTTGTTAAACTGCCATCCGCAGGTGGCGTTGACGTATTATTAGTTGTATTATTTGGAGTCGTGTTCATATCTTTTTTACATGAGGTAAAGATTAAACCTAAAGTCAACCCTAATCCTGCGAAAACTGTCGTCATTGTTTTGATTTGTTTTTTCATAACTATATCGGTTTTAAGTGTTTCTTAATTAATTCAATAGTGGCTATGTCAATGTCGTGATGAATTTCGGTCGCAGAGCTGTGTCTGCCTTGTCCGATATGTCGTCTAACCTTGCGCATAACTAATATATACAAGCAACTTCCGTAACACTATCATGTTATATTAACAAGATTGGTGCAAGTTTTTAGCTCTAATATAATCTAAATATATCAAAAAATTTGTTATAATTTACATACAAAACCTTTTCTTAGCAAGGGTTTCCCAAACAAAAAACCCACTTAAAAATAAGTGGGTTTTATTTTTTCTATTAAAAAAGTATCATTACGCCTTTACACTGGCTCTAATAATATTTAGCGCACCACCTGCTTTAAACCACTCAATTTGTTGAGCGTTGTAGCTATGGTTTACTTTAAATTCTTCTCTACTGCCGTCAGCATGCGTTAAAGCTACTGTTAATTGTACACCTGGTGCAAAGCTGGTTAAGCCTAATACATCAATTGTATCGTCTTCTTTAATTTTATTGTAATCATTTGCATCGGCAAAAGTAAGCCCCAACATTCCTTGCTTCTTTAAGTTGGTTTCGTGGATACGGGCAAATGATTTTACTAAAACAACCTTAACTCCTAAATGGCGAGGCTCCATGGCAGCATGCTCACGTGATGATCCTTCACCGTAGTTTTCATCACCTACCACGATACTGCCTATTCCTTTGGCTTTGTACTGACGTTGTACTTTAGGCACGCCTTCGTAAGCTCCGGTTAATTGATTTTTTACTGAATCTGTTTTATCATTAAATGCGTTTACCGCACCAATTAACATGTTATCAGAAATGTTATCTAAATGTCCGCGGAATTTTAACCATGGTCCTGCCATTGAGATATGGTCGGTTGTACATTTTCCTTTGGCTTTAATTAATAATTTTAATCCTTTAAAATCAACGCCATCCCACGCAGCAAAAGGATCTAATAATTGTAAACGTTTACTGGTAGGTTCTACTAAAACCTTTACATTGCTTCCATCAACAGCCGGAGCCTGGTAACCGGCATCTTCCACATCAAATCCTTTGGTTGGTAATTCATCACCAAACGGCGGATCTAATTTTACTTTCTCACCTTTCTCATTTGTCAGGTAATCTGTAATCGGGTTAAAACTTAAATCACCGGCAATAGCCAATGCTGTTACTAATTCCGGACTCGTTACAAATGCAAACGTATTCGGATTTCCATCTGCACGTTTTGCAAAGTTTCTGTTAAAAGAATGAACAATCGTATTTTTTTCTTGCTTCTCTGCACCCACACGATCCCACATACCAATACAAGGTCCGCAAGCGTTTGTAAACACAGTAGCACCCACCTCATCAAATACTTTTAAAAATCCATCGCGCTCAATAGTATAACGAATTTGCTCAGAACCCGGGTTAATCATGAATTCAGCTTTAGATTTTAAATTCTTGGCTGATACCTGTTTTGCTAAACTAACGGCACGCGAAATATCTTCGTAACTTGAGTTTGTACAACTTCCAATTAAACCTGCTTCAACTTTTAAAGGCCAGCCGTTTTTAACTGCTTCTTCTTTCAATTTTGAAATTGGTGTTGCCAAATCCGGGGTAAAAGGGCCATTCACATGCGGCTCTAGTTCAGATAAATTAATTTCAATAACCTCATCAAAGTATTTGCTTGGATTAGCATATACTTCTGCATCTCCGGTTAAGTGTTCTCTAATGCCATCTGCCAAAGCAGCTACATCGGCACGTCCGGTTGCTTTTAAATAACGACTCATTGAATCATCGTATCCAAAAGTAGAGGTAGTTGCACCAACTTCGGCACCCATGTTGCAAATGGTACCTTTACCTGTACAGCTCAATGAAATTGCACCTTCGCCAAAATACTCGATTATTTTGTCGGTACCGCCTTTTACAGTTAAAATTCCGGCAACTTTTAAGATAACGTCCTTTGCACTTGTCCAGCCATTTAATTTACCGGTTAATTTTACCCCAATTAATTTTGGCATTTTAAGTTCCCATGGTAACCCGGCCATTACATCACAGGCATCAGCTCCACCAACACCAATGGCTATCATACCCAAACCACCTGCGTTAACTGTGTGAGAGTCTGTACCAATCATCATCCCGCCTGGGAATGCATAGTTTTCTAAAACAATTTGGTGAATAATCCCTGCACCCGGTTTCCAAAATCCGATGCCATATTTATTTGAAACAGAAGCTAAGAAATTAAATACCTCTTCACTTTCTGTGTTTGCTCGTTTTAAATCTTCTTTTGCGCCAACTTTAGCTTGAATTAAGTGATCACAATGCACTGAAGATGGCACTGCCACTTTAGGGCGACCGGCTTGCATGAATTGTAATAAGGCCATTTGAGCCGTGGCATCTTGCATAGCCACGCGATCCGGATTAAAATCAACATAATCTTTTCCACGTGCATAATCTTTTACCTGAAAAGATGCATCTAAATGTGAATAAAGAATTTTTTCTGCTAATGTTAAAGGTTTACCTAAAGTTTTACGCGCTGCTTCAATGCGAGCCGGCATATTCGCGTAAACTTTTTTAATCATTTCAATGTCGAAAGCCATAATGTTTAAATATTAAATTAAAATCAAAAATAGAAGCACCTAAGTTATTACTAATATCTTAAAAATCAAAAGAAGAGGGGCTATTTTTTATATGTCAACATTAATTAACACTTGATTGAATTTATAAAACATAAAAATTATATTTACACTTATTTAACTTGTATGCTTCATTATCGACTTTTGCTCTTAGTTCCCTTTTTTCTTTTTTTATCCTATAGCAAAGGCCAAACCATAGTTCAGGCAGGTAAAGAACATAATTTTACGCGTTACAGCGTAGAAGATGGATTACTTGATAACAATGTTTTTAAGGTATACCAATGCAGCAAAGGTTATATATGGGCATGTACACCAAAGGGGGTAAGTAGGTTTGACGGGATAAACTTTAAAAATTACACCAAAAAAGAAGGCCTCTCCAGTTCACTCGTTTTTTCAGTGTGTGAAGATAATAACGGGGGGATATGGTTCGGCACCGGTAAGGGTTTGTGCGCGCTTATCAACAATAAAATAATACGTTTCGACAGCGCTTTTAAATTCCCACAATGGGCTATTCGTTCTATTTCAAAATTCGAAGACGGTACGCTCTGGCTCTCAGAAAATAACCATATCATTCACATTAACCCCAATAATTTAAAAAATCCATTAATTAAAGTTTACAAACCTTATTTGAAAGTTGAGCAAGTGATGTTTAGAGATGTATGGAAAAACAAAAAGGGTGAACTGGTTGCTGGCTGTGAACATGGTTGTTTTTACATTAAAAACGATTCGTTGATAAGGTATAACGATCTCAATACTGCTGCCTATCAAATGGTTGAATTGCCAAATGGTGTAGAATGGTTTAATGCGTGGTTACAACCAATACGCACTTACAAAAATGGTGCTTTTACAGGTAACATTGATTTGGGAAGCGGCACGTTAGGAATGATCAAAGATCAAAAAAATAACGTTTGGATAGCGACTTGGGAAAGAGGTTTATTTAAATACGACGGAACTAAATTTATCAACTATTCGAGCAAAGAAGGCTTATCATTTAATACATTTTGGGGAGCATACGAAGATCATCAACAAAACTTGTGGTTTAGTAGTTGGGGTAATGGATTGTTTAAATATTCTAATGAGTGTTTTACCCGAATAACAGAAAAAGCCGGCTTGCCGAGTAACAATATCTTAAGTGCCATAAAAGGGCTGGATGGTAAAATTTGGGTTGCAACAGATATTGCTGTTAGCTGCATAGACCCATCATCGGGTAAAATGACACATTTTACAGAATGCAATGGTAAAAAATTAGTTCAAATTGTTAAACTTGGTGCGCACCCCAATGGAAATGAAATTTGGTGTTTAGGTTATTTAGGAAAAGGCTACAAAATAACATCAAATAAAATTAGTGAGGTAGATAGTTTGGCGGGCTTTGATGTGTTTTTTGAAAAGGACGGAACAGCCTTTATTGGAACAGATGATCGTGGGTTGTTAATTCAAAAAAATAACGACCGCCAAATTTACAACACCAAATTTGCAGGTTTTGCGCGCACTGCCGTATTGTATAGAGATAGCAAAAATGCAACCTGGTTGCTGAGTCAAATGAGAGGGATTTGTTTGTATAAAAATAACCGGGTTGAATTTTTCTCAGCTAAAAACGGTTTTTTTAACGAAGGTGCATCAGCAATTAAACAAGATGATAAAGGTCACTATTGGGTATCAATAAACAACCGTGGCTTGTATCAATTTGATTTTGATAATAACAAGTTTACGTTTTTGGATTCTATCACTGTAACTGAAAACCCACTCCTCAATGATGTGACTTCGATTATTATTCAGGATAAGAAGATTTACTTGGGAACATCAAAAGCCATGATAAGTTATTCCATGCAGCATAATCAGAATTGGAAAAGTACTTTAAAAATTTACGGTAAAGAGCATGGTTTATTTGGTATTGGCTGTCTGCTTCAATTTGTTGATCAAAACAAACACATTTGGGTTATTACAGATAAAGGACTTTACTGTTATCAGCCTGAGTTGGATTTAATTAATACACAAGAAACAAAAACACAAATCAATGAAATCAAATTATTTTTCAATAAGATAAACTGGGAAAATTATTGTGAATCACTAAATGAAAATGGATTGCCTGTTAATTTAAAATTACCATACCATAAAAATCACTTAACCTTTAGTTTTAATGGTATCAATTTAGTTGCGCCTTCTAAAGTTCTTTATAAATATAAATTATTAGGAATAGAAAATGATTGGTCGCCACCAACTTCAAAAACAGAAGCTGATTATTCTAATATACCGCCCGGAAACTACACCTTTATGGTGCAAAGTTGTAACAATGATGGTTTATGGAACAAAACACCTGAAGCCTTTTCATTTGCGATTACCCCGCCGTTTTGGAAAACAACTTGGTTTGTTATACTATGTTTGATTACCATGATACTTCTTGTTTTCTGGTTTATCAAGAGCCGAGAAAAAAAATTACAAAGGCAAAATCACTTACTGGAAGAAAAAGTTCAGCAACGAACCTTTGAATTAAAGGATGCGCTCAGTCAAATTGAAGAAAAAAACAAAGAAATAACGGACAGTATTAATTATGCCAAAAGAATTCAATCGGCTTATTTACCGGATGAACGTATTTTTCATTTCATGTTTCCTGAAGCCTTTTTGTATTTTAAACCAAAGGATATAGTGAGTGGCGATTTCTATTGGTTTTATAGATTCAAAAAAGAAAGCAGCGATGATTATATTAAATTTTGTGCAGTTGCCGACTGTACTGGTCATGGCGTACCCGGTGCTTTAATGAGTGTAATATGTTGTAATGCCTTAAACGAAGTAGTTGTTAATAATAAGTTTCATAATACTGACGACATTTTAAATGAAACAAGAAAAATAGTGAAGCAAAACTTAAAAAGTACCGGAAGTGGCCAAAAAGACGGCATGGACATTGCCCTTATTAAACTAGATATGGAAACCGGGGATCTTTCTTTCTCCGGGGCAAATAATCCGGCATGGATACTCCAAAACAATCAGTTAATTAAATTGAAGGCAGATAAACAACCGATTGGTATGCATGAGAATGAACAAGCATTTAAAGCAAATCAATTAAAATTAACAAAAGGAGATAAAATATATCTTTTTAGTGATGGTTATGCGGACCAATTCGGTGGGCCTGGCGGTAAAAAAATGAAATACAAAAAACTGGAAGAATTATTGCTTTCAAACAATAAGCTATCTATGCATGATCAAAAAATAATTGTAGAAAATTTCTTCAATGAATGGAAAGGAAGTTTGGAACAAGTTGACGATGTTTGTGTAATAGGCATCAAATATTAAATCAAATCTCAACTAAACCTTCTTAACATAAAATAGTCTATTTAGCATGAAAATCTTTTTAAAAACGCTTTTGTTATTTGCCGCTTTGTCACAAAACTTAATTTCTCAAAATCAAAACTTAACCAATTTAGCTGTATTTGAGGGGGAGCCCTATTTGGCCATTAACCCAACCAATCCTAAAAACATGGTGGTTGCCTGGATGGGTTATGTATTTGGAAACGGGAGCGGTTTAACCATTAAAGTTAAAAACACTTTTAATGGCGGACTCAGCTGGAGTTCTAGTTTAAATTTACCACACATCAAATCAACTTATAAGTCTGCCGATGTTAACATGGCATTTGACCTAACCGGCAAGCTTCATTTGAATTATATTGATTACAGGGAGAGTCCGGATTCAGGTGGTGTTTATTATTGTAACTCCGTGAACGGAGGCACCAGTTTTTCTGCACCTGTAAAAGTGATTGACGCTTACGCTGATGGTTCAAAGCGGCCCTTGGATAGGCCCTGGATGTCTGTTAACTCAAGTGGAACAAGAATTTTTATAACAACCAAACCTGCTCCATGGATACCTGCACCTAATCGGGCCTATCTAACTAGTTCTTCAGATGACGGTGCTACATGGAGTAATTATAGATACATTGATACTACCAACTTTTTAATTGGGCCTTCAATTGCAGCACCTATGGCCTTTCCAAGTTATGCAGGCAATACTTTAAGAATTATGTACCCCAGTTTTGTTCCATCACAAAATCTCCTACCGGCATTTTATTTAGCTTCATCTACCAATAATGGCGGTACATTCAATTACACAACTATGTTAGCGCTTAACACATCTGCTGCGGCTAACGACAGTGCCAAAAGCGCTTATCAACTAATAACAAACCCTTCCAATACATTAAATTGTGTTGCTATTATGAATGTGGGAATTAGTAGCACAGATTTAGACGTTTACATGATAGAATCCACCAACGGTGGGACAACATGGGGTGCCCCTGTCAGAATTAACAACGACGCTATGAATAATGGTAAAATGCAGGATTTGGTTTGGGGAACATTTGACCAATCTGGAAATTTAGCTATCACCTGGCGAGATAGAAGAAATGCTCCCGGAGTTGGATACGCCAGAGCGTCAGAAATATATGGAGCCTATAGACCCTCGGGCTCTTCCGCTTTTCAACCCAACTTTAAAATTAGTGATGCCTTGGAAACGTATGGAAATGTCCTCAGTCAAAATGGAAATGATTTTATGAGCGCTGTATTGCACAACGACACCTTACATGCCGTTTGGGGATCAACTAGAGATGGTTCTTTGGATATTTGGTATAGCAAGTTAAAAGCCGGCAGTGGCACTACAGGAATTACAAAACTATTAGCAAGCGAGAGTTTTGTTTTGGATACTTACCCCAATCCGGTTACTGATCAACTTAGCATCTCACTAACTAATAAGTCAAGCATAAAAAGTATTCAGTTAACAACATTAGAAGGAAAAGAAGTTTACTTTGAAAAGCTAAATGCTAATAAAACCATAATTAGCTTGAAGTTTTTTAATAGTGGGGTTTATATTCTGAATGTTAAAGATGAACAAGGCAATCTTCATTCCAAAAAAATAATTCGTTAAGGCCAGCCTTTTAATCTTTTTTACATTAAAAAGAAGTTAGTCCACGGAGTACTTTCCTTTGTGAAAAACTCCAAAAAAACGTCAATATCTTTTATTTTTTAATTTGTAAACAGGCTTAACTTTACACGATTTTTAAAGGCAAACTTCTCCTGAAAAAAATCATTCTTTGTTATGCCAAAAGACACATCCATAAAATCGGTACTTATTATTGGTTCAGGACCCATCATCATTGGGCAGGCCTGTGAATTTGACTACAGTGGTTCGCAAGCCGCTAAAAGTTTACGCGAAGAGGGTATTGAGGTAACACTCATTAACTCTAATCCTGCTACCATTATGACCGATAAAGTAACTGCTGATAATGTGTATTTGTTGCCGTTGGAAGTTAAATCAATTATTAAAATTCTTGAAGAGCGTAAAATTGACGCCGTTTTGCCAACCATGGGTGGTCAAACTGCCTTAAACCTGGCAATGCGTTGCGATGAAATGGGTATTTGGAAGAAATACAATGTAAGGATGATAGGTGTTGACATTGAAGCAATAAAAGTTACTGAAGACCGTGACTTATTCAGAGCCAGGATGGAAGAAATTGGCGTTGGCATGGCCCCTTCCAAAATTGCTAAAAGTTTTTTAGAAGGGAAAAGTATTGCTCAAGAATTTGGATTTCCGCTAGTTATCAGACCATCGTTTACCTTAGGGGGAAGCGGCGGTAGTGTTGTTTACGAAAAGGAAAACTTTGATACATTACTAAATCGCGGCCTGCAAACATCACCAATTCATGAAGTATTGATAGACAAGGCCGTTTTAGGCTGGAAAGAATTTGAATTAGAATTATTGCGTGATAAAAATGATAACGTAGCGATTATTTGCAGCATCGAAAATTTTGATCCGATGGGTGTTCATACCGGTGACAGTATCACTGTTGCACCTGCAATGACCTTAAGTGACAGTACTTACCAAAAAATGCGAACCCTGGCCATTAAAATGATGCGCAGCATTGGTAATTTTGCAGGAGGCTGTAACGTTCAATTTGCTGTTAGCAATGATGACAAGGAAGATATTATTGCCATTGAAATTAATCCCCGCGTTTCCAGATCATCCGCTTTAGCAAGTAAAGCTACAGGCTACCCTATTGCAAGAATTGCAAGCAAACTGGCAATTGGTTATCAGTTAGATGAGTTGATTAATCAAATTACTAAATCCACTTCGGCCTATTTCGAGCCAACTTTAGATTACGTTATTGTAAAAATACCACGTTGGAATTTTGACAAGTTTAAAGGCTGCAACCGCGAGTTAGGCTTTCAAATGAAATCGGTTGGTGAGGTAATGGGTATTGGCAGATGTTTTCAGGAAGCCTTACAAAAAGCCTGTCAGAGTTTAGAAATTAAGCGTAATGGCTTGGGTGCAGATGGTAAGGAAATAACTAATCAAGCAGAATTATTACAAGCATTAGAAAAGCCAAGCTGGAACAGATTATTTATGATTTACGATGCCATGAAACTCGGCATCTCTATTAAAACTATTCAAAAGTTAACGAAAATAGACATCTGGTTTTTAGAACAAATAGAAGAATTGATTGCACTTGAAAATGAAATCAGCAAACAATCTTTACAAAATATCGACATAGATTTACTTTTAGAAGCGAAGCAAAAAGGTTATGCTGACAGACAAATAGCCCATTTATTAAGATGTTTAGAAAGTGAAGTATATAAAAAACGTACCGAACTGAATATAAACCGAACTTATAAATTGGTTGATACCTGCGCAGCAGAGTTTGAGGCTAAAACACCTTACTACTACTCTACTTTTGAATCTGAAAATGAAAGCTTAAGAAGTGATAAAAAGAAAGTTGTCATTTTAGGAAGCGGACCAAACCGAATTGGACAAGGCATTGAGTTTGATTACAGTTGCGTGCATGGCGTTTTAGCAGCAAAAGAATGCGGTTACGAAACAATCATGATTAACTGTAACCCGGAAACTGTTAGTACGGACTTTAGTACTGCAGATAAATTATATTTCGAGCCGGTTTTCTGGGAACATATCTATGACATTATTCAGCTAGAAAAACCGGAAGGTGTGATTGTGCAGCTTGGCGGACAAACAGCCTTAAAACTGGCAGAGAAGCTGGAAAAATACGGCATTAAAATTATTGGTACTGATTTTAAATCATTGGATTTAGCAGAAGATCGCGGAAGTTTTTCAAATCTTCTTAAAGCAAATAACATTCCCTACCCTAAATTTGGAGTTATACAGGATGCTGATGAAGCACTTACTCTTGCAAAAGAATTAGGTTTCCCGTTACTAGTTCGTCCAAGCTATGTATTGGGTGGGCAAAGCATGAAAATTGTAATTAACGAGCAGGAACTTGAACAACATGTTGTTAAACTGTTAAATGATTTACCCGATAATAAAGTTTTACTAGATCATTTTTTAGAGGGTGCGATTGAAGCCGAAAGTGATAGTATTTGTGACGGTAAAGATGTTTACATCATTGGTATTATGGAACACATTGAGCCTGCCGGTATTCACAGTGGCGATAGTTATGCGGTATTACCACCATTTGATTTAAGCGAAAATGTACTTAAACAAATTGAAGATTACACTCGAAAAATAGCTTTGGCTTTAAACACAGTCGGGTTATTAAATATACAATTTGCAATTAAAGACGAAGTAGTTTACATCATCGAAGCGAATCCACGTGCGAGCCGCACTGTACCGTTTATTGCAAAAGCCTATGATGAACCCTACGTAAATTACGCCACCAAAGTAATGTTAGGTGAGAAAACAATTAAGGACTTTAATTTCAATCCTAAAAAGAATGGATACGCTATTAAAGTGCCGGTTTTTAGTTATGAAAAGTTCCCGGAAATTCAAAAAGAACTTGGCCCTGAAATGAAGAGTACCGGTGAGGCTATTTACTTTATTAAAGACTTACACGATGAGTACTTTTTAAATATTTACAGTGAGCGTAATTTATATTTAAGTAAATAACTTAGATTTCTTATTCCAGCAACTGTATTCTAGTAGCGTTCTCTGTGTCAGACAACACCACAATTTTATTTGATACCGGAATTGCATAGCTGTAATTTGGAGAAGTATAAACTAACTTTGAACTATAAATTTTCCCGTTAAAAAATAGTTTAGAAATCATCCATGCTTTTGTTTTTGCGTCCTGCTTTTTTAAATACCAAAATGGCTTAGCATTCTCTTCGGTAGCAAAATGTAACTTAGAGTCCGCGGGTTTACCATAAAACCAATTTGGTAAATTAGCCAGTGAATCAAAACATACTTTGCCTGTAGGGTCTGCTTCCAAAGTATTAAAATAAAACTTCTCTAATTCAAGATTATTAGTTAATGTAGGGTTGTCTAATTTAATGACGGGCTCAAAATTTATTTTCTTTGTTAACGTATTGCAATAACTTAAACAATTGGAAGCATCATCATTTTTATAAAAGTCCAATTCAAGGTTAATGTTGTCTTCACTCAATGAACCAGTTAATGCTTGAACTTTAAATAAGTATTTATCTTCCACTTTCTTTACACCCGGTTTCATTAATTTTTGATTGCTAATAAGTAATTTAAATTCTTGCTGATCTAATAATGCACCGGTTGTATCTAACTTTATATAATACCCTAGTAATTGGTTGGGTAATTTTGGGGTAATTATAGGCGAATATGCTTCTGTTGCTGATTGCACGAGTTTTTGACCAATCATTACAAACGAAGTAGACAAAGTATCAAACAATAATTTACCGCTCGAATAAAATGAATTATCACTGGAGATTTTGTTCGCGTGTAATAACTTTCCTGAATTAGCATTTATCTGTAACAACCACTGTCCGGCCTTTTTACCGGAATTGATATTAACATAACAAAATAAAATATCGAACTTCACATCGATAATTTTAATAGACTGAATAAATTTCCTTTCGAAGGGGAACTGCCAAACAACCTCATATTTATTAATTTTTGTGGGATCAATAGCCTTATACTTGTGTAAAAAAAAGTTATTACCGGCGCTATCCGTATTTTTTTTAATTGTGTATAAAAAAGAACCTAAATGATAGTAATCATGTGCAAACAAACTCAACGCATTAATCGTTGTTACAAACTCATTTTCGCTGGAAGAAACAAGTTTTAATTTTTTTGTGAATCGATATACACTCACTTTAGTTGATTTCTGTTCCTGAACGAATACGTTCAAATGATCACTTAAAGTATCTAATTCAACAAAAGATAAAGGTTTAGTTGTTTTTAATTCAACCTGTACGCTATCCATTAATTTTAACTGGGGGCTTAATTGATAAACTTTTAAACTTGTACTTTTTAACTGTTGAATTCCTGCAATGTAAACCTTTGAAGAATATAGAATGTGTTTAGCAGAAATAATTGGCAAATCAATTGATTGCGCATCCATAAAAGCAGCAGCAGTTGTGAGAATAAAAAAAACTATGCTTTTGAATTTATCCACTATTTTTCAATTAGACCCTGATCCTCGCGCTTAGTATAATCTAAAATTAAAAAATAATACATTATTACACCAAACGCGTACAATAAACTGGTGATTAAGAAAATATTGACGAATTGAAACTGATGTGCAAATAAAATCTTGACCATAATACCGCTGATTACCCAGCTTCCGCTCCATATAGCCGCTGTTAAGGCGCTTGTTATTTCCCGATTTTCTTTACCAACATAATTTAAAACCAACTCAGTTGTCATTGGGCCTGCCATATTCATTAAGGGCTGCCTTAAAAGATAACAAACAGCTGCAATAACAACAGCAACTGAATATTGATTGTAAAATTGAGTAGTGGCCAAGGCAACCAAACTGATGACAGCAAGGGATTGAGTAGTTGGAATTGCAACTTTGTACCCAATATTTTGTTTAATTTTAGGGACTAATAAAGACCCATAAGCTACTAACAAAGCGGCAATTGCACTTAACACCGAAAAAGAACCTTTATCAAGATGATGCACATCATTAAAAAATAAACTAATAAACGGAATCGTTAAGCCGGCACCGGTAGCAATAATGAGCGTTGGAACAAGTGCTTTAATAATAAGCTTCCAATCCGTTTTTTGATTTACTTTATTGTCAATTGTCTTATCATCTTCAACAATTTCGGTGTATTTAACTGATTTAAACAGATAGAGACAACCACCAAAACCGAGAACAGAGAAAAGAATTAAAACAAAATGTTCATCAAAAAGTGCCGGGTTCAAGTAATCTAAAACTGCAATGATTACACTACTCACAATACTTCCAAAACTCCAGGTACTATAACTCAAACTAATGGCAGCCGTATGATTCTCTTTTTTAGAATTTCTTAAAATGTAAGGAGATACCGGAATCTGCATAAATGTGAAGCTCGCACCCCATAAGAACAATAGAACTAAAGACAATGCTTTAATTTTCAGGGAAAATGACAAAACACTTAATAAGCCAAACAACGGAACACAAACGTTTGAAATAATGAACAAGGGCATCATCCTTCTTCCCTTTATAAATTTACCTAAAGGCCATGCTAAAATAAATACGCCCAAAAATCGGAATGTTAAAAATAATGCAATTTCCTCATTCGTATAATTCTCTTTTGCTAAATAGAGTGGCAGAACAACCATGAAGGTGGCGTTAACCATTTGAATAAAAAACTCAGAGATGACCACATTTATAATTGGTTTTTCAAGAACACTAAATTCCTTTAATACTGTGGATAAATTAAGCATGCTGAATTTTTAAATTGATGTATCGAACAATTCCATCCAAATCTTCGGGGTGAAATGTATTAAAATTGCCTTTATTATTAAACCAGGTCAATTGTCGTTTAGCGTAATTGCGGGTATGCTGCTTTATTTTATCAACAGCCTCAGCAAGCGTACATTCACCATCCAAATAGGCAAACAGTTCCTTATAACCAACTGTTTTAAGCGCATTGTAATTTTTATACCCAACTAAATTTTTCACCTCATCCAATAATCCTTTCTGCATCATGTCATCAACACGTTGATTAATTCTTTTATAAAGCGCATCTCGCTCCATATTTAAAAGCAAGTTAATTGAAGTAAAAGAATGACTTTGAACTTGACTCTTCAAATAGGAAGAAAATGGTTTGCCTGTGTGTGTAATAATCTCCAAAGCTCTAATAACCCTCTGCGGATTTTTTATATCAATAGATTTAGCATAAACAGGATCTTTTTCCAAAAGCATCTCGACTAAAACCTGTAATCCCTTCTTTTCATGAATAACATTTAAATTTTCTCTAATATTAATGGGAACCTCATCAAATTCATCAACCCCATTTAATAATGCATTGATGTATAAACCGCTTCCTCCAACCAAAATTAACACTTCATGGGTTTCGAATAATTTATGAATCAAATTTCGTGCATCATTTGCAAAATGTCCGGCGCCATATAATTCAGTTACATTTTTTGTATTCATGAAATAATGCTCAACTTCCTTTAACTCTTCATTTGTTGGCTTGGCGGTTCCAATATTTAACTCTTTGTAAAACTGTCTTGAATCGGCATTTAAAACAACTGTTTTGAATAATTTTGCTAACTTGATAGAAACAGCTGTTTTACCTACCGCAGTTGGTCCTGCAATAACTACAAGGTACTTTTTCTGCGAGTCCATTGCTCAAATTTACTACGATTTTATTCAAGTATCCATGTGCAAAACTCTTTTTACACACCGGAAAATGTTTGTAATGAACTTTTATTTTTACCATAATGTATAAACCAATACATACGTGGTTATTCACTATTAGCATATTATTAATTTTAAGCTTATTAAGCGTCATTTTCCCGGAAAATGGTTGCCAAATAGGCCAATTTAATCTTCGTTATCCTTCCATACAAAGTTTGTTTGGAGAACAAGCCGAAAAAAAAGATATCAGCAAAATACTTGCTGCGGCAGATTCTATCAATGAATCAAAGGAAAAGCAAATAACCTCAGATACAAATACTATAGCAAAAGATACCTTAACCAAAATAAATTACACATCGATTACGCTAAAAGACAGTGCAGTTAAATTGAATACAAATTTACAGTTCAGAAACAGAGCCAGCTTATCTAAATTTTTTGATGCTTTACTGGAACTGAAACAAAATCCCAAATCCATCAGGGTGCTTCATTACGGAGATAGTCAAATCGAAGGAGATCGCATTACTGATTACTTAAGACAAAAATGGCAAGGACAGTTTGGTGGTAATGGCCCGGGGTTATTATCACTAATGCCTGTTAGCCAGAGTGCGGGTTGTAAAGTAACCTATAGCAAGGGATGGGATAAATTTGGCGCATTTTTATCCAAAGATAAACGACTTAAACATTCTAATTATGGTGTCATGATTAATTTCAACAGGTTTACGCCTGTAAAATCTGTTACTGATAGCACGCCATTAACTTCCGTCAACATAAACTTAGTTATCAATAAAAATGCGGGAAGTAGTTATGTTAACTATAACCGATTAAAACTATTTTACGGCGGTGCAATTAAAAAAACCTGGTGCGAATTTTATGATGGACCTGCATTAATTAGTGCTGATAGTTTAGTAGAAGGCGGAAGTTTTAATATTAAAAGTTACAACGTCTCCAACACATTAAATCACCAGTTTAAATTTACCGGGCAAGATAGCCCGGATTTTTATGGAATTTCCTTAGAAAGTGATAATGGTGTAATAGTTGATAACATAGCTTTACGCGGTAGCAGCGGTACTTTTTTTCATTTGGTTAATAATGGTCAGCTTAAACAATTTTACGATTATTTAAATGTTAAGCTGGTTATACTTCAATTCGGTGGTAATGTTTTGCCATCTCTCACTTCCGAAACGAATGCGAATAATTATGCGGATTGGATGAGAGGGCAAATAAGTACCTTAAAGAAATTAGTACCAAATGCAAGTATAATTTTTATTGGTCCTGCCGACATGAGCGTTAAAGAAGGCACTGAGTACGTTACACACCCAATGTTAGAACCGTTAAGAGATGCCTTAAAAAAGGTGGTATTGGAAACAGATTGTGCTTTTTTTGACATGTATGATTGTATGGGTGGTAAAAACAGCATGCCAAGTTGGGTTGAACAAAAGTATGCTGCAACAGATTACATCCACTTTAGCCCACAAGGCGCAAGAAAAATAGCTACACTGCTTTATAGTGCAATTAATAATGAGTTGATTTTACATTTAAAAAGCAAAAAATAATGAAATTCCTGATCACTACACTACTTACCATTTCACTTGCTTTTTCGTCAATAGCACAAGAAAAAACATACCCATTTATTAATTATAAAGCAAACAAAATCAATTATGGCAAGGATAGCAGCAGTTATTTAAAGCTATTTAAGAAAATGCATCAGCAGTTGAATAAAAAAGGACATCCAATTGTTGTTGCTCATATCGGCGGATCACACGTTCAAGGCGGCACCTGGTCTAATGCATTCCATAGTAATTTAGAAAACTATTTCAACACAAAAGGTGGAGGTTACTTTGTATTTCCTCATCAAATTATAAAAACAAACAGCCCAATTTTTGCAGCCTCACATACAAATGGAAAATGGTTAAAATGCAGAAGTGTTACTAAAGGATTTTGTTTGCCCTTAGGTATGGCAGGTTACAGCGCAAAAACGAATGACAGTAGCTGTAATTTTTCAATAAACCTTACCAAATTTGCTGTATGCAAAGGTTTTAATGTCGTTAGGGTGTATCATAATTTTAATCCATCTTTTAGTTTTAATATTATTAAATCTTCAGCAGGTAATATAGATAGAACAGAAAAACTTGCCGAGGGCTATACTGAGTTTAAACTTGAAAATTTAAAAGACAGCATTGCTTTTGAATTAATAAGAAAAGATACAATCCAAAAAGATTTTATTTTATATGGCTTTAGTTTAAAGGATGATACAAAAACAGGTATTTATTTGGCAAGCCTAGGAGCTAATGGCGCATCAAGCTCTTCATTCTTAAGATGCACCTACTTTGAACCTCAACTTAAAACACTTAAGCCGGATTTGGTTATCATTTCGCTTGGTGTTAATGACACACAATCTAAAGGTTTTGAAGCAGACGACTATATAGAAAACTATGATAGCCTCATTACCATGATAAAAAATGTAAACCCTGATGTAGCCATTTTATTAACAACAACTACCGACAATTATATTAAACGCCGTACAGCTAATAAGCGATCTATAACCGCAAGATCTGCCATGTTTGAATTGATGCATAAACATAAAATTGCCGTATGGGACATGTTTGAATTTATGGGCGGATACAAGTCAATACCGAAATGGTACAAGGCGGGTTTAGCTGCGCGCGACAGGGTACACTTTAACAGTAGAGGTTACAACATTATGGGTGAATACATGTACAGAGCCTTTATTCAATCATATCAAGCAAATACACCACATTGATAGATTCGTTTATAAATATTTTAAAATACAATCAGAGTAAGCCAATTCTGTTTACTCAGTTATTCTTCTGGGGATTTTTTGTGCTGGTACTATTCATCTATTCATTTATCTATAAAAATAATAAAGCTCGAACAACCTTTCTTTTCTTAACCAGTTTATACTTTTATTTTAAAACCAGTGGTTTATTTATTCTACTACTTTTGTTTACAATCATCAACGATTATTACCTCGGTAAAAAAATCGCTGCAAGTTCCAATCAGCAGCAAAAAAAACGTCTTTTAATCATAAGTGTTTGTTGTAATTTGTTCTTTTTATGTTTTTTTAAATATGCCTATTTCTTTACGCAAAGTTACAACCAAATAGTCGGCACTGATTATGCCTTCTTCAATCACTTTGCACAATTATCAAATATTACACTTAATACAACTTTTAGATTAGATAATGTGCTACCTGCTATTGGTGTTTCTTTTTTCACGTTTCAGAGTTTAAGTTATACGATAGATTTATATAGAAGTAAGATTTCACCGGTTAAATCACTAATTGATTATGGCTTTTTTGTGTGTTTTTTTCCACATTTAGTTGCAGGTCCAATTGTTAAAGCCAATGAGTTCATTCATCAAATCTACCAACCCTATCAATTAAGAACACAAGAATTTGGTATGGCTTTATTTTTAATTCTTAATGGCTTTGGAAAAAAAATAGTTGCAGATTATTTGGCAGTTAATCTAATTGATAAAATATTTATTAATCCAAATTATTATAGTGGTTTAGAAGTTGTTTTTGGCATTTTTGGTTATAGTCTCCAAATTTACATGGATTTTAGTGGTTACACGGATATGGCCATTGGCGTAGCACTTTTGTTTGGTTACAGATTAAAAACAAATTTTAATTCGCCTTACAAAGCAACAAGTACCAGTGAATTTTGGAAAAGATGGCACATCTCACTTTCATCATGGTTGCAAGAGTATTTGTACATTCCACTTGGCGGAAACAAAAAAGGTACAGTTGGTTCCTACATCTGTATTGCCTTTATAGGTTTAATAATGGTTTTACTAAGCGGGAAACTATGGTTACTGTTTGTATTAATCATTTCCGGAATTACTATTGCATTATTTTATTATAAGTTTCCTGCGTTTAAACAACAGATTAATACTAATGTAAATTTAATGGTAACCATGCTTTTGGGCGGACTATGGCATGGCAGTAGTTGGCTTTTTTTAATCTGGGGCGGTTTAAACGGATTAGGTTTAATTATTCATAAATACTGGCAAAAAATTTCGCCCTTCAAAAACAGTGAGAGTTACTTCGTGAAATTTATTTTAATGTTGGTAACCTTAACCTTTATTAGCTTTACGCGTATTTTTTTTAGAAGCAGTGATTTAGAAACCGTATCTACTCTCATTAGCAGAATAGAAAATCAATTTGGTTTGAACCTGTTTTTTGACATTATAACCGGCTACTGGCCTGTTATGACTGCATTATTTCTTGGATATCTTATTCACTGGATTCCGGAAAAATATAAAATAAAATATAGAACATGGTTTAGCTCACAACCAATTTATATCATGGGACTAATTACGGTAATTTTTATTTTCCTGATGTATCAATTAATGAGCAGTGAAATGCAACCCTTCATCTATTTTCAATTTTAGTTTATTTTGAAATTGGTGAATTGCATAAAAAATTAATTCACCCTCTCTTTGCCCAGCGAAGAGACATTCCATGGCACTTGCATGTATATTACCGAAACTAATTACCCATTAATTTATAACGTTTATGGCTCTATTACAAACTTTTTATTTGCCAATATTTTTCCTTCGCTTTTTATTTGTAAAAAATAAATGCCATCCTGTAAATCTTTTACATTAATCTCTTTCCGATAGCCATCGGTATTGTTGTGTGTTAATTCTTCTTCTTTTACTATTTGTCCTAACGCATTCGTAAGACTGAGCACCTGTTTGCCTAACAGGCCGCTAGTCGAAGTCTGTCCATTCAAACTTTGGCTGCGCTCAGCGTAACCATCATTAATCTCAATATATAAAATATCTCTTGCTGGATTTGGGTAGATGCTAAAACTTTGATTTTTATCAACTAGATTTTTTAAACCAAGGGTTATAGGTGCGAATTTCGTAACAAATGCATTTCCATTTGATGAATTTAGTACTGTAAATCCCAAATTGAACGTGCTATTTAATATCCTACCAATTGCGTAAAAATAACCATTTGCATCTGAGGTGATATCATAAATAAAATTCTGGCCCGTGTTGCCAATTTGTGTGGACTCCAACTCTGTGCCATTTGCAGCATATTTGTTTAGATAAATTGTTTTTAATGCGTTATTGCTGTATGTTGAATTTGCAAAAGTACAACTGCTGCTGGCAATCAAGCCTACTGTGAGTATTTCATTAGAATTTGTTACAGTAGATTTGTAATAGGTATTTAGGTATGAACTAGGCGATCCGGAAGAATTAAAAACTTTAAGCCACTGAAAATTCAAATTATTATCAAATTTTGTAATATAGGCATCATAAGCAGCATTACTGGAAATGCTGCTTGTGCCAATTGCCAAATAATTAGTAAACTCATAGCCGCAAAAAATAATATTATCAGTTTTATCAATCAACACATCATGTACAACAATAGCACCATGTGAATTCAGATGTTTAATTAATTGCTGTGTGCCTAAGGCGTCAAACTTTATTATATAAACAAGGCTTTTATTTGGATTATTTTGTAAGGTTGAAGAGCCAATGGACACGGATGTAGTAGAATTTGATTCGATATAACCAACTAAGAATATATTATTTTGAGCATCAGTATTAATTCTATTGCATTCAAAAATGTTAGCATTTGATGATTCAATCGTTTTAGACCACATTAAAATACCGGAAGTATTATATTTTAATACAAATGCTATACCAGTTGTGTATGTTTTGATATAGTTCAAGGCACCTAATGTAAGTGTTGGCGAATTAGAATTTCCACAAATCAGAATATTATTATTAATATCAATTGACAAATCATTAATAGATTCAATATTTGATCCTTTAATTGTATTAGTCCATAAGAGATTCCCATTATTATCTAATTTCAAAATAAAACCATCGCTTGAAGCACTTGTGTTACTGAAGGAAGTTGCACCTATAGAAATAAGATTACTCATAAAATCGCCTACTATTATCAAATTGTTGTTTAAATCAATTCCTAAATCGGTAATAGTTTCATTTCCAACACCTCCTATAACCTTTCCCCAAATAAAAGAACCATTACTATCGTATTTTACAATAATTACATCTGAACCTCCGATTGAATTGAATGTATTTGTAGCGATTGAAAGCGAACCCGTAAAACTACCAGCAACAAATACATTATCATTGCTATCATTTACAATTTGATGATGAAAAGCTAAATTAGTAATACTGTTTGCCCAAAGCCAATTAAAATTTTGGCTGCTTATTTTTAAAACTAGAGTTAAAAATAAGAATAATGGTAATTTTATTTTCATAGCTTTTGTTTTGAATAAATTTAAATACGAACTAATTTTTGTAAAGTTAAATACTAATAAGTGGTTGATTTTTTTCTATAACTGGCTTCACCTACCTCACCAATACCACAAATTCTTTGTAAACTTTTTTGGTGCCATCTAGTTGGGTTACTTCTATTAAATAATAATAAGTGCCGCTTGGTAAAAGCCCCTCTCCCGTCTCCCCATGGGGGAGAAGCAGGCCTTTGTGGGCTTTGCCATCCCATATCAGGCTTCGACTCCGCTCAGCCTGACTGCCTTGTTCATTGCTGCTTGTACTGTATAACTCACTGCCCCAGCGGTTAAAAACGGTTAATTTAGCACTTTGTGCAAAGGGTATAGTAATTATTAATTGCTCGTTTATGCCATCACCGTTGGGACTAAAGGCTTGTGGCAATTGTAGTTTACAATTATCTACCAACACTTCAACCGTGCTTGTTGTGGTAATGGCACACTCTTGTTTATTTAATGTGTAGGTGATGGTGCTAAACGGTTGGGCAATGGGTTGCGGACAATTAAAACAACTTAAATGATTAATGGGCTGCCAAGTGTAAGTAGTAAAACTGTTAGCATCATTAATACCCAATTGCACCTGATCGTTAACGCAAATTAATTGTTTAGTACCGGCGTTGGCAGTATTTGTTCCGGTAATTACATTTATATAAACACTATCGATAGTCGTTGCGCTGCATTGTTGCTTAGTTAAATAATATTTAATACTATTACTTGCGGTTATAATTGGATTTGGGCAATATACACAACTTAAACCAACTGTTGGTTGCCATTGGTAAGTGGCATCTTCAGTACTATCTGTACCTAATGTATAAGTTGAACTAGGGCAAATACTTATTGTTTTTTGTTGTGCCGCTTTAGCAGGGTTTATTTCTATTACTGATACGTCGTCCAAGTAATAATATGCAGCGTCTTCATTTATTACTCCAATTAATGGTTTTATAATTTCAATATTTGTATTAACATTTCTTCTAAAATTTCCAATTGAGATATGTTTTTCATTTCCGCTTGCTAAATAATTAAATTGAATTTTCTGCCAATTTAAAGTGTCTTTTGCAATTAAAGAGTTTTCTAAATATGGAGTTGTAAACAAAAAAGTATTTAAAGGATTTGGTATCGGGTAATAAGTTTTAATCGAATCTTGGTTAAAATAAACTCCAATGTTACTAGTTGCAATTCTACTTCTTTCGGCAAGCGAAATATAAAATGTTACACAATATTGTTTTTGAGGCTTCAACTTCAATATTTCTACTGCCACGTGTTCCCTGAATTCTAAGGTATTATCGAATAGAAAAAAACCAATATATGCATTACCTGTCCTAGGTATTTGTTTTCCATAATAATTATTTGGAACGCCTAATAAGGAATTAGTTGCACATGAATTAAAATAATCAGGACTACTAATATAATCTACTCTGTACCAATTTTCACAACTACTAATTTGACCAAGCTGTCCAATCCCTTGCGGGCACTGATATTTTTTTTCGAATGATGGGTTATATACCATATTATTAGATACTTGAGCACCCATACTTAAAATCGAAAAAAGCAAACCAAAAATGATTGGTTTGCTTTTTAGTATTAATTCGAATAATTTCATTTTAAAAAAATTACTTATTGATAAGTACTTTTCTGTTTTTATTAAATTATTGTCTTTAACAATTTTATATATGTATGAACCTGAACTTAAGTTTATTAAACTTAATTTAGTTTCACTATTTAATTTACTTTCTAAAACCAGTTGCCCTAAAATGGTATATAATTGTATACTTGCTCCTTCTAACTCTGTGGTTATTGTAATTTCATTACTTGCCGGATTTGGGAACACAGCAGTATTATATCCCTTTGCTAAATCATTCTCATTTGCATTAGCTCCCGTATTGGCTAATCTACTGCCACTGCCTGGAGGTGTTGGTGGAGTGGCCAATTCACAAGGGTTGCTATAATAAGTACTATCATCAAAATAACGCAATAAACCACGGGCTTGGTAAACTGCAGTACCTTCGGTATATGGGCAAAGTTGTTCTAACACCATTAGTTTTAAATTTTCTAATGCGCTTAAAGTAATTAAGGTCATTTAATTTTTCTCCATGTTGCATAACAAATTTAACACAAAATACCAAACTTGCAAATTATTGGCACAAGAACAAGAATTTAGTGATATTTCAAAGACATCATACTAATAATAACCATTAGTTTGTTTTCAAAGACCTCTGCTTTCAAATCATTACGTCCCCATCTTGTATTTGCCCCTGCTTAAAATTTGCTGTAAGAGGTTACTGCAAAGTTAATAAGTGTAATGCCGATTTTGATAATGCTAAATACCTGACCGTCGTTAATAAGTCTTCATTCGAAAAATTTAAGCGCAATTAGACATTAGAAGTCAATTATTTTTTATAAACTATCTGTGTTATTGCAGGTAAACCCTAACCAAAGGTCAGCACAGGCTCCGATTTAGTGATCCTTAGCGATTCTTTCATTATTTATAAGTTTGAAACGCTAACCAACTTCCATCGCAGGCAGTTGAATGCTTTCAACTGCTACTTAGGGTTAAAATTGGCGCCTTTATCCCATTACCAAAAAATAAATTTGTATTCGTAAATACTTTTGTTTCGTCGTAATTACCTGAATCAATAAAACTTTGAAGCAGTTTAGCACCTCCCTCCACAATTACACTTTGGATTCCTAAATCATGCAAACAACTGTTTAGTTCCTTAAAAAAATTATTCCCAAAATCTATTTTAAGGTAAGTATGTAAACCTTCTTGTTTGTTATAGGAGGCATTGAGTATAATAGTTCTTGACGCGTTATTATATACCTTATGTGTCTTTGGAACCTCTAAATCACGATCAAGAACAATGCGAATAGGATTCTTGCCTTTTACCAACCGCGCAGTTAATTCAGGATTATCCCACAGAGCTGTATTTTTACCAACCATAATTGCCATTTCGCCGGCTCTTAACTGATGAGAGGCGATTTGTTGTGCTTCGTCTCCAATTAAATTTTCGTTTCTGTTTTCCGGAATCGGCCATCGGCTTATAAAGCCATCAGTCGTTTGTGCCCATTTTAAGATATAATAGGGTCTCTTTTTTACGTGAAATGTAAAGAAGCGTTTATTAAGTTCTAAACCTTCTTTTTCCAACACACCGGTTACCACCTCAACGCCCGCATTTCGTAATTTTTTAATGCCCTTGCCTGCTACTAAAGGATTAGGATCTAGATTACAAATTACAACTTTATTAAAACCCTTCTGCACAATTAAATCTGCACAGGGTGGTGTTTTACCAAAGTGGCTGCATGGTTCAAGCGTAACAAATAAGGTGCATTCCTCAGGTTTTATAGTTGGTGAGAGATGATTGATAGCATTAACTTCTGCATGTGCCTCGCCAAATTTTTCATGAAAACCACTTGAAACTACTTCCCCGTTATGTACAATAACACAGCCTACCATTGGGTTTGGCTGTACATTGGGCCAACCCTGAGCCGCTAAATTCAAGGCTTTTTGCATCAAAAAACTGTTGTCCACGATACTTCAAAATTAAGGTAATTTATTTATCTTTGTTATCCAAATTCTATTTAAAAATGTTTGATAACCTACAAGATAAGCTAGACAGAGCTTTAAAAACCTTAAAAGGTCAGGGCAAGATTACAGAAATCAACGTTGCAGAAACACTGAAAGAAGTACGTAAGGCTTTATTAGACGCCGATGTTAACTATAAAGTAGCCAAACAGTTTACTGATACCGTTAAGGAAAAAGCGTTGGGGCAAAACGTTTTAACCAGCGTGTCCCCGGGTCAATTATTAGTAAAGATTACGCATGATGAACTTGCCGTTCTCATGGGTGGTACCAAAGAAGATATTTACCTTGGCGGAAACCCAACCATTATTTTAATGAGTGGATTACAGGGTAGCGGTAAAACAACCTTTACCGGTAAATTAGCCAATTATTTAAAAACCAAAAAAGGTAAAAACCCTTTAATGGTTGCCTGCGACGTTTATCGTCCGGCTGCGATTGATCAATTGCATGTTTTAGGAGAGCAGATTGGGGTTAGTGTATTTAGCAATAAAGAAGAAAAAAATCCTATCAAAATTGCAGAAGCCGCCATTAAACAAGCTAAAGAAAATGGTAACTCTGTAGTTTTAATAGATACTGCGGGTCGTTTAGCTGTTGATGAACAAATGATGAATGAAATTTCGGATCTTAAAAAAGTAATTAAGCCGAATGAAATTTTATTTGTTGTAGATAGCATGACCGGACAGGATGCCGTTAATACAGCAAAAGCATTTAACGATCGTCTTGATTTTGATGGTGTTATTTTAACCAAATTAGATGGTGATACACGTGGTGGTGCGGCACTTTCAATTAAAAGTGTAGTTAATAAACCAATTAAATTTATTGGTACAGGCGAAAAAATGGAAGCTCTGGATGTGTTTTATCCTGAAAGGATGGCTGACCGGATCTTGGGGATGGGTGACGTTGTAACCTTAGTTGAAAGAGCACAAGAACAATTTAACGAAGAAGAAGCGCGTAAACTCAATAAAAAAATTGCTACCAATAAATTTGATTTTAATGACTTTTTAGCTCAATTAAATCAAATTAAAAAAATGGGTAACGTAAAAGATTTGATGGGTATGATTCCGGGTGTAGGCAAAGCCATAAAGGATGTTGATATTAATGACGATGCGTTTAAAGGCATTGAAGCAATTATTTTTAGCATGACACCAAGTGAAAGAGGAAATCCGGATTTAATTAACGGCAGCAGAAGACAACGCATTGCCAAAGGTAGTGGACAGGGCATACAGGAAGTTAATAAACTATTAAAACAATTTGAAGACACTCGTAAAATGATGCGCATGATGAACGACAAAAATGCAATGTCAAAATTAATGCGTAATATGCCTAAAGGCATGATGGGTGGCGGAATGCCGAAGATGTAATTAAGAGTTATAAATGAACCGAATTAAACAGTTAGCATTAGTTTGGGCGCTGATGTTGAATAATATCTCTTTTGGTCAGATTTTTAATGCTATTCCAATCACCTTTCCAGATTCGAACATTTTTAAAATTGACATAAATGAAACTGAGTACAAAGAAAATTTGTATAATAAGTATCGCAAAACCTTTTTGTTTAAAAATCGTTTAAATGATTTTATTGAAATCTCTGCTGAAGAAAAGTTAAAATGGAATACCAGTAATTTTCTTTATGATATTTATTATAAGGAAAATGCCTATCTGAAAAAAATTGTTGATGTATGCATTAATGAAAACAAAAGCGTAAAAGGCAATTATAAGGTCAACTTAATAAAGGATGCCAGTATTAATGCTTTTACCATGGAAGATGAAACAATTTATACAAATATTGGTTTAGTAGCCCACTTAAATAATGAAGCTGAATTGGCCGCAGTATTTGCTCATGAAATTGGCCATGTTAATGAACAGCACTCGCAAAAAAGATTCAAGAAATACAGAAATTTAATTGTCTGGAGTATTTTCTTTCAATTAAGTCGCACCTACGAACTTGGTGTTAAGTACCTATTAATAGCTAAATACTTTCACCATTTGCGCAAACAAGAAAAACAAAGTGATAATTATACAACTAATATTTTCAAACAAAATCACTACTCAATTAATGCGATTTTGGAAGTGGAAAAAACGTTTACTGAATTTGAGAAAAAAGAAAAAAATAAACTCGACTACAAAAAATACTCTGACTTATACCGAACACATCCAAAATCCTTTAAAAGATATAAACGTTTAAAAAAGCAAGTAAGGCATCTTAAACCCGAAGGGAGAGATAATTTTTTAGTAGACCCGGTTTACTTTCAAAAAATAAAGGATTTAGCAGTTTATGAGTCTGCTTTTTTAAATTTCAGAAATTCTGAATATTCTGCCTGTATAGAGCAGTGCTATTATGAATATCTTAATAATAAAACTAATGAATTTTTTAAGTTGATGCTATATAAAGCCATTCATCGCAAAATACAATTGAATCCATCTATTATCAATAAAAATTTTATCACTAGCAATTATAAATTTTACAACAAAACAATTGATGAATGTTTAAATGAGGTTTATGGCTCTAAAATGAAAATTAACGATTCAAACAAAAAGTTACAATTAATTACTTGGAAGGATGCTGAAATTTACTTTTATAATGAATGTTTAAATGGCAGTAAAACATTAAGCTTATACGTTAATGCACAAACAGACAGCATCAATAAACCAATAGTCCAACTATCAAAATTTGAAGGTTATTTAATCCATCAAATGAAAGCAATCACCCCTTCTGAAGAAAAAGTAAGAATACCGGTTATTTGTAACAGGATTTATGAAAAAAGAATGTTAGGTAAAACTGTACTAAACAATACAGCAGCGGGATCAGAACACTACGCTACTATAAGTAACTTTATTTCTAATTTAAACAGCGAATACAAATCAAAAATAGACTCCATTTTTCGTTTCATTGTAAAAGATTCTTTAAACAACTATGATCAAGAAATGCTTCAACCTAAATTGGATGAAATTTCATACAAAGCCATCAATGCTCAATTTGATGATGCCACTGAAAAACAAATCAGACGATTCATTTTTAGAACAAAAAATCAGCACAAAGCCGTTCAGGTTAACCTTAAAGAATATTTTCCGGATTTATATGTTTATGCTGCCAATCACCATACCAATTTAATGATCATTTACGATCTTATTTTGCCATACAGAAACGTGATTTCGAATAATGGTGGCTATAAACAATATAATTTTAATATCAATTATTTAATAATAGATTTTAAAAACAATATCATTCAACCAAAAATATACAGATCGGATTTTACTTTCGTTAACCCTGCAGCCTGTAGCATTATAATGGATGATTTTTTAAACTACTTAACAAAAATGGTACAAGAATTTAGAAATAATCGTTAAGACTTTTAAAACACTTAACAATATAGTTGCCACTAACATTAATCTTACAAACAATACATGTTACGAGACTAAATTAATAACCATTGAACCTCTTCTCTGCCTCATCCCAATTCACAACATTCCACCAAGCATTAATATAATCTTTTCTCTTGTTTTGATGTTTAAGGTAATAAGCATGTTCCCATACATCCAAAGCAAGAATTGGTTTTGCTACTGCCTCAAACTGAGTTGCTTCATCTATTTTCATCAAGGGATTGTCCTGATTAGCTGTTGTTACAATTTTTAACTTGGAATTTTGAAGCACCAACCAACACCAGCCGCTCCCAAATATTTTAAGTGCAGTTTCTGAAAATTGGTTTTTAAATTCATCAACCGATTTAAATTCTTTTATTATAGCTTCAGTTAATTTTGCTTTAGGTATATTAATTTCACTTTTCGGATTTGGTTTTAATAAACTCCAAAATAGTGTGTGATTATAATGCCCGCCTAAATTATTTCGAATGGCAGCCTGCGTAAATCTATCAATATGTGTGCATTTAACTTCATCTGAACTAAGGTAATCAATGTTTGTACTTTTAATGGCATTCAATTTATCTATATAACCTTGATGATGCTTGGTGTAATGAATTTCCATTGTTTTGGCATCAATGTGTGGTTCTAACTCATCAAAACGATAATTTAATTTTGGAAGGGTAAATGCATTTTCACCAAGCGCGCTAAGCGCTTGTTCGGCTTTTTCAATTTTCTCTTGCCCAATTAAATTAGTTGCAATACTAGCTAAACCAAGCAAACCCGATTTTTTTAAAAAATCTCTTCTGTCCGACATCTTAAAATTGTATTAAAACTTGATTCTTTTCAACCGCAGTGCCTTTAACAGCCACCACTTTTTTTACCTGCCCATCAGCTGAGGCTTTTAAACTATTTTCCATTTTCATTGCCTCAAGTATTAGTAATGTATCTCCTTTTTTCACCTCATCACCTTCCTTTACTAAAATAGATAAAACCATTCCAGGCATTGGTGCTTTAACATCAGAAACTTTTTTTGCAGTTAAATTATCTAAGCCAAGATTTTTTAATAATTCATCAAATTTATCTTTTAAACTTAGCGTGTATCGCACAGCGTTAATTTTCAAGACCATGGTCTTATCGTCTTGGTTAATTTTAATTACCTCAACATTATACGAATTATTGTTGTAGATAAAATGAAACTGATGATCATTAATCTTGATAAAGTTGCCATTTACTTCTTTATCATTTAACATTCCTTCAAAAATAGTTCCATTCGTTTTTAAATCCGCTTTAAAACTCGTTCCGTTTTGATTTGTAACCGTGTAGCTCATGTTTAATTATTCATTTATAAATCCAATCAGTGTTAGTACATCTTCGCAATCAACACTCTCCCACTTTTGTTTATTGAAATTCCATACGCCAAGGCCTTGCTGATAACTATCAGCACCCATTACAATTTCTTTTACCATGGCAGCAATATTAGTGGAGGTTTTAAAATTTTTCGGTTGAAAATGATACTTTCCGGATTCTGTGTTTTTATACTTAACTATTCTTCCACTCCCGGCTAACTTGCATTCATAACTGAATCCGTTTTCTTCCTTGCTAAATTGTAAATCACTTACTTGATTTTTTGCGATATCAATCAATACCTGTTTTTGGCCAATGAAAACTAAATATTCAGAAGCTGAGAGTTTAGATAAACGCGCTACTTGTTTATCAGAAATTACAGCAACCTTTCCTATTAGGGTTTGCGCCTTTGTGTCTACATTAACTTTAAAAAAACTCATCTCCGTATTTTCTTTATTAAAATAGGTATAAACAAAATTAAAGTTATCTAACCACCATAAAAGAGGATCAGGCTTCGACCCATCTGCTGTTTGCCCAAAACCTGCATCGGCAACCAATTGTACCTTTGGCTTATTCATTGGATACAAAAACAATTTATAGGGCGCTGTTGTTTTGTCAAACTCCACATCTTGTCCTGCTTTTGCTTTAAATGTTAAGCTTTTTACTTCGCTATAGCTATGAGTTTTGAAATTATACACGGAGTAAAATTTACCCTTAAAAGCATCGTTGGTGTAATAAACCGCACTGTCATTTGCTAACCTGACCAAATTTGCGCGTCCGTCGAATAATACCTTCTTTTCTTTTAAATCTATAATGTTTCCAATTCCGGTTACCAGATATCTGTTATTATAAATTTGATTTGTACCTAAATCTGTTCTTAAATAGTCCTTTCCTTCTTTCTTTCCATTAATTGTCAAAATTTCATCTCTACCAACATAATGCCCGTTTAAAATATGATAGTTATAAATTTTCTGTTTAAAATCTCCTTTTCCACCCGGATCAACATGCACAACAATCAATCCCTGCTTCACTTCTTGAGCAGTAAAAAGTGTTGCACACAAACAAAAAAACAAACTTAAAATATTTCTTGTCATTATAAATTTTTAAAGAAGTCAAATAAAAATCTCACGCCCCAACCTGTAGCTCCTTTACCTCTGTAACTATCTTTTGCAGATAAAAATGCCGGGCCGGCAATGTCTAAATGGAAATAAGGATAGTCTGTAAACTTTTGAAGAAATTTTCCGGCAGTAATACTGCCGGCATATGGTCCGCCAATATTTTTTTGATCGGCAATATCGCTTTTTAATAAATCATTGTAATCATCCCAAAAAGGAAATTCAGCAATACGCTCATTAACAGTTTCAGCAGCAGTATGAATTTTTTTCTTAATTGATTCATCCGCTGTACCCATTCCAACCATGGCAAAAGTACCAATTGCTGCAACAGCTGCACCTGTTAAGGTAGCCAAATCCATTACTAAAGCCGGCTTATATTTTTTAGCATAGTGCAAAGCATCTGCTAAAATCATTCTGCCCTCTGCATCTGAATTAAGCATTTCAACCGTGCTTCCATCCATCATAGTAATAATGTCTCCGGGAGCAAACGCATTAAATCCGGGGCGGTTATCTGTGGCTGGCACCAAAGCAATAACATGAACATTTAACTTGGCTTTTGCGATGGCATACATTGCACAGCCAACAGCGGCTGCCCCTGCCATATCACATTTCATTGAGTCCATACTGTTTGGAGTTGGCTTTAAACTTAACCCCCCGGTATCGTATACAACACCCTTGCCCACCAAAACATAAGGTTGTTTATTTTTTGGTTTAGCGGGTTTATATTCCAATATAGAAAAAGTTGGTTCATCTACACTTCCGGCATTTACAGCCAGTAAGCCGCCCATTTTGAGTTGCTTTATTTTAGCCTTATTAAAAACTTCAACTTTAAAACCTGCCTCCTTACCCATTTGTTTAAAAGCATTGGCTAATCCTATTGCATTTAAAACATTTACAGGCTCATTAACAAGATTTCGTGCCTTAAATGTGGCTTGACAGACATAATTTAACTGATCAACTTTTGCATTATTGATTTTAGAATTAGCAATGTAAACAGATTTTAAACTATTCAACCCTTTTTTATCTTTGGTTTTATGATGAATGAATTGATAATTACTTAGACAAAGACCTTCCGCTGCAGCCAGACTTAAATCATCTATCTTTGTTTGATTGTATATGTAAACATCTGATTTTTTGGAAGCATTTAATGCGTCGCAAAAACCGGCTGCATGTTTCCTGATTTTTTCGTTCAACGCATGTTCCCCGGTTTTTGTGTCAATAATTAAGATATTGATAAGTTTGCCAATGTAATTGTATTGGAGTGATTTTACATCTTCCTTTTTCAATTGTTCTAAAATGTAACTTTCAACTTTTTCGGGTAGCCCAAATTCGTTTTTAAACTTTTCAGTTAAAACTAAAACATTTGATTGTGTGTTAAGATTATTTTTAATAGAAATAGTAGCCATGGTATAGTTTATTTAGGAGTTGAAGGTAACTGAATTAATGAACAATTCCAAACTAAAGACTTAAAAAAAGTACCCGAAAAGCCTACTTTAATTTCAGCCAATTGATGATTTTAGGGGAATCAGGCTGACGCCATGGAAATAAATAATCATGAAATGTTCCATCTTCATTAATGAGGTATTTTTGGAAATTCCACCAAACTTTGGAGTTACTTTTACCGTTTAATTCCTTTTTAGTTAACCATTGATAAACGGGATGAGTGTTTTCTTTAATTGAAATCTTTTCCATCATTAAAAAATCTACACTAAAATTTATTAAACAAAATGAATTTATTTCTTCGTTACTAGCGCTATCTTGTTGCTTAAAGTCGTTACAAGGAAATCCTATAATGGTTAACTGATCTTCATATTCTTCATGTAATTTTTGAAGTCCCCCAAGCTGTGGCGTTAAACCACATTGACTGGCAGTATTCACAATCAAAACTTTTTTACCAATTAATTCAGAAAATAGAAATTCTCCTCCCTTAATAGTTTTTGCTTTGAGATCATAAAAACTTGGGTATTGCATAATTACCAAACATTAATTATTTAAATTTGTTTAAAGCATAAGGTATCGACCAACAATTTAAAAATATTCATCAAAAATTAAAAAGTAATCTTTGGATACTTCTTTTTCTGTTACTTGGAGTTAAAGTTAGTAATTCTCAAACGATAATATGGAAACAAGATAGATTACTCAATTGGAGCGATTTTAAAGGAAAGCCTGAACGAAGGTTTGCTGTCGCTTCTACTGTTTACAATATTGAAATGCTTACTTACCATGAAAATAACAACCAATACACCATCAATACCTATGCCGTATTTTATTGTAAAGATTCTTGGAAAAGGAAAGAATGGATAAGCGATGTTATTTTAAAACATGAACAAAAACATTTTGACCTAGCAGAATTATACGCGCGAAAAATGAGAGCAGAACTAAGTAAGCTGTTGGTGAAAAATTACGCTGAATTAAAACTAAAAACAGATGAAATTTATTATAGACTCGAAAAAGAAATGGATAAAATTCAGGATCAATACGATGATGAAACAGAAGGAAGTATGAACTCTATTAAACAACTTGAATGGGAAAATTTTATAGCTTCAGAATTAATCAAATTAAATAAATTCAAAGACTCGGTTGTTTCTGTTAATTTTGTGAATTGACCGGTGCTATCAAACATTTTTGATTTTGCCAACTTTGGGTAATTGTAATTTTAAGTTTAGAACAATTCAGGTAATTACCTTGCTCGTCCCTTAAAATATAGTTAACCCCATTATTCTGAATCAAACGAATAATTACTTCTTTTAATTCTTGTAAATTTAAGTTCTGAGTTTGGTTGATTAACTGAAAAGCAATTTCATTATTCTTCAAATCCATCACGCTTCCGAGGCTATCCGGCAATTCACCATGTTCTAATCTGCCTTTTAAAAACTGTTTATAATTTCCTTTCTCATGCGCTATACCCAGTTTTCTTAATTTTTTAATTTTTACCCTTTGAGAAAATGCCGACATGTAAAAAACATGCCGAAATGCGTCTAATTTTCCTCCATTTTCGTATCTATCCAGTTGAAATACTAGGGATGAATCCTGATAAAATTTATCACAACTACGCTTTATTTTTTTTACTTTGATGGCGGCAATAGGATGAAAAATAGCCCATTTTAACTCAGGTAAACTAATGGCATTTAGTTGAATTATAAAAAACACACAAAATAAATTAATTAAGATACGTCGCATATTAAAATCGTCCTGAAAAAAAGCCAATTAACACCCAAATGTTAGTATAATAGGCGAAAATACCAAAAAGCACCTGCAAATACAATTAATTTAGCGGTGTGGAAGGAAAACTGGCTATATTAAACAACTTGCTTACTAAAAAACAACATGGTTTAGTAGTTAGTATAAACGATTTAAGGGATAAAGAATTTAGTGGCATTAAGCTAAGTTCAGAAGAAAAATATGCCCTTTCTAACTATGATAAATACCGTTTAAGCATTCTGAACGCTCAAACAGATGAGGAAAAATTTCATCACCATTACCGTCAATTACAGGTTATTGCCAATTTAAGTGATTGGAGAGAATTTTTGAGTGATGATTTTAATTAATCCACTCGAGTAAACTACCTTTATTTTTCATTAAAATAGTTATATTCGTACAATAATTGCGGATTTAACTGCGATTACCAACACAACGTTATCATATTTATGAAAGTAAAAACACTAGGCCAATTCATCATTGAGAAACAATCGGATTTCCCATATGCTAAAGGCGAATTATCAAGACTATTGAGAGACATTGGTATTGCTGCCAAAATAGTTAACCGAGAAGTGAGTAAAGCGGGGTTAGTTGAAATTTTAGGCGAAACAGGTGAAACAAATGTACAAGGTGAAAAGGTTAAAAAATTAGATGTTTTTGCCAATGAACAATTCATAGCCGCTTTCAAAGCAGGTGGTGAAGTATGCGCCATTGCAAGTGAAGAAAACGATGACATTATACCAATTGATACCGAAATAAGCAAAAATGCCAAATATGTCGTTGCCATGGATCCATTGGATGGTTCGAGCAACATTGATGTTAATGTTTCTGTTGGTACCATTTTTTCTATCTATAGAAGAACGAGTTTAAGTGGCCCAGGTACAATTTTGGATTTTATGCAAAGAGGTACCGAACAAGTAGCTGCCGGTTATATAATTTATGGTAGTAGTTGCATGTTGGTTTATACCACAGGTAAGGGCGTAAACGGTTTTACACTTGATCCGAGTATTGGTGAATTCTGTTTATCCCACCCTAATATGCGTACACCTCAAAATGGCAATGTCTATTCTATTAATGAAGGCAACTATCTGCATTTCCCTGATGGCGTAAAAAAATACATTAAATATTGCCAAGAGGAAGACAAAGCAACAAACCGTCCATTCAGTAGCCGATACATCGGCAGTGGCGTTGCAGACATTCACAGAAATTTAATCACAGGTGGCGTTTATATTTATCCTACTACCACCAAATCTCCAAAAGGAAAGCTCCGTTTATTGTATGAGTGCAACCCTTTGGCGTATATATTAGAGCAGGCGGGCGGAAAAGCCAGCAATGGAGCTAAAAGAATCATGGAATTAGACATTAATGAATTACATCAGCGTACGCCACTTTTCATTGGTAGTTCGCAAATGGTAGATAAGGCTCTAGAATTTATGGCCAAGTATAAAACCGAAGAGGTATAAAAATTATTGATTTTCGACTTAAATGTCGGAGGAATATAAAACATTACTATTTACTCCAACCTAATTTGTTCTCGATAAAGAAATTTCTCTTGTGTGCTATCAAAAGGCCGGTAAACATAATATAAACAACCATCTTTCAATTTTATTTTTTGTGCACTGTGATTTTGTAACTGATAGCTTCCTAACTCTTGCCCTGTTGCAGAATTAATTCCTTTAATATAATGATGCCCATTGCGGCTAAAAAAAGCGTAAACTTTATTTTGCTGCTTATCAACTAATAATTGTTTCTTCCATTCCTTCCAGTTTTTTGGATGATGGTAATTAATCTTAACACTATCCAGCAATACCAAATCCTTGGAATAGTGATATAAATAATTAACATAGTGATTAAAAATATGAATGGTGTCCTTTAAAACAAACAATGGCGCATACAAAGGCTCATAATAATAACTTTTAGTAAAACCACTCATTAATGCTGCCACAATGTATTTATCAATCTTTAATTTATCGGCAATTCGCCTACATTCGAGCTTAGCATAAGTTGGTAAATATCTGTATTCAATATTATACAGCTTAAGTAAATCGGCATCGCAAACAGTATGAAAACTATTTGAAAGCGTATCGTTGTTTTTGAGCGAGAAATAAGAAAAGACAGGATAATCAGACCACCAGTTATGATGCAACAAAAATTGATTGATGCTATCATTAACGTTAGCGTAAAAATTATCGAATTCATTTTTAGGTATCGTCAATGGCCAAAGTTGATTATTTAATACATCAATTCGCAACACAGTATCTTTACAGACCAAATCCGTATAACCTTCAAAATCTTTGTAAAAGTACTTTGGCTCACCGGCCTCTTTTGGAATAAAATAATTACTAATTAGACTACCGCTTGAAGACACTAATTTTAGCTCCGCCGTTTTTAACTCGTTAGTTGAAGTCAATAAAATATACTTGTCTTCAAAAAAATCAAAATCATAAATACTGAATTTAGGGCTGCTGCAAAGCGTTTCCGGTTTCTGCTTAGCATAAACATCAATTGCCTGCAAATCAGTAATGCGTTGTTTAAGTTTTATAAGTACTTTTATTGTGTCAGTTGCACTTGCCTGTATTTGCTTGTATTGAACCTGAAAATCACTGTGAACAACTAATAATTGTACTTTTTGATTGAAGCTGGCAGGAATCTCAAAATTGCCATTCTTATCTGTAATGTATTTTTTACCATCCGAATTTAATTGGATGATTGCTCCAGCGATTGCCTTTTGATTAGTTTCAGAAATAACTCTCCCGGTAATGCGCTGTTGCTGAGCAAATAAAACTGAGTTCAGAACTACAAAAAGTATTATCCTAATCACCTTCATTCTACATATATGACGAATAGGATTCTAAATTCCATAAACCCATTTTATTCATTTGGAAATCCAAATGAATAAACGATGTAAGAAAATTAACCATTTGTTCATGAAAATATGTAACCCAAATGGTGATTTTCTAAATCGGGTTTACCTGCTGTAGGCAGGATAACCCCAATTAATACAAGTAGTTAGGCTAATTCTTAGCCTCCTATTGCATAAATTGGGATAAAATTTAGAGTGAAGATAAAACTTTATGTATATAATACCATTTATAAATTAAAAATAGTCTAAATCATTTAAGTCACCCTGAGCGTAGTCGAAGGGTGCTTCAATATCAGACTTCGACTACGCTCAGTCTGACAATAGAATATTTAACAATTATAAATGGTATAACTTATTCTTGCCATATTTCCCAGGCTTTTTCTGCTTGCTGATGGAGCATACTCAAACCATTCACAATCAAGGCTCCCTGTGCTTTGCACTTTAATAAGAATTGGGTTTCCGGTGGGTTATAAATTAAATCATAACATAAGTGCTCAGGCGTAATAAATTCATATGGAATCTGAGGGGACTCATTTAAATCAGGGAATAATCCAATAGGTGTACAATTTACAATCAATTTACACGCATTAATAACATTTGCATTTAAGGAGTCATAAGTAATTACCTTAGGATTTGCTTGTTGGGTTCTTGATAAATAAAAAACATCAACGCCAATTTTTTGTAAAGCGTAAGCAACCGCCTTCGAGGATCCGCCGGTACCAATAATTAAAGCCTTATTGTGTATTGGTTCCAGAAAGGGTTTAATGCTTTGCGAAAAACCATAACAATCCGTATTAAACCCAATACTTTTTCCATTTGCTATTTTAATGCAATTAACTGCATTAATCTCTTTTGCTTCATTACTTAATTCCGAAAGATAAGGTATGATTTGTGTTTTATAAGGGTTGGTAACATTAAGTCCAACTACCTCCGGATCGTTTAATAGATTATTTACCCGACTCAAATCACTAAACTCATAATTACTGTAGACATAATTAGATAATGACAATTTAAGAAATTTAGCATCAAAATATCCTTTTGAAAACGAATGAGATAATTTTTCACCAATTAAACCAAACTTTCTAGTCATTACCATTACTTAATGCTATTAAATCTAACTTCCACAAGACCTTACCTGAGGCAGGATCTAAACAAAAGAATTTTTTAGGATATGATTGTATGCTCACATACAGTTTATCCTCATTCTTAAAAGTAAAACAATTCGCTGTTCCATCAGCTGATTTAAAGAATTCGGATAATTCAGTTGTTTCCCAATCTGTTTTTCCGTTTGAATTAATGTATGCGACCTTAACTTCGGTTTTTTTTGAAAGATCATCCTTAAATGCTAAAACAATTCCATTTTGAAACCTACTCAAAAACTTTGGAGCACAATACACTTTATTACTAACTAATTTAGCCTTTTTAATTCCATACACCCTGTTCTGTGGTCGATTTAATTTATCAATGTAACTAGTGTCATCAATCCCTATTTTAAACTCCGGCTTCAAGGTATCACAATTTTTAGTAGCTAAAACCAAAAATGGGTGTTCGTGTTCAGTAAAAAAAACTTTCGTTTGCTCAATTGTTGCAGCTTTTTGATTCCAATAAGCATCATAGTTATAAAGCTTATCCGTTTGCACATTATAAAAATATTCTACGCCAAGGTTGTTTTTTAATCTATAAACCGGTTCATTGTACTCTTTACTAATACTGGAAATGCCAGACTCTAATTCCTTAAATTTTAGAGGTAAAAAGTTAGAACCTACTTTTTGTTTTAAACTTAACGGGTCAAATGCAATTAAGCCGCTATCTTTAGAAATGCAATAAATTAAGCCATTTAAATAATTAAAGTTTGGAACATCACCAAAAGTTAAGGCTTGCCAATTATCGTAAAACAAATCTTTTTCAATTACTATTTTTTTGGTGGATGGATTATATACACTGGCACTAATTCTGGCACTATCCAATGTGTTAGTTTGAAGCTTTGAAATAACGATGATGGACTCCGATGTTTTTGTTACCGCAATAAATGCATCTTGAATAGAAGGTTTTTGCCGCTTAGCACTTAATTCAACTCCACCATGTATGATGTATTTACGCTGAGGTTTTACCAGAAAAAACATGACCCCGGAAATTCCAATCAAAATAAAAAAAACAAGTGCCAAAATTAAGGCGTTATAAGAATTCTTGTGTTTTGACTCATTGGCCTTAGCTGTTGTCCAAACCTCCACCAATGGTTGTTTGGGTGAAACAGGTTCCTTTACAACAAATGTTGTTTGGCAATAATTACACTTATACTCCCTCTCGTTGAGTTTAAATACACTTGAAGCGCCACAACTCGGACATTCTATTTTTTTAGTTACGGCCATCTATTTACCAAACTTTCCTTTTAAAGCAGCTAGGGCACTTTGCATATCTGAATGACCTGCCTTCTTTTCCTTCGATGTAAATTTAATATTTTCACCTAAACTATTTTGCTGCTTAGCCTGCCCCTCCCCTTTCATGCTTAATCCGATGCGTTTGCGTTTAACATCCACTTCTGTGACATTCACCCAAACTTTTTGTCCAACTTTCACTATTTTGTTGGGATCATCAATAAATGTATCGCTTAATTGAGAAATATGCACTAAGCCATCCTGATGAACACCAACATCTATAAAAGCACCAAAATTAGTAACATTGGTAACAATGCCGGGTAAACGCATACCTTCGCGTAAGTCGCTAATTTCATGAACATTTTCATCAAATGAAAACACTTCAAAACTTTTACGAGGATCCCTTCCCGGTTTTTCTAATTCATTTAAAATATCTTTCAAGGTTGGCAAACCAACTGTTTCTGTAACGTAATCCGTAAGGACTATTTTTTTTCTTAACTCTTTTTCAGTCATCAAATCTTCAACTCCACAGTTTAAATCAGAAGCCATTTTTTGAACAATGTGATAACTTTCAGGATGAACAGCGCTTGCATCCAATGGGTTTATACTTTTTCGTAATCTAAGAAATCCTGCACACTGCTCAAACACCTTCTCTCCCATTCTTGGAACATTTAATAAATCTTGTCTTGTTTGAAAAGCACCGTTTTGGTTTCGGAAATTAACGATATTAAGTGCTAATGAAGGTCCAATGCCAGAGACATAACTCAATAATTCTTTAGAGGCTGTATTTAACTCCACTCCAACAGCATTTACACAACTACTAACTACTTCATCCAACTTACTTTTCAATAAATTTTGATCTACGTCGTGTTGATACTGCCCTACACCAATAGACTTTGGATCGATTTTAACTAGTTCAGCCAATGGATCAGCTAATCGACGGCCAATGCTCACTGCTCCCCTTACAGTAACATCCTTATCAGGAAATTCTTCACGTGCCACATCACTCGCCGAGTAAACTGAAGCACCAGCTTCACTCACCACAATTACAGGAATAGATTTTGGCAAAACATCAATGGCTCTTACAAATTGTTCTGTCTCTCTACTCGCCGTACCATTTCCAATTGCAATAGCTTCTAAATTATGTTTTTGAAGAAAAGCCAACACAATCATTTCAGCCTCTATTGTTTTTCGTTGAGGCTCATGCGGATAAATGACTGCTTCTTCCAATAATTTACCTTCGCGGTTTAAAGCTACTACCTTGCAACCGGTTCTAAATCCGGGGTCAATAGCCAATATTGCTTTTTGTCCAAGTGGAGAAGCCAATAATAATTCGCGCAAATTATCTGCAAAAACGGTTATTGCTTTTTCATCTGCCAGTTGTTTGGTAAACAAACGCATTTCGGCTTCTATGCTTGGTTGCAATAGTCGTTTGTAACCATCTTCTATGGCCAACTTAAGCTGCGTGGCGCATTCTCCTCGAGACTTAATAATCTTTCGTTCGATTAACAATAGCGCTTCTTGTTCATCAATACAAATGTCTAAAATTAATACATCCTCTTTCTCTCCTCTGCGCATTGCTAACATCCGGTGGCTTGGACATGTATTTAATTTCTCCTCCCATTCAAAGTAATCTTCAAACTTTTCACCTACCTCTTCTTTACCTTTAATAACTCTGCTCTTAACAATTGCTGTTTTTTTAAATTGCTCACGAATAGTTTCACGCACAATTGCGTCTTCGGAAATGATTTCAGCCACAATGTCCCTAGCTCCTTGTAGTGCCTCTAAAACAGATTTCACTTCCTTTTCCTCACTAATAAATTTTTCAGCTTCTTCAAAAACCAAATCACTCTTTTGCTCCAATATAAACTCTGCAAGCGGAGCTAAACCTTTTTCCCTCGCAACAGTTGCCTTTGTTCTGCGCTTTGGTTTATATGGCAAATACAAATCCTCTAACTTACTTAAGGTGTCAGCATCGTATAATAAATTAGCTAATTCAGGTGTTAATTTACCCTGACCTTCAATGGATTTTAAAATACTTTCCCGACGTTGCTCCAGCTGTCGGATGCGCTCAATTTCATTCTTGATATTAATAATGGCAACTTCATCCAAATTTCCGGTGGCTTCTTTACGGTAACGCGCAATAAACGGTACAGTGGCGCCTTCATCTAATAACTGAACTGTGGCTGTTACATCATTTAAATTAAGATTCAAAATTAATGCAACAGCATTAATAATTTTTTTTTCCGAATTGATCATGCTTAAATTTAGACTAAAATGCAGGAAATTTGTACTTAAACTTTTTAACAAAAAACACCAACAATTAACCCATTAGGTTAGACTTCCAAAGTTTATAATTGGCTGATTCTTCATTTATAGAAAGTTTGTAATTTGGAAAATAGGTTGTACCCTTTTTATCCTTAGTTATTTTTATAGTTTTAATTGCATCTGCGCTATTAAGCGTTAAAATAATTTCATCTTCATCACTAAAGTAATTTAACCAATGGTTTAAATTAGACCTCAAAACAATTGAATTAACGGCAATTATTTCGTCACCTTGAAATAACCCCGACTTCCAAGAAGGACTATAAGGTGCCACCATACTTACCTTTGCATTAGTTCCGGAATCAATTGTTTTAAAACCAAACAAATGCTCACTACAATTTGTATTTGCCTTTTTATCCAGTTGAATATTTATATAACTAAAAGCTTCTTGAAGCCCTGTTTCAAAATCATTGGTCCCGTAAACATAAAAACTAAAAAAAGAACTTAAATCTTCTCCGGATAGTTCATTGGCGAGTAAAATAATATCTTGTTCGGCATAGCCTTTGTTTTGTTTGCCAAAACGTTCGTAAAGCAACACACACAAATCTCTGAGTGATTTAGAATTATTAGTTGCCTTCATTAACTTAACATCAAGCATCAAAGCAATTAAATTTCCTTCGTCATATATGTTTGTTTTGCGATATGGAGCACCGGGCACATAGCCATCCAACCAGGTTTCCCAACTGCTTGCGGCAACACTTAAATTATATCGACCGAAGTTGTGAAAGTGCTTCTGCATTCTTTCCTCCAGCGTTTTAAAATAATCCTGATTATTAAATACACCGGAACTTAAAAGTAACTTATCTCCATAATAGGTTGTAAAACCTTCATAAACATATCCTGTACGTGCATAATTTTCAGTATTGTATTGATACGGCAACATTTCTACAGGCCTGATATACTTAATATTCCATGTGTGAAATAACTCATGGCAACTAACTCCTAAAACATCTTCATAGGTCTCGCCCTGATTAATGGCATATCCCGGGCCAATAGCAATAACAGTATTTTTTTGATGTTCTACACCATGGTAGAATTTATAATTCAGAATTTGAAAAATAAAATGATATTCGTTAACCGGACAATCACCCCAAAAATCAATCATTTTATCTGTAAAAGCAATGAAGTCCTTTTTGTATAACTCCCAATTAGGCTTACAGGTACCTATAAAATGAAGGTGAAAAACACAATTTCTACTTGTATAACTGCCAGACTGAACATATGGCGACGCAACAAAAGGCGAGTCAACCAATTCATCATAATTAGTCGCGGAAAGGGTTTTAGCATTAACAGGTAAGGATGTTACTATTTTATAGTGATCCGGAATATTTAATTCAATTTGATGCTGCATTTTTTCAAAACCCTTTACACGCATGCAACAATGAACCGGATTAATGTAAATTTGATTAACATCAGCAAAGCACGCGCCAGCATTTAATTCATTGCTATAATAACTATAGGTAATCTTCAAATACTTTAACCCTTTTGTTTGAATTAGCCAAGTTTCTTTATCAGTTTTAATGTAATTAATAGGTTGATTGGTGTCATCAAACACATCAACACGTTTGATGTTTTTACTGAAATTACCAAACTCGTACCTCCCTGGTCGCCATGACGGCAATACAAGCTCCACCGCATCTTGGTTTAACGCAGAAACTGTTAAATCGATATACACATAATGCGACGCAGGGTTTTTTTGATAGAATAAATAATGAATCATTGTAAAAATTTAATTTAATAAATGTATATATTTACGTTAATATGCGGCATCTTTTCTATTTATTAATTATTCTTTTTTTTTCAAACATTAAAGCACAAAGCGTTGATTCCATTTTACTTGTTGCTAAAACACTTAAGCACGATACGGACAGAATAAATTTACTTTATAAACAGGGTTTTGATAAACGAACAAGTAACCCGCAATACAGTTATGAATGCGCTAAAAAAGCAGAATCCTATGCCCAAAAAGTAAGTTTACCTTACTACTCAGCCAAAGTAAACAATTTATTAGGTATTTTATATTATAGAAAAGGTGAGCTCAAAAAAGCAATTACCTATCACATGAATGCTTTGAATATTAGAACTGCAATAAATGATAAAAAAGGCATGGCACTGAGCAATCTCAATTTAGGTAACGTATATACCGATTTGCATAATTATTCATTAGCAGAATCGTATTATTTGAAATCTTTACAAATTAATTCTGAGCTCAATAATGAAGAGCAAATCAATAACTGTTTAATTAATTTAGGCACTTTGGCTTCACAACAAAGAAAAGACGAGGTAGCATCAGAATACTTCACAACTGTTTTGAATTCAGCCAAAAAAAACAACAATTATGAATTGCAAGCGATGTCGTTCAATAATTTAGCAGTAATAAAAATGAATACTCAAAAATTTGAAGAATCGATTGCGCTGAGTCATAACTCTATTAAAGCAAAAGAACTCAGTGAGAATGAAGTTGAAAAAGCAGACAGTTATTTAAACATAGCATTGTGCTATTTGTTTTTAAATGATTTAAAGCAAACTCAAACATTTCTTCAGATTAGTGACTCAATTATCAATCGTTTTGGTTATCTGGCAGCCAAACTTAACTATTTACAAATAGAACATCAATACTTTAACGCATTAAATGACTATAAAAATGCTTACAACAGTTTAAATCTACTTCACAAATTAAACGACAGTGTATTGCTCGCAAATAAAGAAGCTAAATTAGAAAATGATTTTATAGAATTCATTGAAGACCCTAAGCATGATTCGTCGCCAAAAAACTCCGATACAGGAATATATTGGTTCTGGGGGATTTTAATATTATTAGGCATAAGTTTATTTATGTTTGTTTTAAAAAATAAAAGATGAACAAAAAGGATAAAAACAGAATTAATGTAGTTTACAGCACTAATCCGGATTACAAGTATGAAAGCGAAGATGCCGGTAGTGAAGAAACACCGCCAAATAACCAACAGCAACTAAAGATATACTTAGATCGAATGGGTGGAGGTAAATTAGTTAGCAGAATTGAAGGTTTTATTGGCACATCAGACGACTTAGAAGCACTAGGCAAAAAGCTAAAACAAAAATGTGGTGTTGGCGGAAGCATCAAAAACAATAGTATCTTAATTCAAGGCGACCATCGGGATCGATTGCTTGATTTATTGCAAAAAGACAATTACAAAGTTAAAAAAGCCGGAGGTTAAATTAGGATTGTTTTTCCTCAATTGTTCCATCGGCATGTTTTGCAAATCTGTTTTTTGTTCGGTCGTGAACCTGGTCGTAACGACTCCAAGGCCAGCCGCCAAATTGTGTTTTATGGTAATCTTCAAAAGCCTGATTAATTTCTTCTTTTGTATTCATCACAAAAGGTCCGTATTGCATGACTTGTTCATTTATTGGTTTGCCTTGCAGCACTAGAATACTTGCGCCACCTTTACCTGCTTTTAGGTTTACTTTTTGTGTAGGGTTTAACTGAATACTGCAATAACTATTAATCTTATCTTCAAGAATCGTTAAACTCTCTCCTTCATAAAAATAAAGCATACGATTCACGTCTTTGCTCGCATCTTCCAATTGCCATTCTGCACCTTCGTTCATTTTAATGTTAAGGATCATTAATTCGTTAGCAGGATCTGAAGCCCACGAATCAGGTGGTGCCTCATAAAATGTATTTGAGTTTAATTTCCCAAAAATTAATTCAACCAACGTTTCGTTATTGGCAGCATCTTTAAATTTAAGTTGAGGAATTTTTTCTCGCCAAAGCATTTTAAAATGCGGCTCTACCATTTTATTTTTCTTTGGTAAATTAAGCCAAATCTGAAAAAGCTCCATGGTATTATCTTTATCCTTATAAATGAGCGGAAACATCTCTGAATGCTGCACGCCTTTACCTGCCGTCATCCACTGCACATCACCATTACCATATCTACCGGACGCACCGAGTGAATCAGCATGATCAACAACCCCTTTCCGAACGATTGTAATCGTTTCAAAACCACGATGGGGATGACCAGGGAAGCCCGGCACTGTTTTACCATGATACATTCTAAAACCATCTTTGATAATAAAATCATCTCCTATATGGCGGCCTTTCAAATAATTTTCATTTGGCCCCATGTTTTCATTCCCGGCAGGAAAATAATCTTCATGATGAACACAAAATAAAAATGGGTCGAGTGTTGGCCATTGAAAACCAAGTGGCTCGGTTTTTAGAATTGCTGGGGTCATTGAATTTGAATTAAGTAAAGTTTGATTTAGTTTCTTCAGCGGATTGATCATTAAAGCTAAAGCAGCAGTTCCAAGGTTACCAAAAAAATCTCTGCGATTAATCATTTTGCCCTTTTGAATAGATTATTGATTAGCGAAATTAAAATGTAAAGTAGTATTATAAAAGGAATGGAAAGTACTTGAAACAATATAAATAACAACACGCTTAAAATAATCAATAAATATCTGAATTCGTTTCCCTTAATACCAAAGCTTTTAAATTTCAAAGCAATTAAGGGTAATTCAGAAACCAAGAGTAAACTAAAAAATACTGTTAAACCAACTAAAACCATTCTTCCAATAGCTGAATAAGATTCTGCCACCATTAAACTATTTAAACCATCTACTCCCAAATAGTCAGCTGCAAATTTTTGAAAACCGTTGATGTCACTTCCAATTATTAAAGGTATAGAGGCAAAAAAAATGGCATTAGCCGGTGTTGGTAATCCAATAAACGAATCAGTTTGACGCGAATCATTATTAAACTTAGCCAGTCTGATTGCAGAAAAAACCGGGATAATTAATGCAACATAACTCAGGGGTAAAATTTTGCTTGTTCCGGTTGTATTGGTGATTGCAGAAAACAAGGTTGATAAATCCAAATGTATATTTAAATTATTAATTAATTTAAACATCATTAGTCCGGGCACAACACCAAAAGTGACACAATCTGCCAAACTATCCAAATCTTTTCCAATTGGTGAAGCCACTTTTAAAAGTCGTGCCGCAAAACCATCAAAAAAATCTAATACAACAGCAATACCAACCAAATAAGCTGCCCAATTTAAATCACCTTGAAATATTTGAATGATTGCAAGACAACCACAGCATAAATTGCCACAGGTAATTGCATTTGGAATATTTCTGATGATCCGCTGCATCAATATTGTGGTTGAATAGGCTGATTGTTTAATATTGAATCTATCTTTGTCATTACCTCCGCATTAAGCTTTGGTAAAACCTCTACAGATGTTAATGTTTCTTTAAGTTGTTCCGGCTTACTGGCGCCGAGAATGGCAGTGCTAACATTTGGGTTTTTTAAACACCAGGCAATGGCCAATTGAGGAAGTGTAATATTTAAATCGGCAGCCAAAACTGCCAGAGCTTTCACTTTTGTAAAACGAGATTCATCGCCTAATGTTCGCTCTTTTAACCAATCCATTCCTTCTATGTGTAAACGGTTATCTGTTGGAATACCGTTATTATACTTTCCGGTTAATAAGCCACTCGCCAATGGACTCCATATTGTAGTTCCTAAGCCAAAATCTCTGAACAGGAGCAGATAATCCTTCTCTAATTTAGTTCTTTCGAACATATTATATTGAGGTTGTTCCATTGTCGGGCCAATTAAGCTGTTTCTTTCAGCAAAAACATAAGCCTGCATAATTTCATCTGCGCTCCACTCACTTGTCCCCCAATATAAAATTTTACCTTGTTGAATCAACGTATTCATAGCCCAAACCGTTTCCTCAATAGGGGTATTTTTATCAGGACGGTGACAGAAAAACAAATCAATGTAATCAACCTGCAAACGTTTCAACGCAGCGTGACAGCCTTCAACAATGTGTTTGCGCGAAAGGCCTGTTTGGTTGGGCTTACCCTCTTCATAGCCAAAAAAAACTTTACTGCTCACACAATATGATGAACGCGCCCAATTTTTTGATTTTAAAATTGAACCCATTACTAATTCCGATTTTCCTCTGGCATAAATTTCGGCATTATCAAAAAAATTAACGCCCGCATCGTAAGCCATGCTTAACAAAGTATCCGCTGCTTTATCGTCTATTTGTTTACCAAACGTGATCCAACTTCCAAAACTTAAGGCACTTACTTGTAATCCTGATTTACCCAAACGTCTGTATTCCATTATCGTTCTTTTTTAATTGTTGAAAATTGCAAAGGATTGCTGGTTATTTCTGCATTTAATTTCCTTGCTCTAAAAACATCTATTGCAGTATAGATTGCTTGTTTAAATGATTCTTCAGAGGCGATACCTTTTCCCGCAATATCATAAGCTGTGCCATGATCCGGGCTTGTTCTTATAACAGATAAACCAGCAGTAAAATTTACGCCAGAATTAAATGCAATTGTTTTAAACGGAATTAATCCCTGATCATGATACATGGCCAACACGCCATCAAATTGTGTATATTGACTACTGCCAAAAAAACCATCTGCAGGATAAGGACCAAACACAAGCGCATCTGCATGGATGGATTTTATGGCTTCGCCGATAAGAGCATCTTCAATTCCGATAGCACCATTATCACCGGCATGCGGATTAATACCAAGCACTGCTAACTTTGGTTTCCGAATTCCAAAATCAACTTGCAAAGACTTAATTAACTTAGTTAACTTTTCAATCAATAGTTCTTTTGTTAATTTGGCACTAACGTCTTTCAGAGGTAAATGATCCGTTGCCAAAGCAACTCTTAAACCTCTGTCAGAGCACATCAACATTAATGGAGTACCGCCAAATTTTGATCCCAGATATTCAGTATGTCCAACAAAATTAAACTCAGCACTTTGAATATTTTTTTTATTAATTGGTGCAGTAACTAAAGCATGAATTTTATTTTCAGACAATGCCTCGGCTGCAGCCTTAAGCGAAAGAAATGCGTATTTGCCCCCAACCTCTGTTTGCTTACCCGGTTCAATTGATATTTCTTCTTCATAACAACTAACCAGATTAACTTTTTTATGATTTAACTGATTAAAATCTTTAAGTAAATGATAGTTTAAATCGTCTAAAGCCAATTGCTTTTTGTAATACCCAATGGTTTTTTGTGAAGAAAAAACAACCGGTGTGCAAATTTCGATTAATGAATGATCGGCAAGGGTTTTTAAAATAACTTCTAAACCAATACCATTTACATCGCCTTGAGAGATACCAATAATTATTTTTTGAGAATCATTCGTCATAAGAATGGAATAAATACTAAAATTACGTAATTAATTTGAACGAACTAGTTTCTGTTTGTTTCAATTTCCTTTTGAAGCTGATTAAGTAATATAGATTTATGAGTTGCGCGAATTCCCATCATCCCAATCAGTTCTATATCTCCGTCATGATAAGTAATTTTTAAACTTCCGTTTTTAGCAAAAACTACCTCTTTAATATCTATCAAATAAAATACTTTGTTGGTGAATATGTTATTTTTAAACTCAATTCGGTCTTTATAAAAAAGAGCAAAAGGCGTTAAAATAATCCACAAAGCCTGAAATCCAAAAAACAATAAAGGCACTGCAAGAAAAAAAGAAACAGGATTCACTTGGGTTACATCTGCTTTAACAACATTTAATTTAAATAAAAATGCAATAGCGGCAGTTAAAAGTATATGAAGTGCGATAATTAAAATATTACGCTCGATGTTTAGAATTGGAAGATCTTCCTCTTTTTGTTTTCTCACAATACAAAGTTAACAAATTATCGATTGGTTAAGGTTTACGGAAGTACCATTTTTGTAATTTTTGTTTTTGAAAACACTCTGTTTTGCTGCTTAATTTTGTTAAAAAGCAAAAAAAGGGATGAGTGGATTTTGCAAAAAACAAAATAATACTATCTTGTAACCAATTTAAAAATTTTACGTTACAATATAAGTATAAACTGAATGAAAAAAATTATAACATATCCTTTAGTGTTACTTCTTGTTTTAATCAGCTACTTCCGAAGTTTCTCTCAAACAGCCGTTGTTGTAGATGATCCTATAGCTGCGATGTTGGATAGTTTGCAAACACAAAAAATGTTTGAATTTGCTTTTAATAAGCCTACCTTTCAAAAAAACAACAAGTTTAAATATACATCAGACAGTATTCCAAGATTTGATGACTATACTTATCAGTCTCGTTTAGCCAAACTTGATGCTTTATCTCCTTTCGATTTAATTTATAACGAGCATGTTAGAGGGTTTATTAATCTTTATGCTTATCGTAAGCGTGAAGGTGTTAGCCGTATGATGGGTGTAGCGCAACTATATTACCCAATGTTTGAAGAGGTGTTTGATCGTTATAATATTCCATTGGAATTAAAACACCTTGCCGTTATTGAAAGTGCTTTAATACCTTATGCCCGTTCCAGAGCCGGCGCCATGGGCTTGTGGCAATTCATGTATCCAACAGGCAAAATGTATGGACTGAATGTAACATCTTATATTGATGAGCGATGCGACCCATACAAGGCAACAGTTGCTGCTGCTGAATATTTAAAAAGTTTATACGGCATGTTTGGTGACTGGCAAATGGTTTTAGCCGCTTATAATGCAGGACCAGGCACTATCAGTAAAGCCATTAGAAGAAGTGGCGGTAAAAAAACTTATTGGGAAATAAGACCCTATTTACCAATTGAAACGCAAGGTTATGTGCCTGCCTTCATAGCAGCAAATTATGTAATGTCTTATCATGCCGAACATAATATTTACCCTGCCACACCAAGAAAATCATACTTTGAGGTTGATACAGTTGTGGTGAAAGAACAAATGTCATTTGATCAAATTGGACAGGCACTTGAAATCACCAATGAAGAAATTGCCTACTTTAACCCACAGTATCGTAAAAATGTGATACCAGCAGGCGGCAACACCATTTGTTTACCAAAGTCTAAAATTGGTTTGTTTTTAACGAATGAGCAAGCCATTTATGCAGCCATTAAATCGCAACAACAACAAGGTGAGATTATCGAAAACATAGCTGAAGTTAAAAAAACTCATACAGTAAGGTCAGGCGAAAAATTAAGTACAATTGCAAGAAAATACGGAGTAACTGTTGCAGACTTAAAAAGCTGGAACTATATCGGACGAAAAGGTGTAAGACCGGGTAAAAAATTAACCGTGTATGTTAGAGAAACAAAAAACAGCACGCCAAAATTAGATGTGAATGCGGGAAACAGTCAATTAGCAGCTAATCAAAAATCAGAAGAAAAAACTTTAGCAAGCAAAGAAAATACACAATATCATAAAGTTAAAAAGGGTGAATCGTTGTTTGGAATTGCCAAAAAATATGGCACTACAGTTGATAAGCTAAAAGAATTGAACAATTTGAAAGATAATAGTCTTAATTTGGGGCAGTCTTTAAAGATTAATTGATAGCATTTTTTATTATTGAGGATGATTGGCTTTAATGTTTTTTTCGGCAAGTGTTATGGTTTCATTAATTCTTTTTTTGCGCGTTTCCGGCTTTTTAGCATTTAATATCCATTCCAAAATACCTCGTTTAGATGAACGTGAAAATTTGTCCCAATTTTTTAAAGCTATTTTATTCATTTGGAAAATCAAATGAATAAACGATGTAAGAAAATCAACCCTTTGTTCAGAAATACCTGAAATACCGATGTGAAATAAGTGATGGTCCAATTTCGTTCCACTTCATTGCGCCAAACTTTTTTCAAATCGGTATAAACCACTGTGGCAAAAATAATTATTGCCATAATTATTTTTTCATATTGGTATACACAAAGGGTGATTTTTTAAATCGGGCTCGCCTGCCTTTAGCAGGCCTATCTGCAGCAGGCAGGATAAACCCAACTAATACCATTTATAAATTAAAAGTAGTCTAAAGCATTTAAGTCACCCTGTGCGTAGTCGAAGGGTGCTTGAATATCAGACTTCGACTCCGCTCAGTCTGACCATAGACTATTTAACAATTATAAATGGTATAATACAATTAGTTCGGCTCATGCTTTGCCTACTAATGCATAATTTGGGTTTATTAGGCAAACTATCAATCCAACCAAAACATAATGCCTCATCTAAAGCCTCCGGATAATAGACACTGGCGATTCCACTTTCCTTTTTGTAAATAATTAGCCAAACAGATTTTTCTGAATCATGGTTCTTTACCAACCAGTTGCGCCAATCTTGTCTGGTTTTAGCATGATAAGTTATAGTGTTTTTGTAGGTTTCCATTCATGTTGATGCCATTAAATTTGAAGGGTTTGGTTTATCTAAAATTATAATCTGTAATTCATTACTTCTCGAACTAAATAAACAGATTTCTAAAAAATTAAATTGCTTGCGTTTTTTAATTCGTCTACTTGTATTTGTTGTATTTGCGTAAAATCAGCAACTCCTTTTAAAACCTCAACAACCTTGTATTCGTAAATCTCCAAACTTTCTCCTCTAACAATTAAAAAATAATCTGTTTTAGGTAGTTCTTTAATTAAACGTGCCCTTTCCTCTACAGCCTGAGAAGCAAATAAATCATTTGACCCGGCATCAATCACATCACTTTCAAAATTACTTAGGTTAGAAATTAAATTAAATTCCAAATATAGTTCCGGTACTTCGCAAGTATACAAATTGTAACTAAAAGTGCTATTACCCTTTAAATGGTAGGGTACTATGCTTTGTAATCCCAAATCAATATTTAATTGCTTATTTAAAATGGTTACAACGCTGTATTGATCAAGTGCGCAAGAAATGCCAACTAACAGAAAATTAAATTCTTCTGCATCGTCATCTAAACTATACTTGATCTTTTTGCTCATTGAGTTTTTGTAAAGTTAATTCGGCTGCTTTTTGTTCTGCCACCTTTTTACTGAAGTTTTCAAAAGTCACATATGCAATTTCATCTATCCTCACCTCTATCTTATATAATTTCCCTTCTTTATGAACGGTTTCATTAATTAAAGCATATTCTAATTTTAATTTATTTTTCTGACAATAAATTTGAAGCTGACTTTTAAAATCATCGTTAGACTCTGATAACTCCCTTAAATCTATGTGCTGCGAAACAATGTTTTTTAAAACAAATTTTTTAGTTTTAACGTAACCTAAGTCCAGGTATGCCGCACCAATAAATGCTTCAAATGCGTCACCAAAGGCACTGCTTTTAACTGTTTCGGATTTACTTAATGTTGCTTTTAAATAGGAATCAAATCCAAATTTAATAGCTAGTTTTTTTAATTGTTGTCCGTTGACAACTTTACTTCTCATTTGCGTTAAAAAACCTTCGTTTTCCTTTGGATAGATATTAAAAAGGTGTTCAGCTACAATGCTTCCTAAGATAGCATCACCCAAAAATTCAAGGCGTTCGTTGCTTTTTAATTGATCGTTACTTTTAGCAACTGCACTACTATGCCTGAAAGCTTGTTTATATAAATTAAGATTAACAGGTTTATAACCTGTAATAGATTTTATCCAACGCTCAAATTCCTTATCATCACTTTTAGAGTTACCTAATAGCCGACGTAAAAAACGATTAATTGGCAAAATATTATGATTTAAATTTCTTAATGACAATGGCAGCATTGTGTCCACCAAATCCAAAGGTGTTACTTATGGCTGCATTTACCACTCTTTGCTGTGCTTTGTTAAGCGTTAAATTTAATTTCGGGTCAACATCCGGGTCGGGGGTTGAGAAATTAATAGTTGGAGGGATAATGTCATTTTTAACTGCCAGAATAGTGGCAATACCTTCTATTGCACCTGCACCACCCAATAAGTGACCGGTCATACTTTTTGTTGAACTAATGTTAAGTTTGTAGGCATGCTCCCCAAAAACCGACACAATAGCTTTTAATTCGGCAACATCACCTAAAGGTGTACTTGTGCCGTGTGTATTGATATAATCAATTTCAGTTCCTGCAATTTCAGCGTCTTTTAAGGCACGTTTCATTACAAGGCTTGCACCTAAACCTTCCGGATGAGGAGCAGTAATGTGATGAGCATCTGCACTCATACCACCACCAATGACCTCAGCGTAAATTTTTGCACCTCTTTTTATTGCATGTTCGTATTCTTCCAAAATAATGGCAGCTCCTCCTTCACCTAAAACAAAGCCATCTCTGTCCTTGTCATAAGGACGTGAGGCTGTAGAAGGACTCTCATTTCTGGTACTCATGGCCTGACAAGCATTAAAACCTCCCATACCACTTTCATTAATGGCAGCTTCACTTCCACCGCTTACAATAGCGATTGCTTTCCCCCAACGAATGTAATTAAATGCATCAATAAGCGCATTGGTAGAAGAAGCGCAAGCAGAAACTGTTGTGAAATTTGGTCCTCTTAATCCATAACGCATAGAGATATGTCCGCTACAGATATCAGAAATCATTTTTGGAATAAAGAAAGGGTTAAACCTTGGTGTTCCATCACCTTTTGCAAAGGCAAAGGTTTCGGTTTGGAATGTATCTAAACCACCAATTCCGGAACCCCAAATAACACCAATTTCATTTTTATCAATTCCCTCGGCGCCTAAACCACTGTCTTCAAATGCCTGAACGCTAGCGGCAATACCATAATGCGAAAAAGCATCGAGTTTTCTGGCTTCTTTTTTATCAAAATAGTCCTCAGGATTAAAGCCTTTAACTTCACAGGCAAACTGTGTTTTAAATTTAGATGCATCGAAACGTGTAATGGGCGCTGCACCACTGACACCGTTAATTAAATTGGTCCAATAATCATTAACACTATTACCTAATGGGGTAATGGCGCCAAGTCCAGTTACTACTACACGTTTCGGTTGCATAAAAAATTATCCTTTTGCGTTAGCTTCAATGTAAGCAATAGCATCACCTACAGTACCAATTTTTTCAGCCTGTTCATCAGGGATAGCGATGTTAAATTCTTTTTCGAATTCCATAATTAACTCAACAGTGTCTAAAGAATCAGCACCTAAATCGTTCGTAAAGCTCGCAGTTGGAGTTACTTCTTTTTCATCAACACCTAATTTATCAACGATGATTGATTTTACTTTGTTTGAAATGTCAGACATTTTATTATATTTTAAATTTTGCCACAAAAATAACCATATAACGTTTATAACAAAACATAAAACAACAATTTACTCCCTTTTTTTTAACAATTTAGCAATACAAAACTCCCTCAAGAATGATAATTTGCTAAAAACGAATAAGTTAAACTAAGTGTTATTATTTTTAAGATGTTTTTTTAGATAGGTTTCGGCAGGCAACATGGCCTCCTGAATTTTTTTTGCATAATTTATAGAATCTACAATTTCCCTCTGATGTTCTTCTATCTTTTGTTTTTGTTGTTCTACTTCTGCTTTTTGAAAAAGAATGATTTGATTAGCCTTTTGTTGTTTTTTAAATCCTCTAATAATAAAGAATAACAAAATTAATGTAACAAATAAGCCTGCAATGACCAGAATGATAACTGACCTCTGAAATTTTAAACTGGCCTGATGCAACAAATTATCTTTCTGAAGTATCTGATTCATTTGCTCTTTTTTTTCACTGTCGTATTTTGCTTCTAAAGAATTAAGCTGAGCAATATTTTCATTATTAAGCAAACTATCTTTAAGAGCTAAGTGTTTTTCTAGATAAAAAACTGATGATTTATAATCATTAAATTGATAGTAAGATTTATATAAGCTGAAGTAAATTTCCTTTAATGCATTCACATCATTTAAGGTTTCGGTTATTTTTAAGGCTCTTAGAAAATATCTTTCAGAATTACTTTTATCCTTATTTTTTGCATACAAGTTTCCAAGATTTACATAAGCCTCAGACAAACTAACCTGATCATTGTTAGACTCAGCTAATCGAACCACCAAAAGTAAATGTTTCAAAGCCTCTTTGGTGTTTCCAGTTTCAACATAAACCCCGGCAATATTGCCGTTGGCTTTTATTTGCCAATCGGCATAACTTTTTTCATTTGCTAATTTAATTGCCTTCGAGAGTAATTTTACTGCTTTATCATAATCTCGCTCCTGAGCGTAAACACCTCCGAGATTAATATAAGAAGCAACCAAACTATAATATTGAACGTTCGGTTGGCTCTCAATTAACCGGATTGCTTTTAAATTATACTCTATACACTTTTTATTGTTATTTAATCTTGCATAAACATTAGCCAATCCAATTAATATATCAGCTGACCGTGCTTTAATCTGATGTTTCTCACAAACATCCAAGGCTTTAAAAAAATCATTTAATGTTGATTTATAATCACCTAAAAAAACATGCATTACACCTCTGAAATAAATTACAGAAGCAAGACCATCATACATTTTTACCTTTTCAAAAAAAGGTTGTGCTTTAGTATAATATTGAATAGCTTGTTTAAAATCACTTCGTTTCTGAAATGACATTCCAATACCCAGGTTAGAGATTGCCCTACCGCTATCTGAATTTTGCTGATTGGAGAGTTGCAAACCCTTCTCTGCATATAAATAAAGTGTATCAGCCTGCAAAGGCCTGAAATTTTGAAGATAGTTAAGCAGGTGCTTAAGTTTTTGAGGATCCGTTTTAGAATTTAAATAAAGTTTAAATGAAGAATCTGAGTTAAATCCTTGAGAAAAACCTTGATGATTTATTAAAATCAATAACAATATTTTTAAAGATCTTAAAAAAACACTCATTTACCCACTTCAAAACAGTTAATCATTAATGCTTCTTCTTCACCATTGTTAAAATTGTAGCAATTCCTACCGTTTGACCCGCCTGATCAATTGCATCAAACTTTTCTAATATACTATTATCACTACAATCAACAATATCCACAACCCATTTTACAATTCCTACGCTCACCTCTTCTCCATTAGCAGCCTTTAACGGTTTATCATTTTCGATTTTTTCTTTACACGTGAACTGAACTTTAAAACTCATACCGGGATAAATCGGTCTGGTAAATCTGCATTCATCAATCCCGTAATTTAATAAAACCGGGCCTTTGGCAGGATCAACAAATAAACCGGCAGCCTTGCTTAATACGAAATAACCATGGGCAACCGTTCGCTTGAAAATGGTTCCTTCTAATGCATCAGGTTGTAAGTGTGCGTAAAATTTATCGCCACTTAAATTCGCAAAATTCACAATGTCTTCTTCAGTTACAGTGTGACTTGGTGTTATGGTTGTTTCACCTACTTCAAGATCTTCGAAATATTGACGGAAGGGATGAACATCTTTAATAATTTGTTTAGCACCAACCTGATAATTATTTAAAATACTTGTAATCATGGATGGAGAACCCTGAATAGCGGTACGTTGTAAATAATGAAACACACCACGCTTTCCACCCATTTCTTCTCCTCCTCCTGCTCTACCCGGCCCACCATGCACCAACATTGGCATAGGACTACCATGACCTGTACTTTCTTTCGCACAGTCATTATTCAAAACTAAAATACGACCATGCATACAAGCAGCGCCAATAACATATTTTCTTGCAATAGTTTCGTTAGCGGTAACAATGCTGCTAACCAAGGAACCTTTTCCTAATTTACTTAACTCAATGGCATCTTCAATAGTTTGATATGGCATAATGGTGCTAACAGGACCAAAAGCCTCCACTTCGTGGCAATCGGTGTTAACAAACGGATTTTCGTTTAAGAAAATAATTGGTGGCATAAAACAACCTTTTTGTTTATCAGCTCCTTTAACTTCAAAATTTTCGAAGTCACCAATAATCATTTTTTGTGTTTTGCTCAATATTTCAACTTTTTCCTTTACTTCAATTAGTTGAGATTTTCCTGCTAATGAACCCATTCGAACACCTTCTACATTTGGGTCTCCGATGATATTACTCGCTAAGCGTTTTCCAAGTGCAATTTGTACGTCTTCCACCAAATTTTGCGGAACAATAATTCTTCTAACAGCTGTACATTTTTGTCCGGCTTTGGTTGTTATTTCGCGCACAACTTCTTTAATAAAAATATCAAATTCCGGCATTGAAGGTGTAACATCAGTTCCAAGAACTATGCAATTTAAACTATCTGCCTCCATGTTAAAATGGACACTCTCTTCCAATAAGCGTGGATGAGATTTCAACATTTTACCCGTGCTTGCTGAACCAGTAAAGGTTACAACATCCTGATTAATTACATGATCAAGAATTCCGTTTGCACTGCCGCAAATTAGTTGCAATGAACCTTCAGGTAAAATATTACTTGCAACAATTTCCTTTACAACTGCCTCGGTTAAAAAACTTGTTAATGTAGCAGGCTTTACAATGCTTGGCACGCCTGCAAATAGGTTAACCGCTATTTTTTCTAACATTCCCCAAACCGGAAAGTTAAAGGCATTAATATGAATTGCGACCCCTTCCTTAGGTACACAAATATGATGACCAATAAACGTATTGTTTTTTGACAAACGCGCTACATCCCCATCGTAACAGAATGTTTCATTCGGAAACTGACGGCGCAAAGAGGCGTAGGTAAATAAATTACCAATACCTCCTTCAATATCTACCCAGCTATCGGCTTTTGTAGCACCCGTGGCCCAGGAGATTTTATAAAACCCGTCCTTTTTACTTAACAAATGTGTTGCCAAAGCTTTCAACATCATGCCACGCTGATGAAACGTTAACCGACGAAGGTTTGGGCCTCCGACTTTTCTGGCATACTCCAACATACGTTTAAAATCTAGTCCTTTACTGCTAGCGGTAGCAACAATATCACCGTTAATGGCGTTATATAATTCGGTTCCTTTATCTGCGCCGGCAACCCATTGGCCACATGCATAATTTTGTAGTTGATTCATAAGAAATATTAGAAATTATAAATATACAAAAGAATGATTAATTTTGAAATTAAGTATGTCATTTAGAGATTTTCAAAAGAAGAAACAATTATTAAACTTTATTTTCAAAATTTTTCCTTTCATTGATCTTCCGTTTGGCATTGTTATAGTTTGGCTTTCATCAAACCAACTCTTATCGGCACTGCTTATCTTAATGATACCTATTAACGCATTAATCATTGAAAAAAAATTAACAAAAAATGAGCGTTTACCCGGTCCATTAATATTTACGATTAACACAATTATATTTTTTATTCTCCTGTTTGTTAGTGGTAAAAATGCTCCTGTCTGGTTACTCCTGGTTAATGTAACTGTAGGAACAGTATTTATGTTTGCTAAGGCCATTACAGGTCAGTTGATAATGCAAATTTGCATTATCCTTACCTTTACTGTTTCTTATTTCTTTATCAATCAATCATTAAATAATAACTTAACATTGTTTTTAGTATTTAGTGGATTTAATTTTCTGATTGGACGTGTTTATGAGTATTTAATTATACAACAAAGTGAAATTGAAAAAACGACATCTTTGTTAAAAGAAAAAAACAACAATATATTAGATAGTATTAATTATGCTAAAAGAATACAAACAGCTCTTCTGCCAACTCCAACACAACTTTCAAAATTTTTCTCAAACACATTTGTACTTTATCAACCAAAGGACATAGTTAGTGGCGATTTTTACTGGTTTCACGAAGTAAACCCAGCCGAAAAAATAATTGTATGTGGCGATTGCACCGGCCATGGTGTGCCAGGTGCATTTATGACTGTTGTAGGCAATAGTTTATTGAATCAAATTATAATAGAAGATGGGCAAACGAATCCAAAATTGATTCTATCGGAATTAGACAGAAGAGTGACTTTAACTTTGAAACAAGATAGACAAAGCGATTCGATACAGGTTAATGATGGAATTGATTTAAGTTTAATTAAAATTAATACCGCCACTAATACCGTTACCTTTTGTTTGGCTAAACACAATGCTTATGTGATTTCCGGAAATGAATTAAGAACCATACATGGCAATAAATTTAGCATTGGCGATACATTTGGCTCGAAAAAAGACTTTATCGAGGAAACACTTGAAACTGATTTAATTTCCTTTGTTTACCTTAGCACAGATGGATATGCAGACCAGTTTGGTGGATACAAAACTAAAAAAATAGGGACTAAAAAATTTAAAAGTTTACTTTTAGAAGCAAGCAAAAAATCGTTTAATAATCAAGTCGAATACCTTAGTTCATTTTACAACAATTGGAAAGGCACAGAGGAACAGATAGATGATGTTTGCGTAATTGGAATTAATCTTCAATAATATTAAAATCATTTGTAAATTTGTTTATTAACCTGACAAATTGGAATTAATATCAATTTGCCACTTATATAAAACTAACATTAATAACTCACCTTAAAATAAATCAAATGAAAAATTTAAAAAAAATAGTTTTGTCAGTTTCCTTAGTTATTGTTACACAAATTACAAAAGCTCAAGATTGCGGAGAATTAATCATTAAAAACGCACCCGGTCAGCAAGAAAAATTTATTGCATCGATTAATGGAGTAAGGATTGTGAACAGCTATTCAACAGCAACTACTTTTAATTGCTTGGAAGATTTGAACTACAAAATTCAATTTTTAATTGCAGGCCTTTCAAGTCCATTACAATTTACCGTGAGTAGCATGCCAAATTATGTGAGCAACTACATTTTAAATAAAGATATGTTTGGCAAATATTCACTCATATTAGAAAGCAAATCATTAATGGGAATTAAAAATGTTACACAACCAACCGAAACCCCTACTTTAACGCCAACTTTTACTGCTAATTCTACACCAACTGTTATCACGACAACAACAATTGTTAATACCAATACAACGGTTGCATTAACGCCAACAGTTGCGTCTTTAGGTATGAATGATGCGGAATTTAACGGCATCGTCAACATGCTTAAAAAAGAATCGATTGAAAGTAATCGTTTGGATTTGGCTAAAAACTTTTTAAAAGGAAAACCACTTTCAACTGCACAGGTTGTCTCAACTGTGAGAACATTGAATATAGAACGCAATAAAACTGATCTTGCCAAACATCTTTATGCTCAAACGGTTGACAGACAAAATTATTTTAATGTAATGAACCTGCTTAACATTAGTAGCAGTAAACGCGAATTATCTGAGTACATCAGTAAGTTCAATAATTAAGTTTCGATATTTTTTACATTACTCCTACTAAAATGCTTCACCAATTGTGAAGTATGGAAGTACCTTTTTATTATCAGTGGCAACATCAATTCTCAAATTTATTTTTTGAGTTTTATTTAGTTGAAAGCGCAAACCGGCGCCATAGGTATAAAGCCAGTTATTAGTACTCATTTGGTTCCATTGGTTTGCAACCTGGCCAACGTTTCCAAATAGCGCAATTCCGAAACGCTTATATAACATTTGTCGATATTCTCCTTGTAATAAAAAGAGTTGATTATCACGGTAACGACCTTCATAAAATCCTCTCATTCGGTTTTGCCCACCCAACAACCCCATTTGATAAAAGGGAACAATTCCGTTTGTATAAACTGCAAAACAATTAAGTGCAAATACAGATTTTCGGTAATGAAAATATTTACTGACATCAGATGTAATCTTTACAAAATTAAAATCACTTCTTAAAAACTCATTACTTAGTAACCCTGTCATTTCGATATAGCTTCCACTAGAAGGATAAAATAAATTATCTCTTGAATCATAAACGCCGGTTAAACCCAAACCTGATACAATTCCACCTCTGCTTCCGGCAATAGCTCCTTTGATGAGAGAACCTGTTGTATCCAAATTAAATAATGTTACGTTGTCATAATTATATTTAATTCCTGCATAGAGTTGCTTTTTAATCTTTCTCAAAAGTGAAAAGCGAATCCGAGGATATTTCAAGAAAAACACTTCTTCGTTATAAGGCGCATTACCAATACCATAAAACAAGTAGTTAAAATTATAGTATCCAACTTCGCCTCCGCACTGATAAGTTCTGTTTTTTAAAAATAAAAGATAAGGCAGATAAAGTAATACCTGTTTGTTTTGTGTGTAAACTGCAATTAAATTGACTCTTGATTGTTGGGCACCAATACTATCCTTTTTAAAATTAAATGTGGCGACACCCGTTGCGCCAAAACCTACCCTTGTTTCGGGTGTGTAAAACAAAACAGGAAATCCAAAGTAAAATGGTTTATTGGTTTTTACCATTTGTATTTTAATTGAATCTGTTTGAGCAAGTAACGGAGACTTTATCAGTAAGCAAATCAAGGTTAAATAAGTTGTGAAACTTCTTTTTAATAAATTTAATTTGGTTGAACTGTTGATTAAACAATCAAAAATTAAATCGCTAACAGAATTAAAACTAAGTCTCATTTAACCACTTGGCTAACTAAAGCAGCAAACATAAACCAAAAGTTTAATTAAAAAAAATACCATTGAACACCTAATGCATACAATGGATAAAAAAAAGCGTAAGACTTGCGGTAAAATGGCAGTCGAGCAGACAACTCAATTCTTAAGTTAGATTTAATTATTGTTTGAATTCCCGGAACGATGTCGATGTAATTTCCACTCTGCAGAAGTGGCGTTGCAATTGGAACATTAACAAAACCGTATTGCGTTATTTGTGCTGCCGAATAACTTTTTCCCAAAAACTCCATATAAATATTCCAATTCGTTTGATTATAACTTTTATAAACTCTTGGCCAAATAAGATAGCCAAAAGATAAATTGTACTCAAAAGCTCGTCCATACTTAATTCTTGTTGGAACCGGACCGCTTCCATCAGGGTCATTTACAAAACCATTTTTATCCATTGGGACGATGTACCCTCCGGTAAAACTTACCGCAAATTTATTTTTAAGATAGGTTGTTATAATTCCACCACCATAACCACTATTGTCATCCATCAAATTTGGCTCAGCTTCTGTATGCGCTGTGTTTAGGATGGTCCCTTGAGCATATAATGCCATTCTAAAATGCTGATTTTTACCGTCGTTGGATAAAAAGCGGTACTTTGTATAAAAATTAACGCCATTAAATTTATAAATGTAATCGTTATTTGTTTTGGTATCCCCCGTAGAAAATATAGTTTGATTACCCTCATGCACATGCGTAGCTAAATTGTCAGGGAAATTTCTACCATGATGATTGGACACATTTGGTGTAGCCATAATAGACAATCTAGATGTTAAACCATACATCACTCGCAGCGCAAATAAATTTCGAACTTGTGAAGCTTCATTAAATGTATGCTGAATGTAGCGTAAACCGATAACGTTTTTCGGAACACTACTTGCGGGCTCACTGTATGGAAATAATTCCTGCGCATTATTAACTAAGGGAGTCAGTAAAACAATAACTATTATTAAGATGAATATTTTCAATTTTTTTTTATTTATTCAACTTTTGCAAAATAAACCTTGCCTGTATTTTCGGGGCAATTATTTATCAATTTTTCCTTTCTAGCCTTCAATTCTTTTTTTGATTGAAATGAATTTCCAAGAAAACAAATGGTATATACTTTTTTATCTGTAATATTTGTAACATTATTTTGCAAATTAATTGCACCGTCAAATCCGGCAATTATTAAACACGGCTTCATCTCAGCAGAAGTTAAAAGTTTGAGGTACCTTACACTAAATCCAGCATTGCGAGCAGCCTTTGCGATTGCGTCTGGGCTCAATATCGAAGTCTCATTTATTCGTATAAGTGCGCGGGTATTTGCCAAGTCCATTTCAACTGTTTTCACAAAATCCAATTTTTTAAGTTGCATTTCAACGCTTTTCGAGCATTGAGAACAAGTCAAACCGTCAATACCAAGGTCAAAAGAGATTGTTTGTGAAAAAAAACAGCTAGTTGACAAAAACAAAAGAAAGGTGCTAAGTATTAAACTTAATCTCATTATTCGCAAATTTACGAAACATTCTCCAAATTAAAAAAAACACAATTGCCTGAAAATCATTCACTTACGTTAATAACAACTAATTTCCTCATTTTTAATTAGATAGTGCTAATTAGAAAAAAAGATTGTATATTTGCAGCCCAATTTATAAAACAATGAGTAAACATTATGAGACGGTCTTCATTTTAACTCCCGTTTTGTCTGATGATCAGGCAAAGGAGGCCGCAAAAAAATTTAAAAAAGCCATTACCGATTTGGGAGGCAAGGTAGTGAACGAGGAAAACTGGGGCTTAAGAAAATTAGCTTACCCTATTCAAAAGAAAACAACCGGGTTTTACCACCTGATTGAATTTACAGGCGAAGGGCAAGAAATTATCAATAACCTTGAAGTAACTTACAAACGTGATGAGCGTATTTTACGCTTTTTAACTGTAGCCTTAGACAAACATGCTGTTGCTTATGCTGAAAAACGCAGAGGTAAAGTTGCAGAAGGTAAAACTAAAAAGAAAGAAAGCGTTAACGCTTAATGGTTTAAATTTAAATTAACAACATGAGCACATCTAAAGACATCAGATATTTAAATCCTCAACAAAATGAGGTTAAAAAGAAAAAATACTGTCGTTTCCAAAAAAGCGGTATCAAGTATATAGATTACAAGGACCCTGATTTTTTATTGAAATTTGTAAATGAGCAAGGTAAGTTATTGCCACGCCGTTTAACAGGTACTTCTTTAAAATTTCAACGTAAAGTGGCGCAAGCGGTTAAACGTTCTCGTCATTTAGCATTAATGCCTTACGTTGCGGACTTAATGAAATAATAATTAAAAGGAGGAAAGAACAATGGAAGTTATTTTAAAACAAGATATTAAAGGTTTAGGTTTTAAAGATGATAAAGTTGAAGTTCGTAACGGTTACGGCAGAAACTTTTTAATCCCTAAAGGAATGGCTATTTTAGCAACTGAAAGTGCTAAAAAAATGCATGCTGAAATTTTAAAGCAAAAAGCATTTAAAGAAGATAAGCTTAGAAAAGAAGCATCTGCAAATGCTGAAAAATTAAACGCTTTAACAATTAAAGTTGGTGCTAAAGCTGGCGAAAGTGGTAAAATTTTTGGTTCTGTAACCAATATTCAAATTGCTGAAGCTTTGCAAAAAGCTGGTTACGCTGTAGAGCGTAAAAACATTGAACTTGGCGAAGACACAATTAAACAACTTGGTTCTTATACAGCCAAAGTACGTTTGTTTAAGGAAGTTGTAGCAAATGTGAACTTTGAAGTAGTAGCTGAATAAGGATTACCTATTTTTTTTAAACCCCGGCTTTTTAAGTTCGGGGTTTTTTATTGTTAAATAAATACGTTCAATATTAGTTGTATAATAACTAGTATCAAATCTAAAGACATATTGACTATCTCGCTCGCCATAAGCAAAATGAATACCTTCTAAAAAATCATGATAAATGACATCTTCATCCATAAAGTGCATGATGATTTCTCCGGATGGTTCCTTTAAAAATAATTTTCGTGTTTCAATACTAGTCCTGCTGTTCGAACATTGCTCATCAGTATTCGATCTAATAGTGTTATTGGCTGTAAACAAATCATAATACAAATCAGCCTTACCAAATAAACCTGCATCAAAAACTTTATCAAGTAAAAAAACACTATCCAGTACAATTTCCTTAATGGTGTAGTGGTAATTTTTTAATTGAATTTTTTTTGTGAATTGAACTATTGGTTTAAGTTGCTTAATGATTTTTAGAACATCATTTTTACGGTAAGTTGCGCTATCTATCAATACAACTTTAAATTGTAACTCCAAATTGAATGCTTTGGAAGTATCAGAGGTTAAATGCCAGACAGGTAAGGATTTTTCTTTAAGGGCTGAAAAGGAAGAAACAGGTGATTCAAAAATTAAACTCTTGGAATCCAAATAATCAATGCCTGAGTAGTACTCTGAATAGTAAAGCTCCGAAGAATTATATGTTTTTAAAGACTTGCCATCCTTAAAAAATTTAACTTCAGTTAAATAATATTTTTTAGCCACTGAATCACACTGAACTGAATTACAATTGAACTTACTGCTAATTTTAATTACATCTGCTTGTTGATAAACCTCTAACCTGAGTTCATGAATCGTTGTGTCCAATAAACCATTATAAAATTTGTCGTTTTTTTGAATGCGTGAAGGTGTGATTAAATAATTTAAAGAGTCTAACCGCCTGATGGAATCTATTTCATGTTGTGATATTTTCTCTACTACACCTCTTGAACGAAAGCAAGATGTACCAATTATAACAAAACTTAAAAAAATGAAACGAAACATTTAATCATCGTTCTTAGGGGCTTTTACCATGTTCACTTTATACTTGCCATCCTTGCCCGTTAATTTTACATTAACATAACGAGTTCTTTTAGTTCCATCTTTATACTGAATTTCATCTTCTTGATCAACTGATACAGAATCCTTACCTCCACCAAACAATTTACTTTTTGCTACATCTGCAACCATCTTCATAGGTATTCTGAATACATATTCCATATTCATATTCATATCCTGCTTACCTTTTATTTCCATGAAACCTAAAGAGGAATTAATAGTCATCATCGGAAAAGAGATCTCGCCATTCTTCATATCAATGTGATTCTGCAAAGTGTCAAATTTGACTTTTGAAGTATTTTTGTCCTTAAAGTAATCTGCCATCGCGGTTAAGGGTTCATATTTATCAAGTCTTCCATCAGTTATCTGAACATCCATGCTAAGCTCTGAATTGTCCATAATTGGAACCAAATCTTTATGCATACGTATTTTTCCTTTTATTAATCCTGAGAATTTTCCATGAACATTTTCAGTTACGAAATGGTCTTGACCAAAATTTTCGAATTTAATAAGCAATTTATCTAAATCAAGTTTAGTTATTTTTAAAAGCGGGCTGAAATACAATTTGCTTTGATCAGAACCATTGAAATAGCCATTCATGTTTACGTGACCATCTGCCACATCCATCTTAAGGGTATCAATGTAGAGGTAATGATTTTCAGTTGTTTTAGCCTTACACACAAAATTATTGAAATGATAGGTATGATATTTAAAATGACCAATGTTCATATCAAATGTCATGTCTGTAAATGGTACATCAAAAATACTGAATCCCTTGTTGTGATCAGCTGGAGAAATAGTAGTTGTTGAAGGTGTTAAAGTATAGGCTAAAAGTTCATCCAAATCTAAGTTAGAAGACTTTATACCAAAATGATTATCTCGTTTTTTAATTGATTTATCCTTTCCTAAATAATAATTCATATCGAGCTCAAATGAACTATTACCAATTTTGGCAGAAAAATCCTGCACCATTAAATGTTCTTTTTCATAATGAATTCGGCCTTTAAACTTTTCGAATTTATACTTATGAATTTTCATTTTTGATGTAAAATTATCAAGGTAAATATCAGTAGATTGAAGCCCTTCATTAAAATGAAGGTCGGCATGACCATGAAGTTTAAAATCCCTTAATTCTTCCTTTCGATAATCTTCAGGAACATAGTTTGCACCATTATATGAAAACACATCTTGAAATTGAAGTAATTTGGATGTTAAGTCAAATTCGATTTTTGTATCGCCATGCGGCTTTTTCATGAACCAAAGATTGTAATAATTTAGTTTACCATTGAAATGGAAATCGCTCTCATCAATTAATCCACTAAAATCTATGATTTTAAAATGAGAGGTATCAATATAAACGTCTGCTCTAAAGTTATTAATCCGATGAGGATAATTTTTAAAACTGGCATGTAAGTCATCAATGAAAAATTCGCCAACGGGTAAATTAGGTGATTCTGTGAATGCATTGGCAGCACTTTTAAATCTAAGCTTAACTTCAAAATCCTTAATCGATTCGTTTACAGGTTTAGACTTGCTTGTATCTGACGAGGTTAATTCTTTCAGATCCAATAAACGAGATTTAAAATCCAAATCACATGTCACCATGTTTTTAGAATGGTGAATTATGGCAGGCAAATCGCTTATGTGCCCTTTTAAGGAAATATCTGACTTCCCAATGCGTGCCTCAAATCTATTAATTTTGGCTTCGTGACCAACCAATTGAGCATTGATGTTTACATTTTTGATAGGTACATGAAAAGCTTTGGTACCGAAGGAGAGGTTGTCAACCATCAGTTCTGTGAAATAAGACTCATTAAGTTTTTCAATGGCTCTTTCAGGATGAGCAAAATCAATTAAATCTTTAAAATTTAATGTCAATTTAACCTTTCCGCTTAAATCTTTTAAACCGTCAACATTTAAAAATTTGGCTAAAAAGTCAAGATCAAAGTCCGAAACAATTTTAGTGTCAATTTCCGGTGCAGCAAAGTTTTTCATCTTAAGGTAGCCGGTAAACTTACCTGCTTCGGGCCTCGAAGAAAAATCCATTAATGAAAATTCCATCGGCTCTAAGCCTTTTTTACCATTATTTGTAAAGTGTGCCTTAAAATTAAGGTCATCCAATTTTTTATCTGTTTTAATGTTGTGTAAAAAGGCGTGTTCACAAGCAAAATCAACATTAATAAATGGCAAATGTTTGTTAATTAAAGGTCCTTTAATATCGGCCTTAAAAAAAATAGTTCCTTTGTTTTCAAATTGATTTAAAACCGGCGCCAATTCTTCCGGTGCAAAGGCGAGAAACAAATCAAAATTTGGTTTATTACCAACGATGCTAACATCTGCATTCATGTCACCATTCAAGTCTATCGAACCTTTAAAATCAAACTTAGCATGCTCCAGTTCTATTTCAGATTGTTCAATTTTTAGTTGGTTTCCTTTATTGAAGTAGTCTAATTTTGTATTAATGGTGATATGTTTATGTTTAAAGAATGTTGTATCAGTTCCTTTAATAAGGTTTACCACTAATTTTGTTTCAAGATCGATCATCGTGTGATCGTTAGATGTTTTAAACCCTGTTTTAGCTTTGTTAATAAAGGCTTCAGTTGTTAAGTTATTACTTTCGTTTTGGTGTGTAATATCTACATTGTTCAATGTAATGGATTTCAAATGAAGATGAAACTCCTCTTCTACATTCTCTGCTTTTTGTTCCGTTTCAAAAGCTTTCACGAAATTTAAATTTCCTAAGGTATCTTGCTTCAAATGAATAAATCCATTCTCAAGTTTTATTGATTTAATGTCAACTTTGCCACCTATAATTTTAAACAAATCAAAACCAACATAAATGTCTTTCAATTGCATCATTGGTTCTGTTTGTAAAGATTTGCTTTCATAAATAACTAAATCATCCACATCAATAGAAATGTAAGGAAAATTTGCAAAGGGGGCAATGTGACTATCCCCAACTTTAATTTCTGCGTTAAAATCCTTGTTCAATTTTGTTAGCAACTCGCTAACAATTTCATCCTGTTTGTAATAAACCAAGGTTATTGCTATGGTTAACAGCAAAATTGGAACGACTATAATTCCAATAAAAATTCGTTTAAGTACTTTCTTATTCATCAATTATTCCCCAATAATTTAGGTTCAAAATTAACCCTTTTAGGACTTAATATGAAGTTATTTGTTAAATATTTTGCAACTTTACAGTATGAAATTTTTACAGCGTTTAAAGTTCTATGGCATCGGCTTTGGTTTTGGTTTATTAATTGTTTATGCCATGTTTGGTACCCGAAGTTGTGTTAGCCCTAATGAGCAAAAGATGCAGGAATTGGTTTTTCAGGATTTTGCTCTTTCGGATAAAGCCAAATGTAAATTAAAATGTTTAATTAAAAATGAAATGTTGCTTAAAATTGAATTAAGACATTTTGAAGTTAATTACGACCTCAGCAATATTCATAAAGAACCTTTTGGTGATTATTACATTCAGCCTAAAGAAGAATTTAAGAATAAATATAACTATCAGCTTATCATTCAGGATTGTGATACCGTTTCTCGCATCAATGATATTTCTACTACACAAAAATGCAATTGTGATTAATGGAACAAGAGAGCCATGAACGATACATGAGAGAAGCACTAAAGGAAGCAGAAAAAGCATTAGCTTTAGATGAAGTGCCGATTGGTGCAGTTATTGTTGCAAATAATAAAATTATTGCAAGGGCTCACAATCTTACCAAGCAACTAAATGATGTAACTGCACACGCCGAAATGCAAGCCATTACATCTGCTGCCAATTACATCGGAGGTAAGTATTTAATTGATTGCACCATGTATGTAACGGTAGAACCATGTTACATGTGCGCCGGCGCGCTTAACTGGAGTCAAATTTCAACCTTAGTAATAGGAACCAGTGATTCAAAAAAAGGATTTAGTCAACTTGATGCTAATTTACTACACCCAAAAACCAAAACTATAACCGGCATTTTAAAAGAGGATTGCAAAGCGCTGATACAAGGTTTTTTTGAGAAAAAAAGAAAATAATTGCTGTATGGCATTATTTTTGTTATCTTTGATTATAAATCTTTAATCATGAAATTATTTAAAATCTTAGCCTTAGGCTTATCTTTTTCAATAACGGCTGCCAACGCATCTGCTTTAACAACTTCTGCACTTAGCATTAAATTAACGAACATGCCCGACAAAACAATTTGTTTGAAGCATCCACAGGCTGCCAATACAGATAAATTCTTTTCCTCTACTACCATGTTGAGTTTTGAAATTTACAAACCCGGTAATACTGACTTCGTAAAAGCAGTTATTGCCTCTTTGAAATCAGATCCTAATGTGCAGAGTGTAACTGAAGGTGCAGTTACAGGAGATTTTTACGCAGTTACCATTTCGTTAAAATCTGCACAATCGAAACAATGGTTCATTAATAGCTTTAAAAAAGCTAAATTGGCAAACATAAAAATCAACAACAACGAGGTTGTTAGTGTAGATAAAATGTAAGTTTAATTTTTCATCAAATTATAGCCAATTCTGAGAGGAGTTGGCTTTTTTTATGGATTAAAATCTTACATTTGTGCTTCAAAAATTTAATCTATGTCAACAACTATTATACCCAATAAAGGACCAATTTCTAATTTTATAGCTAATCATTACAAACATTTTAATGCCGCAGCATTAGTTGACGCAGCTAAAGGTTACGAAACACATTTACTTGAAGGTGGTAAAATGATGGTAACGCTTGCCGGAGCTATGAGCACGGCTGAACTTGGCAAATCACTGGCAGAAATGATTCGTCAGGGTAAAGTTGATATTATTTCATGTACAGGCGCTAACTTAGAAGAAGACATCATGAATTTAGTTGCGCATAGTCATTACAAACGTGTACCTAATTACCGTGATTTGAGTCCGCAAGATGAGTGGGACTTACTAGAAAATCATTATAACCGTGTTACGGATACATGCATTCCTGAAGAAGAAGCTTTTCGTCGTTTACAAAAACACATTCATAAAATTTGGAAAGATGCCGATACAGCCGGAGAGCGTTATTTTCCGCATGAATACATGTATAAAATTTTAAATAGCGGTGAATTAAAACAATATTACGAAATTGATCCGAAAAACAGTTGGATGTTAGCTGCTGCTGAAAAAAACTTACCAATCGTTGTGCCGGGCTGGGAAGATAGCACCATGGGTAATATTTTTGCTTCTTATGTGATTAAAGGTGAAATTAAAGCCTCTACCATGAAAAGTGGAATTGAATACATGGCATGGTTAGCAGACTGGTATGTGAAAAACAGCGAAGGTAAAGGTGTTGGATTTTTTCAAATTGGTGGCGGTATTGCCGGCGATTTTCCTATTTGCGTAGTACCTATGTTGTATCAGGATATGGAAATGGAAAACATTCCTTTTTGGAGTTATTTCTGCCAAATTTCTGATTCTACAACTTCATATGGCTCATACTCAGGTGCAGTACCAAATGAAAAAATCACCTGGGGTAAATTAGATATTACAACACCAAAATTTATTGTAGAAAGTGATGCAACCATTGTGGCACCATTGATGTTCGCCTGGATATTGGGTTGGTAACTGTTTATTTAAATTTTCCTGATACAGTTCTAAACAATTGGGTTGCACCCTACTCGTCCTCTTTTAAATAAGTGTAACGAGGATGATTAAATACGGCGTTTACGACGACTGAATCTATCTTTATTTTTATTTACATTTTTTGCTTTATTTGTGCGATGCAATCGCACTTTTAAAGCATCCTCGTTTCCGCTTCACTCAGACGAGGACGAGAGGGGGAGGTATAATTAAAAAGACCACTAAAATAAGCGTATTGCAATTCTTTAGTTTTATTCGTACCTTGTACCCTTATAATTATTAATAATTATGGCAAAATTCAGAAGAGAAGATGCCTTGGATTACCACTCACAAGGTCGTCCGGGTAAAATTGAAGTAATACCTACCAAACCATACAGCACCCAACGCGACTTAACTCTGGCATACAGCCCGGGTGTTGCCGAACCTTGTTTAGAAATTGAAAAAAATCCGGAGGATGCATACAAATACACAGCAAAAGGAAATTTGGTAGCTGTAATCAGTAATGGTACGGCTGTTTTGGGTTTAGGAGATATAGGTGCATTGGCTTCAAAACCTGTTATGGAAGGTAAAGGGTTGTTGTTCAAAATTTTTGCAGACATTGATGTGTTTGACATTGAAATTGACACTAAAAATATTGATGAATTTGTACAAACAGTAAAAAATATTGCACCAACCTTCGGCGGTATTAACTTAGAAGATATTAAAGCACCGGAGTGTTTTGAGATTGAACGTCGTTTAAAAGAAGAATTAGATATTCCTCTGATGCACGACGATCAGCATGGAACAGCTATTATCAGCGCAGCGGGATTAATTAACGCAATTGAACTAAGCGGTAAAAAAATGAGCGATGTGAAATTGGTTATTAACGGTGCAGGTGCTAGTGCTAACTCCTGCGCCAAAATGTACATTGCTGTTGGCGTCAAAAAAGAGAACATTACCATGTTGGATAGCAAAGGTGTAATTCATGTTGGTAGAACTGATCTTGATCAATACAAACAATTCTTTGCAAGCACAAACACCAAAATAAATACTTTGCAGGAAGCGATTAAAGGCGCTGATGTATTTGTTGGCTTGAGTAAAGGCAATATTTTAAATCAAGACATGGTGCGCAGTATGAATAAAAACTGCGTTGTATTTGCATTAGCGAACCCTACACCAGAGATCAGCTACGAAGAAGCCATAGCAGCTCGACCGGATATTATTGTTGCAACAGGGCGCAGCGATAATCCTAATCAAGTTAACAATGTTTTAGGATTTCCATTTATTTTCAGGGGTGCTTTAGATGTGAGAGCTAACACCATTAATGAAGAAATGAAATTAGCTGCAACTCGTGCTATTGCTGAATTAACTAAAGAGCCTGTACCTGATTACGTTAACCTTGCTTATGGAAGTAAAAATTTAAGTTTTGGCCCGGATTACATCATACCTAAACCAATTGATAACCGTTTAATTAGCGCTGTTTCATCTGCGGTTGCAAAAGCTGCAATAGACAGCGGTGTTGCAAAATATAAAATTACTGATTGGGAAGCTTATAAAACAAGTTTAGAAAACAGACTAGGTAAAGACAATAAACTAATGCGAAGTCTTGCTAACAAAGCAAAAAACAATCCTAAACGAGTTGTTTTTACTGAAGCTGACACGTATAAAATTTTAAAAGCCGCTCAGCTTGTGCGTGATGAAGGTATTGCTAAGCCAATATTACTAGGCAATAAAGATAAAATAAATACCATAGCGGCTGAGAATAGCATCGACTTAAGCGACATGGCCATTATTGATCCTATTTTTGAAGATGAATCAAAAAGAAAAGAATTTGGTGATTTGTTATGGCAAAAGAGGCAACGTAGAGGCTTAACTCAGTATGACGCCATAAAACTAATGCGTGACAGAAACTACTATGGTGCCATGATGGTAGAAACCGGAATGGCTGATGCCATGATAAGCGGTTTAACCAGAAAATACGGTCAACCGATAAAACCGGCACTTGAAATTATAGGTGTACAAAAAGGAATAAGTAAAGTGGCAGGCTTGTACATGATGGTTACTAAAAAAGGTCCTTACTTTTTTGCCGATACTACCATGAATGCGAATCCTACTGCCGAAGAATTGGCGGATATTGCAGTATTAACAGCTAATACTGTTGCGCAGTATAACATCAAACCCAGAATTGCCATGCTCAGCTACTCTAATTTTGGCAGCTCAGAAGGCGAAGTTCCAAGCAAGGTTGCCAAGGCAGTTCAATTATTACATAAAAATTATCCGGGTTTAATTGTTGATGGTGACGTACAAGCTAATTTTGCCGTAAATAACAGTTTACTCAAAGAACAGTTTCCGTTCAGTACATTGGTTGATAAGGATGTAAATACTTTTATTTTTCCTAACCTTGCGGCGGGTAACATCGCCTATAAATTAATGCAGGAACTTGGCGGCGCTGAAGCTATTGGTCCTGTGTTAATGGGATTAAATAAACCTGTTCATGTTTTACAATTAGGCAGTAGTGTACGTGAAATTGTAAACATGGTAATTATTTCAGTGGTAGATGCTCAGAACAATAAATAGGGCATGAAATTAATAACCCTCTACAAACTAAGTGGCTATGTATCCATATTGCTAGGATTAGCCGCTGCATTTAGTATTTATAAAATACAATATATTAAAATAGGCCTTCCTTTATGTATTGCAGGTTTTATTTTAGCCGGCATTAATATTTTTTTAAATGCCAAATATTTTTATGATGAAGAAAAAATACCCAAGGGCTACTTGGGTATGTTTTTAAGTTCGGTTCCTGTATTATTTTTGCTGTTTGTTATTGGGCGGCATTAGTTTTTTATTAATGCTTTTTAATAAATTATAATTCTCTTTTAAAAGTTTGTTTTGTTGCTCCAACAAACTAAAATAAAGTTCTTTGTAATCAACATTGTCTTCTGTGTCTATTTCGCTTGATTGTGAGAAACTCTTTTTATTTATGTCCTTTGTAAAGTCATATTGTATAACTTTACCAACCTGCAAAAGTAATTCAGCGCTTAATTTTCTTTTTTCAAACAAGTTGTATAAATGTTGCCGGGTATATCCTATTCGTGAAGCAAGCTTAGTCATTGGGTAACCACTTTGTCTTATTGCATTTGCAAGTATTTCACCATCATGTTTTGGCATTAAAACAAATAACTTCACATTTTTGTAAAATTTATTTTACATTTTTATTGACATTTGTGTAAAAATTATTTAACTTCGTTTAACTAAAATTAACGCCATGAAAAAATCAAAACTCATTGTCTTTGGAATAATTGCAATTTGCTTACTGCAAAAGCAGTCTAAAGCCCAAATAATAACGGAAATTTGTAACGGTCTCCAGCCTATAACAAATGTAAATGAAATTTCAAACACAGCCTGTCCGTTATCATCTTCAACCTATCTGAATAAATATCGGCAACCATCAACTTACATACCAACTAATAATACTGCATTAATAACATTAAAAATTACTTTGCACATTTTTACAAAAAGTGACGGAACGGCAGTCACTGGCCTTTGGGAAGGCAACCCGGGAGCGGTGGGTAATCCTGCATTATTAAATTCTTATTTAGGTTCATTAACTAATGGCAATAGTGAGCGTTTCTCAACTTTAAGAGCTGCTAATTATGCTCCAACACTAAATAACAATAGTCAATACTTAGACTCAAAGATTCAATTTAAAGTTACCAATGTTTATTATTATCCAAATACATTTTTATATAATAATAATCAATCTACAAATCATTTTAATCATATCGATTCAATTAACCCTAGCAGATTAGAAGAGGGGATGCCAATTCTAATTGCAAATAATGGTTGGGGTCAATTAGGCGGGTGGAATGGTAAACCTGCCGTTTTAACTTCTGTTGGATATTTCGATCCTCCCTTTTTTAAAGCACATTTACTGCATGAAATTGGACATTGTTTTGGCTTAGGTCACACATATCAAGATTACAGCTATTTTAACCCTATTACTGGCATTGGCTGTTACAATGGAGGCTCTGATTGGAATTTCTTTACTAATACAAAATGTGGGGAAATTGATTATTTATCAGACGTATTCGCTCCAAACCAAAATTTTTGTTATTTTAAAGTGGCTCCTGGCTGCCCCGCGACAATGGTTTCGGCTAATCCCGCTAATTTATGTGAATCATGCTACGAAGTTCCACAAACAGGTCTATCATTTGAAAGTAATAATTGCATGGGGGCATCAGCTATATTTGGCGCAGGCTGGATTTCACCCTTACAAATGGGAAGACGTATTAGAAAAATGCGTTTAAACAAAATGCGCGAATTTGCCGCTGACCTACCTAGCGACCACATTAATACATGGAATATAACTAATAACGAAACTTGGGACTTCGACATTCAAATGTATGAAGACATTGTGGTTAAATCTGGTAATACTTTAAAAGTTACTTGTAAAATCAACATGGCGCGCGCAGGAAGAATTATTGGTGAAAAAGGGGCACAATTAATTGTTGATGGCGGTGAAATTACCACATGGAGCAAAACAGGCAGATGGGACGGTATATATTTAGAGGGTACAAGTAATGCCACCCAGTTTTTACCTGATCAAAGCCGCATTGAAATAAAAAA